>JANQHE010000023.1 GCA_028282785.1 Bacteroidales bacterium | reverse complement strand
TCAAAAAATAAATCAAAATACCTTGCATGTAAACCCTGAATGCCTTGTAACCAACTATATTTATTATCCTTCTCATGTTATAGACAATAAAGATCAACCCAACATCCGCTGCCGCCCTTCTTTGCTTGATTGTAATTATTCTTTTTGCTGTTTTGTGCCCTAAATTTGGTACTGTCTCCTCCCAATAGTTTCCCTCCAATAAGATTAAAGTTTCTTGCTATTGATACAGTTGCCCTAAATACTTTTTTTATGGCTTTGCTATTGTCCCTGCGAAAGTTGGAAATGGTATTGTGGTCAGGGTTCAGTCATTGTAATAACCACATTACTTCAATATTGCGTTTACATTCCTTTTCCAGGCCTCTTGATGAACGTACCTTGTTCATGTATCCATAAATATAGAGTTTTAGTAAAACTCCAGGATGATAGCATGGACGCCCATTCTCGGAGAAATCCTCCTTAAAACCATACTTATCCAATGGTAAAATATCAACAAAACGGTCTATTAATCGGACTTCATTATCTTGTTCAATGGATTCATCAAGAGATACCGGGAACAGGTTGATTTGTTTTCGGTTTGTTCCTGGAATAAATTTCATGGGTTTTAACTTTGTTTCTTCTAAATTACTGATAAACAAAGAAGTTGTCAATTTTGTAATCCTATAAATACTTAATTGTTAGTAAGTTCTTTGGAATTGTTAATAAGGGGTTTTTAGACAGTCTGACGGTCCGCGGGTAGCATTATGTGCGGGATCGCCGCCGTGTTTCAGTGTCCCCCGAAAACCAAACCTAAAGATAACATTAATTGTCAAAAAACCACCAAAAACCCGTATGCTTTATGACCCGCTGTTATAAGTTGAAGGGCGTGAAGTTTAAGCAATATTCAATTCTGAATTGTCTAATTCAACCGACAATTTGATTTTAGCTTTCAGAGCGTTAAAAACTTTCATAATAGTCGAAAACCTAACGTCTTTAATATTATTTTCAATTTTTGAGATTTGCGCTTTCTTAACACCAATCAATTCTCCCAGTTGAGCCTGCGTCAAATGCCTTTCCTTTCTTGTCTGCCTAACAATATCACCAAGCAAATCAAGTTGCAATTCAAATTCAAACTGCTTTCTTTCTTCTGTACCTTCTTTTCCAACAATTTCATCGGTGATTTGGTCTAATGAATATTGCTTTAAATCTTCTTTTCTTATTTCTTTATTTGTTTCCATTTTCAAAGTACTTTTTCATTATCAATTTAGCTTTTTCAATATCCGATTTGGGAGTTTTCTTGGTTTTCTTAATGAATCCATGAGCACAAACAACCAAAGTTTCCTTATTGTCTGTCTTGTCCCAAAAAGCTAAGAGTCGATAGTAATTCTTGTTATACTTTGTTCTGAATTCCCAGATTTCATCTGTCAATTTCTTGAATAATTCAGGGTCAACAGTTACCTGAGCCTTTCTCATGTTGAAAACTATCTTAGAACTTGCCTTCTTATCAAGCTTTTTCAAAAACTGTCTAACCGTTTCAAGAATTACTATTTCAAACTTTTTCACTGTCACAATATTTTATACTTACAAAAATAGAAAAAGTTTCCTAAAAAGGAAACAAATTCATGTGTTTTTTCACGCCCTTTTACTTATAACGATCCTGGCTTAAGCTTTGGGCGGATGAGCACCTTGGATACCAGTCTCGTTAATAAAACCTAAAGATAGCATTTTTTGTCAGACCGACACAGACCCCCGCCTGAAGTTTGAAGCCATGTTAGACATTGTAAGCTCACGAAAATTTTAATTTTTTAGGATCTTGTCGTGTATCGTATAGTCTCAATATTTCAATTCGCTTTTCATTTTCACGGTAGAAAAGAGTATTCTGTTTTGTCACTACGCACTTTCTTACTTGTAGTTTTCTGTTAATAATTGGATATTGATTTGGAACTTTAGTAATCTGGTCAGTTACAAGGTCAATCTTATTGAGAAAGCGAATTATTACTTTTTGATTCCAATTTTCAGCAAGATATTCAAGAATATTTCCTAAGTCTTCTTCAGCTAATGGAGACCAAATTATTTCTTTACGCATTGTATTTATTCTTGTATTTCTTTATTACTTCATTATGAGAAATTCCTTGATTATTCTCAAGTTGCTCAATGCTGTCAATAATTCCTTTTTGTTGTTCAGCAGTCAAGTTGCTCCATTCATCTAAATCGTCCTTGCTATTAATATAGTTTAATAAAACTCCATAAGCTTCTTCTAACTTGTCTTTGTCAAGACCGTCTATTTGCCTAAAAAATTTCAATTTCAATTCTGCTATATTCATAATTCAACCTATTTTTTTCAAAGATAAAGTAAACCCAAAATATTAACAATAAAATTGTCTAAATGTTGCGCCAGCGAGCTTATTATGCCTAACGTATGGTGCTATGAATAGTTGCCGATTGCGGGTTGCTTTCCTGTCCAGTTACAACGTATTTATTGCGGACTGCAACTCTTGAATAACCTACTAAACGGCAATTATTTATGAGCACGTGTTATCGGTTGGCATTGTATTTTTCACCTCCTTCTATTTTTGATATGATTAAAATAGCTTTTTGTCGTTTAATATATTAATTCCAAATTCTTTTGCCATACTATTTTGCTTGAATGGATTGATTTTTTTTATTGTGCCGTTATATTCAAAAAGTGAACCTGTATTTTTAAACCAAAAGCTTATTCCTGCTTTTACGCATTGTTCCCTAATATTTAAAATCCAATCGTAATTACAAATACGAGCTTCTCGTCCTGTTTCACCGCCTACGGTAACGTGTTCAATTCCGTCAAGATAAGCCGATATGTCGATAGCTCCTAAAAGTGGTGCTGCTGCTATAAATCTTCTTTTTATAGGGTAGGATAGAAACAAAGGCAGTCGATAATCTGCCAGTTCTTGATTTTCAATTGTACAACCTATATTCACATTATCATATCCATCACCCCAATCAGCTGGTAGAGAGATATCAAAGCGGTCGATGCGTTTAGATAAAATCAAAAAGTCAAGGTCAGGTCGTTTTTTTATCATTGCCCAAGCTTCTGAACGCCACTCATCGGCTTCGGCAATAAAAAAATCGCTTGCGAAACAAGTCGCAACAATTTTTCCATTTTGAATCTTATCTATACCTTTTGTTGTTTTAGCTATCGGTTTATCAAACTCATTAGTTTTATGTACATTATTTTGTCCACAACGTTTTGAGAAAGGACCATAGAAATAACAGTAAGTGCACCCATCGCTTATTTTATAACAACCTGTCCACGGTTCCCAATTCATATTACTGCTTGGCTAAGGGTGTGAAAAACTCAATTAAATTTTCCTCCGGGTCTCGCAAGTGAACAACTCTCATTTCCCAATCAGGCATATCAGTCGGTTCATTAATAAAGTTAATACCTTTATCTAAAAGTGTTTGATAGGTATCATCTACATTCTCTACTTCAAAAATAACCATTGATTTTTCCCTATAACCAATGGGTTGCGTTTTTTCATCATTTCCAACAGATGAAGCCATATAATCAGAAACGAAAATGGCCAATCCTTCAATCCCATCTACCACTTTAAATGCAGCATAACATCCGTTTTCATCTCCCCAAAGGGTTTCTAATCCTAATTGTTCTGTATAGAATTTAAAACATTTTTTATAGTCTTTGACTAATAATCTTACGTTACTGAATTTCATAAATATTCTCCAATTTGAATTTATTTCTATTGTATTATTTAATGTTCATTTTTTTACGTCATTATCTATCGTGAAATTTGCTTGCCGATAACGGTCCTTGCTTTACCCTATCGTTTGGGAGATACAGCACTTTTGCTGTCAGACCGAAAAATTAAACTCGAAGATACCAAAACTTTGTCAAACCGCAAAAACGCCCAAATGTAGGGTGAACACGTGTTATAAACCGTTTTTATTATTCTTCTAAATACTTTTCAGCTTTCTCTGAAAACACTCTCCAGTCATCGTAATATTGAGAACAAGAATTTCTCAATTTCATTTCCATTTTATTTTTAAATTTTTCAAATTCAGGTTGGGCATATAGTTGCCATCCAATATAAGTTGTCCATTCAGTCTCATTAACATTATATTCTTTTGATTCAACCGAAGAAAAGTATTCGCAAGTATACAATTCAAAATAATCCAGACAAACACCAGCTATATATTCAGAAAGTGCCCCATCAGACATACTAATAATACTATTAAAAAGATAAAAATAAAATGGTTGAGTTTCCTTATTTTTTGTCATTACAGAATCAATGAATCTAAATGTTTCAGAATTATCAAAGAGAGTAAACTGCCCTTGATAAAACATTTTAGAAAACTTATCAATTTCAGAATGATTTAAATAAAAAGTTATAGGCTTACCCTTAATGGTACTTGTAAAACTTCCATTAACAAGGTTTTTTCTGTTTTGAGGATTGTTATATTCCGGTATTTCTAAAAAACTAGTATTTGAATCTTTAAACACTAAGCCTAAACCACGACCTGCCTGTCTAATTGCGTCAAGAATATTTTTCTTTTCTTGACAAACTGATTTTAAATTTGACAATCGAGAATAAATAAGCTGTAAATCTATCAAGTCATGAATTGGTTGTTTGTACTGAGAAACTAAGTAGTCTTGGATTTCCTTGTTTTGTTCACAAAATGCTTCTAAAGATGCTAAAGGAAATTTCTCAGTCAGAAGAAAAAGTTTTTCATTATTTCCTTGACTTAACTCGACATTGTTTCGATTAGCTGAGAAATAGTCTTTATAGAATTTGCTTATTTCCATTTTAGCTGTTGCAAAAGATTTTATTCTCGATTTATGCATATAACCTGTTCGATGATAAAACTGAACTTTCCACCAACTAGATGTTTTATCAGGGAAATATTGAAATTCCTGTCCATTTGTAATAACACCGATAATATTTGATTCTGCTGATTGGTCCTCTCTCAAATTAGTATAACCATCTGAGTCATTTATATAGCCTAACTCTTGCGAACTAACACTTAAAAGTCCAAAAAATATTAGCATTAAAGTCAAATAGAGTGTTTTCATAATAAAAATGGTTTTATAACGGTCCCGAGTTACTAAGCTGTGCGGGAGATTCAGCTTGTTTCGATGTCAACCGACACTGAAAATTAAAAGTAGCAAATAGTTGTCAAACCGCAAAATTACCCGCATGCTTTGTGCACGCCATGTTATAAGTTGGGCGACAATACCACCAAACTTATCAGTTTGGTAAAAGTTTATCCAATAAATACTAAAAAATTAATACTAAGGTTGGGATTCCTTATTGTTGGAACAGCAAAAGTGTGTTAGTTTACAAACTTTTTGGTAAGCCTTTTGGGGATTGCCATTTTTTTCTATATTATAGAATAATTTGTTTTAAAAGCTTTATTCCTTTTACATCAATTTTAGTATTATTTTTTATTTGCTAAAGTGAAAACTATTCAAATACAATTTTAATATATTCACTCTCTGCACCATTTCCATCTTCATCATATGCCGTAACAAACCACGTACACTCACCAGCACCAACTGTTAATTCCTTTGTACTTGCACCAACTACTTCTGTTTCTTCTCCATTTATGTTAAGTATGAAGGTGATATTTTCCATACCTTTATCATCTACAACAACACTCCAAGTAAATTCAACATTTCCAGCTGATGTATTCATTTTAGGTGATATAATGATTGGTGTAGAAGGAACTACACTTATAATTGGATTTCCAACAGTACTAAAATCCCATACATCACCAGTGGTTTCATCTTTACCATCACTTGCTATTACTTGCCAATAGTATTTCTTTGACTTTTCTAATTCTTCTGAAAATGTAAATTCCGTGGTTTTTAAATTAGTTGCTATTTCTGTAAGATTAGTAGCACTTTCACCAAATTTTAATGTATACATTAAGTCATCATCATCTGCATCTGAACACCTCCACGAAAGAGTCGGGCGCAAAACTTCACAAGTAGAACTTGCGCTACCCCATGGAATTGGTTTTTCTGGCGGTAAATTTGTTGATTCATTATCAGAACAACTTAATGTTAGTAATAGTATCAATCCTATTATTATATTTTTTCTTTTCATTTTAATATTTTTATTCATTAACTATAAATCTTTGAGTAGCATTGTATTCATCGCTAATTACTTGCAATAAGTATATATTTGGTTTTAATGAACTTACGTCAACACTAATAATTTTCTCGATTATGTTATTTTTAACAATCTTAGTACTACCATCAGGAGTGAGAATAAGAATCTTACATTGTTTCCCAACAATTGAAGTTGGTAATTCTACGAAAAGTACATTTTCACTAACTGGATTAGGATAAACATTTAAAATTTCAACATTAAATGATATTGTGAGATCTTCGGTACAAGGATTTTCATCTTGAATAATAGCTGAATAATTCCCTGCTTTAAGATGATTTACTGTTAACCTTCCAGTTTCAGTATAATAAGTGTCATTTCCTAACTGAACTGAATATGGTGCTACGCCACCTTCAATATTAAATGATACTGTATGACCTTGAACCAGAGCAGAACTTTTAATTTCTTCAGGCGATTGAATTTCCACAGTGAAGTTTCGTTCTACGCCTTTTACAATAAGAGTATTTATGTTGTAAGTTCCAGACTCCAGATTTTCTATAACAATACTATCTCCTTTACTAATAGTGTAATTTTTACCAGTTTCTTTTACAGATAATTCCATGTCAAATATCTCAGTTTTTACAGTTATTGATCCATCAGAAAAACTTCTACATGTAGGAGATTTACTGGTTATTAAGAAATTTCCAGTTTTAAATGCTTCGTCACCATCTGGTAGCCACTTTGCATAAATATCTTTATCACCGGTACTGCCATATAGAACGCTATCAATTGGTGATTCAATATAATAGCTGCTACCCCAATATTGTCGAGTATACCAACCTTCAAACACATAATTGAGTGTATCATAGCTATTTGGTTCGATAAAACGAATTTCATCTAAGATTGTATATTCTTTAGGATTATTATTTCGTACATTACCTACATTATGATAAGTAATTGAGTACTTTACTGGATCAACGCTTTTTATAATAGCTTTCCACCCTTCATAAGTATTTCTTCCGTCACTATAAAAATGAAAAGTTAAAGCACCCTCAACGTTATTAGCCGTTATGGTTCCAATGCTATCGATTCCCCTAAAAGAATTAATTAAAGGAGCTGATGTAGAACTTCCATTGTATATTTTTAGCTTTGGATAGCTATCATTAATGATAAACTTATCAAAACTTGCCTGAATCATCTTACTGCTAGTTTCAGGAAAAAATGTTAATTTATAATCTTCCTGTTTAGAATAATTCTCAGTTGCACCTCCTGAATCATAAAAGATTGTAGTGTCTGTATAAACTGAATCATTAGACATTAAGGTTACATCTACATCCGAAGTATGAACTGTTTTAACGATAGTATCACTACCAATTTCATTTGTTGCGATTAATTTAACATCGTATATTCCTGTTCTTGGGAATGTATAAACTGGATTTCTTTCATTGCTTGAATTTCCATCCCCAAAATCCCAATTCCATGAATTAGGCTTGTTTTGTGAGTAATCCCAAAATTGAACAGCTAGCGGGGTAGAAACAGATGTTTCTTTATAATCAAAATAAGAATTCGGTCTTATATCAAAATTGGATGCGGGTTCTTCATAAATAATCGCTTCCCAACCAGTAGTGTTTCTTGTTCCACTTACATTATCTTGTATAGAGTGAAATTTAAAAGTTAAAGCTCCATCTGCATTTGTAGCAATTATATGATCGGGTTTATTGTTCATAGTGTATCTACCTATCATAAGTGCATCAACTGAATTTCCATCATACACTTCTAAATAATCCATACTTGCATTAAACTTATACAAATTAAAATCAGTAAAAACACAATGCAATTGTACATTTTCCGATTTAGGATAGAAAGTCATTGTATAATCTTCATTATTTTCTGGCTTGCCATCCTTACCAGCCGAATCATAGAAATATCCCCAATCAATTTGCACAGTATCATTCGACATATTGTATTGTTGAATGCTTTTATTTTTAATTTTTTTCGTCAAAGCGTCTTTTCCAAAATCATTTGAAACGATCAATTTTATATCATAGACTCCTTCTTGGTCATATTGGTGAATTGGATTACGTTCAGTGCTAAAATTACCATCACCAAAGTCCCAATTCCATGAATCTGGTTTATTTGTTGCGTAACTACTAAACTGAATTGACAATGGTTCTCCTACAATTGTGTCAAAATCAAAAAAAGCAATTGGACTTTCATTAATAAAATCAGGTGAAATGCTTGAAATATTTGCTTTCCAACCCAATGAAGTACAATTCATGAATGAATGAAACTTAAACGTAAGCGCACCATCAATATTTGTGGCAATTATGGTATCAGGCATATTATTCGCAAAGTATTCATCATAATACTCATCACCAAAAAATGTACCTATTAATTTAGCGTTTGTTGATGCACCATCATAAATTTTTAAATAATTTGAATAATAACAAGTTCTAAATTCTTCAAAAATAAACTGTAGCATATTTCCATCGGTTGCAGGATAAAAAACCATCGTATACAGGTCGGTATAACCGTAATTTCCTCCTGAGCCACCAGAATCATAAAAATAACCTGTATCAGTAGTTACAGTATTATTAGACATTGTGTATGTCTGAGCATTAGCGTCTTGAAATACATATAACATCAAGAATAATAGCACTGTAATAAATTTTAATAGCTTCATTTGAAATAAGTTAATATAGTTGAGTATGTAATTTTCTGTAACAAATATATCATTAATAATGAAAATTTTATAATAATGATGATGATTAAATGTTTATAAATAAAAGGTGGTACTATTATCTTTTTTAATTACGACTTTTGATTATTATTTAAGTTTTGGTAAATCCCAAATGCTGCCACCAGGCTGCAAAGTGCGTTGGAGTATTAATTTTTTACTTATCATACCTACCGAACCAATCATTAAAAACACACTGTCAAACTGCTAAGAATAGAAATAAATACTGAATAGTCGGACTGTGATACAGTTTAATGCTTGTAAAAAAAGTGTCAGATTGTTAATGAAAATTTTTGATTTAAAACACTAAAAAAATGAGTAGCAGTATAGTAAATTTCGAAAAAGCGCCTTATTTGTAACGGTCTTCGGGTAGCATTATGTGCGGGATCGCCGCCGTGTTTCAGTGTCACCCGTTGACACTGAAACAAATATAACAAAACCATAAGTACCTACCAAACACCCGTATTGATGCTGACCCGATGTTATAGGGCGTTTTTAATTTTACTTATTTCAGAGTCAGAAATATTGATCCAATCCACGTTTTTATCAATCGATAATTCAATATCCAATCCAGATTTCACTACATTTCTGATGTGTAAAAACCATTCTGAAACTGTCCATTCTTTGATAGGCGTTGATTTAAATCCCTTTTGATTTTCATCCCAATATACTCCAGCAGATTCGCGGTAAATGTATTGATACATTGGGCTTCCATTATCTAGTAATTTCAGAAGCAATTCGTTATTGTCATTAACAATAATTTCCTTGATGCTTTCTTTTTTCATTTTTCTAATCTCTCAATCAAACGATAAACATTTACCACATAATTCTCATATTTCTCTTTACTAACTTTGAACAATCCGTTTCTTTTAGGGGTGTTTTTAATTAGTCTTAATAGCTTTCGTAAATCAGAATCGGTCTCACTGAATGGAAATTCATCTTCAATCACCCTAATCGGTTTTTTTCCGTTATAAAATTGTCTAGCCAAATAAGCAGCATATTTTCTTTTGTCTTTTTCCGATTCCATAGGTTTAACTTCCCTTATTAACTATCATGAAACTTATTTAATGTTTCAGTTTTAACTAACTCACGAATTTCTTCTGTAACTAAATCTTTCAATTTATCCACAGCGTTACTTTTTTCAGGTTCATTAACATTCTCAATTTCTTTCTCAAAATTGTCAATGCATTTATTTCCAACAACTACTAAATCTTCAGTAAGTTGTTTTAAAGTGTCCTGAGTTACCTTTAATCTTTCTATCTGATTCTTAAGAGCATGATTTTTAGCTTGCACTTGGTTTCTTGCAATAACATTGTCTGCTGTTTGTCTCAATTCTTTCACAATTTCATTATGAAATAAAGCTTCTAATCTAATGTTTAAATTGTCTTCTTGAACGCTCATATTTATCTGTTTTAAATTATGTAATAATGATTCTTATCGCTGATGACGATAAATGCCCTATAACGGTCCTGCGTTACCGCTATCGTGCGGGATTGAACCCTATATCGTTGTCAACCGAACAAGACCCACACAAACTTACACTTTTATCATCAAACCGCCAAGAAGCCCAAATGTAGGGTGAAACAATGTTATACGCCGTTTAAATTTTACTATTTAAAAATTTTTCAAACCGTTTTCTATCTGAATAAACTTTCAGTTTAGTTAATAAAAAAGGAAAAGCGAGCCACACGATAATTAAGCCTATGAATTTTAAACTACTGAAAATGTCATTATAAGAATTATCAAATAACATATAAAGTGTCAACATGAACCATGCAATCAAAAACATTCTAATTATCCAACTCGGAATAACTTTTACAGTTACAAAGTCATTTTCCACTGAACCAATAAGAATTGATTTAAACGGATCAACAAACCATTTTGAATGATTTAATTTAGCTCTAAAAGAATTCTCATAAACTATCCCACGCATTATCTTGTCAGGAAAAACTTGAATTTTACTAGTAATGTTTTCTTTCAAAATGTCAATTACCTTTGCCTTATCAATCTTGAAATGGTATTCTATATGTTCAGCTAGTTTAAAATTCATAAAATTCACTATTTTTTAGACCAATAAATCAAACCGAGACTAACTATATAAACCAATATTACTCCCAAAATAGTTATCATTAGAGTCATATGTAGAGTAAAGTCATTTCTCATATTGAAATGATTTGTGTCAGTAGCCGAAAAAACTGCAATTTCATTTTCTTTGTCAACGTTGAAAGTAAAAAAATATGGTGGATTGCTTTCAAGTATCATTGTACTTCCAATCCAACTTTTCTCCTTATTAATCCACAAATCAATTTGCTCAATCAAGGAACCACCATACGATTCATTAATTATTTTCTCTAAGGAATCCAAATTGTCAAAACCTTTCAACACATACATTTCGCTTCTAAACATATTAGTTTCAACTTGATAAATACTGTCAGCGCACTCATTTGTCAGTTTAGCTACCAAATTTGTTTTTTCTTCTAACACTCTCAAATGAAATTCCTTTGTATTATGTTTTGTCCTTTTGTATTGATAATTAATTGGAACAAAGAAAATGAAAGCTACAAGGATTGTAAGTATCAAACTTATTACAAAAGGTTTTTTCATGGCTTATAGAAATTTATAAAATGCTTTTCCATTTTTCGGTTTTCAAAATTTAAATGGCGTTATAGCCACTATGAAAAAGGCATAGGCCAGTGCTCATCCTTCTTGACAGGAAGGGGCACATAGTTTTATCTTGTAGTTTTTAAAACCAATTTAAACTTAAAAACCAGGGCCTATGCAAACACAAGTTAGTAAAAAAATCAACTTTAGTGGTAAAAATCTATATATAGGTTTGGATGTCCACAAGAAAAGCTGGCAGGTAACGATTCTAAGCCAGGAAATGTCACTAAAAACTTTTAATCAACCGCCATCTCCCGATGCGCTGTATAATTTTTTAACTACCAATTATCCGAATGCTAAGTATTATAGTGCTTATGAAGCAGGATTTTGTGGTTATTCGCATCATCGAAAACTGAAAGAATTGGGAGTTCATAATATTGTTATAAACGCAGCTGATGTTCCTAAAAGCAACAAAGATAGTCACCGAAAAACGGATAAATCCGATAGCAGGATTATCGCAGAAGCTCTTAGGGCAAATCAACTCAAAGCTATTTTTGTGTTTGATCCTGACAGCGAAGAATTTCGAGGGCTGTTTCGTTCAAGACTTACCCTAGCTAAGGATATTCGCAGAAACAAAGTCCGTATCAAAAGCTTTTTGCTTTACCGCAGTATAGATATTCCACACGAATTTATAGTACAAACCAGGTCAAGAGCTTATATAGGCTGGTTACAAGAACTTAAGTTCCGGGATACAAAAGCCAGGATCCAATTGGATTTACTCACTGACAGGTTGTTGTTTTTAAAAGAGCAAAGGAGGCAGTTAGAGCAACATTTACGAGACACAGCCCGAAATCGGGACAGAGATCTGTTTAATTTATTGCAAACGGTTCCCGGCATTGGCCCTATAACTGCTATAGGTTTAATGGCAGAGATAGGAGATATCAGTCGTTTTAAAAATATTAAACAATTTGCCAGTTATATTGGATTAATCCCCAGGGTTAAGCAGAGCGGAGAAACAGAGAGGATTGGGAACATTACCTATAGAAATAATAGTTATTTACGCCCTTTATTAATAGAGGCAGCCTGGCAATCGGTAAGAGCTGACCCTGCCATGTTGCAATATTACCAGGACAGGTGTTTAAAAGGGAATTCCAAGAAAGCAATTATCCAGGTATCCAGGAAACTGTTAAGCAAGATCATGTTTGTCATGCGAAACAGAACAAAATATGAAAGAGGAATAGTTTAAATCATATTGATCATTTTAAGGGATGAGCACTTAACATGCGGTGGATTGTTTTATAAAACAACCTTTTTTGAGCCTGTGCCTCCCTTCAAATTAAAATCATAGGTGAAATGTGACATAGCGATCACAAATAGCAGCGTGGTTAATTTGATTTAAATTTTCAACTCTTTCTAAAGAAAATAACAATAAAAGAACCCGTCAACCCACAAGGGGTATGACTGAACCTTCTTTTGTTATAAACAAAATATTTAAGAGTTGAAAAAATGAAAGAAACTTATTAAATTTGAGATAATTACTACCTATGCCTTTACATAGCAACGCGTGTTAGCCACCGTTTTAGTATTTAATTTGTTGATTTTCAATTATATTTCTTTGGAAAGTAGTCTTTTCCAGCTTGCCACAAATATCTGTCAATATCCTTTAGATTATAAGCTTCAAGTCCATAAAACTTCTGAAACTCCAATAATATTCTATTATATTGAGAATATATTTTTAAATCTCCTTTTGTAAATTGAAAAAACTTATCCCGTTTCTTCAAATACATTAATAGTTTTTCAACATAACTATCATAGATTGGGTATATCTCAGGTTTATGATGACTACAATATTTTGTTGCAAATGAATAAAAATTAATCTCTTTTTTACCATTCATTTTTACCTTAGCAATCTCATTAACTATCTCTAAGTCATTCCTTTTTAGCCTATCATCGATATTAAGTGTCACAATGTGTTTAGCAACAAAAAATGGAGAATATATATTTGTACTATAAAAGTCATTTAATGAACAAACTTTGATTAAAACATCGTCCATGTTATTATTGGCAGGATATGTCTTAGTGAATAACTTCTTTAAGCTGCTTTCTTGTAAAACATAGTTTTCCAAAGAATCCCACTTTCTAAGATATTCTTGAATTATACTTACAGATGGAGTTATAACATTCATAAAAATTTATTTCAGTTTCGTTATTTAAAATAAGTAATAATCGGCATGGTCTAAATCCTTATCTTCATATACAGTGTCCAAAAAATAATTAATAATTTTATTCTTTTTAGTTTCAGACCAATTTTTAAAATATTTAGGATTAATAAAAAAGTTTTCAGAGTTGCGAATAATTAATTTTGATATTTCATAGTTTCTTGAAAAACCTGCACTATTTAAGCATTTATAAAGGTAATCTTCTGCTAAAGTTTTTTCAAAGGATGTAAAAGAAAAAATTACATAACTGAGCTTCTCATTTACAGGAAAAACATTCATAATTATTCTTGAAACATCATCTTTATATTTGACTGCGTCATTTGAGAATAAGGTACTGCATGCTATTGTAGGTAATTTAGTCTCTATTTCAATAACTTTATGGCTCAAAAATTTATAATTACTTTTAAGTAAAGCCTTATCAAACTCAGATTTATATTGAAATGTATCAAAAGAATCCATAATCTTTTGAACTGCGATTTCCGCTGGTTTCGGTTGCTTTTCATCTACAACTAAACCTAGTTCCTTTGTTTTTTCATATACAGTTTGAACTTTTATCGCTGCCGTAATTGACGCATGCAGTTCTTTTAATACAGACCTATATGCAAGTAAGAATAATTGTTTATTATTAGTTATATTAATCTCAAAGTCATCTATTGATTGAAATAATGTTTTATCATGATAACTGCACAATCCAGTAAAAGTTGATGCTTTATTTTTTCCAATTTTGTCAAAAATAATATCTTGATTTACTTCATTATCAACCAATGACTTTAACCCAATTAAGTGAGAATTATCACTTAATAAATCAAGTACTTTTGAATTTTGAATTGAATGAGCCTTTATAGGTTTTCTTTTACATTCCATTCCTGGATATAAGCAAACGTTAGAACTTATATGAAAAGTGTCATATAATGTATTTAATAGCTCTTTGTTCATTTCGCATAAAATGGTGGCTAACGGTCCTTGGGTATGAAGCTGTGCGGGAGTTTTTCTCCTACTTTGTCAGTCAAACTGTAAAACCTTAACGAATATAATACTTAGTCAGGACACAACCAAAAACCCGCATGCTTTATGACCCAATGTTATAGGGCGTTTAGTTTATTTAATGTACGATTTGCAAAACACGTTACTCTCGTATGCAACGAACACTCATACCTGAATAAAAATTACTGGTTGAGTTAGAAACTTCTGCTTCAAGACTTCTTAGTGAAAAATTATAAGCTCCTGTTTCTTCATATTTGGTGAATGTCCAAAACTTCGATCTTACCCCATCTAGCATAAAATCATGTGTCAATACATAATCTGGATTATCAGTATGTCCACCAATCATTCTAAAACCTGCAGGATACACAGAAAAACCGCTGCTGTTATTATCTTCCATTTGATATACAATTGCGCCAGGAGTTATAATTACTGCCGAAAGATCATTCCAATCAGTTTTTGTTGCCATGGATTTTGCAACATCGGAACCACTCCCTTCAAAACCAAAACCATTCGCTGTTAAATAATTAATTAACGAATTCCAATCATCTTTAGTTGGAACTCTCCAACCATGTGGACACAACTTCTCTGTTTCCACAACATACCAGTTATATAGTGCGCCATACTTTTCATTATTAATTACATCATTGTCAAACCAACAATAAGCTCCTGATGTTGCATTGTACCAATCAAGAGTCCCTGTAATATTATCAATTTCACTACCATCATTATAATTTGTTGTTTTCAAATTAGAAGTCATCCATAAATTATCTCCATATGGAAGAACACCATACTCATTTCCATCTATATCAGTCACTGTTTTTGTTAATGCAGTAGCAGTTGCATTAGCTTTAATTAATTGTGTATTAGGGGCAATTATACTATCAGAATTTACAATCATAATATTTAATTCTCGTTGTGAAGATAAGCTACCATGATTTTGTAATTTCCACTTGTGTTCAACTAGCCCTTCAGCATTAGAAGTGTCATATAACGTAAAAAAAGGAACATACAAACCACCTCCAATATCCAATGGTTCTTCAAAAGCTACAGGAATTCCAGCAATGGCATTCCCATTCTGGTCTTTTACCCGAACAATGATAGGTTCATCTAAGCTAGTTAAAATTTCACCTGTTTGATTATTTCCTGAAACTACTTCTAAGGTTGTTGCAATTTTAGGTTCTATTATTAAAGGAGAACCTTCCAAATGGGTTATTCCGTCAGTTCTGAATGACGATATTTCTAGTCGCTGATCAAAAGTATTTGTACCTAATTTCCATGAGTTAGTAGTCTCTCCCAAATAATTAGATAAACCTTCAGGATATATTTCACCATTATCATTAACAGAGAAATGAACGTAATGACCTGCAATTGCAGTGCCTTTTTGATCAAGAACTCTGACAATTATTGATTCTTTTAATGTATCACCAAGTATTCCATTTTGATTATTTCCTAATACTAATTCCAATTTTGTTGGTACCAAAGATGATGCATTTACGGTGAGAGGAGAACCTATCAAAGATGTTATACCATCTTCTTCAAAAGCAGTTACAGTTAAAATTTGATCACTCGAAGAGTTTCCAACTGCCCATTTAACACTCACAAACCCTTTTTCATCAGATACACCTGAAGATACAGATGTTGATCCTTCTTCAACAATAAATGAAACATCTGTTCCACTATGTGGATCTCCATTTTGATCAGTAACTTTTATAACTATAGGATAAGCCAACTCATTCCCCATTAAGGTAGTTTGGTTATTACCTGAAACTAATTCTATTTTTGCAGCAACAGGATAATCCTTCTCTTCCTTTTCACAAGATATAAAAATTAAACTTAAAATAAATAAAATGATTAGTATACCAAGGTTCAAACTTGTATTTTTCATATCAATATTTTTATTTTCAAGTTATTAAACTACACATTAATCATGTTAAAAAATTGAATCAAATATAATATTAAGTCATAATATTACAAAAACAAAATTGTTGCGTTATAAAATGCCCTATAACGGTCCTTGGGTATGAAGCTGTGCGGGAGTTTCCCGCCTTGCTTATCAGTCCTCCGTTGAAAACCTGAACTAAGATAATATTTAGTCAGCACACCACCAAACACCCGCATGCTTTATGACCCAATGTTATAAGCCGTATATTATTCATATTTAAACTTGATTTTCTCTTCATCACTTTTTACAGTTTTTATATCTCTAAGGTTTTTCAAGCTTGAAACAGGATTTCCATACTTATCAATCCAGTTTTGACTTACCAATGGAGGCATGATGAATGCCTTTATTTTACCTTTTGTGTCATTCAACTTATTCTCAGTCTTATCAAATGGAATAAACAATTGATAAGTATAATTATGAAATGTAATAATCATAGTTCTTTCAGGAATTAAATGATTTGATACACTTTCCCGTTTTCTATATAGAAATAGTAAAGGAGTCTTTACTGGTGGACCTGGAATAAAAAACTGATGAATAGCAATTAATGGACTTTTAGGTTCTTTTAAGCTATCATTCATAAGAAACTCTATAGTTTCATTATATTTGGAGAGTTCTTCCTTATCAATCAATGAAACTGCAACTTTCAGTAAACATTTAAATACATTTATAGGAACATATGGATATTTTATATGCTTAATATTTATCTCTTTTTTAGTTCTGTCCTGAATAAAATATCCTATATCATCTAACTCTGTTTCAAATCTAATACCATCATTTTCATCTGCTCTAATAACAAACTTTTGGTCTGGAGTTTTATATGTTGGAATTCCTTTTTTACCTGTCTTGGGAGCAAAACTACGTTTTAAACCCAAAAAGTTAGCAAAATCATTCTCATAGACACTAAAAATATGATTACAAGTATCACATTCAAAGTCAGATAAAAAATGCTTGTTACCAAAATATTGAGGTATAAAATGTGCTTCCTTATTAAATTTTACATTTGGAATTCTATTCCCACAGAATCTGCAAATTCTATCTTGTTTTTTTGTAAGTTCCTTTCTATTATCTCTCAGAAGTAGAAAAGTTTCATTCTTGTATACATTATCAAACTGGTAAGACATTTCAACGTATTGCTTAGCTAATTGAACAGAAACTTTTGCAATGTCAATTCCTTGATTGTCTTTACCAATGTATTCAATGTCAAACATATGCACATATATGGCTTATAACGGTCCCGCGTTAAGTTTCGTGCGGGTTTAATCGCCTGCGGCTCATGAGGTCGCTGCGCTTAGTTCCGCCTTGTTTTATTGTCCACCGTTGAACGACCACACTAAGATAAAACTTAGTCAGCTAACCACAAAACCCCGCATGGAATTTGAACGCGTGTTATAAGGCGTTAAATTTTACTAATTAACACTTTGTCCTTGTGAGTGTCTTCTACAAGAAACTTATTGTCATAGATTTTGAATTCGAATGAAGTTGGACTTTTCCATTCACCAAATTCAACACCTGCTCTTTCACCTTTCAAGCCGAATAATTTGAAAACATTGTCAATTGGCAGCTCTCTTTTCGAACTAATTTTTTTACAACAGCCTTCCATTCCAAAAGTTACTTTTTCAATATACATTTGATTATAAATGTCAGAAGTAGTAACAATAAACCTAAATGCAATTCCTTCCACTTCATTAATTGGCTCATCCAACCAATCTATGTCTCCTTGAGAAAGGAAAGTTATCCACCGATAATTGTCTTTATTAGTTTCAATTAAACTTAACTTTTCTACCTGTCCAAAAGATAAAACAGGAAAAGCAAATAGTAAAATGAATAAATAATTTCTCATAGTTATATGTTTCAGTTAACAACAATTCCAATAAATTATGACCTTATTATCAACGATAGTAATTTGTCTAATATCTTCTTCACCTATCACATAGGAAAACCCTATTGAATTAAAATTATTTTGAATTTTATAGAAAGTTTCTTTCTCGTAATAGTCTTCATCAAACTCTTCAGTTTTAGGAATTGCTGGTTGTAAAAAATTACTTTCTGCAAAGAACTCATTCATGCGTTTTTTAATAAATTCAACTTTATCTTTTTCTGTAGGATTTTCAAATTCTAATAAACCATATCCAATTAACTTTGTAGATTTAAATGTTTCAGAATATATTTTTAAACCTTTGTAATTAATTATCTCAAAGCATATCTCTCCATCAACAATTGAGTTACCTTTCAATGTTAACATAAAAGTATCCATTTCAGTTGGAGAACTAAACGCGTGAATTGTTTCAACAGTTTTCAATACATTATCAGATTTTGATTGACCTTGAACGATTTGAGAAAAGAGAGTCAAAACGAATAGAATTTCAATGCAACGCTTCATGTTTCTTGTTTTCAAAAATTTAATGCCTTATAACGGTCTTTGGGTAAGCTACGTGCGGGTTTCCCCCGCCTTACTTATCAGTCCCCCGTTATTAATGTTTACTAAGATAATATTTAGTCAGCAAGCTGCCAAACCCCCGCATGTAGTTTGACCCAATGTTATACGCCGTTTTTTAAATTAGTTTCTTCCAATGTTTCTCTAAATAATCTATCAAGCTTTTCTGTGTCAGGTTGAAGCGAAGTATCATAATTAGATAAATAGTCTTCATAATACTCCAGTTTCTTTTCAAAAAATTCATTGATAACAGGAATACGCGGTTCTTTGTCAAGTTCTTCTCCCGACATTTTGCGCTTTAAAAGCTTTTCCATTTCCTGTCTTAAAGTATTATCTTTCACTTGAGTGTCAACAAGCTCTTGAAATTCCATTGGAGCCATAGTATTTGTATTCTCTATCCACATACAAGCTAAGATTGGTCTCAGAACATAAAAATACTTTTTTATTCTCACTGTGTCAGACTTTAAATACTCTCTGTAATTTCCCTGAGCCATATGCAAGTAGTGATACATGCATGATTTTGAATTAAAATATTCAGAAGACAATTCTCTCAACTTGTCTATCATTGAAAAGCTTTTATAATATACGATAGGACTTCTCAACCATTCCATTAGTGGTGGATTTGATTTTCGAAAAAGCTTCAAGGTTTTTCTAAGTTCCCAACCACTCAAATCAATGTCATTTGGCAATATTTTGTCATAACTGTCCTTGTAATTATCAATTGATAAATACCAATCTTTCTTGTGAATGTAAATAAAGCGCACATCCCAGTCACTATCCGTAGAAGCAAATCCCCAAGCTCTGCTACCTGATTCAACCGCGTATAGGATTGTTATTTCTAATTCTTTCTCTAAATTCTTTATTTCTCTGATTATTTGCTCTGTCATGCTTGCGATTTAAAAAATGGCGTTATAACGGTCCTTGCTTACCAGTATGTTTGGGAGCTACAGCACTTTTGCTGTCAGACCGTATAATTGAAATCGAAGATAGCAAAACTTAGTCAGACCGCCAAGAAAACCCAAATTACTGGTGAAGCAATGTTACACACTGTATAAAAAATTAGTCTACAAATGTTTCCTTAAGTATCAACTTAACTTGCACAATCTCTTTTTCAGTCAAAGTATCCAATGTCTTTATGATTCTTTGCTTGTCAATTGTTCTAATTTGGTCAAGAACAATCCAACCTTTCTTATTGTCATGTTTCACAGGAATTCTCGTTGGATATTTCTTAGATTTACTTGTCATTGGAGCAATAACAACAGTATTCAAATACTTATTCATCTCGTTGGGAGAAATTATCACACAAGGACGGGTCTTTTTAATCTCACTCCCAATTGTCGGATCAAGATTAACTAATACGATTTCATACTGATTTACTGCCATTCTTCAAAATTTTCTTCTTCAAATACGTCATTCATTAATGGCTTGTCATCACCGCTCTCATGCATTTTCTTGAAAGCCTTTTCCCAACCTTTTCTTGGTTCTGCTTTTGGTTTCAAAATGATATAACCTTTCTCAAGAATAAGCTCGACCTTGTCCTTGATGTTATACTTTTCAAGCAGTGTTTTGCTCAGTCTAATACCTTTTGAATTACCTATTGGAACAATTGAAATATCCATAACATTAACTTTTAATTGTAATTACAAAGTTAATACATTATTTTGACCAAAGCAAAGGATTTCCCAATTTTTTATATTGTGTGTAACGGTTCTCGTTTACAAAGCGTTCGGTATCGAACCTCCGCTTTTAACTTGATAACCGAAACCTAAAAGTAGCAATATTCTATCAATTGGCAAAGCCCGAATGCTTTGTGAAACGATGTTAGTAATTGTATAAGCAGCGGTAATATCCTGGATTAAAGCTAAGACATTCATTCCAAAAGACCATCAGCAAGAATTTTAAGAAATTATTATTAACTATGACCTGAAGGTGAGGTATGGTTAGTAATAATTTCTGTCAGTTAATAATTTACTAGCCTTTCTATGCTTCTTTTGAAAAAACAGGGTAGTAGCCTGATAAATAGCACGAATAGTTAATAATAATGGCTTAAAATAACTTTTCAGTACAAAATCATCGGCCCACTCGAAAGAGCAATAGCCAGAGACTTGATTCTTAGACCATAAAACACTAACTTCGTTTATCATTCCAGACCCTTTGTAAACAAAGCTCTTGACTACTAAACGAAGTTATTTGGGCTTGCTGCAACGATAGTACTATTGTCTTAAAAAAGAACTAATTACAAAAGAAGCACGAGCCAATACCTAAATTTAAACTGAAAAGTCTTGCGCTGGATGGAAAAGAGAAAACTGGTGCTTATATTATTATTAACTTGTTTTTATCAGGACAAATTGTCCTGATAATTTCCAAATATGGATGATTATCAAGACAAATGCTGATTTATATTTCCAATATATAAATGTAATATAATATTTATATATCCAAATCATCTGCGGGACTATTTATATTACCTAAATTTTGACTGCTAACGTGTGTGTATATTTCAGTTGTTTTCGTGCTTTTATGACCTAAGATATTCTGAATATAACGTAAATCTGTTCCACTTTCTAACAAATGAGTTGCATAACTATGCCTTAAGCAGTGAATACCAACATCCTTTTTTATATTTGACTTTTCCAACGCTCGTTTAAAAACTTTATAGGCTGTATCACCCGGATAAGATACAGAAGGTTGGGTTTCGAACAAATATTTTTTTGGTTTATATATTTTATAATAATTCCGCAATGATTCAATAAGTTTTTCAGATAATGGAACAAAGCGGTCTTTCCTGCCTTTTGCATTTCTGATTAATAAAAGTTTTCGTTCCGAATTAACATCACCGATTCTTAATTTTCCTATTTCACTGCGTCGTAAACCACATCCGTAAGTAATAAGCAATAAGGTTTTGTGTTTCAAGTTTTGTGTAGCATTTAGAATTTTTTCTACCTCAGTTTTTGAAAACACTTCAGGCAGCTTACGTGAAATTTTAGCCCGCTCAATCTTATCAATATCAATTTTACTTTCAGAAATTGTATTTAAAAACAATTTAAGCGAGGTTATGAACATATTTTGCTTGCTATGCGATGCTCTCGGTTTAATCATTTTTTCATAATTAAAATACTGAACATCTTCGTTAGTTATTAAATCAATTTCTTTGTCATGATAAAATTCGAAGAATTCTCCGATTCGCTTTTTATAACTAACTATGGTACTTTGGCTATAACGCCTGTTTTTTAAATAAATTTCAAATTTGTCTAATGCCTTTAAATGGCATTTATTTAAGCCATGTGCAGAATTTCGGTGCGTACAATTACTTCGGTCAATAATCTGCGCAGTTCCTTTAAATTTTCGTTGTAGAATTTCAAAATATCCAGGTACATAATTACAGTGCCAACAACTCATACTATTGCTCCATGATACACTGCTTAATGTATCTAAAATATTCATTATTTCAACATCGAAATCAAAGATTAGTTTTACGCGTTTCTCACCACGGTGTATAACTCTTTCCGTTATTATTGTTCTCATAATAGGTTAATAATTAGGATTATTTCTCATTTATGGTTTAAAGATAATAATAATTACATTTTTCCTTGGAGGATTCATCATATGATATTATATTAGCAACGGCTAATATAAGTGAATGCTAATTAGTATGACTGAAAATGAAATAGTTGAAATATTTAAAGCACTGTCGGTTAAATCCAGGATTCTGATTATTAAATTGATCAGGGATAAAAAACAATGCGTAAATGCTATTACCAGCAAATTAGATATTAGCCAATCTGCTGTTTCACAACACCTAAAAGTACTAAAGGACTGTAATTTGGTTATATCCGATCGATACGGATCCATAGTACATTATCAGTTAAATAAAGAAAAGATGAACGAATTTAAGAAAGCAATTTATGAATTAACCGGTGACGAATTTTCTATGTAAAATTTTTTACCTTACTATATTAGTGTTAACTAATAAATAAATAAGTAATAACTAATTTAAATAAAACAATTATGAAAAAAATCGTATTAGTATTTGAAATTTTGGTGTTGCTTACACCTGTCTTATTTTTAATTTATTATAAATATAATTTGGTATGCTTGCCCAGAGCAAGTGTATCGTCTTTTATTTTTGGTTTGCTACCTTTTATTTTCTTGATAATTGGCTACTACTTTATGAATAAAACGCATTTGTACATTGCTTTATCAATATTAATTACAGAATGTATAGTTACTCCTTTGATTATGATTAAAAGACTGGGGTGGGAAAAGTTTCACAACGATAGGTTGTTAGCTTTTTTTACTTTTGAGATCATCGAAATTACACAAATTATCTTGGTATTGATCGTTTTAGAAAGAATGATGAGATTAAAATTGCAGACTTCAATGGAATAATATTTATTTGTACGCAATTTGAAAAAGTCATACTTAATTCTAGTATGGCTTTTTTTAATTAAATCTTTTTCCGATATAAAAGTTAATACCTGATAGCAAGCTACTAACAGCTATAGTATCTCCTGCAGCTCTTTCAATGAGCATATCTCATGTGTAATCTTTTCCGTATGTTCTTTCCCTTCCGGGTTAAAAAAGATCTGGTCCAAACCAAAATCTTTGGCTCCCATAATATCAACTTTTAGATCATCACCGATCATTACACTTTCCTGTTTACTGGCGTTTACTTCACTTAAGGCATGTTCAAAAATAGCAGGACTGGGCTTTTGGGCACCTGCATTCTCCGAAGTAAATACTTTTTCGAAATATTTATCCAGATCACTATTTTTTAGTTTGGTGAATTGTACTTCGTTAAAACCATTGGTAATTACATACAGGTTATATTTTTTGCACAAATAATCCAAAGTTTCGTGCGCATATGGGAACAATTCCTTTTTCGTAGGACTAATGCTAATGTAATCTTCGGCAATTTTTTTTGCCAGTTCTTCATTATTAACACCAAATTCATTTAATGTAAGCCAAAACCGCTTGTAACTTAAAACCGATTTTTCAATTTTTCCTTCTCTGTATAATCCCCATAGATTATCATTATGTTTTACATAAGTGTTGTAAAAATCATTAAAATCTTTAAAGATATTTTCCAATTCATATTTTTCAAAAATATCTCTGAAAGTCTCCATGGCATTTTTATCAAAATCCCAGATTGTCCTGTCTAAATCAAAATATATGTTTTTATACTTATTCATTGTAACATGTCAGTTTGGTGAGGGCAAATTTAATGGTTTTAACAAATATCATTCACGAGATTTACATGTTTTAAAGTAGTTTTTTATAAGTATATTTAAGATCAAATTTTAACTTAAATCATTTGAAATGAAAAGATATGTTTTACCTATTATTTTATTGGTATTTAATATGGCATGTTCGGTACCTGATAAAGAAACAGAAATAGCAAAACTGAATGAATTTATGGATAACTGGCATCAGTCTGCGGCTGTAGCCGATGAAGATGTATTTTTTGGAAGTTTGGACGAAAATGCAGTATACCTGGGTACTGATCCGGGCGAACGATGGTTAAAGCATGAATTTATGGACTGGGGATTAAAATATTTCGAAAGAGATACTGCCTGGGCTTTTACTCCGTATCATAGAATTTGGGAATTTTCGGATGATATGCAATATGCCTGGTTCGACGAATTATTGGAAACACATATGGGAATTTGCCGCGGATCGGGAGTTGTAAAAAAGTATAAAGAGGGGTGGAAAATAAAGCATTATAACCTGGCTTTAACCTTGCCAAATGACCTGATGAACGAATATAGACAAATAGTAGGTGTAAAAACAAGATAAAATTGGCATCCAATTTTGAGATCAGCTTTCTATTTCGATATTAAATGATTAATTTTAACCAGTACTATTCATAAATTAGAGAGTTTATGAATAGTACTGGTTAACCATAACAAAAAATAATAAATGATTTATTATTTCTTCGTTATAAGATTCACTCAGAAGATTTTTGAATGAATCGGCTTAATAGCTTTTTCAAATAAAATAGTATTAACCGAAATCCCTTAAATAATGAGGAAATCAGCTTTTATAATCACAATTTTTGTACTGGCTATTTTGGCTGGTGCATGCGACCGGGGCAAATCCGAAAAAGAATATGTTAAAAAAGTAGAACTAAATACGGAAAGTATTGCAGTAGGTGTATTTAAAGCTACGGGATATGATTATCCTAATATCGATTATATAACGGAAGCTTTAAAAATTGATGCAGCTATTGTTTATGTTACATTAACCGAAGCGGATATCTTAAAAACCAAACTCGAAAATATTGATGTATTGATCTTGCCGGCTATGTTAAAAGATCAGAAAATGGATAGGCTTGACGATGAAGTTGCTGAAATAATTACTGATTTTATAACAAAAAGAGGAAATGGTGCTATTAGCCTTAGTAATGGTGGGGAGATCCTTACAAAATCCAAAAAATATCAATCACTGGATTTATTGGACATTGAACTGACAGATAATCAAAACCTCGATATTAATACGGGTGTTATCCGGGTTACTTTAACGGATGATGGAAAACGAATGTTTCCTGAATTATTCGATTTTGAGAGCGTTACTGTTGATTATCATTACGGACCAAAAATGAATGTTTTGGATACTACTTTTATTCAGGTGCTGGCTAATACTGAAAATGGCGAACCGTTTCCGGTATTAATAAAAGCTAAGTGTGAAAAAGGTAAATTGATTTTTGCTAATATAAACCCGGAACTAACACCCGGAATGAGATGGATGATTCCAAGAATGGTTCGCTGGACCTTCAATAAAGAACTTATCTGGTATAACAGAAAAGTTTTCCGGCCTAATTTTTATGATAAGGAGGTAAACCTGGAAGCTGGAGTGAGTGAAGAAATTGAAGAACTTGTTTTAAAACTTGACAAAGGTAAAAAAGATGAAGTAATCGCCGCAATGGATGATTTGCAGGCACTTTATCCTATAGATGTAGCTGAGAAAATTCGTTCTATGTTAATTTTAAAAAATGATGACATAAAACTCCGGGCTGCCAGATTTTTGGTTGATATTGAATATACGAAGGCTTTAGAAGATTTAAATATATTAATTAAAAAGGAAAGAAGTAATAAAGTAAGAGAAGAATTAATAGTATATCGAAATGAGCTTGAGAATATGCTCGAGCAAAATTAATTTTAAATGATTGACATATTATATTTGATTATAGGTGCTGCTGCGAGTTTCGCAGCAGCCTGGTTTATTGCAAAGGCTAAATTTTTAAAACCTGCAGGTTTATCAATCGGTGAATCAGAAAATCTGAAACAGGAATTAATAAATTTAAATTCCGAATTGAGAATTAAAGATGATCGATTGAATTTATTAAATGATAATCTTGTTGAAATTAAAAAGAAACTGTCTGAAAAAGAAGAGCAACTGATTATTCATCAAAAGAGCCTGGTTGCAAAGGATTCGGATTTGAAACATTTAAACGAAAGATTAGCTGAAAATAAAAAAGAAGTTGAAGAATTGCAGGCAAAATTTAAACTGGAATTCGAAAATTTAGCTAATAAGATATTCGAGGAAAAGTCCGGAAAATTCACCGAACAAAACAGGAAAAATCTCGATCAGATTTTGAATCCTTTAAAAGACAGGATTCAACAGTTTGAACAAAAGGTTGAAGAAACTCATAAAAAAGATATTGCTGACAGGGCATCTATCCAGGAGCGGATTAAAAATCTAATTGAAACCAGCAATCAGATCAGTGAGGATGCTAAGAATTTAACAAAAGCTTTAAAGGGCGATTCTAAGACGCAGGGTAACTGGGGTGAACTGATCCTTGAGAATATTTTGGAAAGATCCGGTTTGGTAAAAGAGCGTGAATATTTCGTTCAGCAATCGTTTAAAGATGAATCGGGAAATCGTTTTCAGCCCGATGTTATTGTAAAGTACCCGGGCGACAGGAGTGTAGTGATTGATTCGAAAGTTTCATTAACAGCATATGAACGTTTTGTATCTTCTGAAGATCCTGATGAACAGGAAAAGATACTAAACGAACATTTAATTTCACTAAAAAATCATATTAAAGAACTGGGTGAGAAGAACTACCAGGATTTATACCAGTTAAAATCACTTGATTTTGTAATGATGTTTGTTCCGATCGAGCCGTCTTATTTAGTTGCAATTCAGAAAGATCCCGATCTATGGAATTTTGCATACGAAAAGCGGATTTTGTTGATCAGCCCAACCAATTTAATTGCAGCATTGAAAATGATAGCCAGTATGTGGCGACAAGAATATCAAAGCCAGAATGTTTTGGAGATCGCAAGACAAAGTGGAGCTTTATACGACAAGTTTGTTGGATTTATAAGTGATATGCAAGATATCGGAAACAAGTTGGATTCTACCAGGAAGACTTACGAAAGTGCAATGAACAAAATATCTACGGGAAGAGGTAACCTGGTTACAACAGCACAGAAAATAAAAGAGCTGGGAGCAAAAACTAAAAAGGAATTGCCTAAAGATTTGTTTGAGGAATAAAGTGGTTAATCAGATTTCTTAAGAATGGATGTTACTATTGAATTAGCGGAAAAAGATAACTTAAGCTTATTACAAGGTATATTAGAGCAGAATGATCTTCCAACGGATGATATTTATAATAATTCCATTCGCTTTTTTGTAGCAAGGGAAAATGACAGAATTCTGGGGTTAGTTGGATTAGAAGTACATAAACCTTTTGGACTTTTAAGGTCGTTGGCAGTAATAGACGAATTCAAAAACAAACAAATTGGGAAAAAGCTGGTTGAATATTTAATAACCGAAAGTAAGTCGGAGGAAATTAAAGAATTATATTTACTTACAACAACGGCTGATAAATATTTTCCAAAATTCGGATTTATTCGGATAGAACGAGAGCAGGTTCCTGATTCGATCAAACAAACAGAAGAATTTAAAAGTATCTGCCCGGATTCTGCTGTGGTTATGAAAAAGCAATTGTAATTAAATTTATTTCTCCGTATGATTAAAGAAATATTATTAATTGGAAATCCCGCACTAAGAGAGAAATCAGTTGAGGTAAATGATTTTGGTAAGGAACTGGAAGGTTTAATTATTGACCTGAAAGATACGATCATCGATTTTCAGAAAAGGAAAGGAATGGGAAGGGGAATAGCTGCTCCTCAAATTGGAGTATTAAAAAAGGTGTTATACCTTCATTTACCCAATAGAAGTTTTGCCCTGGTAAATCCGGAGATTATCAGGAAGAGTGAAGAAACCATGCAGGTTTGGGATAGTTGCTTCAGTTTCGATGTTGCCTTTTTTGTAAAAACCGAAAGGTTTAGATCAATAAAAATCAGGTATCAAAATGAACAGGGAAAAGTAATAGAAGAAATTTTTAACGATGATCTTTCAGAGCTGCTTCAGCACGAAATTGATCATTTACATGGAGTATTAGCTACTGATCATTTAAAAAGTAACAAAGATATTATTCTAAGAGCAGAGTGGGAAAAGAGATATAAAAATTAAATTCTTACTGAATCTCCAATTTCCTTTTCACCTGTTCATGATAGGTTCTTCCAATAGGTAATTCTTTACTTCCGATTTTAATTGCATTACTATTAAAAGAATTTATTTTCCCAATGGAAATAATAAATGACTTATGAATACGCATAAAAAAGTCCGAAGGTAGTTTTTGTTCAAAGTCACTTATTTTATAACGTATTTCAATGGTTCTGTTATCAAGATGAATGATTAAAAAATCTCGAAGGCTCTCAAGGTATAAAATGTCCTTAAGGTATATTTTATGTGTATCCTTTCCTTCTTTTACATAAATAAACAGGTTTGGATCTAACCCAACCTCTTGTTTAAATTCAACTATATTACGTTTTGTTTGTTGGAAAAATTTATTAATAGCCTGTATAAATCTTTCCAATGATATTGGCTTTAGCAAATAATCAACTACATCAAGTTGATATCCTTCTATTGCATAGTCTCTGTATGCTGTTGTTATAATTACTTTAAAATCTCGGTTAACGTTTTTAAGAAAATCAATACCACTCACTTGTGGCATTTCAATATCGAGAAACACAAGATCAACCTGGTTTTTATTAATCTTTTCTAAAGCCTTAATAGCATTTTCACATTCAGCAACAATCTCAATATCATTGAAGAATTGTAAGTGAGACCTGATTACATCAATGGCAATGGGTTCATCATCAACTATGATACACTTTGTTTTCAAGTTGAGCAATCTTCAATTTATTCTTATACCTGATTTTTTCCAGTTCGATATAATTCTTTAGATGGTTGAGTTTATTAACTAGTTTAATGCTGTTTGAATTGAACGCATAAATCATGTAATCAAGCAGCTCGGAAATTTTAATAACAATGTCAGGTGTTTTATCTGGTTTGTCAATCGTAAGGCCACATAAATTGTTAAGGCTATTAAATGAAAAGTGAGAATGTATTTGAGTTTTTAACAATTGTCGTTCAGCTTTTTTTAGCTTTAGTTCAGTTTCTGTTTGCTTTCTTTCAAAATCCTTTTCTAAGATCTTATGCTGATATGAGATCTTTATTAGCTTGATAACAACTACAAAAGCATACATCGAAAAATGATAGTATAAAGTAAAATGCTGTATAAATGAAGTTTTGATTTGCTCAAAGCTCAATAGGATAGGTAAACCTGAATGTTCTTTTATGATGTATCTAAAAACGATCATAGTTTGTACGTAGATCATAAAAAAGGCAATAAATAAAAAGAATATGGCAAACTGCCAATGTTTTCCAAGATTCAAATACCTTGGAATAAGAAAGTATATGGTAATATATACTACAAATACATCAAAAAGTATTGCACAGAGATTGTAATATAGTATAGTTGAAAGATCTCCGTATTGAACTGAAATTGATGCAAAAAAAACATAGCATCCTATCCAGCATAAAACTTGCAATAAAATCCTCTTAAGGTCAATTTTATTCTCAATTTGCATTTTCATTTTGCTGATAAAAGTAATTCAATTCGTATCGTTTTTAAAATTTAAAGATAAACAGCAGTAATAATAATATGAAATTGATAAATAATGAAACGAACTGATTAAATCACCGGTTTATTAGTGTTGAATGTATTTTTGATGCTTTATAAATCAGCAGATTAAATGATTCTAAAGGAATTGATAATTTTAAAGTCGAAGTGTTAAGTTTTAATTTCAAATTATCATTAAAGAAAACAATTAAAATATTTCCTGATAATGAGATGTAAATCAAGAAGTTGATGCATATGAATGAATAGCCGGAATAATTGTGTGCATTAATGAACATTCATTGTATCATAAATGAACAAAAAATAGTTAGAATTAAAAATAATGAAAGTGTAATGTTCAACTAATCAGCAACTAACAGTTATGTGGTATAAGTTTTGGTAAAACAAACTATAAACTAAATTACAATGAAACAAATTCTTATCACTTTTTTACTACTTTATTTAATTCAATTTTCAGGTGTTTCACAGGTTGATTCAATTTATGGCAATACTCAAAAAATACTTAAAGGTCCCTACTTTGGTCAAACCCCTCCAACCGAAACTGCTGAACTTTTTGCTCCGGGGATTATTTCTACAAATGAAAAAGAAGCATTATATGGAATCTTTAATGATGGCAAATACATTATTTTTGATAGAACACCGAAAAACTTTACAGACTATGAAAATTATCCGGTATACAAATATCAGGAAATTAATGGAAACTGGAGAGGACCGGTTTTAACAGAGAATCTCGGAAAACCATGGTATTATGATTATCCATGCCCTGTAAATAACAAGGAAATATTTTATACATGGTGGTTACCTTTAAGTGAAGATGGCAAAATAGTAAATATTGATCTATGGAGGGTAGGATTTAAGGATAGTAAATGGGGCAAGACAGAAAAACTACCGTATCCGGTAAATACAAAATATGTTGAGGCTTGGCCCTCAGTTACGAAAGACGGAATTTTATATTTCTTTAGTACACGGGGAGGTGGCATTGGTGGAGCTGACATATACCGATCCATACCTGAAGAAGGTATGTATACATCCATCGAGAACCTCGGTTCAAAAATAAACTCGGAAGAATTGGACCATGACCCTTGTATTTCATCTGATGGTAAGATTTTAATTTTTAGTTCATCCCGGAAAGGAAGTCTTGGTAAAGATGATTTGTATGTAGCCTTCCAAGTGGAAAGCGGAGAATGGACAAGTCCGGTAAATTTAGGTGATAAAGTAAACTCAATGGCTTCTGAAAATAGGCCATATTTAACTCCTGATGAGAAATACTTATTCTTTACCAGCACACGTAATGGTAACCTGGACATTTTTTGGATTGATGCTAAAATTATTGAGGGTTACAGGCTGTCAAAGTTTTGATTGTTTTTATAAATAAATTAAATAATATGAAAGGAATTTTAATTACGGGTTATGTAATTATTTATGCATTAATAGCTCTGATTCTGGCTAAGAATACTTCAATCATCACAAATATAGATTCGTTATTAGTTAATTCTTATTCTGAAAATGAACCGGGCGTTTCTGTAATGATTGTCCAAAATAATAAAGTGTTGTTAAAAAAGGCATATGGATTAGCTAATTTAGAATCAAATTCCAAAATGCAAGTTAATAACGTATTTAGAATTTCATCGGTAACAAAACCTATAACGGCACTAGGAATATTTGTTTTAGCCGATCAGGAAAAAATTAGTTTGTCTGCTCCAATTACAGACTATGTCCCTCAACTTAACAAAAGATATTATGCTGTTCAGGTAAAGCATCTATTATCTCATACTTCGGGAATGCCCAGTTACGTATATACCGATGAATATGAAGAACTATATATTAAGCATTGTTATCAGTTCATGAATGAAGAGATCTCCGGTGATTCAATTTTTAGTATAATTAATAAATATGACTTGGAATTCGAACCGGGAGAGAGATTTGCCTATTGTAATTCGGGCTATTTTATTCTGAAAAAAATAATAGAGAATGTATCCGGTAAAAAGTTTGAAGATTTTATGAGGGAAAATGTACTTAAACCTTTAAACATGAAAAGTTCAAGGTTTTTTAGCCCCACAGAAATAATACCTGACCGTGTAACGGGTTATACATGTTACGATGGAGAAATAGTAAATGATCCACCTACATTTTTGTCAGGTGTTTTAACAAAAGGCCAGGGAGAAATTCTTTCTACCACTGAAGATCTTTATTCGTTTTATTTGGGAATAACTCAAAATGATTATTTCAGAAAGATATCTTTTGATCGGTATATTACGCCATACACTCTTAACGATTCTTCGGAATCAGTTTATAGTTATGGTTTTTTTACCGGGAATTTAAAGGGACATGAAATAATAAATCATAATGGCGATGGTTCAGGTTTTTCCTCCTCATTAATTATTTTGCCTGATGAGAATATTTTTATTGCGATTTTAAGTAATAAGGATATGTATTCCAGAGAGGCGTCACAGTATCATGAGAATATTGCCAAAAAAATTGCTGCAATATTAATAGATAAAACCTTTCCCGTATTTAAGGAAAACGATTTAAACCAAAATGAAATGAAAAGTTTTGTAGGAACGTATCAATCCGAGGATAGAGCTATAAGAGAAGTAATGATTTACAGAGAAAATTAATACAAAAATAGGAAATGAAAGAAAAGTATGGATTTATCCTTTCGATAAGTCTTCCTTTTATTAGGATATATACTATATTACATTGATTTTGATTAAAATGATCATGGTAAAATATATAATGAACTTTTGATTATGGTGATAAAAGAATAGTCTCATCAACCAAGATGAATTGAAATAAAATTATGAAAACGTTAAGCTATTTAATTGTATTTTTTTATTTGACATTAGGACAAATTGTTTTTGCACAAAACACAAATGAAAAAACCGGCCCGGGAACATATGAAATTTTAAGTAATATAAAAGAACCGGTTAAAATCCCTTTTAAAATGCATCATGGTAAACCCATTATGGAACTAAAGATAAATGGAGAACCTGCGGTTTTCATGATTGATAATGGTATTTTATGGGATGAGGTTTGGCTCTTTGGAACACCAATAGTAGAAAAAATAAATCTAAAACCAATAGAAACAGGTACAATTGCAGGTGCCGGAGAAGGTGATGCAACAACTGCTTATACTTCAAGTAATCTTACATTGGCTTTTAAAGATATTATATTTTATGAACAACCGGTTTATGTTTCACCCTATGAAGCAGGTTTTGCAAGCATGTTCCCGGGAACTGACGGACAACTTTGTAATGCCTTCTTTAAACATTTCATAGTTGAATTTGATTTTGAAGAGAATTTTGTTATTCTTCATAATCCAAAAGAGTTTAAATACGAAGGCAATGGGAGTATATTAGATATGACATTGAATGAATCAGGAACTCACGCTGTTCCATTTTCTTTTACAACCCTTGATGGTAAAATTTATAATGATAAAGCGGATATTGATTTTGGCGGTGTATATGAATTTAAGGTGGCTCTAAATAATAAACATAATCTACAGTTGCCAAAAGATGTGAAGCCAGTAAGAGCCTTTGGTGCACAAGGTGAAATGAATGAATATAAAGGAAAAATTAAGAATATGACATTTGGAAAATACACTTTTGAAGATCCAACAGTAGTATTTGGTGATGAGAGAACTGCACGAATCCATCCGGATAATCTTGGTGTTATTGGTTTGCCAATGTTCATGAAATTCGATATTATTTTCGATTATTTTAATTACAAGATTTATATAGAACCAAATAGAGATTTTAATGGAACAATAGAGTAATTCAAATTCTTTTCATTTCAATTTACTTATTATAAATAGCTTATACGTTTAACTTTTGTAAGATTCTTATTGTTTTATTTTGTTTTAAGCCAGGAATTTACTAATCTTGCGCTCTCAACCTAAACAGATGAATCGAAATATCATTTTTATTATAGTATTGCTCTTTATTTCCGGTGTTTATCTTTATGGTAAGAGCTATAAGGATAAAACTATCGAAGAAAAAATGATAATCCGGGATACAACTTTATTGGATTGGAAAGAAAGAACGGCAGATTCTTGTGGAATTCCCTTACCTGCAATGAACATTGCTATAAACGGTTATTATGCCTTAAAAAGTAAAGATTTATTAAAAAACGATTCATTGCTAACTATCATAGATTTTAGCAGCCCGTCAACAGAACAACGATTTTTTATTTTAAACATAAAGAATAAGAAAATTATAAAGAATACATTGGTTGCTCATGGAATGAGGTCCGGTGTAAATGCAGCCGAATCTTTTTCCAATAGGAGGCACTCCCATAAAAGTAGTTTGGGGTTATTTATAACCAAAGAAACATACGAAGGAAAGCATGGTTACTCGCTAAGGTTGAATGGAATGAACAAAGGTTTAAATGACAATGCAAGGAAAAGGGCCATTGTAATTCATGGTGCTGATTATGTAAGCGAAGAGTTCATAGCTAAGCAAGGTAGAATTGGCAGGAGCTTTGGTTGTCCTGCCGTTCCTATGAATGAGGTAACAGAAATTATTGATTTAATAAAAAATGGTTCGTGCCTGTTTATATATCACCCTTCAATGCTTCCTATATCTCCAGAAGATCTGGAAAAATTGCCTTAATTTCTTCAGTATCTTTGTTGTATATATCATCTAAAAACATTATTTCGGAATTTTCGCTAACGGTGCAAGTTATATACTGAATATGAATTTTCACTTTTTCCGAAAGTGCAATCTCATGACGTTCTTTTTCCGAAATCAGATTTTCAATGTTTTTATCTTCTTTGCCGCTATATTTATCCGTAATATATTGAGCCAACTTATCCGGATTTTCCAAACGAACACAACCATGTGAGAATGTGCGGTTTTCGTGGTTAAATAACTTTTTCGAAGGAGTATCGTGTAAGTATACACTATAATTATTGGGAAAAATAAATTTAACCTGACCCAGGGCATTATGCCGGTTGTTAATTTGACGTAACCAATATCTTTTTCCTAATGGATCATTCGAATTCCAGTCGATGATTGATTCATCTACAATTTCTTCTCGCCAGTTTATAACAAAATATCCCTTTCTTTTTAAGTAGGTGGGATCTTTACGGATTTTATGCAACATTTCAAAAGTGATACTTCTTGGTACTGTCCAGTAAGGGTTAGCAATTACTTTTTCAATATTGCTTGTGAAAACAGGTGTTGGAGTTTTTTTCTTTCCAACAATCACATTAAATGTTTCTTTAGCTTTATTGGATTCAACAACATGTAGTTTATATTCAGGAATATTGACAAACAAATAGTTCTCACCCGAATGTTTAAGGTTTCTTAGTCGATTTAAGTTTAAGCAAGCCAGAAAATATTTGTATTCCAGTAAAGAAACTAACTTTTCATGTGTAGGAACATTTAGAACCGAATCATGTCTTAATCCATATTGATCTTGCAATCCAAATAACGCATCAACCTTCAGGTTTGAAGAATCAAAAAATGGAGATTCCGTAATTTCTGCATAATATAGGCTTTTAGCTAACAGTTTGTCATCAATAAAGGCCGGTGTGGTATATTTAATCGAATAATGCAGATCTATATAATATGATAATGATTTTAATAAATTTCTGTGATGTACTAAATTAGGTTGAGTTGCTAAAATTTCATTTCTAAATTCATTGCTCTCAATAGCAGAACTTAATAATTCCGGCAGAGCCTCTATTTCTTTTGTATAATTGTATGATATATCTCTTTCTACAATTCCATTTTTAAGATATAAAATGAATTTCATTGCAGAATAAGTAGCTGTTAACTCAAGTTCAACCTGATTTTGTTGTAAATCCCCCGCAGCGTATTGGATTTCATTTCTTAGTTCCTGTAGGCGTTGTACATTGAAATAGTCAAAGGGAAAACCAAAATAAGCAGAACTGTCAAGAAGATTTAATAGAGTTGAAAAGTTTCGACTAAATCCAAAGTTCTCAATCCAAATCGGATTAAAATCTCTGTATTGGTAAAAACCGATTAATTCTGCTTTTAAAGTAGAATCCAAAATTGATGATGAGTTATCGCTTATATTTCTTGCTATGAAACGAATTTCTGTTTCAAGATTGTTTTTAAAATGATAAGAATAATAGTTTTCTAATTTATTATTAATTCGTATGGTAGGATTTTTATAACTACTGAATACATTGAATAATATAGGTAGAGAAATATAGGCTATAAAGGCAATTAGAAACCTTTTACTTTTCTTTTTATAAGAATAATCCAATTCTAAAAGTTCGTTGTTGTCCATAATTTTTATAATTATTTCTATCAAGATATACGGAGTAAATGTTCAAAAAATATTTTTTTTAGATAAACAACTATTATGTTTTGATAAACGTTTTGATACGATAAATAAGAATGTTCTTAAAATATAAGATTCTGATAATTAGCGTTATACAAAAAGTGATATAGCTCACCTTTTATGTTCATATTTAATTTCTCTCTTGAGCTACACCGAAAGCTATTCAGGTAGGGGTGGAAATTCTGTATACATAAAACTCATCACTCCAAATCCACCTTTGAAGGAAGCCTGTTGGAAGATGGAATAGTAATATATATAAAAACAAAAAGCCGAAAACCGGCCTTTTGTTTACTGAACCATTTTAAATGGTGATATTATATTAAGCTCTGGTGTTTAGTTTTAATGTTACAAGCTTCATGCCAAATTTACTTTCAATTAAAAGACGTTTTTTTATTTTAAGCGTTGCATTTAACTTTTCAAGTTTTTTTATATTTGATTCAATCCTTAAATTTTTGGTTATGCGTAAAATTTTATCACTTATTGTTACATTTTTATCGGTTGTCTTATTATTATCAGGTTGTTCACTTTCATATAAAATCAAACGAAATCCTGATAGTGTAGTGAAAGGTTATGTTGCCCCCGGATTTGAAGAGGTAAAGCAGGAGTTTATAAATAACTATATTCATAGAAATGAAAATGGAGCAGCATTATCAATTTACTACAAAGGTGAGCAAGTAGTGGATCTTTGGGGGGGGTATAGTGATGCTTTAACAAAAAAGGAGTGGGAAGAGGATACCAAAGTGATTGTTTTTAGTACAACCAAAGGGTTAGCTGCATTATGCCTGGCAATGGCCCATTCGAAAGGATGGTTGGATTACAATGAAAGAGTTTCTAAGTATTGGCCTGAATTTGCACAAAATGGAAAGGAAGATATTACGGTTAAACAATTATTAGCCCACGAGGCCGGTTTGTGCCTTGTTGATGAAGAGTTTGAAATAGGTGATTTAACTGATTTTGAATATATTGCAGAGATAATGGCTCGTCAGGAACCTCTTTGGGAGCCGGGAATTCAACATGGATACCATTTATCTACCATGGGAATGTATATGAACGAACTTATGCGTAGAGTTGACCCAAAAGAAAGAAGTATAGGAGTATTCTTTGCAGAAGAGTTTGCTAAACCATTAGAATTAGATTTTTATATCGGATTACCGGACTCAATATCCAACGAAGAACTCGCTAAGGTTTATTATCCTTCCATCGGGCAGTTTATTTTAAACATAAACAAAATGCCTAAAAAAATGAGGAAAGATTTCAGGAATAAGGAATCCATTTTGTATCGGTCTTTCAAAATTCCGGAAAAGTTTAGTCCTAACAATAGATTAACTCAAAGCGTTGAAATGCCATCCGGGAATGGTATTGGAGATGCACGTTCCATAGCAAAATTATATAGTATATTTTCCCGGGGAGCAAAAGAATTTGATTTTGACGAAGAAACATTTTCATTATTAAAACAACCGGCTGTAGTTCCAACAAAAGGAGCTTTTGACATTGTAATGGGATTAGATACCTATTTTTCATATGGATTTATAAAACCCGGACCGGATTTCATTTATGGAGATAATAGCAGCGTTTTCGGGACTCCAGGTGCAGGAGGTTCATTTGGTTTTGCCGACCCGGAAAACGAAATTGGGTATGCTTATGTAATGTCTAAAATGGGACTTTATTTGGTTAATGATCCTCGCGAGGTTGCATTACGAAAAGCAATGTACAGGTGTATAGAAAAATTAAAAAATAATCACAATGATTAGAGAAGAAATCATTAAATGGTTATTACAAGGCGATGTAGCCATACAATACCAGGTTTATAGGGATTTGATAGGGGAAGAAACCTGCCCGCCTATTTGCCGACAAGGCAGGTCCGGCAGGCGGGGAAAAAGCTTACAAGAAAAAATTGAACGGGAAGGTTGGGGTAAGCAATATTTATCCAAAAGAAACGAAAATGGGCATTGGGGACAGAAATTCTATCAGCCTAAATGGATATCAACTCATTATACCGTATTAGACCTAAAGAACTTATCCATATCCCCCGAGTGCAGTATAATTCAAGAAACAATTAGTAAAGTTCTAACGGAAACAAAAGCTGATGATGGTGGTATTCTTCCCATAGGGGAAATGAGAAATAGCGATATGTGTATTAATGGGATGGTATTAAATTATGCTTCGTATTTTCGATCAGACGAGAAAGATTTAAAATCTATCGTAGATAATATTCTTTCCCAACAATTAGCCGATGGTGGCTTTAATTGCCGGTTAAACAGGTCGGGAGCCAGGCATAGTTCATTGCATACGACTATTTCGGTTTTGGAAGGGATTATCGAATTCTATAAAAATAATTATACCTACCGAATGGATGAATTATTAAAAGTTAAAGCACAAGCTGAAGAATTTATCCTGATACACCGTTTATTCAAATCTGATAAAACAGGAGAAATTATTGATAAAAGATTTCTGAATTTATCTTACCCAAGCCGTTGGAGGTATGATAATTTACGTGCGTTAGATTACTTTCAGTATGCCGGAGTTTCATATGATGAAAGAATGCAGGATGCAATTGATGCCCTGGTAAATAAAAGAACAAAAGATAATGTTTGGAAATTACAGGCAAACCATCCGGGGCAATTACATTTTCATATGGAGCAGGTTGGAAAACCAAGCAGGTGGAATACTTTAAGGGCATTAAGAGTACTCAGGCGCTTTAATATCGAAATATAAAAAGCAGGACTTTAAGTCCTGCTTTTGTTTTAATTCAATTGCTACTATTCAATAATAATTTGTTCAACAAAATTAAGCTCTTCATTATTTATTTTTAATAGATATATTCCGGAATGTAAATCTAGTTCAGATAACTGAACCTTATGCAACCTGTCCGGATTAATTTCATTTACTTCCTCAATATATTTCAGAGTTCCTATAAGATCATAAATTCTGATTGTTACATTTTGGTTGAATTCAGGGTTGAACTGAATGTAAAGGTTTTCTTTTACAGGGTTTGGATAAGCTGATAATATTTCTGAGCCTAATTCATCAATACCTGTACTTGCAGTAACAATTACATTTATATCGTCTGTTCCTTCACAGCCGTTTACATCGGTAACTACAACCGAATAATCATGAGTTCCAACTCCAACCACAGATCCGTCTACAGTTAAGGTTTGTGATGATGATTGGTCACTCCATAAATAAGAGGCAAAACCATTTCCTGCATCTAAGGTTGTAGTTTCACTGGTTGTTATGTTTACGTCTGTACCCAAGTCAACAACAGGTAAATCATTTACAGTAACAACTATTTCATCATCGGCATTACAAGCATATTCATCAGTAACGGTTACAGAATATGTACCTGTTGTATTTACTGAAATGGTTTGAGTAACTTCTGCAGTGCTCCAACCATAGGTAGTGAAACCAGAACCGGCATCCAGATTAGTTGATTCTCCAAAACAAATGTCTACATCTGCTCCTAAATTAACAACAGGGTTATGTACATTCACATCTACCGAATCTGCCGATTCACACCCATTGTAATCAAAAACGGTTGCAACGTAGTTACCAGTAGTGCTTACAGTTATTGTTTGAGTTTCTTCACTTGTGCTCCAGCTATAACTGCTAAATCCATAACCAGCATCAATATTGATTTCTTCACCTTGACATAGATCTTCATCTTCCCATCCAATATCTATTGTTGTAACTTTATTGTAAGCATCATCAATACTAACAGGAATTTGTTTTAAAGGAGTTGCTCCATCGTTTGAAGCTATGAAAATATTTCCGGAATATGTTCCTGCTAATGCTTCTTCGCCTAAGAATGTTACATCAATTTCGAGAGAATCATTGGCAAGGATAGTAGCTTCGGATTCAGATAATTCAAGTTCAGTTAGATCATCTGAAATTTCAATTACAAGGTCAGCTTCTCCTGTGTTGTAAACTTTAAACATTCCTGTTTTTTCATTTTCACATTCAAGAGCCATTGTAAATGTCGTTGAATCTGTATCTATCTGAGGACCCGTGTTTACGCCTGATCCTGATAGGGAAACTGTTGTATTGCCTGCATCAGATTCAATTGTCAAATCAGCAGGGTAACTTTGTACGGCTTCCGGCTTAAATTCAACCATAATTGTATAATCCATACCAGGTAAAATTTCAAGTTCGGTGGTATCTACATTATACTGAGCTTCGGAACTAGTAATGTTTGTTAGAAATAAAGTGTCGCATCCAGTATTATAAATAGTTAATTCTTTAGTTAAAGAATCGGTAATTGCAACATTACCAAAACTAAGTGAACCGGCATCAGTATCAATTCCGGGATCTCCTGTAACATTTATCTCTAAAGTAAGAAGTTCAAGCATGTTACCAGGTGCATTCGATACAATCAATAATTCACGGTAGTGTGTACCAACGTTAAAGTTTGTTCCGGAGACTGTTACATTTACATCTTGCGACCCATTATTTACAGTTCCTGAAGTTACATTTGGTGTGACATAAGAAGGTGCAAACGGCACAATACTATGAATAAATTCTTGCATGATTGCCATTGTTTCATCATCATCAATGTATGCGCCATATGTTCCTGCATATAATAAATAGAATAATTCGGATGATTTTTCAAGATTACTTAATGTATGTGCATCATTAGAAGAAGATGAACTAAAATCATGAATTACTTCAGGATTTCTTGTTATTAACAGGTGGTTTACCGATGGTGAATTAGCACCATATACTCTTTTTACAAATCCATAATAAATAATTCCATTATATTCATATTCAAGAATAGCACCATCTATTTCCGCACCCCAATTATCTAAGCTCCCATCTATAGTAAAATCAGACACACCATCCAGTTTACCAGCAAAAACAAATAAGCCGTTATATTTTCGCACAAAATATTTTCCCTCATCACCTAACAATGAGCTAGGTATAATAGTATTATCCGAATATACCAGGTTACCGCCGATGTTAGTTGATAAATAATTTCCTTCATCGTACATATAATCACCACCAGACTCAATATAGGTGTCATAATTTCCATAATCAAAATCGTAACGATTAGGAATTAAATCAATAATACTTTGGTAATTTGTATTTAGGCTGGTGAGTACACTTTCCAAATCTATATCGTTAATATCTATTTGGAAATTTAAATCGGAAACATTTGCGTTGGAAATGGTAAACGATTGGCTTACTTCTTCGGTACAAGAAACATTATATGTAATGGTATCTGTACTTAAGGTTAATAGCGGATTTGTTACAAAACTTCCATTAAGGGTTAAGTTTTGGGTAGTTGCATTACTGAAAAAAGAAATAGTTGAAGAATAAGTACTAACAGAATCTGTTTTAAATTTTATGGTAGCTTCAAGCGCTTCTCCCGGAGGAATAGTTGTTCCGGTAAGATTGGTAAATTCAAATTCAGTACTGTCTTCCGGTTGAGTAATTGAAGAAATGAATAAGGTATCGCAACCGGTATTTGTTAAGCTAACCGATTCTATTATAGAATCACCAACAAAAACATCTCCAAAATCAATTGAACTTACCGATAATTCAGCTTCCGGGGTACCATCAACTGTGAGGATATAAACTATAGTATCCATTAAATTTTCAGGGTCGTTTCCATTAACAAATACATACTTTTCATAAGTTCCGCTCATTAAGCCATCTGCATTCAATACAATATCAGTTTCAACTGAATTCATACCGGTTATTGTGTTTTGAGGATGAAGAATATCCAACCAGGCTACTTCATCGCCAATGTATATATCATCTATATAAAATTCGCTGGCATATTCCGAAGTAATAATAATTTTTGAAATATAGTCTGCACTTCCGCTAAAAGAAATTGCATCAGCAAATTCTCCATCAACATACCAGTCATATGTGTTATTTTTAAAGTCAACATTTTTGAATTCTATATGGTACCAATTTTCTTCTATAATGTAAAATTCATTATTATCAATGTTGTCATAGAAATATCTGGCACCATCAACATAAAATGAAATGTCTATTACTTTATCACCCTCATCATCTTCCATTTCAATTGTACCACCTCCCCATGATAAGAAATCAGGTTTAAACCAAAAACTAATATAAGTCGCTTGCCTTGGATCAATATTTAAAACCATTCCTTCACCATCTCCATCTTGTCCTGAAAGGTATAAAGCATAATCTCCAATTGCAGCTTCAGAATTTTGGACTTCAACCGTTGTAAATTCATGGTCCATAATCCATCCATCGTGGTTACCATCTTCGAAATCTTCTGAGAATTGCTCATATTGTGTAATTGTATAGTTTAATTCACCATCACCATTATTATATATTTCTAATGTTTCGTTATAATTTCCGGTACAAGAATTAATAGTATGCCTTGCCGTATCTGGTAAAGTTACCATTACAGGGGCTTCTATAACAGTGGCAGAAAGAGCTATAAAGTTATCTGAGACATCGGTATATACAAATAATGTATCTGTTAAAGTTTCTAAGTCCGATGATTGAAATTGTATTTCAACAGTAACTGAATTTCCGCCAGCAAGGCTATAATCATCACTAAATGTATATGAGAATTCTAAACTGTCATTTCTTAAACTGTCAATGGTTAAAGAATTGCAGCCTGTGTTTGTTATGGTAAGTTCTTGTGTATAAGTAGCGCCTGTTTCAACATTGCCGTAATTAATGGATGTTGTTGATAATTCAACAGTTGCAGGGGCATCATTTACTGTAACATTTACAATTACTGAATCTGTACAATGTTCCGGGACAAATTGTACCATTTCTTCTGCCGCCGACCATATTGATGCATTACGGCCATCAACAGCAAAACCAATTGTACCGTCAACATTTTCAATACCCATTGTATGTACAGCTCCACCATATGTCATTTCGGTAGTATGAATCTCAATAATATTGGTTGTTTCATATAATTGTATTTGTGAAGTCACACGGCCCGGAAAACCATAATGAGACAGGTTTTTTACATCAACAACAAATATTCTGTTCGGGGCTGTACCAATGGTAAAATACTGGAAGCTGCCTCCTTCGTTGGGGTTAAGGTCAGACCAGGCAAAAGCAATTATATTATCCGGGTCTGATGTGTTAGGAACAGTATGCCCCTGGCAACAACCACTACTAAAAATATTATTAAATGTTAAGAACCCATTTGATGATAGTTTAATTTCAGTATAATCTGTACCAAAGAAATTAAACGTAAAACCTAATGGAAGGAAAGCTGAAACGTCGTCATCACTCAATGAGAAGGAAGTCCCAACACCATCAATTGGGTTGAATGTACCATCAGTATAAATGTTATAAAAAATGGAATCAAACACATATTTGATTTCGTGTGCACCGGCTCCTGCGACTCCTGGGTCAAAATAATCACCACTGATACCGGGACCACTTAAAGTTCCTCCCAAAGGGTAAACATCAAGGCTTGTCCCGCCACCTGTTATACAATATTCGCTTTCTAACCCAGTTAATTGTACACCGCATTGTGAATGTACAATTCCGTAGGTCGATAAAAGAAAAAGCGAACTAATAAAAATAGTTTTTAAAATTGAGTAGAGTTTTGTCATACTAATTAGTTTTTGAATTTAAATAAGGTAATTATAAGTGATAAAATTTGTTTTAACTTTAAGAAATAGTTAATATATTATACAATTCATATTATTTCAAAAGAGCAATATAATAAACACATAAGTTCAATCGACGTTTATGTAATTTTTAAAGGAAACGAATTTAAAAAAAATATTCTCAACTTAAACCTTATATATTTTTTTATTGATTTAAATCAAGATTGTTGTAAAAAAAAAGTTTTCTATATTTAATCAGATTATATTTAATATGAAAAATAGAAAGGTATATGTCCTGATTATAATGATCAGTTTAATTTTATATGGAAATACTCTTTTTCATGATTATGCTTTGGATGATTCTCTTGTAATTATCGAAAACGAATATACGCTAAGCGGTTTTGATGGTATAAGTAATTTATTTTCGGAGGAATTTTTTAGTGGCTTTTTCGATGAAAAAGATAAAAAACTAGTGGCAGGCGGAAGGTACCGTCCATTATCCATGGTTACATTTGCTATTGAGTGGCAATTGGTTATGGGAACGCCTTTTGATGGAATCAATAAGTCCTTACTGGAAAAAAGGACGAATCAAAATGCAAATCCTAAATTTATTTTACCATCTCAAAAGTTACTTAAAGACTTATCAAAAACTATTCATGTTGAGAACCGAAATAATCGTTTGGGCCTTCAAAAAAATATTTTAGATAAAATTAAGGTGTTAACGGATGGTGAAAAAAAACAAATTCATTTAAACCTGGATAAGATGCATTCCAGAAGAGAGGTTCTTTTATTTTTTAGTCATTTTGTTAATGTTTTATTATACACTTTAACTGTTATAGTACTTTATGCCTTATTGGAAAACTTATTTGGTAAAAACAACTCCGGCAAATGGTATTTAAGCCTGCCGTTTTTGGCTACTTTATTGTTTCTGGCTCATCCGATTCACACTGAGGTCGTAGCGAATATTAAAGGTCGTGATGAAATCATGTCTCTTTTAGGAGCATTACTAGCCGCGTTATTGATTGTAAAATATGTTTATAATCAAAAATCATATTTTCTTATAATAAGTTTTATTTCATTTTTGTTTGCTTTATTTTCCAAGGAAGTTGCTGTAACCTTTTTACTTATAATTCCATTAATTATTTACTTTTTTATTGAAAAGGAAAAAAAAGGAAAACTCATTTTTATTACTCTGATTCCTTTAGTTATCGCATCCCTGATTTATTTTTATGTTCGAGGAAAAGTCATTGGAGGAATGTCATTTGAGCCCGGTCAGGAGTTAATGAATAATTCTTTCTTAGGAATGGTAACTTCTGAAAAGTACGCAACAATATTTTATACCTTATTGCTTTACATAAAGCTGCTAATATTCCCTCACCCTTTAACTTATGATTATTATCCATACCATATTCCAATAATGAATTGGGGCGGTATATTACCAATTCTATCCTTAATAATTTACCTTGGAGTTGGTATTTATGCATTGATAGGTTTGAAAAAGAAGAGCATTGTTTCGTTTGGGATCTTATTCTTTTTGATAGCGATTTCACCTATGTCAAATATATTTTTTCCGATAGGGGTTTTTATGAATGAACGATTTGTTTATGCAGCATCTATAGGGTTTGTTATTATTTTGGCTTATATAATTACCAATAAATTTCCTCAATGGATTGGGAAAAACATCATAGTAGCTGTTTTTATAAGTATTATGGTTTTATACTCAGCAAAAACTATTAGCCGGAACAGGGTTTGGAAAAATGATTTTACACTTTTTACTCATGATGTTAAAATATCTGAAAATAGCGCCAAAAGCAATACTTCAGCCGGAGGAAAGTTAATTGAAGAAGCAATTAAACCAAAAAACAAGAATGTTAGAATTGAATATTTAGATCAGGCTATTTTTTATTTAAAACGAGCTATAAAAATCCATCCAAAATATAGTGATGCATTTTTGCTATTGGGAAATGCTCAATGGGAAAGATATCGTAGCCTTGATAGCACTTTCACATATTACAAAGAGATATTAAGACAAACTCCTGAATTCGACCTGGTATATTTAAATATTTTTGAAACAAACATGAATTCTGTTTTTGATAAACCAAAACTAGCGGATCAGAATATTGAAATTTTACTTCAGTTAGAGAAGTATAATCCTGATAATTTCCATATCAAATATTATTTGGGTAGAATATACGGACGTTATAAAAATAAATTGGAGACCTCTGTTCATTATTTAGAAAGAGCTGCTGAGATAAATCCAAATGATTTGGCTGTTTATAAGGACCTGGGTGTTGCATACGGTATTTCCGGGAATTATGAAAAATCTGCTGAAGCTTTGTACAAAGCCACTGAATTAGATGCGCAAGATCCCGTACTTAAATTGAACCTGGCAATGACATTGATTAATCTCGGTAAGAGAGACGAAGCTATAGTTGTAATGAATAAAGCTTATAATATGAATTATACGAAGGAAAATGCTAATACACTCATTAACTTGGGTTATTTATATAAAAACCTGGGAATTAATAAAAAAGCCCGGGAATGCTTTTTAAACGCTCAAGAGTTAAATCCTGAACTTTTCAATAAATGATCCGGAACAAAAAAGTTGTAGTTGTATTGCCTGCATATAATGCAGAAAAAACATTGGAGAAGACTTATCGTGAAATCCCATTCGACATAGTTGATGAGATTGTTTTGGTTGATGACAACAGTCATGATAAAACCGTACAAACAGCAAAAGAATTGGGAATTCAACACATATTATTGCATAAAGAGAATAAAGGATATGGCGCCAACCAGAAAACCTGTTACAATGAGGCATTAAAAATTGGCGCTGATATAATTGTTATGCTTCATCCCGATTATCAGTATACTCCAAAGTTAATCCCAGCCATGGTTTCTTTAATAGCAAATGATATATATCCGGTTGTTTTAGGGTCAAGGATATTGGGAAAAGGAGCCCTAAAGGGTGGAATGCCTGCCTATAAATATATCGCAAACAGGATCTTAACATTAATTCAAAACGTATTATTAGGCGCCAAGTTATCAGAATATCATACTGGTTTTAGAACTTATAGCAAAGAAGTTTTGCAAAAAATAAATTACAATCATAATTCCGATGATTTTATTTTTGATAACCAGGTTTTGGCTCAAATTCATTATTTGGGGCTTGAAATTGCAGAAATAACTTGTCCAACAGTATATACAAGTGATTCGTCTTCAATAAATTTTGCGAGAAGTGTAAAATACGGGTTTGGTGTTTTAGTTACTTCATTAAAATATTTTTTTCATAAAAGAACGTTCTTAAAGTTTAATTTATTTAAAAGCTGAGTTTTCATTTTAATTCATCGAATTTTAATCTTTAGTTAATATCTTAATTATTGTTTTTCAATAACTTTTATAGGGATTTTTTTAAAGCTTTGATCTCACACAAAATAGCGTAAATAAAAGACTAAAAACTCTTTTTATACTTCTCAGATATTTTTAAGATTAATTAAGGTAGTTCTAAAAATTACTTCATCCTACCTCATTACTTTCGCAGTAGTTAACAATCCTAACCAAAACAATTAAACAAAAAATGAAAAACATCTTAAAGATTAGCTTTGCAGTTATGTTTGCATTTGTGAGCATTTCTGCTTTATTCATCTCCTGCAATGATGATGATGATTCTACGGAACCCAATACGGTTACTGACTACAAAACGCCAAAGTATATTTTTTACTTTATTGGTGATGGACTGGGATCTCCACAAATTAATGTAACTGAGGCTGCATTAAATGACCCTAACTTTAAATTATCCGCTACAAAATCTGTTGGAATTGGAGAATTAAATCTTCGCCAATTAACAGTTACAGGTATGCAGACTACACATGCAGAGGACCGTTATATTACCGGATCTGCTGCATCTGCAACTGCTTTAGCAACTGGCTATAAAACCACGATCGGAACAATTTCTATGAATGGAACAGCAACTTCTGACCTTAAAACTATGGCTGAAATGGCGAAGGAAAAAGGTATGAAAGTAGGTATCGTTTCAAGTGTTAGTATCGATCATGCTACCCCGGCTTGTTTTTATGCTCATACCGATTCAAGAAATAATTATTACTCAATTGGACAAGACTTAGTTGCAAGTGGTTTTGATTATTTTGCCGGTGGTGGTGTTCGTTGGAATAAGTATGATGGCGAGGGTCAGGCAGAGGATATCACATTATTTACCGATGCTGCAACTACTGCTGGTTACACATATGTAAATACCAAAACAGCGTTTGATGCATTAACTTCTGAGTCAGGAAAAATAATTGCTACTTTAGAAAAATTTTACACAAATACGGATGATGGTTGTGCACTTCCATATGTTATGGATTTAGATGCTCAAGCTAGTGAAAATGATAAGATCACTCTTTCTGATTTTACTGAAAAAGGAATTGAATTATTAGATAATGATGATAAAGGTTTTTTCTTAATGGTTGAAGGTGGAAAAATAGACTGGGCCTGCCACGCAAATGATGTAGTTGCTGCAGCTCATAATACGGTTGAATTTGACAAAGCTTTAGGTTTAGCGATTGATTTTTATAACGAACATCCGGACGAAACAATCATCGTTCTTACCGGCGACCATGAGTGTGGTGGTTTAACTTTAGGTTATGCCGGTACAGGTTATGAAAGTGCTTTCGAGATTTTAAGACATCAAACGATGTCTTATGTTGAATTTGAAGATATCGTAGATGGTTGGAATCCAGAAGTTAAGACATTTGAGCAGGCATTAGAAGATGCCAAAGAAGCTTTCGGTTTAGGCAACGAAACTTTAAATTCTGCTTTAGCACTTTCTGATTATGAAAAAGGATTATTAGAAGACGCTTTTAACAGAAGTATGTCAGGTGAGTCAACTCACGAACCGGAAGAAATATCTGTAATCTATGGTTATTATGATCCTTTCACGGTAACTATTACTCACATTTTAAATAATAAAGCTGGTATCGACTGGACAAGCTATTCTCATACCGGTGTTCCGGTTCCAGTATTTGCTTTAGGACAAGGTATGTATGAATTCAACGGATATTACGATAATACCGACATTGCAAATAAGATTATTGAGATAGCAAAATTAAATGAATAAATAGTTTTCTATAAATCAGAGAAGCCTGTGTATTACATAGGCTTCTCTTTGTTAATTTACTCCTTATGACTGCCTTAAATATTAAAAAATCCAATGTAATTTTTACATTATCTATTTCATTAATCTCCATCATATTAATAATTCTTCCAACCGGATTTGAAAATCCAACTATGCTTCGAAATACTTTTAGAGAAAAAGCTTTGGTTATTGATGTAGATAATCAGGATCTTGAAAAGCACAGTGTTATTACTGTAGGAACACAGGACCTTAGATTACGCATTTTATCCGGAAAATTTAAAGGAGATACTGTGGATGCCAAAAATGTTTTGATGGGGCAAATGAAAACAGATAAAGTATTTAAGGTAGGAGATAAGGCATTGACTATAATTAAAACAAATGAGGCTGGTGAAGTAAAATCAGCAAGGGCTGATGATATATACCGGGTAAATTTAATGTGGTTGCTTTTTGGTCTCTTTGCTTTATTTTTAGTTGGTTTTGCCCGTTGGACCGGATTTAAAGCATTGTTATCATTTGTTTTTACAGCCTTAGCTATTTGGAAAATACTAATACCACTTATTTTAAAGGGAGCTCCTCCGATTTTTATTTCATTGATTGTCGTATCATTAACAACTACCGTAATTATAGTTCTTATCAGTGGATTTACAAAAAAAGGTTTGGTGGCTCTTTCAGGGGCTATAGCAGGTGTTACCATTACCTCATTATTGGCTGTATTATTTGGATTTTTATTTAAAATTCCGGGAACGGTGCAGGAGTTTTCTGATGCTATTCTCTATGCCGGATTTACACATTTAAAATTATCGGATATTTTTATTTCATGTATTTTTATTTCTGCAGCTGGAGCTGTTATGGATGTAGCTATGGACATTGCAGCATCGCAAAATGAACTGATTGAAAAGAAACCTGATCTGCATTTAAAGGAATTAATTCAGTCCGGATTTAAAATTGCTTACCCTGTAATTGGCACGATGACTACAACACTTTTATTTGCTTATTCAGGAAGTTTTATGTTTGTATTTATGCTTTTCATGGCTAAAGGCACTCCAATGATTAGTATTTTTAATACAAATTATATCGCGGCAGAGGTACTCCATACATTGGTTGGAAGTTTTGGGTTGGTTTTGGTGGCACCGGTTACTGCTATTATAGGAGGTTATGTTTATACAAATAGGATAAGAAATAAATAGGTTATCTTTACCTCATATTTGAATTTAAAAATTTGATGCTATGAGGTTGATATTTTCTGTATTTTTTTGTGTTATCAGCTTATTTGCTTTTTCTCAACATTTAAATAAACTTGGAAAAATAGATGTTGACGAAATTCCGACTATGTCAGATTTTCGTGTTCAAAAAAATGATAATATCTACAAAGTATATAAAGATTCATTTGTATTCGATGGTAACGGTTTCTATGAAATACCAAACGGTTTTATTACAAGTTTGGAAACAATTGATGATGAAAAAGATTATATAAAGCACTATAATTCCAATGGAAAATTAATTGTAACCATCTTATCCGACCGAATAATAAATCTTAAAACATCAAAAGCGGGAAATAAATTAGCCTTTCATAATTCAAACGATATCATTCGTATAGATTTAAATACTTATAAAGTTGACACACTTCAGGGATCATTTATTTATTCTTTTGTTAATGATGATTTCATTTATTATAGTTCAGATAAGGATGAAATAAATTTTAGAAATCTACGGATTAATATAGAAGAGTATCCAAGCCAGTTTGTGGACTACAAAGGAAAAATATTAGTAATTACAAAAAAGAATATTTATGAATTAACCGGTAATAGTTTATTTCATAGATATGAGTTTAAGGGTAAATTTTTCGATGCAAAACTAATTGATGAGGACTTTTACTTTGTGGATAAAATAGAAAAAAGAAAATCGGAAATTTATTCTCTCTATAAAACCTCCGATTTTTCAAAGTTTATTTTGATAGATCGTCTCGATGATTTAAATCGTTAATTAAAATCTTAAAGATAAGCAACTTAGCCCACCATCCATTTTTTGAAATTCGGACATTTCCAACTCAATGATCTGATAACCTAACTTTTCGATACTTGCTTTCGTTTTTGGAAATCCCTTTGGAGTCAAAACGTAATCATTTATTCTAAGCGAGTTAGCGGCATATTCTTCATCATTATCAACAATAATTCGGTTATAAGACATAAAGTCATCTTTTGAACAGAACTCTGTATGAACTAATAAGTTGTTTTCACCTAAGTAGTTTACACCGGTTTTAAAGTGCAACAGGTTACAAACAGGAACTGAAAATACATCATAGTTATATGCTGACAGTACTTCTTTTAATTGTTTTGATCCCGAAAGATTGGTTCTGTTTGATAAGCCAATGTAAAATTTTTCATCAGCTTGCATGATGTCTCCACCATCCAATTTTCCTGGTTCTTTAATATAATGTAATTTAAGCAATGGTTTCAAAACCTTTTTAATTTCGACTTCTTCACCTAATCTTCTTTGATCTCCCGGTCGTGCAATAATTCCAAAATTTTTGGTAACAACAGCTGTATCTTCTACAAAACAAGAATCCGGGAAATTAGGATCGGCATCCAGTACAATTAATTCTAAGCCGCATTTAATTAGAGCTTTGCAATATGCTTCATGTTGTTTAAGTGTTAAATTATAATCTGGTTTTCCCAGGTTTGCTGTTGTTATTCCGTTCGCGAAAGTTTCTGCCGGTTTTCTTACGATAGCTTTTGTAAACATAGAAATCAATTTAAAAGAGTATATTCGTTTTAAATTTTAAACTTTTTAAAAATAAGCAAATCTAAATTGCAAACTAAATTTAAAGTTATGAGAATTATTTTTTTATCCTTTTTAGTTTTATTGCTTGTAAATTGTAGTAATAATAACAAACAAGTTGAAGATAAGTTAAGATCGGAGATAGAAAACATTATAAAGAAAGGTGACATTCCCGGAATTAACCTGGCGATTGTAAGTACGGATAAAATCATTACTGTTTCCGTTGGTTATTCCGATAAAGAAAAAGAAATAATGATGAAACCTGAAGATGTGATGTTTTCGGGAAGTACAGGAAAAACTTTTTGCGCAGCTTTAATTTTACAATTAGTTGATGAAGGAAAACTTGATTTGGATGATTTAATTTCAAAGTATTTTAAGGATCAGGAATGGTTTAGTCGAATTCCAAATGCTAATGAAATTACAATTAGAATGCTTTTAAACCATACAACCGGATTACCGCGATATGCCTTTGATGATAGTATATGGAAAGCACTGAAAGAAAATCCCGATAAAACATGGACCGGAGAAGAAAGGCTTTCGTTTATATACGGCATGGACCCGATTCATCCCGCAGGAAAAGCTTGGGCCTATTCCGATACTAATTATATCATATTAGGAATGTTAATTGAAAAATTAACTGATAATGAATATTATCAAGAATTATCTAAACGAATTCTTGTTCCTAATCATTTAATTAAAACATACCCGGGTAATTCAAGAGAAATTCCGGGATTAGTGCCCGGTTATTCCGTTTATTCAGATGCCCTTTTTATCCCGGAGAAGGTAATTTTAGAAGATGGTAAATTTGCTTTTAATCCTCAAATGGAATTTACGGGAGGTGGAATTGCATGTACAACTTTGGATTTAGCAAAATGGGGAGCAATGTACTACGGAGGAGAAATTTTTTCTGAAAAATCAAAAAATGAGATGATACGACCATGTGATCAAAAAACTGATTTAAAGGATGGGGCAGGATACGGGTTTGCCGCTTTTGTTTGGAATGATAGTGACCGGATTTCTTATGGTCATACCGGATTTTTCCCTGGTTATGTAACTATTGTTGAATATATACCTGATTTAAAAATGTCTGTTGCCATGCAATGGAACACTGATAAAAAAAATACAAATAAATCATTGCATCAGCATGTAAATGACATAAAGAAAGTGCTTGAAATTTAGACATTTTAAAAGATAATTTATTAAATTATCAAGAAAGTTCAACTTATCGTTTATCGATAACTTAAACTTTCTCTTTTTTATTTTGTCAAAAGATGTAGTTTTGCACTGTTTATTATTAACCAAATATAAAGTATATGAAAAAAGTAACGATTCTGTTATTAGCTTTTTTTGCATGTGGATTTCTTGCTAATGCACAAAAAGATTTAACACCTGAAGATAAAGATTATTACAAATACAACTGGAAATTAACTGATGTATATGCTGATTGGGATGACTGGCAAAAAGACCTTGATTACATGAATGCCCAGGTACCAAAATATTTGGAATATAAAGGTAAATTAGGAACAAGTCCGGAGTTATTGTTAGAGTTCCAAAAGTTCTCAGAAAAGAATTCTCAGGTATCTTCCAGGTTATATGTATATGCTTCACTAAGTCAGGATATTGATGGTAAGAATCCAATTTACAGTTCTAAGTTACAAGAATTGCAAACGATGTGGGTTGGCATGAGTAGAAATACAACCTGGGTTGAAACAGAATTAGCATCCATACCAAAAGAAACTATGGATAAATGGATGGATGAGAACGAAGAGCTGGCAATTTACAGACATAGTTATGATAGTTTTTATCGTCAGCTAGAGCATATCCTTGATGAGGAAACACAAAGAATATCAACATACTATAGTAAAGCTTTAAGCGCTGCTTCTAAAATTTATGGAACATTGTCTACTGCGGATATGGAATTCCATAAAGTAACGTTATCCGATGGCGAAGAAGTTGTTGCAAGTCCTGCGAATGCTTCAAGAATTTATGCTACTAATAAGAACCAGGAAGATAGAAAATTGGTATCTGAGGCAATGGCAGAAGCCTATGCAAAAAATAAACATACGTATGCGGAAATTATAAATGGTATTTATCAAAATCGTTGGGCCAATGCACAGCTTCAGGGATATGAATCATGCTTAGATGCTGTTTTACAATCAAACAACATTCCTATGGATGTTTATATGAACCTGATTGATGTAGCAGGAAATAATACGGAGGCATTATTTAAATACAGACAACTAAGAAAGAAAGCTCTTGGGTTGGAAAAATACTATGGTTCGGACTATGCTTTGGAATTAGTTGATTTTGAGAAAACTTATTCTTATGACGAAGCAATGGAACTGGTAAAAGAATGTTTAAAGCCAATGGGTGATGAATATAATGAGTTACTTGCAAATGCAATGCAAGCCGGATGGGTTGATGTTTATGAAAAAGAAGGTAAAAGAGGTGGTGCATACAGCTGGTCAATTTATGGAGTACATCCTTTTATTTTAATGAACTGGGCGGATACTCGTGACAATGTTTTCACATTAGCACATGAATTCGGACATTCAATTCACAGTATGCTTGCAAACAAATACCAGCACTATACCTACACAAATTATGCAAGTATGGTTGCAGAAACTGCCGCTACATTTAACGAAAAAATGTTGCTTGATTATTTAATTAAGAATGCAAAAAGCCCCGAAGAAAAAGTTACTTTATTAGTTCAGGCAATTGATAATATATCCGGAACTTTTTATCGTCAGGCCCAGTTTGCTGAATTTGAATATAAACTATATTCAATGGTTGAGAATAATGAGCCATTAAATGCAGATATTATCGCAAACCTTTATTCTGAGATTGATAAAAAATATAATGGCGATATTATTGAAAGATCAGAAAACTATGCATATAGCTGGCCTCGGGTTCACCATTTTTATAATTATAATTATTATGTATATAATTATGCAGTATCGTTCTCATGTTCAAGTAGTTTGTTTAATCAGATAAAGCAGGCAGATTCTAAGAAAGATGCTAAGGAAGCACAAAAAAAATATTTAACTTTATTAAAGTCAGGCGATAATGATTATCCTGTTGAACTATTAAAAAAGGCAGGAGTTGATCTAAATACAAAAGAACCTTATTTGGCTGTTGTTAATAGAATGACAGAATTAGTTGACCAACTGGAAACTGCTTTGAAAGAGGTTGGTAAGATTTAATTTTTATGTTTTTAAAATGGAGAAAGGGATTACACTTAAGTAATCCCTTTTTTGTATAATAGATTTATAATGTTAATTTTAGAAATAAAATTTTAGCTATGAAATATATCGTTTCGTTCATTCTTTTATCGTTTTTTTTAAAGATCGGTTATTCACAAAATGCATCACCTGATCATAATAATAAAAAATATAACTGGGATTTAACACAAATATACTCAGACTGGGATAAATGGAATAATGATTTTAACCTGTTAAAAGCTAAAATTCAAGAATCTCAAAAATATAAGGGAAGATTGGCAGAAGGCCCTGAAGTTTTATTGAGCTTTAAGAATTCTCATAGTTTCATATTACAATTATTTGATAAACTTTTTTTCTATACATACTTAGTTGGGGATTTAGATTCAAGAAATTCATTATATAATTTGAAATTAAAAGAACTACAAATTCTGAAGACCGAGTTTGAAAGAAACTCTGCCTGGGTAAACGAACAAATAGCTCAAATTCCAAAAGAAACAGTTTTTCAATGGATAGAAAATAATGAAGAACTGGCAAGCTATGAGTTTGAATTTACAAAATTTTATGATCAACAATCGCATATTTTAGATTCGGAAACACAAAAATTAAAAAGCTATTATACACAAGTAGTTAATTCTTCTTCAGCAATATTCCATGCCTTATCATTGTCTGACATGAGATATAAAAGTGTTACCCTTTCCAATGGAAAAGAGTTAATTGCAAGTCCTTCAAATGCATCAAAAGTATACGTAGAGCAGAAAAATCAGGAAGATAGGAAAAAAGTATTTGAGGCGTTGGAAGAATCGTATACGGATTTTAACAGAACATATTCCGAGATCTGGATTAGCAAAGCCCAGGGGATTTGGGCCGAGGCACAAATTTACGGCTATAATTCATGTTTGGATTATACATTAGAACCGGATAAGATCCCAATTAATATATACACAGCATTATTGGATGTAGCCGGAAATAATACCGAAATACTGGAAAAATACAGACTGCTCCGTAAGAAGGCTTTAAAATTGGATAATTACTACGGTTCGGATGAATCCTTTAAACTAGTGGATGTGAATTTTAACTACCCTTATGATGATGCTGTTAATATTGTTTTAAACAGCCTAAAGCCACTTGGTGAAGATTACATTAAAAAAGCTGAAAAAACATTTGAAGGGGGATGGATCGATGTTTATCCAAAACCTGGAAAATATGCTGCTGCATATAATTGGTTTACGTATGGTATACATCCATTTATATTATTAAACTGGAATAATACCCAGGATTATCTTTTTACACTTTCGCATGAAATAGGGCATGCGGTGCATAGTGTTTATACTATCGAGAATCAACCTTTCCAATATTCAGCTTTTTCTCCCTTATTGGCTGAAACAGCTGCTATTTTCAATGAAATAATGCTATTGGATTATTTAATTGATAATACGGATGATACCAATGAAAAAATAACATATCTTGTTAAAGCTATTGATATTATTTCAAGAGGTTTCTACAGGCAGAGTCAATTTGCCGAATTTGAGTATGAACTGTTCAAAATAATAGAAAATAACTCATCCGTTAATTCTGAAGTTATTGCAGAAAAATTTAAACAGATCAATAAAAAATATAATGGTGGTGTTTTAGATCGTTCGGAAAATTATCCCTACAGTTGGCCAAAAATTCATCACTTTAGTCATTCCCCTTATTATGTATTTACTTACGCGGTTTCAGTTTCTTGTTCAAGCATTCTGCACGATCAGATAAAACAGGCTAAAACCAGGAAGGAAGCAAAAGAAGCACAACAAAGATATTTAACTCTGTTAAAATCTGGAGGAAGTGAATATCCTGTTGAATTATTAAAGAAGGCGGGAGTTGATTTAAGTACAAAAGAACCTTATTTGGCAGTTGTGAATAGAATGACAGAATTAGTTGACCAACTTGAAGTTGCTTTGAAAGAGCTTGGTAAGATTTAGTTTATAGATTTTAATAGTGACAAAGAGGCGGTTTTTAGCAATCCCTTTTTTGCATGAATCTAGGGCTGTTTAAATAAATGACAAAACTTATAAAGATGAATACTGGATTATTTATATCTATTTTTGGTGCATTATCAGCAATAACTGTCTCAATTCTTGGAGCATTTTTGGCAAATCGAAATAGTATAACTTTACAAATACGAAAACTAAAGGAAGAACACTATATAGCATATATTGAAGCAATACATGATTTAGCTGCTGAAAACGAAAATATAGAGTGTTTGAAGAATTATGTCTCTGCAAGGGATAAACTTTTCATAATAGCAAGCGAAGATGTTATAAAGAAAATTATAACCTTTGAGAATGAGGGAGTGGACAAAAAGAGTGATTTATATGATAAATTCTTGACTGATTTAATAAAATCGATAAGAACAGATTTAAAACTTAAGGATAAAGATTTTCCTCAAGTGTATTTTAAAAAATGGGAAAAATAATAATGCAAGCTCTGGAGTTCGGCAGATACTATCATATTTACAATCGAGGTGTTAATTCATGTAATTTGTTCGAAGAAAATTCAAACTTTGAACATTTTTTACATTTGTATGAAAAATATATTCTTCCGGTTGCTGATACCTTTGCATATTGCTTAATGTCGAATCATTTTCATTTTTTGGTTCGGATAAAGGAGGAGAAGGAAATTTTAACAAACCTGTCAGGTATTCAAAATCCTGACAGGTTTAATAGGTTTAATATTCCAAACCGACCCTCAAAACAATTTTCTAATCTTTTTAATGCATATACTAAAGCATTCAACAAACGCAACAATCGTACAGGCCCATTATTCGAAAGGCCTTTTAAACGAATTCTAATTGAAAATGAAGCTTATTTGAGATATCTGGTTTATTATATTCATCATAATCCGGTAAAACATGGTTTTGTTGAAGATATGATTGAATATCCCTGGAGTTCATATTTGACAGTTTCTTCACCTAAAAAAACAAACTTAAAACGTGAGGATGTTATTAATTGGTTCGAAGATGTTGAAAATTATCAATATTTTCATAAGGTTGAACACGATTTAGACAAAATAAAGGATTTGATCTAGTAAGTAACCTGACAGGTTCCAAAAGATTGAATAAGGACATTTTTTACTAATCTTTATTTTCAACGAGTAAATACAAATCTTTATCTTTTAAATACAAATATCCTTGTTCGTAACAAAATATATATGAATCACCCTTTTTAGTTTTATAAATATGTGTGTGATACGTAAAATTAAAACCATTTGTAAGCAAAGTATCTTTATTTACCATGGTTTTACCTGATTGTTTGTTTAACTCTTGAAGAATCCGCCTGTTTTTTCTTAAGATGTTATTGATATTACGAACAGTATTGCTGGCATCGCTATTTAACCGGTTATTATAGGTATTACGGCATTGATCCGAACAAAACTTCTTATCGGCTCTTCCAATAATTTCATCACCACATTCAGGGCATTTTCTGAAGGAATTTTCTCTCATAATCATTTCTATTTACATGTTGTAAATCAAATATAAAATAATTTGTAGTCAACTACAAACGACAACAAACGAATATTAACCGGCTATACTTAATTAATTACCGACTAAACTGATAATGTTACGCTTACTTTGTATCAACAAAATTTTATTAATCCGGTCTGTCGAAGGGCAGATATTTAAAACTAAAAAACAATGGAAAAAACAATCAACAAAGTAGAAATTCAAGGATTCTTAGGACAGGATGCAGAAGTAAAAACATTTGAAAGCGGGCGCACATTGGTTAATATTCGTTTAGCTACTAATGAAAGTTATAAAAACAAAGATGGTGAATGGGTTAATAATTCAACCTGGCATAATGTAACTTACTGGAAAAATAAAAAAGATGAAAACCTGGATTTTTTAAAGAAAGGAGAACTAGTTTCTATATCTGGTAAATTGAATAACAGAAAGTATACTGATAAGAATGGTGAGGACAAGCACATAACCGAGGTTGTTGCATTTAAAGTTGAGCCTGCAAAACTTGAAGCGTAAATCTTTATTTGAGAAAAGGGTTGAGTGAATCAATCCCTTTTTTTATTTTTATTGAATGGTTACAGAAATACAAGCTAAATCTTTATTGAGAAAACATAAGATGGTAGACTCCTGGTTCGTTGCACGTTATGGTATGAATTTATACCGCGGTTGTTTACATAATTGTGCTTATTGTGATGGAAGGGCAGAAGGATATTATGTTGAAGGAGAATTTGGAAAAGATATTGAAGTTAAAATAAATGCCCCTGAATTATTAAAAAGAGAGCTTGACCCAACCAGGAAAAGAAATCCTCTGAAAAAAGGGTTTATTATGATCGGTGGCGGTGTTGGTGATAGCTATAATGCACTGGATAAAAAGTATGAACTTTCAAGGAATGTATTAAAAATAGTTTATCAATACGATTTTCCTGTGCATGTATTAACTAAATCTACCTTGGTAAAAAGAGACATCGATATTTTGCAGGAGATAAACCAAAAATCGAGGGCATTTGTAAGCTTTAGTTTTTCCGGTGTTAACGACAAAGTTTGTAAAATTATGGAGCCTGGCGTTCCTTCTGCAGCAGAAAGACTGGAAGCTATTTCATTTTTTAAGAAGCAGGGTTTTTCGGTTGGAGCTTTTTTAATGCCTGTGATACCATTTATTACTGATTTACCCGATCAATTGGAAAACTCAATTCGTGGTTTTAAAGAAGCCGATGTGGATTTTATCATTTTCGGAGGAATGACTTTAAAAGAAGGACGCCAACAAGATCATTTTTATAATGTACTTAAGGAACATTATCCAGATCTATTACATGAATATGGTATGATTTACAAAGGCAATAAATGGGGAGGAGCATCCTATGAATACTATAATTCAGTTAATTCACTTTTTCTAAATTTAGCAAGGAAATATAAGATTCCGATTAGAATTCCGGCCTGGTTATATAATCGATTCATTGACCGGAATGACTTGGTTGCAGTAATTCTCGGCCAAATGGATTATATCCTTAAGCAAAAAGGCCAAAAATCACCTTATGGTTATGGAGCTTATTCCATTTCTCAATTAAAAGAACCTGTTTCCGAATATCGAAATAAATTACAAACACTAAAAGGAATTGGGAGCGTGTCTGAAAAGATAATTCTGGAAATCTTAGATACCGGAACTTCCGGATATTATGAGAAATTATTAAATCACTAAATATTTAAAAGTTACAATGGATAAGCAAGAATACAGGAAAAAACTTGATGAACTGGGCAGTAGAAAAGATCTTATTCCGGGTATTCACAATTATTGTGACCGGTGGTGCGAAAGATGTCCATTTACTAGTAAATGTGGAAATTATGTTTTGACCGAAGGTTTAGAAAGTAATCAAGAAGATGTTGACCTGAACAACGAAAAATTTTGGAAAGATTTAAGCATGATTTTCGAAGCTACTTTTGATATGATAAGAGAACATGCTGAAGAGCTTGGAATAGATTTAGATAATATAGATGAGGAAGATTGTAAATTGGAAGTAAAAAATGTAGAAATCGAAGAGCATGCAAGAGAATATGGTCTTAATATGATAAACTGGCTAAAAGGTAATAGTGAAAAGTTAAATGAAACAGCACAAAAATTGTTATTAGTTGATGAAAATATAGCGTTGAAATTTAAGAATGCACTGGAGGTTGTACAGTGGTATAGCCTATTTATTTCAGCAAAAGTACATAGGTCGATGCTTGATTTTGGAGACGTACCTGATGAATATGAGGACTATGATCAAAAAGGATCGGCAAAAATTGCCATTATTGCTATTGACAGGTCAATAGCAGCTTTAGGATTAATTTTAGAAAAAATGCCGGACTTCGAAGATGATTTACTTCGGTTTCTTGCCCAATTAGCTAAAATAAAACGAGATATACTAAAGGTTTATCCCACGGCAATGGAATTTAGACGTCCCGGGTTTGATGATTGTTAATATATATTTAAGGTTTTTAAAACCATAAGGACTATAAGCTAAAAATAATTTCAAAAAATCCCTCAAAATCAAATAATTATTCTACCTTTGCGCCCTTATAATAATTAAAAGTGTTTTTTGGTATCTGACCGGCTTTTGGCAAGCTGTACAATTCTTATTCAATAAGATTTTAAGGATTGGAATTGGATTTTGGAAGTGGAATTGTAAGTGCCGATTCAATTTTAAAGGAGTATTTAGAAAGAAATGTAATTAAAAATACTATCGGTATTGTTTGGGAATCTGAAAGCACGGGAGGAAAACATAATGACAAAATTTACCGATTTAGGTATCCAGGAAGATATCCTAAAGGGAATTAACGAATTGGGTTTTGAAGAAGCAATGCCCGTTCAAAAAGAAGTAATTCCGGTTTTACTTGAAACAAACCGCGATATTGTTGCATTAGCACAAACAGGAACCGGAAAAACAGCAGCGTTTGGTTTACCAATTGTACAGCAGGTTAATGTAAAAGAAAAGTATCCGCAAGCTTTGATCCTTTCCCCAACCAGGGAGTTGTGCGTTCAAATTGCAAAGGATCTGATGGCGTATTCCAAATATATTAAGGGATTAAAAGTATTGCCGGTTTATGGTGGTGCAAACATCGATGCTCAAATTAGAGGATTAAGAATGGGAGTGCATGTAATTGTAGCAACACCTGGTAGAATGCTGGATTTAATCAAAAGAAAAAAAGCGGATATTACCAATGTACAAACAGTTGTTCTCGATGAGGCAGACGAAATGCTAAATATGGGTTTTCGTGAAGATTTGAATGATATATTGGAATCTGTGCCTGATGAAAGGAGAACCTTGCTTTTTTCAGCTACAATGCCAAAAGAAGTCGCTGCAATAGCGAAAAATTACATGAAGAATCCCGAGGAAATCACTGTAGGTAAGAAAAATGCCGGAGCAGAAAGCGTAAAGCATCTTTATTACCTGGTTCATGCGCGCGATCGTTATTTAGCTTTAAAAAGAATTGCGGATATGAATCCGGATATTTATGCAATTATCTTTTGCCGTACCCGAATGGAAACAAAAGAAGTTGCTGAATGGCTTATAAAAGATGGTTATAATGCGGATGCCCTTCATGGAGATCTATCACAAGCGCAACGTGATCATGTAATGAGCCGGTTTAGATTGAAAAATTTACAAATGCTTGTTGCCACTGATGTTGCAGCTCGAGGATTAGATGTGAATGATCTTTCCCATGTAATTAATTATAATTTACCCGACGATATTGAAGCATATACACATAGAAGTGGTCGTACGGGTAGAGCTGGAAAAACAGGAATATCTATAGCAATTGTTCATTTACGTGAGAGGTATAGAATTAAGGAAATTGAGAAAAAAATCAATAAAAATTTCGAAAAAGCAGAAATCCCGACAGGGAAGGAGGTCTGTAAAAAACAGCTGTTCCATTTAATTGATAGAATGGAAAGAGTAGATATTGATCATGGTCAAATTGATGGATTCTTGCCTGAGATTTATAAAAAATTGGAATGGCTGGATAAGGAAGATTTAATCAAAAGATTTGTTTCACTGGAGTTTAACAGATTCCTGGATTATTATAAAAATGCTCCTGACCTAAATATTCCTGATGAAAAAGAATTTAGGCAGCTGTCGGCAGGTAGGAAAGAAAAGGATAAAGGTAAACGACGAGTTAGTAGTAAGGATTTTAAGCGTTTGTTTATAAATGTTGGAAAAAATCAAGGATTAAATGCTCAACGTTTGATGGGATTAATAAATGAATCAACCCGGGAAAGAAATATAGCAATAGGTAAAATTGATATCATGAAATCATTTTCATTCTTTGAAATTGATAAGCAATTTACGGATAAAGTATTGGATGGATTAAGTTCATCAGTTTTCGAGGGTGTAAAGGTTAATTCTGAAATAGCAAAAGAAAAACCAAAAGGAGGAGATTCCGAACGTGCCACTAAACGAAGCGAAAGGAATAGATCCGAGAGGAATAGATCAAGAGATAAGGACCGTTCAAGAAGAAAATCAGGAAATAAATCTGATTCCGGAAAACGTTCGAGAAAAAGAAAATAAAAATTTAACATAAAAAATACTGACTTTTTTTTGGTTAGTATTTTTTTTGTTGTAGTTTTACAGACCGAACGTTCGGTTTAATCACTCTTATTAATCATGAAATTGCAATAGGGTGTTAGATACAAACTAGGCAAAAACCAAACGTTCGGTATAAAAATGGTCGTGTGGACGCAAGTAAGAAGTTCTAAACTTTACTTCATTTCTATTTTTGGTTCGGTAATTTTTTATAGTACAGTTTTATTCGCTCTTAAAATGCGTCCTTCGCGACCAATTTATCTTAAAAATTGGCTTCAATATGAAAGTTATTGATGTTATTATAAAAAGAATAATTTCAGATTTACTTCCGGAATCAATCGAATTGAAGCCTGCTAGAAGTTTAAAAGAAAACCTTAATCTAACTGCTGAGGACTTAGATTTAATTAGGCAAAGAATGCAACTTATTTTTGATATCAAAATTCCGGAAGATTTGTTTACATCTAATTCTACTTATGAAGAATTAGATGAATTTGTCCTACCTGTTTTTAATGAACATGAAGTGTTAAAAAAAAGTTAGCCCAAAATCTTAACGATTTCCTTCGATTATAATAACGATTTCTCCTTTAATTGTCGAAGTATTAAAATAATCAATGAGTTCCTTAAGTGTACCTCTCTTATTTTCTTCATGGATTTTTGTTAATTCCCTTGATACACTGGCTCTACGGTCCTCTCCAAATACTTCTGCAAATTGATTAAGTGTTTTTAATAGCCTGTATGGTGATTCATAAAACACCATAGTTTTATGTTCTTCAACTAACTCACCAAGTCGCTTTTGTCTTCCTTTTTTCTGCGGTAAGAATCCTTCAAATGAAAATCTGTCATTTGGTAAACCGGAATTAACAAGTGCAGGTATAAACGCAGTGGCTCCTGGTAAACATTCAATTTCTATATCATTTTCAATGCAAGCACGTGAAATTAGAAAGCCAGGATCGGAAATTCCCGGTGTACCTGCATCCGAAACCAAGGCCATAGTTTCTCCGTTCTTTATTCTTTCAACTATTGCCGGTAATGCTTTATGTTCATTAAATTTATGATGTGCTAAGGTCGGTTTTTCAATTTCAAAGTTTTTTAAAAGAATTCCCGTTTTTCTTGTATCTTCTGCCAGAATAACATCTACTTCCTTCAAAATGCGAATAGCTCTTAAAGTAATATCTTCGAGATTGCCTATTGGGGTAGGAACTAGATAGAGTTTGCTCATATTCGTATTATTTGGTAGCGAATTTCCTTCGCACTAATTCTTTTAAACGTTCGTAATTTTCATTTTCAGGTTCCCAATCAAAATTCTCATCTAAGAAGTTAACCGCATTGTCATAGGTATCAAAGTTATTTAAGACTTGAACTGTTTCATGATAATGGTCTTTGTTATTTCCGAATAATTCTCGGATAAAAATGAACCTATCATTCAAACCAATAGCTGAATTTATATCTTGTATAGGCTTGGATTGCATTTTAGCCGAAACATCTTTTTTTGCATTTTTCTTCGAAATATTATCATGCACAAACTTCTTTGATTGAAATTTATCTGCAACTATTTCCGGAGTATTGCTTTGTTTTGTTTCAATTTTCTCTTCAATTATTTCTTCAACCTTTTTTTCTTCAGAACCTGTTTCAATAATAAATTCAGGTTCGCGAACAGGAGTTTTTTCTTCGGTTACCCCTTCTTTCTTTTCTGGTATTGTTTCTGCTTCCTTAGGTTTAGCTTCAACTTTTTTTATAATCTCTTCTTTTTGTTCCTCTTTTTTAACAGGTGCTGATATTTCTTCTTTCTGATTTTCAGCTATCTGTATATTGCGAGAATCAAGTTTAAGTAATAACTCATAAAGATTTCTTACTTTTGAAAGTGCAAGATCAATATCAAGAGGATGGATATTTTCAGAATTCTCAAATTTATTTGTAGTGGAATATATATCTTGAATATCTGAATTTAATTTTTTTATCAGTTCTTTTTTATTCATAATATGAATGATATTTATTTTGCAAAAATAACGATAATAGTTTACAATTTGGTATAAGATGTTTTTCGAAGGTACAAATAAAAAAACCAAGAACAGAGGATGGATCGAGGTTATATGCGGATCAATGTTTTCAGGAAAAACTGAAGAATTGATAAGAAGATTAAAACGGGCAGAATATGCAAAATTGAAAGTTGAGATTTTTAAACCATTGGTTGATAACAGGTATTCGGAAGAAGAAGTTGTTTCTCATGATGAAAATACAATACGTTCAACACCGGTTGAGTCTTCCGGAAATATTTTATTATTAGCAGGAAATGTGGACGTTATTGGAATAGATGAAGCTCAATTTTTTGATAATAATTTGATTGAAGTATGTAATAAGTTGGCAAATAGTGGAATTCGTGTTATTGTAGCTGGTTTGGATATGGATTATCTTGGTAAACCTTTTGGCCCGATACCGGCATTAATGGCAGAAGCTGAGTATGTTACAAAAGTACATGCTATTTGTATGCAATGTGGGAATTTGGCACAATATTCTCATAGAATAGCTGAGAGTGATAAATTGGTACTTTTAGGCGAAACTAATGAATACGAACCTTTATGCCGGGTGTGTTACAATAAAACAATGAATATAGATAATTCATGATTTATACTACCCTTCAAATATCAGATATTATTAAAGCACAATACGTTGGGAAACACGATTGTGAAATAAATAATCTATTGATTGATAGTAGAAATATCATTTCATCGCCCAATACGCTTTTTTTTGCAATTAAAGGAAAACGTCACGACGGACATGAGTTTATAGATGAGCTTTATAACCGAGGAATACAAAATTTTGTTGTTGAATTCTTACCAAAAAACAATTTTAGTTTTCCTAAGGCAAACTTCTTAATTGTGAAAAACACATTAAGAGCCCTCCAGGATTTAGCTACTTTTCACAGAAAAGAGTTTAAATATCCTGTGATTGGAATTACAGGGAGTAACGGAAAAACCATTGTAAAAGAATGGATTTATCATATTCTACAGGGAAAAAAACGAATTATAAGAAATCCAAAAAGTTATAATTCTCAGGTTGGTGTCCCACTGTCAGTTTGGTTGATGGACGAAAATTATAATTTAGCTATTTTTGAAGCTGGAATTTCATTACCAGGGGAAATGGAAAAGCTGGAAAAGATTATCCAGCCAAATATTGGACTGATAACAAATATAGGAGAACCTCACCAGGAAAACTTTAAAGATCATAAGGAAAAAGCAACTGAGAAATTGAAGTTGTTTTACAATAGTGATATTTTGGTATACTCAAAAGATCAAGGTTTAATTGACGAGCTTGTTCAAAAAGATGATATGCTTTCCAAAAAGAAACATTTTACTTGGTCCGAAAATAAGGGAACCGATCTGGTTGTAAAAACAAACCAAAAAGGGAATACGACGGAGATCAAATTTTATTCAGGAAAATGTTACGATACCCTAACGATCCCATTTACGGATAAGGCTTCGGTTGAGGATGCCATTCATGTTTTATCATTGATATGCGCTTTAGAGGTTAATCCAATTGAATTTAAAAACAGGTTTGAAAATTTACCACCTGTGGCTATGCGTATGGAATTGAAAAAAGGAGCCAATAATTGTTCAATCATAAATGATAGTTATAATTCGGATTTAAATTCATTAGAAATTGCTTTAAATTACCTTAGTCAACAAAATCAGCATAGGAAAAAAACTTTAATATTATCTGATATACTTCAAAGTGGAAAAAGCGACAAAGAATTATATTCCCTGGTAGCTTCATTATTGGAGAAATTCAAAATAAATAAATTAATTGGGATTGGTAAATCAATTGTAACACAAAAGAATCAGTTTAAATTAAGTCAAGTTTTTTATAATACAACAGATGACTTTTTAAGCGAATTTAATAAAGAAAATTTTTGCGAAGAGGCAATTCTGTTAAAAGGGTCAAGGAATTTCCAATTTGAAAGGATTTCGTCAGCATTAGAAGAAAAAACACACAGAACAGTACTGGAAATTAATTTAAATGCTTTGGTTCATAACCTAAATTATTTCAGATCAAAGTTAAAACCTGAAACTAAAATAATGGTTATGGTTAAGGCTTTATCTTATGGAAGTGGAACATTTGAGATTGCAAATATATTACAGTATCAGCGTGTAAATTATCTGGGAGTTGCTTTTGCCGATGAAGGAGTTGCATTGCGCGAAGCTGGAATAAAAATTCCTATTGTAGTTATGAATCCCGAAGAAAGTAGTTTTGAACTGATGTTAAAATATCAACTCGAACCGGAAATATATAACTTCAGAATTTTAGAACAATTCATAAACGAACTTGAAAAAGCTAAACTAAAGGTTTATCCTGTACACTTAAAGTTAGATACAGGTATGAATCGTTTAGGATTTTTAAAAAGTGAAATTCTACGTTTAATAGAGATTTTAAAAGAAACAAAAACGATAAAAGTAGCAACAATCTTTTCTCATTTGGTGGGTAGCGAAGACCCTGTTCACGATAATTATACTAAAAAGCAAATTTCATTATTCGATGAATTAAGCGCAAAGATCATCAATAAATTCAATTACCCGATAATTCGGCATATTTCAAACTCCGCCGGTATTGAACGTTTTCCGGAAGCTCAGTTCGAAATGGTTCGTTTGGGAATTGGATTATATGGCATATCTGCAACAAATCAGGAACAGCTTTCAGTGGTAAGTACATTAAAAAGTACAGTTATTCAGGTTAAGCAGGTTACAAAGGACGACACAATTGGTTATAACAGAAAAGGAAAAGCAAATGATGATATGACCATTGCAATTATTCCCGTTGGATATGCAGATGGTCTGAATCGTAAATTAAGTAATGGAAAGGGGAAGTTATATATTAACGGTTTTTTTGTGCCTATTATAGGTAATGTTTGTATGGATATGTGTATGGTTGATATAACAGGTTGTAATATTCACGAAGGAGATGAGGTAATTGTGTTTGGTAAAGAACAACCTGTTACAGATCTTGCAAATGCTTTAGAAACTATTCCATACGAGATATTCACAAGCGTTTCATCAAGAGTAAAGCGCATTTACTTTCAGGAGTAAGTCTAACTGATGCTCAGCACTTGTACAGTGCTAATTATCAGTTAAGTTTTCAATACCATTTATTGTTTTATATTTCATAAAATAGTTTTAATTTTATTTATGCATTTCGAATCAGATATAGTATACCATATCTACAATAGAAGTAACGAAACTGTATTTTATAACGAAAGAAATTATTTATTCTTTTTATCCAAAGTCAAGAGTCATATTGTTCCTAATGCGGATATACTGGCTTGGTGCTTAATGCCTAACCACTTTCATTTTTTAATAGCTACAAAAAGTTGGCATATGAGTTGATAAATTTTGACAAGGACAATTTTGAAGCTCAATGTTTGTATAGCTTGAATGAAAAGTATTTGGATAGCATTTGGTAGAATCTATGCTCAGCATCTTTAAGGTACTAAGTATAGATCAGACAATCATTGATTTTTTACTATTTACTTCAAGTAATAATTTTTCCACATTTTTTAATTTATAATTGATTCAAAAGCTTAGCATGTTGAAAACTTTCTAAGTCCTTATTTTATAGGATTCTTAGCCCTTTTTCATTACCACCTGAAATTAAGATTTATATTTGGAATACCCCACAGATAAAGGATTTTAAGAGACAAAGACTTTGATTCAAAGTAAAATTTGTTTTAATTTGCCGCTGTTTTAAGAGAATGTTAAATTCTCACGAAAGTATATGGATTACAGATACCTAAAAATATTCTCGCTTATCTCGCTTACATTTATTTTCATTGTGGTAACTGTAAGTATCCGACTTGATTTGTTTGGTGCAGCTATTGATAAGAAAGAGATAGTTTCAAAATCAATTAAGAAAGAAATCGAGCAAATATTCTATCAGGAAAAAGCAGAAGTTATAGATTCAATTCTTCAAGCTAAGGCAAAGAATCATTACTTTAACGGGAATGTTCTTGTGGCCCATAAAGGATATTGTATTTATAATGAATCTTTCGGATATTCGGACATGCTTAGAAGAAAGAAACTGGAAAAAGATGATATCTTTCAGTTAGCCTCGGTTAGTAAGCAATTTACAGCCATGGCAGTAATGATTCTTAAAGAACGAAATCATTTAAATTATGAAGATTCTGTGATAAAATATATTCCTGAATTTCCTTATCCGGGAATAACAGTTAGGATGTTATTAAATCATACATCGGGACTACCAAATTATTACTGGTTGGTTGAAAACCACTGGCATGGGAAAGGAGCACCAACTAATGAAGAGATCCTGGAAATGATGGCCGAACATAAATTAAATTTGTATTTTACGCCAGGTAGGAGATGGGATTATTCAAATACAGGATATATAGTTTTAGCATCAATTGTTGAAAGAATTTCTCAACAATCTTTTGCCGAATTTATGAAGGAAAATATATTTGATCCCCTGGAAATGAATAACTCTTTTGTTTATAGCAGGGCAGAAAGTGACAAGAAAAAAGAAAGGTTAATCGGATATTACTATAGAGGACGGAGATATAGAATGATTCCTGAAACTGTTAATGATGGCGCGGTAGGGGATAAAGGAGTTTATTCAACCACTGAAGATTTATTTAAATGGGACCAGGCTTTATATAATGATAAATTGGTATCGAAAGAAACTATAAATGAATCTATTTCTACTTTTAAACTACGTAATAAGTATGAAATTCCATATGGATTTGGATTTAGAATCAGAAAAAGGAACAATAAAAAAATAGCTTATCATCATGGAAAATGGAATGGATTTAGAACTAGTTTATTTAGATATGTTGAAGATACGAACACGGTAATCGTTCTAAATCATACTTCATCATCGTTGAATTATTCTATTATCAGAGAAATTCAACAAGTTTTAGATGACTCAACCAGTATTGATTTAACACAATTAGTCGTTACATCCATTTTAGATGAAGGTTTAGAAAATGCAGTAGATTTTTACTTTGAAAAATCCTATGGAAAAAAAGTTAAATTAGACACATTGAAAATTAAGGAAGCCAGTAGAATTCTTTATGATACCAATAATCCTAAAACAGCTGAGAACCTACTATTATTCAAAGAGATGTATGTAAAAGGTGAGCTGGATACCAATTTTATGACAGATAAGAACTTCCTGGAATCTCTTTCGATTAAATAAAAAAGTTTAACCTAACTCACTAATTCTTTCTAAGCCTTTTAAATCCAAGATCTTGATCTTTCTACCGTCCAAAGCAATAATTTTTTCACTGGCAAACGTAGAAAGCGTTCTAATTGCATTGGATGTAGTCATATTAGAAAGGTTGGCTATATCTTCACGTGATAGGTAAACTTTTATAGTTGCATTATCGTCTTCTACTCCATAAGTTTCTTTTAGGAATAATAAAGATTCAGCTAAACGTCCGCGTATATGTTTTTGTGTAAGAGTAACAGTTCTATTATTTGAAAAACCAAGCTCTGATGCTAAAGAACGAATTATACTAAAAGCAAGTTCGTAATTAGTTTTTAAGATTTTAAATAATGCGTCTTTTTCAATTGTACAAATAACACTATCTTCAATAGCTTCTGCTGATGCAAGATAATTTTGTTCTGCAAAAAGTGCGCGATAACCTATAAATCCAACCGGTTTTGCCATTCGAACAATTTGTTCTCTTCCTCCAACACCTTCTTTAAATATTTTTACTTTTCCTTTTGAAAGACAAATTAATCCGCTGGGTTTATCTCCTTCTTTATAAATAATATCGTTTTTCTTGTAATAAGTACATGTGCTGTTTTTCTTTAGAAGTTCTTTTTCTTCTTCATTAAGAACACTAAAAACAGACATTTGGTTATCAATTATATTATGGCACTCAACGTTCATTGATGTATTTTTTATAAACATGTTAAAAAACATACAAATGTATAACTTTCAGCTAAAACTATAAAATATTTTCCTGAAAATCGGTATTTAGTTGTAATATATGACTAAATATAGAAAGCAAGGATTAAACAGATACTCCCTTTTCTTTTAATTATATTTTGCAACTAAAGGCATTCTTCGTCCTGCACCGAAAGCTTTTGATGAAATTCTTAAAATAGGAGGAGCCTGGTATCGCTTGTATTCGTTTGTATCAACCAATTTTGTGATTCGTTTTACAAGCGTTTTATCCCAGCCTTCTTCGATAATCTCTTCCAGTGGCTTTTGTAGTTCAATATACTCAAAAAGAATTTTATCCAATACATCATAATCAGGTAATGAATCCGTGTCCTTTTGATCAGGTTTAAGTTCAGCAGAAGGTGGTTTTACGATCGTATTTTCAGGGATGATTTCTGAATCTTTATTAATGTAACGGGCAAGCTTATAAACATCGGCTTTATAAACATCTCCTAAAACCGATAATCCGCCATTCATATCACCGTACAAGGTGCCATAACCAACTGCAGCTTCACTTTTATTGGAAGTATTTAGCAATATGTGACCAAATTTATTGGATAATGCCATTAAGATTGTACCTCGTGCACGAGCTTGAATATTTTCTTCGGTAATATCTTCAGGTAAATCTTTAAATACGGATTTTAGAGAATCATTAAAACTATCTACCACTTCCTGAATGTGAACCAAATCATATTTAACTCTGAGATTTTTTGCTAAAATTTCAGCATCGGTAATCGAATGATCAGATGAATATTTTGATGGAAGTAATAGTACATGAATATTTTCAGCACCCAGGGCTCTTTCGGCAATTACTAACGAAACAGCAGAATCAATACCACCCGATAGGCCTAATGTCGCAGATGAAAAGTTCATCTTATTAAAATAATCTCTGATTCCTAATACAAGTGCATCATGTATTTTGGCTATAACATCAGGGTCCTCATCAATATTTTTTTTAAGCGAACATTTACTGATCTCATTCAGATCATATACTTTATAATCTTCCTCAAATAGTTTCATTTCATCGGCGATGGTACCATCGGGATTCACGACCAATGAACCTCCATCGAAAATTAATTCTGTTTGCGCTCCAACCTGGTTTACATTAAACAATGGAAGATTGTATTTTTTCGCATTACGAATAAATATATTTTTACGCCCCCAGATCTTTGTATATGAAAATGGAGAAGCTGCAATATTTATAATTAGATCAGGTTTATGTTCGGCCAATTTTTCCATTGGCGTTATATTATAAAGCTGATTTTTAGCAAAAGTGTTTTCAACAGGTTGAAAATCCCATAGATCTTCGCATATGGTTATAGCAATCTTTTTTTCTTTGTACTCAACTACGTTGAATTTATCGTTTGGCTCAAAATACCTGTATTCATCAAAAATATCATACGTGGGAAGTAGGGTTTTATTTTGAATATATTGCACTTTACCTTCTGCAATAAATATTGCAGAATTGTATAGCCTTTTCCCCTTTTGATGATAATTTATTGTTGGAGAGCCAATTATTATAGCAATTTCCTTGCAATACGGAGTAATTTCTTCAATTGCAATTTCACACTGTTCGATAAATGTTTTCTTCTCTAACAAATCCTGTGGGGGATAACCGCATACGGATAATTCCGAAAATACAAGCAGATCAATTTGATCCTTTTTAGCGGCCTCAATCTGATCAATGATCTTTAACGTATTTTTCTCGAAATTACCTATATGATAATTGAGTTGAGCCAGAGCAATCTTCATATAGTTTAATATTTAAGATACATTTTTAAAATAGTACACCTAATCTTATAGCAACATTACTTAATGTTACTTTACTATCATTACCATCCGTAATGTCAACAAATCCGTTCGTGTAAGTTAAACCAACCACAATTGCAGCATTTCCACCAATTGAATATTCTGCACCAGCACCAATGTAATAACCAAGATTAAATAAATTAACTTCATCGCTGATATTCTCATTTTCCAATTCAAAACCATCAACTTCAGCAGTTGCCTTGATATTGATACCACCATTTAACCCAAGGTGTGTAAAAAATGTCCAATAACCAATTTCATTCGTTTTTAATTTTAACCCTAATGGAACACTAATATATTGGAGTTTATAATTTACAGAACTACCAGCAGGTAAATCTTCTTCTCCACTACCTGTTTGTAAAGTTTTTGCATAATCAAATTTTAAATTACCACCTGTATTATCAATAGAAATACCAGTCATAAGTGCATAATTATCAGCAAAAAAATTATCAACATTAAGTCCAATGTTTACTCCCATTTTAGTTCCGTCATTTTCTATAGAATTATAATCGGATTTCATCCACGAAAATTTGGGGTCAACAAATACAGTAAATCGCAAATTGGTTTTCTGCGCAAATAGTTGAATACTTGAAAGGAGTAATATTGAAATAAATAAATACTTTTTCATACTTTTAAGCTTTATTTTAAGTTAATACAAAAATATATAAAAATCACAGGATAGAAAGTGATTTTTAAGGATTGAAAACAAAAATCAGACCTTTTTAATATAGTAATAAAGATTAATTAAAATTATTGTGTAATGATCAAAAAAGGAATTGCTTTTCTAATTATTTTGTTATCAGTTTTTACTGCTTGCAAACGTAATAATCAGCCGGATGTTGATATATCAGGAATTGATCTGGACTTAAATATTAAAAGGCTTGATAAAGAGATTTTTGAGATTGATCCGGCGAATGTGGCAGGTGAATTACCGGACATTATTAATGAGTATGGTGATTTTTTTGAGTTATACAGTTACAGAATAATACGATTGGGAAATCCTTATCAGGAAGAATATGCTGATGAGTTAACCGGTTTTATCACTGATTATACCATGAATAAGGTTCATGAAGAGGTTATGGATATCTTTCCGGATCTTAAAGATGTAGAATCGGATATTGAAAAAGCGTTTAAAAGATACAAATATCATTTTCCGGAAGGAATTATTCCGTCGGTTTATACTTACATCGGAGGTTTTAACCAATCTATAGTAGTTTCGGATAGTATTTTAGGAATCGGAACGGATAAATATTTAGGCAAAGACTGCGAATTTTATGATCGATTAGGGATAGCAAATTATCTTCAAAATAATATGAATCCCGGGAATATTCCTGTCGATGCGCTTAAATCATGGGTTCTAACTGAGTTTGTTTATAAGGATTCCGTTGATAACCTTGTAAACAATATGATTTATCAAGGAAAAATTCAATATTTCCTTGATGTTATGTTCCCTAATACACCTGATTCACTGAAAATTGGTTTTACCGGTAATCAATTAAGGTGGTGCATTGGTAATGAAAAACAAATGTGGAATTACTTGATAGAAAATAAGTTACTTTTTAGTACTGACTATATGACAATCAACAAGCATATGAATCCGGCACCTTTTACAATAGGATACCCAAGCGACTCACCCGGTAGAGCATCAGTTTGGCTGGGTTGGCAAATTGTTAATGCCTATATGAAAAAAAATCCTAAAGTGTCTTTAAAAGAGCTCATGTTGGAAAATGATTATCAAAAGATTCTTTCAGAATCGAGATACGAACCATAAATTAGCTCTGAGTTATTCGTTTAGTATTTCAAGCGTAGATTATTGAGGCTTTGGATTTTGATTAAGCTTTAATGGATTAATTATTAGTATCTTCCTGGTAAGGTTGAACAAAACTTTTTGTTAAGTGTTCCACTATAAAAAATTAACAAATCGATGGATTTATTTATCCGGATTTATTAATTTTATTGAGATCAACCTTACAATAATTTAATCTAAAAAATATCGATCACTATGAAATCAGACATTGAAATTGCTCAAAGTGCTAACATGAAACCTATTGTTGATATAGCTAAACAATTAAACATTTCTGAAGACGATCTGGAGCTATATGGAAAATATAAGGCAAAATTACCTCTCAAACTTATTGATGAAGAAAAAATTAAAAAAGCTAAACTTATTTTAGTTACGGCAATTACACCAACACCTGCCGGAGAGGGGAAAACTACCACTTCAATTGGTCTAACTCAGGCATTAAATAAAATTGGTAAAAAAACTACGGTTGTATTAAGAGAACCTTCATTAGGGCCTGTTTTTGGTATCAAAGGAGGTGCTGCGGGAGGTGGAATGTCACAAGTAATTCCGATGGAAGATATAAATCTTCATTTTACGGGTGACCTTGCTGCGGTAGAAAAGGCACATAATCTGTTATCTGCTCTAATAGATAATAATATTCAGTTGAAAGAAGGAAACTTAGGAATTGATCCTCGTACTGTAGAATGGAAAAGAGTAATGGATATGAACGAGCGCTCCTTACGTGATATAGTTATTGGATTAGGAGGCCCCAAACAGGGAGTTCCAAGGGAGACAGGATTTAATATTACAGCCGCATCGGAAGTTATGGCAACCTTGTGTGTTGCTAAGGATTTAAAAGATCTTAAAGAAAGATTAGGAAATATATTTGTAGGATACACTTACGAAGGTAAAGCGATTTTTGCCAGGGATTTAAAAGCGGAAGGAGCTATGGCAGTTCTTTTAAAGGATGCAATAAAGCCAAACCTTGTACAAACTCTTGAAGGAAATCCGGCGATCATTCATGGCGGGCCATTTGCTAACATTGCACAGGGAACAAACACCATAATTGCAACAAAAATGGGATTGTCAATGAGTGATTATGTTGTAACTGAAGCTGGTTTTGCAAGTGAGTTAGGAGCAGAGAAATTCTTTAATATTAAATCGCAATTCGGGAAATTAATGCCTAATGCAGTGGTTATTGTTGCCACAATCAGAGCGTTAAAGTATCATGGTGGAGTAAAATTGGCAGATTTACAAAACGAGAATTTACATGCTTTAGAAAAGGGATTTGAAAATTTAGATAAGCATATTGAAAATATGCAACATTATAATTTTAAGCCTGTTGTGGCTATTAATAAATTTACTTCAGATACTGAGGCTGAAATTGAATTACTTAAAAAGCACTGCGAAGCAAAAGGTATATCGGTAGCCTTAAATGATGCCTGGGCTCAGGGTGGAGAAGGAGCTATTAAGTTGGCGGAGAAAGTTGTTGAATCAGTTACAGAATGCTCAACCTGCTTTAAACCTTTATATGGATTAGATTGGGCATTTGAAGATAAAATTGAAACTATTGCAACTAAAATGTATGGGGCAAGAGATGTAGAATATTCGGTAAAAGCAAAAAATCAATTAAAGAAAATAAATGAATTGGGACTGTCAAACTTAGCAGTATGTATTGCTAAAACCCAGAAATCTTTATCTGATGATATGCATAAAAAAGGACGCCCAGAGAATTTTACTATAAAAATCCGTGAAATTGAATTGTCGTCCGGAGCCGGATTTATTGTACCAATTGCCGGTACTATTATGCGAATGCCTGGTTTACCAAGTAAACCTTCTGCTGAAAAGATTGATATTGACGAAAATGGAAACATAACAGGTTTGTTCTAAATTGGATAATAAGCTTTTATTATGGCACCATCCTGTGAGTTGCCCTAAATAAGTTGACAGATTTAAATAAAATTAATTAAAAAGGGTTGTTCCAAAAGTTTTCGACAGCCCTTTCTTCTTTGTATCCCTGAAGCTTTTTTCAAATATCTTACCCACTAAAAGATAAGTTGACTTTTGGGAAGCCTTTTTTCAGTTATATACACTTGCTTTTAAGCTCATTTTAAGAATATTTAAAGCTTCCATATTTTTCTTAATAAATTTTAAGTGAAATTTGTTTTGATACTGATTTTTTTACTTAGATTTGTTATACCTTGAAAAAGATTGCCTTTTTTGATCATGAGAGAAATAGCATTGTTAACTTTCCTGTAATATTGTACAATTATTTATATTTCTCAAATCAAAAAGATATTCTTTTTCTTTAATTATTTGATAAAAACGAATAATTAAACCTTAATATGATTGATTATGAGAAACATATATTTACTAATATTATTATTAGGTTTACAGTTTAAGGTTTTAGCCCAGCTCCCTGCTAACAGTTTAGTAGGTTCCTGGAGTTTTAATGATGGCACAGCCAACGATTTTAGCGGTTCCGGCAACCATGGCGTTGTAAACGGGGCCACCTTAACCACCGACCGGTTTGGCAATCAAAACTCAGCATACATTTTTGATGGAGTAGATGATTACATCAGCTTAACGGGTTGCGAAAACTTTTCAAGTCAAAAAGGAACCATTGCCTATTGGATAAAAGCTGAAAAATATCCCAACGGAATTTTTAATTTTTATTCAACCGCGCCG
>JANQHE010000031.1 GCA_028282785.1 Bacteroidales bacterium | reverse complement strand
GTATTCTCTTTTTTCAACGTTCTTTATATTAAAATCATTAGCTTTTTCCTTAACATCGTTTAAAAACAAAATGATTTCTCTTTTATGTTTTTTAATTTCTAAGAGTAAATCATCGGTTAATACATTATCACCTTTAATAAATAAATCCAGTTCACCTGATGGAGAAACTGACATATTTATTCCAAGTTTTTTAAGTTTTGAAATTATATCTAGTACACTCATAACAAACTATTTCAATCTTATATTTATTGAATATACCACAACCATTTTAGGCTAGATAAAAATTAGGTAAAATATAAATTATTAATAATTAAAGAATTAAAAATGAAGTGTTGTTTCAACTAATAATATTTTTATTTATAAGCCATCCTTTAATAAAACGTTGGTATTCTTTAGTAAGTTTTGGAAACATTCCGTCAATTCTATTATTGCTGGTATATGTTATATTATGATCAGCATTTTTAAAAATTTTTACTTCAATGTTTTTAAGATTAAATGAACGTATTTTCTTAATGTTTTCTAATGGATTTACCAAAGTGTCATTGCTTCCCCAAAATACTAAAGCCGGAATATTCATATTTTTCCAAAAAGGATCAAACTTTGTTATTCTACCTTTCCATGCCCAACTATCAAATTCATTTTCGTGAATTTTAATATTTTCAAACAAAGCTGTTTCATTCATGAAACCATATATTTTTGCATTATTTTTAATATATGTTTCTACTTCATTATGCTTTGCTCCATTAAAAATTAATTTTTCTACATTTTTATGTGACTGTATAACAACATCACATTCTTTTTCCGAGAATCCCTTTTCTTTTATCCTAATGCTATCTTGATATATTGCAGATTCAGTTAAACCTACAATTTCCGGCGATTTAGCAATCATAAATGATGGAATTTCAGATCTACTGCTTATCATAGGTAATATAGAAGCTCCCTGACTAAATCCCCAAATTCCTATACGTTCTTTATCCACATCATTTCTGGATCTTAAGTATTTCAAACAAGCAATTGCATCATCGATTAAATCATTAAATGTTATTGATTTATAATTGCCTGTGGATTTACCATTTCCTCTTTTATCAAAAGCTAAAACAATAAATCCCAGTTTTTTATATATTTTAGCCTCGCTAATATATTGATTTGCCAAATTTGTATGAGACCCATGTAACATTAATATAGCTGGGCATTTTAAGATTTTCTCAGGTTTTATAATTTGACTAAACAGTTTATCATTCTTACTGGAAATAAAAATCTCTTCAAAACTGCACTCCTGAAAATAATTTCCATTTCCATTTACATTTTTATTTACTTCAAATTCAATTTCTAAATCGGAAGATGAATTATCTGATGATACCTTTCCTAAAATATTATTTTCATTTACTGTTCCTTTAAAAACCAATTTAGTATCACCTGGTTGGATACTAAAATGAATTATGCCATCTTTTAATTCCAAATATTCTATAACCAAACAATTAATTAAGATCTCGTCACAATTAAAATAGCTCTTATTATTATCAATTAATATAGAAATATTAACAGAATCAATCTTACTAACCATTTTCCCCTTCCATAACCCATTTATTTGATTTCTTTCTTCAAAGGCCATTCTAATCTTTTTTTCTAATTCTTAAAGAATTATCCGGATTTTAAATACTTAATTCCAATTCAATTTCCAGGTTCTTACATTCATCTATATAACCGTTTTTAAAATCCATAATATTAGGGACTGCATTTTTTTGTAAGTCTGACCATCGTTTATCTGCTTCTACTACCTCCTGCAAATAGTAAGGATTTGGAATATTAAGCTTTTTACAATGATTTACAAATCTTGCTACTCGATTATAAATGTCTTCTCTGGAAGGATTTGTGTCCAGTTGATAAGTTTTAAATAATAGATGTTTATTCATTTCATCCGGATATACCGAATATTTTTTAAACTGCATATCCCATGCATTAGAAAAAGACTGCCCTGAATTAAAATATCTAAAAGGATTACATTCAACTTCATATAAGTAATCTCGCAATTCTTCGATTAAATCTAATGTCTGAATAAAATCACTTTCCTGCTCGCCCGGATGTCCGACAATCCAGTAAGTAGAAGTTTTAATACCCACTTTAGCCAGGTTTATTATTGTTGATTTAACTTGATCCATACTAACTTTTTTATCCATCAGATCTAAAACTTTTTGAGACCCGCTTTCAATTCCAAGCCTTGCCCTATAAAAGCCCCCCTTTCTCCATTGAAATACTTTATCATAATCACATGAGTATTTATCAACTCGTAGGTATGCATCAAAATAAAATACTCCCGGATGTTTTATAAGGCTTTCTGTTAAATCATTAAGTACAGGATTAATTAATGAATCGGCCATTAAAAATAATTGCGTATTATATTCTTTCTGAATATGTTCAAAATCATTAACAATTACATCAATAGACCTTTTTCGGAATTTTCCCCAGTTAATTGTTTCTGAGCAAAAACTACACTGAAATGGACAACTTCTTGAAGTATAAACTGGCATATACGGATAAAATCCCAAATCGTTCACACTATAATTCTGAGCAAGTGGCAAATTAATATTAACTCTCTCATTATCTATGTCGCTAGACATATATACTCTTTGATCTTTTTTTAAATTACCATTTAAAATTTTTGTAAATAGAATTTCACCTTCACCAATAACAATTTTATCAATGTAATCTGTCTCGTCAACGAATTTTTTAAAATTGGGAGTATCAACAATCAGTTCTTGCGAAAAAACAGGTCCTCCCATAACTGTTTTAATCTCAGGAAATTCAGATTTAACCAATTTAAACGCAAACATTGATGCCGGCAGCGTTCCTCTAAAAACGGAAAGACCAAATATATCTAACTTTTTATCTATTATACTGATTATAAAATCTTCAAGTTTAATATAAAAGTTTTTTACAATTGAATTTAAATCAGTTATTAATTTATCACTAATTTTAAAATAAAAATTACTCTCAATTAATAAACTAACCATATTATTAAACGCATTAGAATCTAAACCTTGCCGGTTAAGCTCAAGCATTAAGTGATTATTTAGTACATCATTTCCAACATTATAAACATTACCTAATTTCTGCTTGGGAATCCATTTTTTAATAGTCTTTATATAATCCTTATAGATATTATCAAATTCTCCTTTAATATTACAGTCAAATATTTCGACCTTATGTCCATCTTTTTCTAAATAGTCTTGTAAACATTTTAAACCAAAAGGAGGAACTAATGGAGCCCAGAATGGCATTAATCCAAGTGTTATATTCTTTTTCGTACTCATTATTAGTTATAATTAAACAGGGAAAGGATTAGATTGTAATTTTCTTACCAACTGATGTTTCTTCCTCTACCAAACCTACATTCTTAATCATATCGATTAGTACCGCAATTTTTCGAATGGTAGTAGCAACGAATATATCAGAAATAAGTATCTTAATATCAAAGGTGTTATTTATTTGATTTATAAGAATATTTGCTTTTACGGAATGTCCGCCAAGTTCAAAGAAATCAGCATCAATACTAATTTTATCATCAGAAATACCTAATATATTGGACCATATTGTAACCAGTTGAGCTTCTAACTCTGTTGTAGGTGGTATATATTCAATTGTATCTTCGATATTTATCTCTGGCAATGCAGTTTTATCAACCTTTCCATTTTTGTTTAAAGGAATATTTTCAATTTCTTTGAAATACTGAGGAATCATGTACTCAGGAATAACATCTTTTAATTCCTCCTTTATATCATTTGAATCTATTTCATAATCCGTAACATAGTAAGCACATAAATATTGCATGTTTAAATTATCCGTTTTTACAATTACAATAGCATCTGATATACGATCCAGTGATTTTAAAACAGACTCGATTTCTCCTAATTCAATACGATAACCTCTAATTTTAACCTGAAAATCATTTCTACCGATAAATTCTAAACTACCATTTGGTAAAATTCTGGCTAAATCTCCTGTTTTATATAGTTTTTCATTATCAACAAAAGGATTTTTAATATAACATGTATTAGTTAATATCAGATTATTCAAATAACCTTCAGTTATACATTCTCCGCCTATATATAATTCACCAACCATACCTTTTGGTAAAGGATTTAAGTCCTCATTTAAAATGTAAGCTTTAGTATTTGGAAATGGATTACCAATTGGAACATTGGTGTTCTTATCTGTTTCAGTATTAAATTTATGGATAATACACCCTACAGTAGCTTCGGTTGGGCCATACTCATTAAATATTTCTATCCTATTGGCAAATAAATCGATTATATTATGTGCCAATTGTGTTTCCAGTTGTTCTCCTCCTATTATTATTGTTTTTACTCTACTCTTATTGATTATATCACTCAAACCTTGATTGTCTCTAATAAGCTTTAAATGTGAAGGCGTTAATTTAATTACATCTACTTTATTATACGATAGTACTTTCTCAATATCCGCTTCTTCGTAAATTACTAATTTACTACCATTTATCAGAGGAGTAAAAATTGATGTGATAGTTAAATCAAAAGTTAATGATGTATATAACGGGAAATTAGATTTCTTTTGTTTACAATAAAACTTATTAGCACTCCAAATGTAATTAACCAAATTCTTATGATTAACCAAAACTCCTTTGGGATTTCCTGTAGTTCCTGATGTATAAATGCAATAAGCGATATTATCCGGAAATCTCTCGGGTAAGTTTTCTTTATAGCTTAAAAGCTTTTCGTTATTTAAATTTTCATAAAAATCATTTATCTCAAAAATCTTTATTTTGCTATAACTATCCTTATTAAAAGCAATTCCAGGAATTTCAATTAACTGCTTTTCTGTAGGGAAACTTCCCTTATTTTCAAGGATTGTTGAAACTACCTGTGCAAAAGTCTTCTCACCTTCTCCCAAAACAACCAAATCAACGTTTAAGTTTTTAAGTACTTCATCATAATTACTAGTTGGATAAGGACCTCCTGCAATTAATATCCCTTTATAATATTTCCTAATATTTTCAACTGCTTCGTTAAAATATAGTTTATAATAAACTAAGGATCTACAACCTACAATATCCGGTTTGAATTCTTCAATTATTTTTTGTAATTCTGAATGACTATCAAAATCAACCCGTGATTTTATAATTTTACAATTAACTTTATTATTAAATTCTTTATTAATGTATGTTGCCAGATACATTAAGCCCAATGGAGGCTCAATTACATCATAAATATCCTGAGAATCTTTTGAAAAATATAATGATAAATCTATTAAAAGTATTTTAAGTCTATCATTGGATTTAACATCATATGAAAAATGAGCCTTAATCTTTGATTTTAAGTCAATTGTTTTATTACTTTCAGAATTATTCTCATCTAATTTTATTTCATCTTTAAGTCCTATAAAATTCAATAATTCTTCAAATGTGCTAATATTAACAGGTAGATAACTGTTATATTTTTGAACTAATTCATCTTTCGTTAATACCTTTAATTGATATGGTAATACTTTTTTAAGTCTCTCTTTAGAAAGAAAGTATTCATTAAGAAATACTGATTGATACTTTTTTGTAAATGATTCATTAAACGGCAAAGTTAAAGGTAATGCATGATGAGGAAGATGTTCTGACATTGAAATAGATTTCTCAGAAATACCATTTTCCAATGCCATTTTATGCATATCTGTATTTTTATAAATCTTTAAAATATTGATATAAGGAAAATGTATCCATTTAATACTTTGAATGAAATCTAATGTCATTAGAGCTTCCTCTTCTGTTTCAGTAGGGAATCCATGCATTGTCATTAGTTCAATAATAACCTGAGGATAGGTTTTACTAATATATTCAAGATTGTCCTTTAATTTTTGTAAATCAATATTTTTATTTATAAGCTTTTGTAATCGTGGAGATGCGGTTTCAAGGGCTAAAGCAAAATTTACAACACCTGCTTTTACCATCAAATCAATGTACTCTTTAGTTAAGATATCTCCTCTTAATCCGTTAGGGAAAAAAAAGTTTACTTTTAATCCATTTTCAATAATCAGTTCAAAAAATCGCTTACTGTTTTGAACATTTAAATTAAAAATATCATCAACAAATGAGAATCTTTTAATTCCCATTTTATAGTAAAGATTAACCTCTTCGAATATATTATCAGCCGATCTAAACACATGCTTTTTAGACCAAACTTTATGACAATATGCACATTTAAAAGGACAACCTCTGGTTGCTTGAATTGAAATGCTATTTTTCACCATAGCTTGTCCTATATATTTAGTATAATAGTTATAATCAACTAAAGAACGGTTAGGTATAGGTAAAGAATCAAATTCTTTAATTGGATCTCTATTTATTGTTTTTACAATATTATCTGTATCAAGAATATTCTGAATTTTTCTCTCTCGAATTATTTTCTTCGAAGCTATAATCAATGATAATTGAGAATCAGTTACAATAGTACGAAGTCTTTTTTCAGGTATATCGGTATCCAAGGGTAAATAAACACAGTTCAGTTTAAGTATTCCCAGTATTGCAACTATTGTATCGATTGATCTGTCCATCATAACACCGACAATCTCACCTTCGTTGATATTTTTATATTTAAGAAATGCAGCAAATTTATCTGACACTTCTCCAAGTTCTTTATATGTCAGAGTTTCTTTATGCATTTGCAATGCTATATCGGAAGGAGTTTCTTCTACCTGATTATTAAATAAATCAATAATGGTCTTATCATACGGGAAATATGATTTTGTTCGGTTCAGGTCAAAAACTATCCGTTCTTTTTCTTCAGAAGTAAGCAGATCAACCTGTCCTAAAGTCAACTCATCATCTCGAACAATCTGATTAGAAAGATTTTTAAAGAAACTCCCAAATCTATCAATAGTATCTGAATTAAATAAATCAGTTGAATATTCAAAGTTTAATAAGATTTGGTTACCGTAATCATACACATTTAGTCTTAAATCAAACTTAGAGTGTCCCTTTATATGGTTGTTTATTGTATTATGATCAGATTTTTTAATTTCAGTTTCTTTGGTATTTTGTAAAGCAAATACAACATCAAATAAGGGATTTCTATTGGTATTTTTTGTTATGGTTAATTTATCTAACAACTCCTCCAGAGGATACTCTTGGTTTTCAAAGGCTTCCACTGTTAAAGTCTTGATTTCTTTAAGGTAATCTTTAATCTTCTTATTTCCATCCGGGAAACTTCTTAAAGCCATTGTATTAACAAACATTCCAACAACTCCCGCAAAATCAACATGAGGTCTGGCTTCATTTGTAGTTCCAATAATAATATCATTTTGTCCTGATATCTTTGACAATAGTATCTTAAATGTTGCTAACATTATCATGTATAATGTTAATCCATTTCTTGATATATATTCCTTTACATTTTGAGTTTCACCTATCGATAGTGCATAGGAAACCGTAGCTCCTTCGAAATTTATATTCGCGCTGCGAGAATAATCAGTTGGCAGGTCTAATGAAGGTAATTCGCCAGCTAATTTTTGTAACCAATATTTCTCACTTTGGAGCTTCTTATCATGTTGCTGTTTACTTTTTCGCCATTCAGAAAAGTCAGTATATTGCAAATTACGTGGAGCCAATTTTTTCCCTTCATACAATTTTATAAAATCTTCAGTTAGTATTGAGTGTGATATACCATCGCAAATGATGTGGTGCATATCAATAAACAAAAGTGACCTGTTCGTATTTGTTTTTATCAAGCTACTTCTAACTAATGGAGCTTTATCCATTTCAAAAGGTTTTAATAAAGTATGTTGAATATTATTAATTTCTTCTTCTTGAATATATAACTCGTTCAAAGTAAAATTGATATTTTCATTAATTATTTGAACTATGGAATCACCCACCATTCTATAAGATGACCTTAAAATATCGTGATGATTAATCAGAGTTGAAAATAATTCTTCGATTTTATCCTTGTCAAGGCCATCAGGTAATGGAATGAAAAAGGGCATATTATATGCAACATTATTAGATAACTGTTGCAATAAATACATTCTGATTTGCGGAGAAGTTAATGAATAATATTCCTTTTTTTCACTTTTTTTTATATTAGCAAATGAATTTTGCCTATTATACTTAACTAGAAATTCAATTAATTCTTTCTTATTATCTCTAATTAATTCTATTAATTCCTTCGTTATTTTTTCCTTGTCACCTTTCAGTTTTATTTGATTTTCACTTAATCCAATTTTAATTCCTTTCTGATTGAGGTGATCTACCAGTTCGAAGATATTCATTTTCTATTTATTAATTATTAATTCAGATTAAGCTTATCTTTTAATTATTCTTTGAACAGTAAGAAAATAAGCCTTCAATATTTATTAATTTGATTATCTTTTATTTACAACTTACACTATACTAAAATCTAAGAAAATAAGGTAGTATCAGATTAATTAAATAATAATTTCAACTTCCTCATTAACTTCATCGTCTTCTTCAATATTTTGGAGTAATTGAATCAGTTTTGAAATTGTTTTTATGTTAGGGTTTTCAAAGAAATCTCCAAGTCGGATTTCTATATTGAATTCTTTATATATTATTGAAGTAATTTGAATTGCATTTAAGCTATGTCCTCCAATTTCAAAAAAGTCGTCGTATATGCCTATTTTATCAAGTGCAAGAACTTCTTTCCAAATTTTAGTTATTTTTTTTTCTACATTGGTTTGTGGTTCGGCATAGCTGTTACTTTCAAGTTTAAAGTCTTTTAAATTTGCCAACTGCCTCCTGTCAGCCTTTCCATTTGTATTTAATGGTATTTTATCCAGTTGAATGAAAAAAGTTGGAACCATGTAAGCTGGTAATTTCTTTGAGATTTCCGATATAATAACACTGGTGTCTATTTTATTTTTATTCGATACAATATAAGCTACCAGTTTTTTATTTCCCGAGTTATCATCTATTGCTATTACAACACTTTCTTTAATATCATCCAGTTGATTAAGTACTGATTCTATTTCTCCCAGTTCAACTCTAAATCCTCGTATTTTTATTTGATCATCTATTCTACCCAAAAATTCTATATCGCCACTTGGAAGCCATCTTGCTATGTCGCCAGTTTTATAAATTCTAACTGCATCCTTAGGATTATCCTTTTCAGAATAAATTTTACCACGTTCTTTGTTCCATATTATAAATTTATCTTTTGTCAGAGAATTATTCTGATAATACCCTCGTGCTAAACCGACACCACCTATATGTAATTCTCCGGGGATACCAACAGGTTGTAATTTATGGTTATTATTTAAAATAAAAAGATTAATATTATCAATAGGTTTACCGATTGGAATTGTATCTACTTTTTCATCCCTGGTGCAATTATAATATGAAACGTCAACTGTCGCCTCGGTAGGACCATAAAGGTTTACTAAATTAACTTTTAAGTTTTTAAATAATTCATTAAAAATTAAAACACTATTTGCTGATAAGGCTTCACCACTAGCAAATACCTGTATTAAACTTTTTAGATTGTCTACGTCTATATTATGATCCTTAATATACTGTAAAAAAACATTTAACATAGAAGGCACAAAATGTATTTTTGTTACTTCTTTTTTAGTTATTGTCTCAATTATTCTATTTGGATCTTTTTCTTCATTTTTGTCTAATAAAACCAATGATGCCCCATAAAAACTCCACCAAAACAGTTCCCAAACTGAAACATCAAAACCTATTGAAGTCTTTTGAATCAAAATATCCGTTGGAGAAGCATTATATTTTTTTTGCATCCAGTTAATTCTGTTTATTACAGAATGATGTTCTATCATAACTCCTTTAGGTTTTCCTGTAGAACCCGATGTATAAATAACATATGCTATATTGTTGGAGTTAGCCTGATTAAATTCTTTTACTCCAGGTTTTTCATAAGAAAAACTATCTATGAATATCAAATGTGCATTAGTTTTTTCGAACTTATCCTTTAAATGAATCTTTGTTATAACAAGGTTACATCCACTATCTGATAGCATTATTGATATTCTTTCATCAGGATAATCTGGAATAATAGGTAAATAAGCAGCTCCTGACTTTAAGATTCCATAAATACAGATCATCATTTCTATTGATCTATCCATACTAACTCCTACTAGCTTTTCAGGTCCAATTCCACAATGTCGAAGATATTCCGCTAATTCATTTGCTTTAGCATTTAATTCTTTATATGTTATTCTTTCATCTTTATAGATTAAAGCAATCTTATTAGGAGTTTTTAAAACCTGCTCTTCAAATAAATAATGGATACATTTCTCTTTAGGATAATTAACTTTTGTATTGTTGAAATTACCTAAAATCTCACCCTTTTCTTCTTTTGTCAATATATCCAGTTCATTTATAATAATATCTTTATTCTCAATTACACTTGTAACTATCTGGTTAAAATGCTTTAATATTCTTTTAACCGTATCTCTATAAAATAAATCGGTATCGTAAATTATAGAAAGTTTTATTTCATTATTATTATGATGAAATATGAAATCCAAATCAAATATACTTTTTATATTATTGCTGCTGTTTTTAAAAGGTTTTAAACTTAAATGATTGCTATTACTTGTTTCATTTTCATAAACAAAATCTCGATCACTATTATATAATACAATTACATCAAAAAATGCAGATCCTACCGAATTTCTTTCTGTAGATAATTCTTCAACTAATTTACTAAATGGATATTCCTGATGATTATATGCTTCTTGAGTATTATCTCTAACACTATTTAAAAATTGCTCAAAAGTTTTATTCCCATCAACTTTATTTCTTAAAGTCAACATATTTACATAATATCCAATTTGATCTCTTAAGTTATAATTTTGTCTCCCTGATACAGGAGTTCCAATTATTATATCATTTTGGTCTGTATATTTATAAAGTAATATTTTCACTAATGAAAGTAGTGTCATAAATGGAGTAGAATAATTGCTTTTACTAATATCAAGTAAACTATCCATCTGGTATTTAGATAGAGTCAGGCTTACAAGATCTGCTCCATGTGATTTGCTTTTTGTCCTACTTTTATCGGTTGGAATATTTAATGATGGGAGTTTACCTCCAAGTATTTTATGCCAATATTCTTTGTGTTTTCTATAAATATCCGAGTTTACTATATTATTTTGCCAGGCACTGTAATCTTTATACTGAATAGTTAATGGTTCAACCAGTACTTTTTCATTATTTATTCGAGAATTGTATAGATTTAATGCATCTTTACCAAATACATACATTGACCATCCATCGCTTATAATGTGATGCATTGCGTAAATAAAGACATATTTCTTTTCTTCAATCTTAATCAGATAGCTTCTTAACAAAGGCCCCTTGTATAAATCAAATCTTTTTGTTTTAGCTTCTTTTATTAATTCATTTACTTTCTTTTCTGTAGAAGCTTCTTTACTAAAGTCACATTCCTCTATCTCAAAATCAATAGAAGTTAATACCTTTTGTTTAAATTGTCCATCCTTTTTTGCGAATACCGTTCTAAATGATTCATGTCTGTTAATTAACATATTAAATACATTTCCAAAAACACCAGCGTCAACTTCTCCTTCCAAGATAAAAGAGTTAGATATTATGTACCCATAATTATTCTTAGATAATTCATCAATTAAAAGTAGTTGCTTCTGCGAATATGATACTTCGTAATACTCCTGGTCCTGTACTTTCGGAATAACATTTCTATTGTAATTTAACTGATTTGTCGAATCAGTTGAATTATCTATTAATTCATTTAATTTATCGATACCAATTCTATTAAAATCGATGCAATCAATAAGTTTTATTTTATATTCATTACCAGTATAAGAAGGATCATTATAAAGCATTTTTTGAAGATTCCTAATAAATGGTTCTACTGACAATGAAGAAACAAACTCTTCAGCTTTAATTTTTGCAATACTTGACTGCTTTTCATAAACTTCTTTGCTATAATATAAATCTTTTAATGCCTTTATCCAAGGTTCTATTTCTTGTTCAGGAACTATTGCTTGTGGTAAAGAATTTTCGTTAAACTCATTCTTATATTCTTTAATATGATTAATAGGTATCAGGTAATCCGTTTCTAATTTTGCTTCTATTAATCCTCCATGCTGACTAGCTAAAACAGGAATTCCCCTTAACATAGCATCAGTACAGGCCATACCAAATCCTTCAGCCCATAATGTTGGCATTAATAATATCTTTACATTAGCCAAGAGTTCATTTAAACTCTCTTTATTTTCCATTATTGTAATGTTAGGCACCTCATTCATCAACCTCATATCTGTTGGCGTAGTACCCCAACCCGGAACAATTGCGAATTTAATTTCAGGTAATAATTTTGCTAAAGTCAATAGTATTTTAATTCCTTTTACATCACATGGATTAAACATAAAAACATATTCATTATCAAAGGAAGCTAACTTTGGAAAAATGCCATTTCCAAAATGAGGCGGATGGTTTACAAAAGTACTGAATCCAGTATGTGTTTTAACATAATTAGAAACATACTCACTAATTGTTACAATCTGAGTTGATTTACCTATTAATTCGGTTCGCTGTTTTCCAGGGTAAAGACTTTCAGGCCCGAATGGAAGTAATTGGGGAGTATGAGCTAAATATATTATATTATCGGATCTAACCTCGTGAATAGCTTTTAACAGTTGTTGAGATGGATCTTCAGCAGAAATAAATATCCAATCGGGTTGAAATTTTTTAATTATCTTTTGAAGTTCTACTTTTAAATCATCAGTTTCTAAAATTGCATGTACTTCAACATTCTTTATATCAAAAACATACTTTTTATCATAAACATCAACGGTCATTCCATCATCTTTTAAGCTTTCCAATAATTCCTGGCTCGTAATATCACTAGGAACAGCTAATGCAGGTGTAACAACTTTTACATTATGACCAAGTTGCGCAATTTCTTCTACCAAATATTTATTTGATTTATTAGCGCCTCCAAATACTCTTGTATAAGGTAGATTCATAGTTAAAATCAAATCAAGTTTAATATTAGGTGCTACATCTATCTTCTGTAGAATTTCCTTAATATTTGCAATATCAAATTGCTCTATTTTTCTTCTTAATATCAGTTTCCCAAAATCTTGAATTGTTGTTTTTGAAAATAGAACTACAAAATCAATATCTGTTGAGAATTCATGATTTATCCTTGATAATAATTTTATTGCTAATAAACTGTTTCCACCTAAATCAAAAAAGTTTGAGTTAATACTAATTTCATCAACTTCAATATTTAAAACTTCGGCCCAAATAGATGCTAATTGTTTTTCAGTCTTATTACGAGGAGCAATATAGTTATTGTTAATACCTGCACGTGGTTCCGGTAATTTTTCTTTATCAACTTTTCCGTTAATTGTCAAAGGTAAATTTTCAATAATGACAAAAAATGATGGGATCATGTATTCTGGAAGCTTTCTTTTTAAAAACTCCCTAAGTATATCATTCAGCTCTGATATTTTATTATCATGGAGTATAATATATGCGCACAGATATTTTTCACCAGAGTCACTTAATTTATCCACAACAATTGTATCTTTAATCAAATCATGTTTTAAAAGATTCTTTTCAATCTCACCTAATTCAATACGATACCCCCTTATTTTTATCTGGTTATCAATCCTTTCAACGAATTCTAAGTTTCCATCTGATTTAAAAAAGGCCTTATCTCCGGTTTTATATAAAATATGGTTATTGGAAGTATTAATAAATTTTTCAGATGTAAGTTCAACTCTGTTCAAGTATCCTTCAGCAAGGCAGTTTCCACCAATATAAATTTCACCTGGAATTTCTTTCGGAATAACATTAAATTTATTATCGAATAAATAAATATTAGAATTTGATATTGGTTTTCCAATAGGAATATTTTCGGCATAGTCATCTTCAATTTTGTATTCATAAATCATACATCCAACCGTTGCTTCAGTTGGACCATATTCGTTATATATTTGTACAGATCTCCGAAATGCCTTCGATACAATTCTGCAGTCTTTACTTTTAAGCTGATCTCCACCAATAATCAGTTTCCTAACATTTGAATTTTTAAGATTATATTCATCTAATATTTTTAAGTGAGCTGGTGTTAGCTTTATGATATTTATATCCTTATTATCAAATATTCTATTAAAAGTTTCAGGAATATCTGTCGAATCATAAATAATAATTTTACCACCAGTTAAAAGTGGAACATAAATAGAGGTTTTGGTTAAGTCAAAGGATATGGATGAATATAATGGAAAATTAAAATTATCTTCTATGTTATATATGTCCGAAGCCCAATTTATATAATTAGCAATACTTTCATGATTAACAATTACTCCTTTTGGATTTCCGGTTGAACCGGACGTATAAATTATGTATGCGCTTTTATAATTCTTGTTTGATATATCAAAACTCTGACCATTTGAAAATATATTGTCATTTTTTATATTAACTATATTATAATCATGATTCCATTCCTCTACATATTTAGTATCTGTTATTAAATTGTTAACATTTCCATCCTTCATCATAAATTCGATACGTAACTTAGATAAGTTGGTATCAATAGGCATATAGCAAGCACCTGTTTTTAAAACTCCCAGAATGCTTATAATAAGCTCAATTGAATTATCAAGCATAATTCCTACTATCGAATTTTCTCCAACACCTTGCATTATTAAATAATTTGCTATAGCATTTGATTTAATATTTAATTCCTTATAGGATAGCTGTTCTCCATTATATTCAACAGCAGCATTATCTGGAGTTTCCAAACATTGTCTGACAAATAATTCACAAATAGAATTATTTAAGTAATCCTTCTTAGCAGTATCATTAAATTTATTTACTAACTCTTCTTTTTCTTCCGATGATATTAGTGAGAAAGAATCTATTGGATTTTCTAAGTTACTTATAACAGATTTGAAAAATCCTTTATAATATTTTACTAAATTTTTTATTAACTCTTCTGAGTAAAGACATGAGTTGTATTTTACTTTTCCTTTAAATATTTTACTTTCTTTTTCAAATGAAAATGAAAAGAGTATGTTGTAATTAATTTCGTTAAGATATTCTTCTTTTTGAATATTTTCATATAACATACCAATATCAAATAAAGGAAAGCTTTCATTCTTTTTTAAGTTTAATCCCATCTTTTGAACAAGTGCATCAACAGGGTAATTTTGATTTCTAATAACATTAACTAAATTGTCCTTTGTACTTAGAATAATATCCTTAAAACTTTTCTCCCCATTCACTTGATTCCTAACACATAAAACAGTGTTAAGAAAGTCATCCTCAACCTTTTGTTCATGAATTGATGTACCTATACTGATATCCTCAGATTGTACGTATTTAGATAAAAACGCACTTATTCCGGCAATTAACAATACCTGAATTTTAAAATCCTGTTCCTTACTGATGTCAAGTATTTTCAATGTAAGGTCCTCATCAAATTTGAACTTATACTCCTGCTTTTCGATCTTTTTATTTATCAAAGAATCTTTATTATATGGAATTATTGTTTTCTCTTCAAAACCTTTTAAATAATCCAACCAGTACTTTTCTTCGTTAGATCCTATATTATTCAGATATAATATTTTATCAGTTTTACTATTACCCATTTTAATTTGATTAAAACTTCGATGAAATCTAAAAGTTACTTTGTTTATAGATGTTGATTAATATTCAGATATTTTCTTAACTGTTAGGTGTGTTAAAAATTAAATGAAGAATCATTTATATCAGAAATATTTGTAATTACCTCTTTTTTAGTATTATTCTTGATAACCTCCATACCATCTTTATCAAAAGTATTGACACAAAAAGAAAAATCTTTAAATCTAGTAATCCTGAATGTATTATCATCATACCTTTCTTCCTCTATTTCATCAGAATAACTTCTTGCTCCAAGAACCTCATTTAGTACATTCCATCTACGCGCAATTTCTCCATCCTCCACTTTATTACTGAATCCTGTTGAAGTAGCACCATTTACATCGCTGTACCCAAAGTGTTTAACTTTATTAAAACACTTATCTTTTTTAAAGAATTCGGTTAGCTCATTAAAAATTTCAATAGTTTCTCCTGGGAAGCCTACCATAATATCTGCAACCATATGCATTTTAGGATTATCAAATTTTATTTCCTGAATTGTATCGTATAATTTGCTAAAGTTAATAGGTCTTCCCATGCGGTCCAGGATGTGCTCATTAACGTGTTGCAGCCCTATATGCAATTCATTTATCCATCCTTTTTTACATAAATCCTTTATTTCAGTTGAATACTTCTCTAACCATCTAATATGCAAATAACTAAAATAAAGATTTGCCAATGGAACAGCATTTTTTATTTCATGAACTAGTTCTATTATTGTTTTGTTGCTATCGATTCCATAGGCAAAAGCATCTTCTCCCATTAAATATATTTTATCGTAACCTTTTTCAACTCCGGTTTTTACTTCTTTAATTATATCTTCAACAGGTCTACTGTTTATATATCCTTTTGCTTTATTTATAATGCAGAATGTACACTCTCTTAGACATCCTTCAGAGATTTTTACATAGTATACAGGAATTTTTTCCGGAGGTGTTAGGTTATACTTGTTAAAAACATTGACATATTTAACATCCTTAAATTCTACTTTCGCTCCAATTATCCTGTCAAGAATTTCCTCTTCATGTATGCCAATAATTTCTCCCCCAAATTGTTCTTTTAGTTTTTCTGACTGTGTCTTTGGCAAACATGCCATAACAATTATATTCTTTTCAGGAAAATTAACTTCTCTTGCAGCTTCTAGTATTTTAATAAACTTCTCATACATCAAATCATGGAATCCACAACCGCAAATAATAATTTTATCTACATTTAAATCATCACATACCTTCCATCCGTTAGTTCTAAAATATTTTTCAACCGTAGCATAATAAGCAGTGTGTCTTTCGCAATGGACATTATTAGTAACTATAGCTACTCTTTTATCTAATAGTAAATTATTCATAATAAGAGTTATTAAATTATTTAAGGGATTACTGTAAATGTTCTCTAGAAGTTAAATTCTTCTTCGTGGTTTTCAATTAATTCGCTATTTGCCAAAATGTAGTTATTTGTTAAGTTAATTTGGCTCAATATAATTGAATTATTGTTAATTACTAATTCTATTATTTTTTGAAAATGGTCGGCCATCTGAGAAATAAAATCTTGATTAAATGAATCTGAAGCATACCTAAAAAGCATATTTATTCTGGATGAACTCCCAAAAGCATCTAATGTTAAAAGGTATTTTAAATTTTTATTATGTAGATTTTTTTCTCTTTGGGCGTTAATTGTATTATTTATCTGATTTGTCCCCTCATCAATATACTGCATAGTAAAAACAGTATTAATCAAATCAAATTCTGATAATTTACCGGATTTTCTTAAATGAAAAATTAACTCGTCATATGGTAAGTCTTGATTTTCAAAGTCTACAATAGTTTCATTTTTTATTTTATTAAGATAGGTTTCATATTCAAGATCAGTATCTATATAACTTTTTACCGGTAACATATTTATAAAAAAACCTACTATATTATTTAAATTGTTGTCACTTCTACCTGCAACTGGTGTCCCAATAAAAAAGTTTTCTTGGTTAGTATATTTAAATAATAGAATATTATAGACCGAGAGAAGAAAAGCATATAAGGTTGTATTATTTCCTTTTGTGTATTCTCTAATCTTTTTATGTAGATTCTTATCAATTGAGAATAGATAATTTTCAGACTCAGGTTCTTCTAACTTTATTCTGTTAACTGGAAGTTTAAGGATTTCAAAAGGATCCTTAAATTTATTCAACCAATAGTTTAATTGTTTATCCAAATTCAAATTATGCTGTGAATTAGTCCATTCAGCGTAATCTTTATATTGTAATTTTAATGGGAATAGCTCCTTTTTATTATAAAGTGATAAAAAATCTTCAATTAATATATCATTTGAAATTGCATCGGAAATAATATGATGTAAATCAAATAAAAGATAACTTTTTGATTCTGTTTGAGCAATACATACCCTTAACAATGGAGGATCATTTAAGTCAAAAGGTTGTATAAAGTTCTTTATTACCTGATTTAGGTTACTCGATTTTTTAAAGTCTTGATTATTAAGATTTCGCAAGTCAATATATTCAATATCAAAATTAACATCGTCAGTTATTTTTTGAATAAGCTTATCATTATAATAGTTAAAAGAAGTTCGTAAACTCTCATGGCGATTGATTAATTTTAAAAATATATCTTTAATCAAATCCTTATCTAATTCATCTTCAAATGAATAAATTCCAGGCAAGTTATAACTAGTACTATTTTTATTTAATTGATACAGTAAGAATAATCTTCTCTGTGCAGCAGATAGTTCATAATAATCCTTTTTCTCTGAGGATTTTATAGTTTCATATTCTAATTTATCACTTGAATTTACTACTGCAGATAGCTTACTAATATCTTGATTAATAAACACATCAGACAATGTTAATTTAACATTAAACTCTTCAAAAATCCTTGATATTAAAATTGTAGCTTTCAAAGAATGTCCCCCTAAATCAAAAAAGCTATCATTTATACTTATCTCTTTCTCTTCGATCTGTAATATCTCTGACCATATTTTTACTAA
>JANQHE010000022.1 GCA_028282785.1 Bacteroidales bacterium | reverse complement strand
ATAAGTTAATAAGCTTTTTCCATATGATACCGCTACATGATCTGGTGTATCATCTGCCTGACCTTCAAATAGCTCATGTATACTCCTTGTTTGAGGATAAGCATACTCTGTTTTATTAAACTCATGTAACAGAGTTTTTCGTTCTTGTGCTGTTACAATTTCAATTGTTGAAATTTCATCTGTTATTTTTTCCGATAATTGCTTGATAATTTGCTTAACATATTCAATAAACCTATCTATACTTTCTGGTTTAAAAAGTTTTATGCAATATTCAAAATTCAATAAAATTTGCTCTCCAAAATCAACTGCTGTCAACGTTAAATCAAATTTTGATACAGTATCAATATCATTTTCAATATCTAGCTCTGATATATCTCCTACATAATCCTTCTGATTTAACATATTAAACATCACATCAAATATTGGATTACGACTTACATCTCTTTTTATATTAAGCTTCTCAACTAAATCTTCAAACTGGTATTCCTGATTTTCAAAGGAATTAATTGATAGTCGTTTTACTATTTGCAGTAAATCTTTAAACGTTTTATCCTTTTCTAATTTAACTCGTAAAGGTAATGTGTTAACAAACATTCCTACAATATTTTCCAGATCAGTATGATTACGACCAGCGACCGGAGTTCCTATAATTATGTCGTCTTGTGAACTTAATTTTGATAGTAAAACCCAATATATGGAAAATAAAGTCATATACAAAGTGACTCCGTTATTTTTGCTAATTTCCTTTACAATAAGAGTTTCGCGTTTATCTAATAAAAATCGTTTGCGAGAACCTTTAAAACTTTGTTGAAAAGGGCGAATAAAATCTGTTGGAAGATTTAATACCGGAACATCTGAAGAATAAGTTTTTAACCAAAAATCCTCCTGCTCATTCATGGTTGATTCTCTTAACCTTGCAATATGCCATTCACTGTAGTCTTTATATTGTAATGCTAGCGGTAGTAAACTTTCTCCTTTATAAAGTAAATCAAATTCTTTCTCTAAAATACTATGAGAAACACCATCACATATTATGTGATGAATATCTATCATTAATAAATAACCTCTATCCTTTACATATAATAACATTACTCTTATTAAAGGAGCTTGAGATAAATCAAAGGATTGAATAAATTGATTCCTAAAATAAAACTCTTCACCGTTTTCTACATTTAGATATTCTAAATCAAATTCAACAAACTCATGAATACGTTGTACAGGTTCATTCCCTATAATTTCAAAACTAGTTCGTAAACTTTCATGACGTTGTATTAATTCCCTAAAAACAGTTTCTATCTTATCTTTATCAATAGTATCTCGAAGTTGAATAAAATTGGTTATGTTATACACTGTTGAATCCAGGTCCATTTGCTGCAACAAGTATATTCGCTTTTGAGCTGATGTTAACGGATAATAAGGTTTATTTTTTGCATTAAATATTGATGTATGTTTTGAATTATCAGAACTGTCAATAGTGCTTGCCATATCACAGACAGTATTATATTTAAATACATCGCTTAACAAAAGGCTTATATTAAACTCTTTATGAATAAAGGATAAAAGTTTTATAGCTTTTAGAGAATGTCCACCCAAATTAAAAAAGCTATCATTGATACTTATTTCATTTACATCTACATTTAATATTTTTGACCATATCTTTACTAACTGTAATTCTGTTTTGTTTCGTGGTGCTATGTAATCTTTCTTAGAACTAAATTCTGGTTTTGGTAGGGCATTACGATTAATTTTTCCACTATTCGTTAAAGGCATCTTTTCTAATCTCATAAAAACAGACGGTACCATGTAATCTGGCAAAATCTTCAACAAATGCTCTTTTAAAGTGTCATTATCTACATCCGGATTCTCAAGAAGTTTAAAATAAGCACATAAGTATTTTTCTCCATCCTCTTTCTCTTTTGAAACAACAACACATTCACTAACTTTGGGATGCTTTAACAAGCTACTTTCAATTTCACCAAGTTCGATCCTAAAACCACGGATTTTAACTTGATTATCTTTTCGCCCTAAAAACTCAATGTCACCATTTACCAATAATCGTCCAATATCTCCAGTTTTATATAACCTACCAACTTCTGATTTACTAATGAAAGGGGAGTTATCACTATCTTTTAAGTTCCAGTAACCAGGTGATATATAGTCACTAGCTACAATAATCTCGCCTGTCGAAAGAGGCTCAACTAATTCATTATTTTCATTTACCAAAAATATTTTGGTTTCATCTAAAGTTTTTCCCAGGGTTATTCGGTTTTCTTCTTTTAACCAACATACTGTGTTTACCGAAGATTCTGTTTGCCCATAAATACTAACTACCGGTATTCCATTTAAAACTTTTCCTGATAATTCTAAATCATGTTTTCTTATAAGCTCACCACCAAGTAAAATATATCTTAATGAAGAGTCTCCAACCAGTTCTTTTTGTGTACTTAGAAAATAATTAAATAAAGAAGGGACAGAATGCCAGATAGTAATTTTTTCCTTTATTAAAAATTCTTTAAGGTCTAAAGAATATTCTCTATCCGTAATATCTAAGGGATACAAAGTTGCTCCATTTAGCAATGAAGTAAAAATATCCTGAACCGAACCATCATGACAAAATGATGAAAACAATGTAAGTCTATCCCTGTCAGAAATTTGGAATAACTGAGCCCAATTTCGACAATAATAATAAATATTTCTTTGAGTTTGAATAACTCCCTTGGGTTCTCCGGTTGAGCCAGAAGTATACATTATATAGGCTAAATCATTATCAATGCTGTTCGAATGATCATTAGAAAGATTTAAATCTTTATCTTTTATTCTATCGATGTTTATTATATGTTCAACAGATTTTTTTAATTTATAACTGCTTTCATGATTATTTTCATTGGTTAAAATAATTGATGTACTTGAATTTTTAATAATATATTCTAATCTTGAAACGGGATATTTTATTGATAAGGGAACATAAATAATATTAGCTTTTAAGCATGCCAACATGGATACTATCATATCTACTCCATGCTCAAAATATAAACCTATAATTATTTCTGACCTTTTTTTATTTAGCTGATTATCTATCTCATATGATATTTTTGATGATATAGAATCAATCCATAAATAAGTATATTCTTTATCATAAACTTTAACTGCAGGTTTATTTGAGTTTCTTTTTACCTGCTCTTGAAACTTCTGAATTAACATATAAAATGTAAGATTAAAATAATTTGAGTTTCTTTTTACTATTTAAAAAACCAAGAAAAGAAGATTCTGAATTAATTATCATAGAATCAACTATTTCCAGGTAATTACCAGCTAAATATTTGATTGTTTCCTTTGAGAAATACTTTTCATTATATGCAAACTGAAAACCAAGAGTACTTTTATTTTCTCTAACATAAAGCTCAAGTTCAAATTTGACATCTTGATTATAGCTATTATTACTATTCTCATTACCATTAAACTCACCGATTATTTGTTGCTCTTTATGATTTAACATATTGAAAGAAACCGGAATTTCAGGATACTTAGTTCTTGTTTCTTCAAACAGCTTTTCTAAAGGATAGTGCTGATGTTCAAACACCTGATATGATTTATTTTGAACCTCTTTTATAAAGCTCTCATACGTTAAATTTTCATCTAGTTCAATATTAAATAAAACAGCATTTACAAAAAAACCAATAATTGAAAATGTTGAAGGATGATCTCTACCTGCATTTATAATAAAACTTGAAATATTTCTGTTGCCACTTATTTTATAGAGTAAATAGAGATAAGCAGAAAATAAAAGGGTAAACGATGAACAGTTTAATTGTTTTTTTAGCACTTCAAACTTGTCAAGTTGTTCCTTTGCCAGAATGAAATTATATATACTTCCAGTTCTAGCATCACCTGTGTTAGTATAATCTTTTGGTAAGTCAACAATCTCAATTGGTTTAGAAATTTCTTTTATCCAAAAATTTCTAGCTTCTTTTGATTTTTTATTTATATAGGCAGATTGCCAGTAAACATAATCGATATAATCATTTCTTTTATTAGTAGCTAAGCTATTACCATTTATAACTTGTGAATAATAATTATCAAATTCATTTTTTAGTAATCCCATCGACCATCCATCTGTAATTATATGGTGCATAATCACAGCTAATATGGCATTATTATTGTCTGTGTTATATAAAATAAACCTTACCAGAGGAGGATTTTCCAAATCGAAAGAATAATTATAAAATGCTAAAAGTTTGTCCTCAAAATCAGAATCTTGCCTTAAATCTAAAACCAGTTCATCAATTTCAATTTCCTCGATAGAATAAACAACTTGTATTGGTTCTCCGTTATACACCTTAAAACCAGATCTTAAGCTAACGTTTGAGTTTAAGACCAATCTTATTGTTTTATATATATCATTTATACTTTTTAGGTTATTAATAGAAATAGCTCCACCTATGTTATAAGCATCACTATCCAGATTAAACTGATTTAAAAACCAGATTCTTTTTTGATTATAAGAAAGTTCATAATATTCCTTTTTCTCTGTATTCTTTAATTTATTTAATTCAGAAGTATCCTTATTTACTATGAGTTTAGCCAAGCTTTTTATATCCATATTATTAAAAACATCTCTAATGGATATTTTTACATTAAATTCTTTATAAACTGCAGAACAAAGGATAATTGCTTTTAAAGAATGCCCTCCAAGGTCAAAGAAATTTGTTTCTACACTGATTTTATCTTTTGTTATATCCAATACTTCAGACCAAATCTTTATAAATTTCCTTTCAATATCATTTTTAGGAGGAATATATTCTCTGATTTCAATTTCAGGTTCTGGTAATACTTTTCTATTAATTTTTCCATTCGGAGTTCTAGGAATCTTTTCTAAATTAATAAAGAATGCAGGAATCATATAATCAGGAAGCAATAATGACAAATAATTCTTAAGCTCATCAACTGATATCTCTCGTAAAGTCTCTGTGTAAGCACACAAATACTTATCATTACTTCTTTCTTTAGCAATTACAGCGCATTCTTTAACATATTTATGTTTGCGTAAACTTCCTTCTATCTCACTTAATTCTATTCTATAACCTCGAATCTTAATTTGATCATCAATTCTACCTAAAAACTCTATATCTCCATTTGGTAACCTACATGCTAAATCTCCAGTTTTATATAATTTTTCCTCCTTGTGAAAAGGACTATCAATAAACTTCTCTGATGTCAAATCCGGATTATTTAAATATCCGCCAGCTAATCCATTACCACTAATACATAACTCACCTGATACTCCAAAAGGCTGAACCTGGTTATCCTCATTTAAAATATACACCTTAGTATTATGAATCGGTTTACCAATTACAGGTCTTTCTGAATAATGGCTAATGTTGTTTTTATTTATTCCAAATGAAATACATCCTATAGTTGCCTCTGTTGGACCATAGTGATTAATTATTTTGAGTTCACTGTTTAAATCTATTGATTTATTTATTGTACTTATATTAATTTCTTCACCGCCTAAAACTAACAGTTTAAGATTCTTAATTGCTTTACTAAACTCTTCTTCATCAACTAACAATGAGTATAACGATGGTGTTAATTTTAAATAACTGATTTTATTTTTTATAATATAATCAACAAGTGATGTTGGAGATAAATATTGGTCCTTTGAAATTAGATGCAGTTGTCTGCCACTAATCAAAGAAGAAAACATACTTGTATATCCTAGATCAAAAGCATACGATGTTACTAAAGCAGTACAATCGTTTTTTCCCAATTGAGATATCTCTCTAAACCAATTAAAATAATTAATTAGATTTTCGTGGTTTAATATAACACCCTTTGGTTTTCCGGTAGTTCCTGACGTATATATCACATATGCCGAATCAGAATAACAATCTATTTCATTCAATTCCGGATTATCTTCCGAAGATTTTATTTCTTCAACATTAATGATATTAACTCCTTTATAACCGTTTAAATTAACTAAACTATGAGTAAGTACAATATTGCTTCCTGAATCATAAATCATATATTTTATTCTATCTTCAGGTAACTCAGGATTAATAGGAAGGTATGTTGCTCCGGATCGTAACACTCCCAAAATGCTTATTAGCATCTCAATAGACGACTCAAAAAACAAAGATACCACTGAGTTCTTTTTTACACCTTTGTTTTTAAGACATTTTGCAAGGTTTTTAGATCTTCTATTTAATTCTGAATACGTAAAGTTTTTATCACCTGATACAATAGCAATGCTATTTGGTATTATTAAGGCCTGTTCCTCAATAATTTGATGAATAGGTTTTTGATTTTTATATGTTTTAAATGTATTGTTTAAATTATACAATAATTGCTGTCTTTCATCATCAGAAATGATTTCTATTGTTGATAATTTATCATCTAATTTATGAGGTAATTGGTTTACAATTTGCTTAAATGATTCGATGTATTTTTCAATAGTTTCTTTCTTAAACAATCTTTTGTAATAATTAAAACTTAACATTAACTGTTCTCTATAATCTACTGCTGTTAATGTTAAATCAAATTTGGATATACTGGACAAATGATTATTCTTATCATCACTTTGATCAAACAATTCTTTCGTATCTTCTGCATAGTTTAACATGTTAAACATCACATCAAAAATAGGATTACGACTTGTATCTCTGTTAATTGATAATTTTTCAACTAAATCTTCAAACTGATAATCCTGATTATCAAATGAATTTAATACAGTTTGTTTTATAACTGTAAAAACCTGCCTTAAAGTTGAATTTCTATTCAATTCGATTCTTAATGCCAAGGTATTTACAAATATTCCAACTATTTTCTCTAAATCCGTATGGCTTCGACCCGAAACAGGTGTACCTACTATAATATTACTTTGACCGCTTAATTTTGATAATAGAATTACATAAACTGATAATAATATCATATAAAGCGTAAGTCCATTATTATCTGCAACTTCTTTTAATATTTCTGTTTCTTCTTTACTCAATGAAAACGTTATTAGACCTCCTTCAAAATTCTGATGTGGTGGCCGCGAAAAATCTGTTGGAAGGTTTAATAGCTGAACTTCATCTGAATATGTTGATAACCAAAATGCTTCTTGTTTTTTAAAATGCTCTTGTTGTGCTATACTTTTTTGCCAATCGCAGTAATCTGTATATTGTACACGTAAAGGTTTTAGTTTTTCTCCTGAATATAACAAATTAAATTCTTTCTCTAATATAGCGTGTGATATACCGTCACATATTATATGATGCATATCTACCATTAATAAGTAACCTTCATTCTTGACATTTAACAACATCACCCTTAGTAATGGAACCTGAGATAAATCAAAAGCTTGAATAAATTTATACTTAAAATAATCTTTTTTATTCTTTTCTGTTTTAAAATATTTTAACTCAAACTCAACTTTTTCGTGAATACGTTGGATAATTTCACTGTCCCTCATTTCAAAACTGGTTCGAAAACTTTCGTGTCTGGAAATCAACTCTTTAAAAATGCACTCTATTTTATCTTTATCTACATCTACACCTAGTGAGATAAAATTGGGCATATTATAGGCAGTTGATTTATTATTAATATGTTGCAACAGATACTGTCTCTTTTGGGATGATGATAATTTCCATGAATCTTTCTTCTCACTACAACCTATCTGTATTGTATAATTCTTCTCACTACTTTTTCTAAAAAAACGTATTAGTTCTTCTTTATTTGCTTTAATCAGCTCTACTATGTTACTTGGAATCTTATCTTTTGTTGATTGAACCTTCAATTTATCATCAACAACAGTAATTTTAATTCCTAATGAATATAACTTATTTAATACTTGATCAACTGCCATAAAAAATAATTTGAAAAAATATTTTCTAATAAGGAATCTTAAATTTCTATTTCCTCAATAATTTTTGACTGTTCACTTAGGTTAAAAACAATCATAGAAAGTCCGGAAACAGTTGGCATTTCAAAAATTTTAGCAAATGGAATATTCAGATTAAACTCTTTGTTTATTTTTGAGATAAGTGATGTTGCTTTTAATGAGTGTCCTCCTAACGCAAAGAAATTAGCATTCACACTGATTTCATTCTTTGATACATTTAAAATCTCAGACCAAATTTTTACCATTCTTTCTTCTATCTCATTAGATGGAGCCACATAATCTTCACTAGGTTTTAGTATGGGATTTGGTAATTTTTTTCTGTCAATCTTACCACTAGTGGTTAAAGGAACATGTTCAATTTCTGTGAAATATGCCGGAATCATGTAATTCATTAATTTATTCGATAAATAATTTCTTACTTCTTCTTCCATAAATTCCCCATTTGTAACAACATATGCACACAAACTATTATCGCCATTTATTTCTCGGGCTATTACAATAGCATTTTTAATATTATCATGCTTAAGTAAGCTGTTTTCAATTTCTCCCAGCTCAATTCTAAAACCACGAATCTTAACCTGATGGTCTATTCTTCCAATATACTCGATATTTCCATCGGGTAACCAACGTGCCAGATCTCCGGTTCTATAGATTTTTTCACTTTTAATAAATGGATGCTGTATAAATTTATCTTTAGTTAACTCATGCTTACCTATATATCCTCTTGCTAAGCCTGCTCCAGCAACACAAAGCTCTCCTATAATACCTGTTGGCTGTATCTTTTGGCAAGACTTATCTAAAATTAAAATACTCGTGTTTGATATCGGTTTACCGATTGGTATTCGCCGGTATGATTTGTTTTTATTACAATTATAAAATGTAATATCTACAGTAGCTTCTGTAGGGCCATATAAGTTTACCAGTTCACAGGATTGACCATTTTTAAAAATATCATAAAATCTCTCAACATGTTTTACCTTTAATTCTTCTCCACTAGCAAATGTGTATTTTAAACTACTTAAATCATAATTTTCATTATATTCTTCCAAATATTCTAAAAAAGTATCTAACATAGAAGGAACAAAATGTATTATACTCACTTTATTTTTTTCAATTGTCTCTGCTAATTTTAAAGGATCTTTTTCTCCATCTTTATCAAGAACAACAAGTGAACTACCGTAAAATGACCACCAGAATAATTCCCAAACCGAAACATCAAAAGTATATGGTGTTTTTTGTAACAATATATCCGATGAATTCAACGGATAATTATTTTGCATCCACTCTAATCTGTTAATTACAGAATGATGTTCAATCATAACACCTTTTGGTTCTCCTGTTGAACCCGAAGTATAAATAATATAAGCTAAATTATTAGAAGATAACTTAAGGTTTAAATTTTTGTATTCTTTCTGTATTATATGATCATTAACAAAAATTCTTTTAATAGTATATTCCGTGTTTATTATTGAATTTTCTTTAAGCAATAATATTTTTACATTACAATCCTTAATAATATAATTCAATCTTTCTTTAGGAGAATTAGGATCAATTGGTAAATATGCGCCACCCGCTTTTAAAATTGCCATAATAGCAATCATCATTTCTACCGACCTTTCAATAGCTACGCCTACAACACTTTCGTAAGTAATACCAGACTTTACAAGTTGGTATGCTAACCTATTGGCCATTTGATTAAATTCGCTATAACTAATGGATCTACTGCCTTTTATTAAAGCTACATTATTTGGTGTTTTTACTGCCTGTTCTTCAAATAATTCGTGAATACATTTATCCTTGGTATAATCTACTTTTGTTTGATTAAAACTACAGAGTAGTTCACTTTTCTCTTTTTCCGAAATTATATTTAAATCTTCAATCTTATTCTCCCAGTTTTGAGCAATAGAAGCTAATAATTGTCTAAAATACCCTATAAATCTTTCTATTGTTTCTTTTAAAAATAATGAGGTCGAATATTCAAAATTCAATTTATATTCACTATTTACCTTAAATACCGTAATATTTAAATCAAATTTAGCTACTCTATATTCAGAGTTAATTATCTTTTCCTTATATATATTGCTTTTTTTATCTTCAATCTCTAACAGATTAAACATAACATCAAAAATAGGATTCCTGCTTGTGTCTCTGTCAATTAGTATTTTGTCTACTAAGTCCTCAAACTGATAATCATCATTTTCAAATGCTTCAATCGAATTTTCTTTAATTTTTATAATTAAATCTGTTAACAACATTTCATCTTTAACCTGATTCTTCATCACTAAAGTATTAACAAACATCCCTATAGTGTTGGTCAAATCTGAACTATCTCTTGTAGAAACAGGACTACCTATCAAAATATTTTGTTGTCCGCTTAATTTATATAACAAAATTGTAAATACCGATAACAAAGCCATATAAGGCGTTAGGCCATATATCTTACACATTTTTGTTATTATTTCAATTTCATCAAAATTTATTGTATAATCAATATAAGCACCTTCAAACTTTTTAATTGATGGTCTAACAAAATCAGTAGGTAGCTCTAAAACCGGAATATCAGTACCTAGTTTTCCAATCCAGTAATGTTCCTGTTTTTTAAGTTTTTCTTTATTAAGGTTACTATTTTGCCACTCAGAAAAGTCTTTATATTGTAAATATACAGGAGGAAGCTCATTCCCCATTAATAATTCGTTAAATTCATTCGATAAAATTGTATGTGATTCCCAATCACTTATTATATGATGCATGTCAATTATTAATAAATTGTCTTCTTCATCTGTTACCTCAACAAACACAACTCGGATTAAAGGAAGCGTATTTAAGTTAAATGGCTTAACATGTTTTTGATATAAACTGGCTATTTCACTTTTGTTAATTTTATCTTGTTGAATTTCAACATTAAAAGATGGCAATATGTGTTGAATTACTAATTCATTATTAACTTCAAAATAAGTTCTGAAAATCTCATGTCTTTCAACTAATTTGTTGATTATCTGTTCAATTTTGTCTTTACTAATATTTTTAGAAACTGATATAATTCTGGGCAAGTTATATGCAATGCTATTTAAATCTAATTGTTGTAATAAATACAATCTTTTCTGAGCCGAAGAAGCTACATAGTATGATTTATCACTGGCTTTTGAAATACTATTAAAATTATTTTTTTGCGATTTATCAATTAACTCAGATAATAACTCAATAGTTTGAAATTTGAATAAATCACGTAACATTAAATTAGATCCATTTTTTTTATAGATATAAGATAACATTAATGTAGCTTTCAAAGAATGTCCCCCTAAATCAAAAAAGCTATCATTTATACTTATCTCTTTCTCTTCGATCTGTAATATCTCTGACCATATTTTTACTAA
>JANQHE010000001.1 GCA_028282785.1 Bacteroidales bacterium | reverse complement strand
CCCATACTTTAACCAATGTGGCAGGGTGTGATTCGGTAGTAACCTTAAACTTAACAATTAACAATTCAAATACGGGCACTGATGTTATTACTGCCTGCGATAGTTATACCTGGATTGACGGGAATACCTATACATCGAGCAACAATACAGCTACCCATACCTTAACCAATGCGGCAGGGTGTGATTCGGTGGTAACCTTAAACTTAACGATTAACAGTTCAAATACGGGCACTGATGTTATTACTGCCTGCGATAGTTATACCTGGATTGACGGGAATACCTATACTTCAAGCAACAATACGGCTACCCATACTTTAACCAATGTAGCAGGGTGTGATTCGGTGGTAACCTTAAACTTAACGATTAACAATTCAAATACGGGCACTGATATTATTACTGCCTGCGATAGTTATACCTGGATTGACGGGAATACCTATACATCGAGCAACAATACAGCTACCCATACCTTAACCAATGCGGCGGGTTGTGATTCGGTAGTAACCTTAAACTTAACAATTAACAATTCAAATACGGGCACTGATATTATTACTGCCTGCGATAGTTATACCTGGATTGACGGGAATACCTATACATCGAGCAACAATACGGCTACCCATACTTTAACCAATGCGGCAGGTTGCGATTCGGTGGTAACTTTGAACTTAACGATTAACAGTTCATCAACAGGCATAGCTACAGTTACTGCTTGCGACAGTTATACCTGGATTGATGGGAATACTTATACATCGAGCAACAATACTGCAACTCACACTTTAACCAATGCGGCTGGTTGCGATTCGGTGGTAACTTTGAACTTAACAATTAACAGTTTAGCTACAGGCACAGCTACAGTTACTGCTTGTGACAGTTATACCTGGATTGATGGAAATACCTATACATCGAGCAACAATACTGCAACTCACACTTTAACTAATGAGGCAGGTTGCGATTCGGTGGTAACTTTGAACTTAACGATTAACAGTTCATCAACAGGTACAGCTACAGTTACGGCTTGTGACAGTTATACCTGGATTGATGGAAATACCTATACATCGAGCAACAATACGGCTACCCATACTTTAACCAATGCAGCGGGTTGCGATTCGGTAGTAACCTTGAACTTAACAATTAACAGTTTAGCTACAGGCACAGCTACAGTTACTGCTTGTGACAGTTATACCTGGATTGATGGAAATACTTATACCGAAAGTAATAATACGGCTACCCTTACCTTGGCCAGGCCAGTAGGCTGTGATTCAATTGTTACACTAAACTTAACTATTTTAGAAAGCTCTACCGGTGTTGATGTTCAAGCAGCTTGCGAATCATTTACGTGGATTGACGGGAACACTTATACTGAAAGTAACAATACAGCAACTCATACATTGGTCAATGCAGCAGGTTGTGATTCGATTGTTACGCTTAATTTAACTATTGCTGATATTGATTCTTCTATTACGCAAAACGGCAATACTTTAAGCAGTAACCTGGAAAATGCCTCTTATCAATGGTTTATCTGTACGAATGATTCTGTAGAAGAAATATCTGGTGCTACCAATCAAACTTATACCCCTGTCGAAAATGGCGATTATTCTGTCCGGGTAACAATAGATAGTTGCTCTGTCTTTTCTGAATGTATAACCGTTACGCTTACTTCTACCTATGATTTAAGTGATACAAAAGAAAAGATAAAAATATTCCCCAACCCGGCAGAGTCAAAAATCAGGATTCAAATACCTGAAAACTCAGGTTCAGATATTGCCATATTCAATTCCATAGGCCTTAGAGTATATTCCAGACAAGGATATGTTTCCGGGGAAGAAATCAATATATCAAGCTTAAAAAGTGGTTTATACATCATAGAGGTTAGCCTAAAAGGCAAGCATAAACATTATGTGTTTATAAAAAAATAGTTTGATACAGTTCTTGTTACTAAAAACAAAGTAAAGCTGTAACAGGCAGTTTATAATTTTTTGTAACAATAGTTAACGATTTTATACGCAGGATTAAGGTGGTTTCAGCCACCTTTTTCTTTAGAATGCCGCTAGGTACCTGATACATTTGTATAAAACCGTAGGTAATTCTTCAAATAAATTAAGTTTAACATTGAGTCGTAATTTTAATAATTATCAAGCTTAATAATCATTTTTCAAATCGTTCGATTATGAACAAATGTGTTCGGAATCGGTTAACCTGAAAAAACCTATAAGTTTGTATTTCAGATATTAAGATCCTATGGTATGTTTTTTGACAAAATTGCAAAAACATTTACCATGATAAAAAACTACATTCTAATTGCGTTAAGAAAACTAAAAAAAAGAAGGACCCAAACATTTATAAATGTATTTGGATTAATGCTCGGTATAACAATTTCATGCTTATTATTCATTTATATTATTCATGAAACATCTTATGATAACTTTCATGATAAATCGAATCGCACATTTCGTGTTGTTGAAATTTCAGAAGGTAATGAAAATACCCGTTATTTTGGACAAACAGCTCCGGCTTTAGGATCAACTTTAAAAAGGGAATTACCGGAGGTTGAAGAACAAGTTAGGCTATTACAATTTTTTGGACATGTTGATGTTGAAATTAACAATGAAAGATTTCATGAACGGAATTGGTTTATAGTCGACAACAACTTCTTCGATATCTTCAATTTTAAATTAATCAGGGGAAATAAAGAAAGTGCTCTTAAAGATCCTAATTCGGTTATTTTAAGCGAAAGTACTGCGAAAAAGTACTTCGGAACCATAGATGTAATAGGAAACACGTTAAGTTTTGTTCAATTTTCCGAAGTGAAAGTTACCGGCGTACTTGAAGACAATCCAGATAATTCGCATTTAAAGTTTGATCTTTTATTCTCATCCAACACCGCCATTGAAGAGTTGGATGAAATGCTCGAACGGTGGAATCTTTATGGTGCATTTACATATCTCGTATTAAATAATTCTTCCAAAAAATCCATTACCGAAAAAAAAGGCAATCAAATTGTTAGTGATTTTTGGAAAGACTATGAACACCGATCCGGTTTTTATTTGCAACCAATCCAGGATATTTATCTTGAATCAGAGAATGTTGAGTTTGGTATAGAAGCTGCGAAAGGCAACAAGTTCTATACTAACCTGTTTCTAATTATTGCCTTTGTAGTATTAGTTACCGCCTGCATAAACTATACAAATCTTGCTACAGCTCAATCACTTGATAATTCGCACGAAATTGGTGTAAGAAAAGCCAGCGGAGCAGAACGAAAACAACTAATATTTCAGTTCTTAATAGAGTCGGTTATAACAGCACTTTTAGCTTTTATTCTGTCTGTTGTACTTATTGATCTGCTAATTCCTCATTTTAATAATTTAACAGGTAAGAATTTTAATCTGAATTATGAGACATTTGGTTATTATTTCATTTTTACTTTTATGGTAACCATAATAGTTGGAATGGTTTCAGGAAGTTATCCTGCATTTTACCTTTCCCGCCTTAAACCGATAATGCATTTTAGAAAAGAGTCAAAAGGAAAAAACCGTTTAGTGCTGAGAAAAGTATTGGTAATATCTCAATTCACATTATCGGCAATATTGATTATTATTGCAGCAGCTGCATTTTACCAGCTACATTTTATTCAGAACTTTGACAAAGGATTCAATGAAGATAACGTATTAGTTATCGATATTAATAGCGGAAATACGAGATCTCGTTTCCAAACCATAAAAAAAGAGTTTAATACCATAACCGGTGTTGAAGCTGTGGCAGTTTCATCACGCGTACCAGGCGAATGGAAAAATATAACAACGATCCATATGAGACCGGAAAAACAAGTAAGCATGGATTCAACATTCAGCTACTTCATGTGTTTTGATGAAGATATGCTCGATCTTTATGATTTAAAATTGGCAGAGGGGGAATTTTACAAAGGGCACTTGGCTACAGATTCAATTAAAATTCTTTTAAACGAAACCGCTGTTAAAACACTGGGACTAACAAATCCAATAGGTTCCAGAGTAAACATAAGTGGAATTTATTATCCATTCGAAGTTATTGGTGTTATTAAGGACTTTAATTTTCAATCTCTGCATGAAACAATAGCACCGCTCGTTGTTGGGTATTGGAATAACCCCGTAAGATCAATTGATTATTTTTCTTTGAAATTAAATAATAACAATTACGATTATATAATTTCCGAAGCATCAAAAGTTCATGAAAAATTTGATGAAAATACATTAATGGAGTATCACTTTTTAGATCAACAACTGGGTCAGTTTTATATAGAAGATAAAAGAGCTGGAAATTTGTTTATGATAGGCTCTATTTTAGCAATTTTCATAGCTTGTATGGGATTGTTTGGTATGGCTATTAATACCACCGAAATAAAAAAAGCAGAAATAGGTATAAGAAAAGCCTTTGGTTCTTCCAACAAAGAAGTAATTATTCTTTTACTAACAGATTTTATAAAACTTGTAATAATTTCAATCATTTTGGCTATACCAATTTCCTTAATATTTCTAAATAAATGGTTACAAAACTTCGCTTATAATACCGGCATTAATTGGTGGCTATTTATCGGTGTATCTATTATTTTGTTAATAATTGCAATATTTACTGTTGGTAGTCTTGTTTTGAAAACAGCAAGAATTAATCCTGCAGAGATTTTAAGGGACGAATAGATTTTTGACAACTTCGGCAAAATAAGGGGGTGTCCAAAAAGTCTTAGTGTTCTTTGTGCCTGCTTTGTGAAACTCTGCCTGTCGGTAGACAGGTTTGTGGTATAATTATAAAAGGCTGTTACACAGAGAACCACAAAGAAGACACAAAGTTACTCAAAGTAAAAAATACGAATGAAATTTAACTATTGTACTTTTTGGACACCCCATTATTTATCTATAATCTCAAGTACCGTTTAAAATTTCTTGTTTGCATTAGAACATCGTACTAAATTTTCAAAAACTGTTCTTAAACTTATTTAGCTGCTTTACAACAAATACATTTTAAATTGCTTTACTCAAATTTCTCTTATCTTTGCATAAATTAAATATTACTCCTAATGCCTCATAAATCAGGTTTTGTAAATATTATTGGAAATCCGAATGTTGGAAAGTCGACTTTAATGAATAAAATGGTAGGTGAAAAGTTGTCCATTATTACTTCAAAATCTCAAACTACACGTCATAGAATCATGGGAATTGTTAACCACGATGATCATCAAATAGTTTATTCCGACACTCCGGGGATACTGAAGCCAAATTATAAACTTCAGGAGAAAATGATGGGATTTGTAGGAACTGCTTTCGAAGATGCGGATATAGTACTTTATATTACGGATGTAGTTGAAACCTTGGATAAGAATCAGAATTATATTGATAAGCTTTATAAACTCGATATTCCTGTTTTGCTTTTGATTAACAAGATTGACTTAAGCGATCAGGAAAAATTGGAAGAATTAGTTGATACCTGGAAAAAGATCTTACCTAAAGCTGAGATCATGCCTATTTCAGCTATTAATGATTTTAATCTTGATCATGTTTTTAAAAGGATTATAGAATTACTACCTGAAGGTCCTCCTTATTTTCCAAAAGACTCTTTAACCGATAAAACAGAGCGCTTTTTTGTTTCGGAAATTATTAGAGAAAAAGTACTTCTGAACTATCAAAAAGAGATTCCTTATTCTGTTGAAATTGAGATCGAAGAGTTTAAGGATACAGAAAAATTGCTAAGAATTATGGCTAACATACATGTTGTAAGACCCTCGCAAAAGGGAATTATTATTGGACATAAAGGGCAAGCACTTAAAAAAGTTGGTACGGATGCCCGAAAAGACATTGAGGATTTCTTTGGAAAAAAGGTATACTTGGAAATCCATGTAAAAGTGAGCAAGGATTGGAGAGATAAAGATCGTCAGTTAAGAAATTTTGGATATAACATTTAGATGAAAAATCAATATACAAATATCAAAATTCAGATGTTTAAATATCATATGTTTTTTTTGAATTTGTAATTTATTAGTTGAAATTTATAATTTGAGATTTGGAATTTTAAGAATATTATGGAAGAATTAGAAGTACAAACTTATAAATTTGCGGTAGAAGGAATTGGCTTTGTAAAAAGCCTGGAAAAAGAGTTTCCTGAAATAGTTCCTGCGGAACTTAAATATTGTATGGGAAATGTATCCATGAAATATATCGATGCTTTAAATTCCAAAGAAAATGAAAACTTTGCAGAGAACCTTAGAGATTGCTACGAGAATGCAAAAAAATCTTCGGAATTATTAGTAAAGTTGGAAGGAATTACAAACAATTCATTATTAAAACAAAATGAAAAGCTAATCAATGATATAAAATCAATCGTTGAAAAACTTGACAATATTAAAAGTAAGCTAATTTATTAAATCCAGAATTATGATTGTAGCAATAGTTGGAAGACCAAATGTAGGTAAATCAACATTATTTAATCGTTTAACGGAATCGAAACAAGCCATAGTAGATGAAACCAGTGGAGTTACAAGAGACCGGTTATACGGGAAAGCAGAATGGACAGGGAAAGAGTTTTCCGTAATTGATACGGGAGGCTACATTCGTAATTCCGATGATATTTTTGAAGAAGAAATCAGAAAGCAGGTTGATATTGCGATGGATGAAGCCGGCTTGATCCTGTTTGTTGTGGATGTTGTAAATGGAATAACTGATTTGGATGAAGCTGTTGCCGAGATCCTTCGTAAATCAAATAAAAAAGTTTTATTGGTTGCAAATAAAGTTGATAATAACGCGCGAATATTAGATTCGAACGTATTTTACAAATTTGGCTTGGGTGATCCTATATGTATTTCTTCAATTAATGGAAGTGGGACTGGAGAATTACTGGATAAAATTGTAGAATATATTGGTGATGAAAAGCCCGAAGAAGAGTTAGATATTCCCAAGTATACTGTAGTTGGTCGTCCTAATGTTGGAAAATCTTCCTTGATTAACGCTTTAATCGGTGAAGAAAGAAATATCGTTACTCCAATTTCAGGAACTACCAGAGACTCCATTTACACAAGATATAATAAATTCGATCATGATTTTTACTTGGTAGACACAGCAGGAATTAGAAAAAAAGGGAAAGTTACTGAAAACCTTGAATTTTATTCTGTACTTCGTTCAATAAGATCCTTGGAAAAAGCTGATGTATGCTTGCTTTTAATTGATGCAACCCAGGGAATGGAATCGCAGGACCTGAATATCATTAAGCTGATCCAGAAAAACAAGAAAGGACTGGTAATTCTTGTAAACAAGTGGGATCTAATTGAAAAAGAAACCAATACTTCGAAAGAATATACTGAAGCAATCAAGAAAAAGATTGCACCTTTCATTGATGTTCCTATCATATTTACATCTGTAATTAATAAACAGCGAATCCATAAGGTTTTAGAAGAAGCTAAAACGGTTTATGAAAACAGAAAAAGAAAAATTACTACTGCTAAATTGAATGATGTAATGCTTGAGGCTATTGAAACATATTCGCCTCCATCGGTAAAAGGGAAATTTGTAAAAATTAAATATGTTACGCAATTAAATACCTTTTATCCTTCATTTGCTTTTTTCTGTAACTTACCTCAATATATCAGAGAACCTTATAAGCGTTATTTGGAAAATAAATTGCGCGAAAATTTTGATTTTACCGGATGTCCTATCCAAATATATATGCGTAAAAAATAATCTATGAGAAAAGCAGGAATTTTCATACTGTGTTCTTTTTTAGTGCTATCTTGCGAAAAAGCCGAAGATTACCCAGAAGTTCCTGCTATTGAATTTATAAGCTTCAAGGTAATTCCGGGCGATGGAGAATCAACAATAGCAGAAGGGGTTCTTACTTTTTCTATTGTTGATGGAGATGGAAATATTGGCTTTTCTGAGAATTTTTCAGATACGATCATTAGCAATAATCAAATAGATTTTATATATACTGAATATTATAAACAGGGTGGACAGTTTATTGAAAAAACCGGAAATACATATTATTTACCCTATTTTGAACAAGGTATTTATAGAAAAAGCTTAAAAGGCACAATTGATATTTATTTTTCAAGAACGATTCTTTCTCCTGATACAGTTTATTACCAATTTCAGGTAATGGACAGAGATTTTAATATGAGTAACATTGAAACAACTCCTGAAATAATTTATTCTGAATTATTAGAACAATAATATTTAAATACTGTTATTAATGTGTTTTTATATCTTAAAATTCTTTTATGATCATAACTAAAGAAATAAAAATGGCTGATGTAATTCATGTGAATTACTATGCCCTTTCGGTTCTAAATCGTTTTGGAATTGAATTGGGATTTGGCGACAAATCGGTTGAAGAAGTATGCAAACAAAATGATGTTGATTTGGATTTCTTCCTGGATATTGTAAATACTTTTGTTGATAAAGATTATTTCCCTAAAAAACATTTACAAACATTTCCTGTAAAACTTATTACTGATTATTTGCAGAAAACACATAATGACTATCACAATAGCAATGTACCGGAAATTGAGGAATTAATTGAAAAAATGGTGGATTCGTGCCAAACACAAAAGGATAATATTGTATTACTTAAAAAGTTCTTTAACGAGTATAAAGAAGAGTTGCAAAACCACACTAACCGGGAAGAAGAAGCTGTATTTCCATACGCTCATGCCATTGAAAATGCATTTAATTCAGATAAAATAGATACATCCGTTATTGAATTAATGCAGAATTATTCGATTGAGGTATTTCAGAATGAACATGATAACATTGAGGAGAAACTTTTTGACCTAAAAAATATCATTATTAAATATCTGCCTCAACCTAAAGATGTAAAATTATGTAAAAAACTTCTACATGAACTTTTTAGCCTGGAGCAGGATTTAAATGACCATGCAAGAATTGAAGAAAAGGTTCTGGTTCCGAAAATTAGGGAAATGGAAGAAATCATTAATAAACGATTTTCAGAAGAATCGAAAAATGCCTAAGTCTACTTTTATAGTAATTGAACAATCATATATTATTCGAAAAGGACTCATATCTCTTATCGAAAAGATACCTAATACACAAATTATCCTGCAAATAGATAATATGAATGATATTGATAATATCCTAAATCATGATCCTGATTTCATTATCATTAACTCAAATCTCTTAGATAAAAATGTTACAGATTGTTTATCTAAAAATATAGAAAATGTACAAATGATATTGTTATCTGAAAATCACAAAAATTCTTTTAATGAAATAAATTGGGTTGAAAATATTCTTATTAATGAAACTCAAAACTCAATTTTAAAAAAAATCAATAAACTAATCGGTAATCGTATTTCTAATCAACCACAACGTTATACTCCCGATGAGATAAGCGAACGAGAAGCAGACATATTAAGAAACATTGCACTAGGTTATTCCAACAAGGAAATTGCAGATAAACTTTTTATAAGTACACATACGGTTGTAACGCACAGAAAAAATATAACCCGGAAACTAGGTATTAAAACTGTCCCGGGTTTGACTATTTATGCTATTTTAAATAAACTTATTGACTTAGACGACACTAATTAGTTACAGTCTTACCCCCATAAATAAAACATCATCAACCTGCTGTAATTTTCCTCGCCATTCGGTAAAAGTTTTAGAAACATAATCTTGCTGAACTTCCATAGGTTTATCACAAACATCGGCAAGCATGTTCTTTACACGATCCAACTTAAACTTCTTACCTCTTGGTCCTCCAAACTGATCGGGATAACCATCGGAAAACATATAAATTATATCTCCCTTATGCAGTTGGAATCCCACATTCTCAAATTGCTTTTCTGCTTTTGGATCACCACCTATCGAAGCCTTGGTCCCTTTTACATATTGCAATTCTTTATCCTTGTATAAAATCAATGGGCGCATAGCTGAAGAGAATCTCATATAATGCGTATGTACATCAATTTCACAAACAATAATATCCATACCATCATGTGCGCGTTCTGCATCAATGTTCTGATTCAATGTGCTTTGCAATTCTTTATCCAATTGTTTCAGTACATCAGATGGCGATTCAATATCTTTCCTTAAACAGATATCTTTAATTAAAGTAGTACCAATCATTGACATAAATGCACCCGGGACACCATGACCAGTAGAATCAGCACAAACAATTAAAAATTTATCATTATTTACACGGTCGTACCAATAAAAGTCTCCACTTACTATATCCCTTGGCTCGTAATAAACAAATGCTCCTGAAAAATTCTCATTAATTGTACTTACCGAAGGTAATATACTTTGCTGAATTCGTTGTGCATAATTAATACTATCAGTTATGTCCCTGTTTTTTATTTCCAGTAATTCCTTTTGTTCAACAACTTCCTTAGTTCTGGCATTTAATTCATTTTCCAGATACTCTTGTAATAGTTTTTGTTTACGTTCTCTATATTTTATAAAGAAATAAATTGCTCCAATTCCAATTAATACTGAAAGGGCAATAAACCACCATGTCTTCCAGAACGGAGGTTTAATGCTAATTTTTATTTCAAGAGGTTCCTCAACACAATACCCATCTGCATTACATGCCTTTAAAATAAATGTATAATTTCCATCTTCAATTCTTGGGTAATACACTTCACGATTGTTTGTACCCCTGGACCACTCCAAATCATAACCATCAAGCATATATTGATAAGTTACACCTTCCGGATTACTATAGCTTAACCCAACATAAGAAATGTTAAGTTTATATACCTTATATGGAAGCTGAATAGGTTTTTTGAAATTTACCGGTTCATCGGAGAAAAGAACTCCTGAAATATTTAATTTAGGAGCAAATTTTACTTTTCGTTCTTTCGAATTATCATACATTACTAAACCATCGGTTGTACCAGTAAGAATAACTCCATTATTTTGCTTAAAAACAGAGTTGTAATTGCAATCACCAGTTATCCCAATTTCTGTTCCATACACTTTTATATCGCCTGAACTAATATCAATACTACTAAGCCCTAAACGATGTCCAACCCACACCCTGCCAACATTATCAGCAATAATACTATAGCAATAATTCGATTTTAATCCAATATCGGTTGAAAAATGCCAAATACTATCTTGTTCAAATTTAAAAATACCATCACCATATGTCGCAGCCCAGATATCTCCATTAGTATCTTCTGTGATTGACGTAAACTCAAAGTTAATATTACTTTCGATTGAATAATTTAATTCTGAATTTATCGAAAAAATTCCCTGGCTCTTTGTTGCAACCCATGAATTGTTTTCCGAATCAATATAAATAAACTTAATATTGTTATGGGGTAAACCTTGCGAAGTGTTAAATAACTGTATTTGACCTGTTTTTATATCAAATTCGAGCACTCCATTCTCGGTTCCCGCCCAAATTTTTGATTCGTTTCCTGTTAAAGAATTGACCTTATTACCAAGCGAATTGTTTGATTTATAAAATGAGACTACCCTATTTGAATTTGCTTTTAACTGATATATTCCTTTCTCCTCCGTTCCAATTAAAAGATCTCCATTTTGATCTAAATAAAGTGCTACAATATTATCATTAGGTAATCCGTTGTTAACATTAATAATTGTTAAACTATTAGATTCCTTTGTTATTTTAGCTATAATGCTTTCCCCTCCTAGCCACAGATAATCATCTGACTCTGTTATTGATAATACATTACCATTAAATAAATCAAGGTTTTTATAATGCATCGTAAAAGCTTCATCAACCAGGAAAGCCAAACCATTACCATACGTAGCGATCCAGTAATTTCCTTCCCAATCCTGGAAAACTTGCTTTACAAAATTATTTGGCAATCCATTTTTTGTTGAGTAATTAACAACATTGATATAGCTAAATTCTGCTCCTACATCCGGAGTTAACTTGTAAATGCCATTACCAAATGTACTGATCCATAATACATCGTCTTTATCTTCTAATATTGCCTGTACATTCTCATAACTTAAATTATGTTCTTCTCCTTGATTTTGAATCTCATAACTGTCAAATTTTTCTCCTTTTCTTTTTAAGAGGTAAAATCCTGCATCTTCCGTACCAATCCAAAAAGCTCCATCGACGTTACTTTTATTAATGGTTTGAACCGCAATATAATCCAGTTCATCTACTTTATATTCTTCTATAAATTCATCTTCTTTTAATGAATAAAGGCTTAATCCACTTGATGTACCAATCAAAAAGAGATTCTCTTTAACCTGAAGTACCGAATAAATTAATTTCCCGGTAAAATTTTCACTGAAACCGGTGAGATTATATTCTTTATCAACTTTTGTAATTCCGTTGTTTTGAGTAGCAATAAAAACATTTCCGTTTTGATCACCTGTTATCGTTGTAATTGTACTATTAACATTTTCTAAATCTAAAAGCTTAAATTCAATGCCGTTGTAATAAGTAACCTGTCCTGAATTATGCCCAAACCAGATAATTCCTTTTGAGTCTAAATAACTTGTTGTAACAAATCCATCGGTTAATGAATCATCTTCTGTACTAACATTAAATTCGAACCCATCAAATTTACATAACCCTTCTCCTGTTCCAATCCAAATAAAGCCATCATTATCTTCACTTATGGTATATACAAATGGGTGGCTCAATCCTTCCTCAATTCCATATTCTTTGAACTGATACATTTGTCCATAAATACTCTGAACAAAAAATATCAAAACAAGGATGATATTAAATCTAAGTTTTTTGACACTCATAGTTTTTTAGTTTGATTTCTTCTTTACACCAATTGAGTATTTATACTTAGGTACTCCTCCAATAGGAATGGTGTAAAATGGTAAAAGTTCACCATACTGGTTTTTTACCGAAATTACAACATTGTTGTTTTTTACCGGAGGTGATTTTCGTTTTATAAATTGAAAATCGAGAGAGGTATTTTTTTCTTCTTCAAGTATAACAAATTCGCTTTCTGCCCATTCATCATCGCCGGATATTTTACATGGCAAACCTGCACGGCCAACCGAAACAACACGAATAATTCCATCATTATCCCAGTCAAAATTCTTCTGAACAACTTTTATAGTTCTATCATCAATATAAGGATAAATATGCGAAACTTCGTTAGGATCATTATGCATTCTGAAACTATATTCATATGCAAAAGCATTAGCGCCTTCGATACGCTTATTTTCGGTTTGAGAAGTACTCACAAAATATCGATACATATTACCATCGTCGCCGGCTATTCCTTCGCAAATAATTTTAAATACATAACCACCATATTTTTCTACTAATTCTCCCTCTGTTGGGTTAAATGGTCCAAAAGTATACCAATTATTATCATATCTTGGATTTTCTCCAAAAACCTTTTTTGATAAAAGATTACCACTTTTATAATCTCCCACCGGGTCAATTCCCTGTGCATCATCATTTTCAAAGCACCCCGCTCCACCATAAATAGAATACTCCATTTTTGTATCCCAAAAACCATTTATTTCATCAACTTCTCCACCACAATCCGGATCAAAAACTCTAATAAAAATCGGGCTTGTATGTTCTTTAGGGATTAAAACAAAAAAAGTTTGTGAGAAATCATCATCTCCCCATGAAATATCCGCTTTATGTCCAAATGTCATTAAATATGGAATATTTTCATCCTCAGCAGGAACAGGCTGTGCAAACATATTCACGGCAACCATCATTGTAATCCATAAAAATACTAATCTTTTCATATTGTGTTTATTTTTAATTACCTCTTCTACCTCTTTCTCTTGAAGAACCAACTACAACAATATTTTTATACACACCTTTTTTTTGAGAGTTTCCTTCCCTGTCTGATCTACTTACGACCCCTAACTGAACTATGTAAGTTCCAATGGTTGTGTAAATATGTCTTGCTTCAATTCCTCTTGTTTTTCTACCATCTCCAAAGTCCCAATAATACTTATAGATTTCAAAATCAGTAATATTTGTTTTTCTGCCATCAAATACTACTTCCTGTCCTACTTCAACTGTATCGGGACAATTTATATAAACCTGCACGATATCTTCTATTTTAAGAGGGTAAGTTGCCTGTGTATAAAAAACTTCTCCGGTTAATTTATCAATAACATTTAATTCAAGTGTATAATCACCCGGACCATTAAAACAATGTTCCACTTCTAATCCTCTGGCCTTATAACCATCTCCAAATGACCATTCATACTCTAACATTGAAGTATCAGGATTTTCTGCTCCTTCTTCATAAAGTACATAACAATAATTGTTTTCTTCCTGACGCTGAGAGTTGTCAAACATTGGGTATAAGGGTGTAAAAGCATAAATATCATCTGATCTCCTTTGACGATCTGAGCTAAACATCCCGGTTTTTTTAAATGCATCTATGATCAAACCAAAATCATTATACCGTGTGTTTATAGGAGGATCCATGGCTATTGGCCTGTGCCATTCTCCGTTTACCTGTTCCGTATAAAAAATATCTAATCTTCCTCTTCCTTCATGTCCGTCTGAAGAAAAATAAAGTCTTCCTGTACTATGAATAAAAGGAAAGTATTCGTTCCCATCGGTATTTACGTTTGGGCCAAGATTTTTTGGAGCTCCCCAACCTCCATTTCGAGCTTCACATACATAAATATCCGTTCCACCAAATCCTCCATCCATATCTGAAACAAAAAACAAATACCTTTCATCTTCACTTAAGGCAGGGTGAGCAATGTTATAATCCGAGTTATTATATCTAAAAGGTGTTGGTGTACTCCAACCACCGGTTCTTCTGCTATATTTTGAATAATATATACCTAACCTGTTGTTCTTATCAATTGAATTACCTATTCGTTTTTTAACATGAATATTTCTTGTAAAATATATTTCAGAACCACGGCTGTTAAAAGTAGCAGGCCCTTCGTTAAAATGTGTACGAAATCCTTCATAAAAAGTCTCTGGTTCTCCCCAGTCGTTTCTTCCAATCTCTTCGACCACAAAAATGTCCAATGCCGGAAGATTCTCCTTTTCATCCGTATAATCGATAAACATTGTGTTTTTTCGATTTGAACAAAACACAATATCTCCTTTATAATACACAGGAGCAAATTCATCGTATTTATTAGTACTAAAAGGTAACAAGCTTACCGAATAATCTTGTGAATTTGCCGGAATACTAATAACTCCTAACAATATATACAGCCATATTTTCTTTATTCTTGCCATATTAAAAATATCTAGGACTTGTAGCTCTAAACTTATATTTAAAATCGTAGCGTAAGATCACCTCTAATGATCCATTATGCTGACCTGCAAGATCTCCACTACCAATATCGTATGCAACTCCTGCCCTAATCTGTTCAGTAGCCTGATATTCAGCCATTATAACCCATTCGTCATCCTTTCTGTAAGAAAAACCTGCCCAAATTGCATCATATAAAATGAAGTTTAAGCTCCCATCAATTTGATATGTGTTTTCTAATCGATATCTGAATAAAACAGATGGTTTCAATTTAACTTTATCATTCAGTTCAAACAGATATCCACCTGTAAATAAAAAATCATAGTTATCCGGTGATATTGACATTTTCTTTTGGGAACTTTCTATTTCATATGATAACAATTTAGGAACAGATAGTCCAACATAATAATTTTCACTGTAGTAATAAACTCCAAAACCAGCATTTGGAAAAATTTCGGACTCATTTTCTAAAAGTAAATCATTTACTTCTCCTTCCGGATTAGCATTTATGTCTGCGTAGTTCCCTTGAAAGAACGTTGCTCCTGCTCTTAATCCCAGTGAAATACGTCCATTCCCCAACTGGAATCTAAATGCATAGTTCCCAAATATATCATAATAGTTTGTTACTCCAATTTCTTCATGAAATAAGAATAAACCAACTGCATTTTTTTCATCTTTAAAAGGAGCATGACTACTTAATGTTTGAGTAACCGGAGCTCCTTCAAATCCCATCCATTGATTACGGTACAAAATTATGTTGCTAAAACATTCCCGGCTTCCTGCATAAGCTGGGTTAATTGCTAAACCATTTACCCAATACTGACTATAAATCGGTTCATATCTTTGTCCAACTTTTAAACTACCATCTTGAGTTAATCCCCATAATGGTATTAAAATAAAAAATACTATGTATCTTATTTTTTGCATTAAAAACGTTTAAGCACTATAAAACCTGTTTCGGTTACTGTACCTGAAGGCTTATATTTATATAGAACATAATAGTAAGTATCTTCAGATAAATCTTTTCCATCATTATTTTTTCCATCCCAACCTATCTGGTTAGAATAATTATCCATTCTGTATACTTCTGTTCCCCATCGGTTATAAATTATTAGTTCATTTCTATAATTCTCATTTAATCCGTAAACGAAGAGAACATCATTTACTCCATCACCATTTGGGGTAAATCCGTTAGGAACAAAAATATAATCTCTCACCTCAACTGTTCGGCTAATTGTGGTATCCTGACATACACCTTTTCTTACATACCATTCTACTTTAAACTTCCCTATTCCAGATTCCTCGGACCATGAGTAATTAGCCTCGTTTTCCAAACTATCACTAATCGATACCAGATTATTATCCGTTCTCCATGCCTTATAAATCACATCACTAAAACTATTGTTCTTATAACTTCCCTTAACAGGAAGTTCTAATACATTAAATATTATAGTGTCAACATCAACACTTGCTATTGAATCATCCGGACTAAAGATTTGTAAATTCGTAAGATTTTCGTACATATTTATTTCTACAGTATCAGCATCATTACAGTTCCAGTTTGTTTTAGACCAAATGTAATTGTATGTTAAGGCTGAATCAACACTAATAAATGGATTCTCTATTCCTGTATCTGAAAATAATGTTACTCCATCGTTAGGGATCTGAGTCCATATTCCATTACCGAAAATTGGGGTTGCAGATAATGTATATGATAATGAACAAACCTCATCATCAATTCCTGCAAAAGCGGTTGGAATTCCATATACTATTACCGTATCATGCCCGGTAATATCTACTGCCTGGCAGGTACTATCATCCACAACAGATATAAGAGTATAATCAAATTGCTTATTTTCAATATCTGCTATAGGATTAATAATCTCTGTAAAATAATCTGTTGTATTAATACTATTGATATCATATGTCGAAAACCCATCACTATAAGTTAATGTATAAGGTTGTGCGCCTGAAGTTACTCTAAATTCAATAGATGTTGCATCACTACTACATATTGTATCAAGATCATCCACTATGACAGCAATGGGTAAAAGATTAATATTTACTTCTAAAGTATCACTAAAACTCGAACAACAATCATCTTGCCCTGACACCACTAATCTTCTATAAAAAGTGGTATCTGTTAATGTTTCAGGCTGATAATCCTCATTTGTTCCATCTGCAGCTACATTACTCCATGAAGTTCCGTCCGTACTTTCCTGCCATTGATATCTATATGTTCCATCGCCGTTTATCGGAGTAGATCCAAGTATTAGTTCCGGTTGTGTATTATAACAAGTATAGATTTTAGATCCGTTTTCAATATAGTCATTACTTATTGGAACCAACACATTTATTTTAATTGAGTCACTAATATCAATACAATCATCAGATTGTACAGCTCTTCTATAATAAGTAGTTTCAATAAGATTAGAAGGAGCAAAGTTTTTTCTTAATGAGTCAGTTATAACCGTCCATGAAGTTCCTTCGGTTCGCTTTTCCCAATAATAAGAATAAGTTCCATCACCTTTATTAGGTAAAGTTCCAATAATTTCTTCGGGAACCTGGCCCTCGCAAATTTCTTGATTTTCGGAAATAATATTGTTAGTTATTTGAGGTAAACCAATAATTTCAATATTGGCCGTTGTGTCGTAACAAGATCCTGATTTAACTATTCGTCGAACATAAGTTGTATCCAGAACTGTTCCGGGTAAACAAACAGTATCATTAAGTAGTGGAACAGCAGACCATGAACCTTGGTCTGTTCTTTGTTGCCAGAAATATTCATAAATAAAATTGTCTCCTCCGCTATTTAATACAATCTTAGTTCCGGTTATGGTATCTGCTTGATTACCTACACATGTAATTAAATCATCACCGGTAATAAAATTATTTACAATAGGGTCCTGAACTATAATCTGGATTTCATTTCCATTATCAATAACAGTTCCAGATGTAACTATTCGCTTATAATATGTTGTATCCGTTAATGCCGGAGGTTGATAATCTGTACTTGTTGCACCTGAAATATCAGACCATCCCGTTGAATTTGTTCTTTTCTGCCATTGGTAAGTAAATATTCCATTTCCTCCTCTGGGTTTTGTTCCGGATATAAGATTTGGTATTTGATCCCTACATATTACCTGATCATCAGAAATCCAGTTAAATAAAAAACCTGTTAAAGGAACTTTTACACCAGCTTTAATAGTAGCTCCATTTTGACCAGGTAATGCTTTATGTCTCTCAATAGCCGGATACAAATCCTGAGCATATCCAACACTACCTCCACTTTTAGTTAAAGTATAATCAATGTTTGGTACTGAATAATTATACAGTAATGGTCCTCCACCTCCGCCTCCTCCGGGCCCTGAATTGCCATGAGTAGCTACTCTACCGCCGTCTCCGCCATTTATTGAAATTGTTAAATCACCGGATACGGTTTCAACATCAAATACAACGGTTCCTCCCGCGCCACCACCTCCTGCTGAAGCTGTAGCTATATCCTCTACATCGGCACCATCCGCAATTATACTATCTCCATTAGATACAAGAGCTTTAGCCATAATAATAATAACACCTCCGCCATCTCCACCATTTGACGCTGTTAAAACGCCCGTATAAGTTCCGGATCCTCCTCCACCGCCCATAAAGATCGTACTATCATCAATTAAAAACTGAGTCCCTAAACCATAACCATCACTTCCGCCTAAAGATCTCCATTGGCTTTCTCCGCCAAAATCGTAAAGTGGACTATCTTCAAAATTTGGAGTTATACAAGTTGTAGTATCTTCTTCGCCACCATATCCACCAGCACCATCATTGCCTCCGCCGCCTCCACCTGCATATCTGGCATTTCCGCCTCCACCACCATTCGCCCAACGTCCCAGGCCTTTTCTATACGTAGTATCAAATTTAGCAATTCCTTCCCCTTTAAATCCTGCACTTATCGTATCTCTATTTTCATTAAAGTACTGTAAACTATAAACTGTAGAATCTGCAGATGCACATTCTCCATTACTCTCAAATGGAACAGCTCCCATAAATCCTTTACCTACTACATCTATATCTTCGTTTAAATATAAAGTATCACCCACCATTAAAACAAGTACTCCTCCGTATCCAAGAGATTTATCCCAAGGTTCACAAGTTAATCTCCCATCAACACTAGCACTTTTATATGAAGGAACCTTTATTATTTGTACAAAATCGTCTGTATCATAATCATTGTTCAGAACTGATTTTAAAATTGCCTTATTACCATCAATATCTTGAATTAAAATAATTTCATATTTCCCCGCTTTTTTTAACTCTGTTGTATTTCTAACCTGTCCAAAATTATAAGGCTGAACACCGACTTCTGTTCGAGGTTCTGCTCCTTTTACCTGATAAATCATTATTGTATCATCTGCAAAAAATAATGAAGGGTTAGAAATTTCTATGGTATCTTTAGTAGGATAAATAGAATCTACTGCTGCGTATGAATTAACAATTCCCGATATGGATGTTTGAGAAAAACCCAGGTGGGATATAAAAATAAAAAAACCAATAATTAATATGGTTAAAAACTCCCTTTTCAAAGCTTAAAAAAGTTATATTTTCTTATAAACGGTTCAATATATAACAAATATATAAATAATTTACATGAATTAAGTAACTTTTTACCAAATAAAAACCAAGCACAGATTTAGTAAATACCTGTTTTATATCAATTTAAGAACAAATCATTTTTTAGGCAATTTACTAACAACCAGATAGATTTTTTTTTCTACGATTGTTTATAAACAGGAAAAGTTATATAAAATGTAGTTCCGATATCCATTTTTGTTTCGTACCAAATATCACCTCCGGCATTTACAATAATGTTTTTAACAATAGCTAATCCTAATCCCATTCCGCTGGTTTTAGTTGTGAAATTAGGAATAAAAAGTTTTTCTCTTAATTCTTCGGGAACTCCCGAACCATTATCAGTAATGCTTATTTTCACTTTATCTTTAATTTCCTCAACATTGATCTTTATAACAGCATTTCTTCCCCTTGGAACAGCTTGTATTCCATTCTGAATTAGGTTACTAAAAACAATTAACACCTGTTCTTTATCCGCATAGACATACAATTCTTCTATGCTATGAAAATCAGTTTCAAACTTAACATTCTCAGTGCTTTCTAATAAGTTAATGGAATCGGAAAGTTTGGCAATAATATTTACTTCTTCCGCTCTAGCTCTTGGCATTTTTGCAAAGTTGGAGAATTCAGTTGCAATGCTTGATAAATTATTGATCTGGCTGATTAAGGAATTAGAGAATTTTTCTAAACGTTTATCAAAATCCGGGATTCCGTCATTCCAGGCTTTTTGTAAATACTGAACAGAAAGTTTCATGGGGGTAAGAGGATTTTTAATTTCATGCGCTATCTGCTTAGCCATTTCTCTCCAGGCAGATTCTCTTTCAGATTTTGCCAACTTTTCTGCATTATCGGAAAGTTCACTTACCATTCTGTTATATTCACGAATTAAACTTCCAATTTCATCATTACTTGCGTAATCAATCGGCTCGTTTTGTTTACCAAGATCAATTGCACGAAAACGTTCTTGAATAAGTTCCAGAGGTTTTGTAATGTTGTTTGAAACAAAAATAGCCACTACAATTGATAAAAGTATCAGGAAGAAATAAATATTAACCACTGCCACAACAATAGTATAAATCTCCTTTCTTAACTCACTTTGCTTAGTAAAATAAGGTAAGTTTATGTATGCTAACAACTCCTTATAATCATTTGAAAAAGGAATATAAGCGGAATAGTAACTTAAATCGCCGATTTTCTCTCTATGAATGTATTTACCACTCTTCTTAACAACCATTTCTTCAAAGGCATTTACATTCATTTTATTTCCCATTAATCCTTTTTCAAAAACCTGTGACCTCGAGGATGCCAAAAGGTTACCTTCTACATCATAAAGGTTCATATCAATATTGAAAACCTGTGAAAATTTTTGAAGTAAATATTCGTAATAATCAGATTCGTCTGATACAAGTTCGAAATCTCCCCCCAATTTATTTTCCATTTCTATCTTTACAGATTGTATTTTTTCGCTTATTCTTTCATATAAATTTTTTTCGAATTGATTAATATTATAGTAGATAGTTCCAAATCCAACTATTATCAACGACAATAGCAAAACTCCTATCATTGAAAACTTAATCTTGTTTTTAAAATCATAGCTAAACCCTTTAATGTTTTCCGGAAAACCTATTAAAAACATAACTAAAGAGTACAATATATAATAGAATACAAATATGTACGAAAACGAAGCTAATAGATCTATAAACCTAATCCTATAATTACTCACAACTATTCTGCTTGATTCATCTATTTTATATATTAAGTGTTCATAATTATGATCACTTGTAAAATTAAATTCTTGCTTTGTGTTCCATTCTTTTGGTAAAGTAAGAAGGTAAGAAAAATCACCGGATTGACTCATTAGCCCATTATTCTTATATTTTGCGTAAGAATAATCACTTAAGACTTTGGAGCCGCTCATTTTACTATCCAATAAAAGTTCAGGGTAACCTAATTCCTGGCTAATTAATTTAGAATGTAATGAAATGTATAAAGAAACTTCATTTTCCCAGGATGGTTTATTAAAAACAAATTGCCCTGTATAACTGATAAGTCCTTCCAAATTATCTAAAAAATAAAAACGACTATTTTGTAACTGAATTCCATTTTCTTCCAGAAAATTTTCGAAAAAAGAATAACAGTGATGTATTTCAACACTATTTTCTAATTCAACAGTTAATTCATCCATCGGATTACAAATAGATAAGTCCAATCTATATTTTCTTAAATACCCTCCAAAATATTTTGTTTGTAAATAATCGAAAATCGCACCTTCATTTTGATAGTGCCAGGTAAGTAAGTCACTAACAACCGTATCTCTTTCAATTTCCAATTCAATATCTTCGAGCAACATTTCGGCTATTTGGTCATGTTCATTTGCAAGGTTTAAAGCCAAGACTTTTCTTGTTTCTTCATCTTTATTATTACTTGTTACATTTATAAATACTACAGTATATAAAGCTAAAATCAATAACAAAACAATAATAACTGCGTAGCTATAATTTTTTCTGTTAAATCTAATGTATGCAACATACAATATTATAGTTCCTAAAAAAACTAATGAGAAAATCAAATAATGATGAAAAATGGCAAAAATAAAAACAACAAATACGGCAAAAAGTATAAAAAAGATTATCACAAAATCTCGATAACTATAATAACTGCAAATTAGTTTTAATGTTTTATCTAAAAATAAGATAAGAGTTGTTAAATAGAGTACTATAATAATAAACCCTACGATACTATAGATAGATAAATCAAAAAATTGATGAACATTGAATGATATACTTGAATGCAGGATTAAACTCTCAAAAAAATAGTTTAGATATATAAATAAGGCCAATGAAAAACTCAAAAGAATAATTGTTATTAAGTATCTGTACGGAGCTTTGTCAGGCGATTTAAAATTAAATTCGAAATAAAATACCAAAATGAAAAAAAACATAAAAACGGCATGTAACAACAAATCCCCTAGTGATGGAACAAACATTGATATTGCAAAATGATGTGGTTGAAATAACTCGAGTTGTTTAAATACAATTGGGAAATGGTACTCTAACATTAAGTACCTAATGACAAAAAGAAGAAGAGCCAAAACAATAATAGCAATATTTCTAAACCTGCCGGGGGTTTTAACAATTAAATTGTTAATCAAGAGAAATAAAAATATTATACTTAAGAAGTAAAATCCTGAAGAAAAGTAGACGTTGGTTTTATTATAAACTAAATTTGATTTTAAATCAAAAGAAAACAAGTATGCGTCATTATGATCATTAATTGAATAGCCTTTTGTTTCATCAAGTCCAATTGTAAAAGGAATCTCAACTTCATATTCTTCAAAAAACGTACTTTTTATAAATATGTTTTGATAAGAATATTCGTTTTTAATTAAAATTAATCCGAACAACTCATAATCATCTATGTAATTATGTCTTATAATAAACCATCCGTTTTTTAATTTTGCAATATCACTATATAATTGATTATCTACAAAATTATTTTCAACCGGAACGAGATTATCAGTCCAAAATACCAAAGAATCAGCGGAATACCCTAAAAAAACTATACCTTCTTTTTCATACATTTCATTTGAAACAAAATCCTGACGGTACATTAGTTCTTTTAAAGTTATAGAATCGAGCTGATCTTCTATTTGAGTCAGTACTTCATCTACTTTTTTAGTTTTTTCTTTTATAAGTTTTTGAACATTTTTTAATTCTTCCTGTTCGTTAGGCTGATATCTAATATTTTGCTCAAAAACCCATCCTAATACAAACAATAAGATGAATCCGATGAGGAACTTGTTTTTTATGATATATTGAAAGATTTTCATGTTATAGCTTACAATAAAAGCACAAGGTAGTAAATTTAATTTCTTTTTTTTAAATATGATGATAAGGTTCGCCTTTTATGATACTCATGGCTCTGTATAATTGTTCAACAAATACTAAACGAACCATTTGGTGTGAAAATGTCATTTGTGATAGTGAAATTTTAATGTTGCTTTTTTCATATAGTTGTTTTGAAAAACCATAAGGTCCACCAACTATAAAAACCAAGTTTTTCAATCCGGATATCATTTGTTTTTCAATAAATTTTGAAAAAGCCACAGAAGAATATTCTTTACCTTTTTCGTCTAATAAAGCAACAAAATCAGCAGGATTTAATTGATTTAAAATTAGCTCTCCCTCTTTTTGTTTTTGCTGCTCTTCAGATAGGTTTCTAGTATTTTTTAAATCGGGAATAGTTATAAAGTCGAAAGACAAATAATGCTTTATTCTTTTGGTATATTTTTCAATTCCTTGCTTTAAATAACTCTCATCTGTTTTACCAATTAACAAAAGTTTAATTTTCATTTGGAGTATTCATTTTTTTATTTGCCTTTTTTTTTTAATTTTCGCAAAATAAATACCAAAATTGCAAGAATTGGCACAATTTATGGTTTAGTATTTGCGACAACATATCGCAAACTTAAGAAGATTTAAAATGAAAACCTTGAAAAAAGCGTTACCATTAATTATTCTATTCTCATTTATTTTCAATTTGGGTTCTTTTACTTTAAATGAGGAAGTTCCACGTGATATTGCCATAGCTTTTCGGGTTGGAAATGCTGAAGTGCTTGCTCGTTATTTTAATAGTACAATTGAACTTGTGCTTTTGGATACTGAAGATGTTTATAGTAAAGTTCAGGCAGAACAAATTGTAGATAATTTTTTTATTGAATATTTCCCAAAAAATTTCGAATTTATACACCAAGGAGGAAAAGGAGAATCTAAATTTGCGATAGGTAAACTTGAAACTTTTAATGGTACTTTTAGGGTAACTATTTTAATAAAACAAGAAGGAGAAAAACAGCTTATACATCAACTCAGAATAGAAACCGAAAATGAGTAACGAATTTCTTGATGCCTTAATAAAAATTGCAATTGCTGAAGATATTGGCGATGGTGACCATTCATCTCTTTCTTGTATTCCATCAACGGCAAAAGGCAAAGCCCAACTTTTAATTAAACAAAAGGGCATTTTAGCAGGAATGGAAATTGCTAAAAAAGTTTTTAATGAAATTGACTCCTCATTAAGCTTTGAACAATTTCTTTTCAATGGGAATGAAGTTACCCCTGGCGATAGAGCGTTTATTGTAGAAGGTAAAATACAATCAATTCTGCAAGCTGAACGACTGGTTCTTAACATTATGCAAAGAATGAGCGGTATTGCAACGACAACAAAAATGTACGCTGATAAACTTGCCGGCACAAAAGCTAAAATCCTTGATACAAGAAAAACAACTCCGGGAATGAGATATTTAGAGAAGCTAGCTGTTAAAATAGGAGGTGGAGAAAATCATAGAATGGGTTTACATGATATGATAATGCTAAAGGATAATCATATAGATTTTGCAGGAGGAATTGTAGCAGCCATTACAAAAGCAAATCAATATCTGGAAAATAGTAATAAAGATTTAAAGATCGAAATTGAAGCTCGTAATTTATCA
>JANQHE010000072.1 GCA_028282785.1 Bacteroidales bacterium | reverse complement strand
ACTACTGCTACCGGAAATGGGAATGTTACTGATCTTGGCGCACCTAACCCAACTCAGCATGGTGTGTGCTGGAATACAAGCGGAACGCCTACTACTTCTGATGCTAAAACGGAAGATGGTGCTGTTGCAGCAACCGGAGCATTCACATCAAGTATGACAGAATTAAACCCAAATACAACCTATTATGTAAGGGCTTATGCTACAAATACGGCTGGTACGGTATATGGTACAGAAGTTTCATTTACCACGGACCCTGAACCAGCCACAGTAACAACTCAGGCAGTAACCAGCATCACTCAAACTACTGCTACCGGAAATGGGAATGTTACTGATCTTGGCGCACCTAACCCAACTCAGCATGGTGTGTGCTGGAATATAAGCGGAACTCCTACTACTTCTGATACTAAAACGGAAGATGGCGCTGTTGCAGCAACCGGAGCATTCACATCAGGTATGACAGGATTAAGCTCAAATACAACGTATTATGTGAGAGCTTATGCTACAAATACGGCTGGTACGGTTTATGGAACCCAGGTTTCATTTACTACTTTAGGCGAAGAACCAACCGTCACAACTCAGGCAGTTACTGGTATCACCGAAACTACTGCTACCGGGAATGGAAATATTACCGATTTAGGTACTCCTAACCCTACGGCTCATGGTGTATGCTGGAACACTTCAGGAACGCCAACAACCTCGGATAGTTATACTGATGAAGGAACTGCATCTGCAACCGGTGCTTTTACTTCAAACATTACTTCGTTAAGCCCGAATACAATTTATTATGTAAGGGCTTATGCCACAAATACGGCTGGTACAGTGTATGGAGTCCAGGTTTCATTTACTACTAATCCTGAAGCACCCACCGTTACGACACAAGCGGTTACAGACATTGCTATGACAACAGCAACAGGAAACGGAAATATAACAGACTTAGGAGCTCCTAATCCCACTCAGCATGGTGTGTGCTGGAGTACTAGTGAAAACCCAACTACCGCCGATGATAAAACGGAAGATGGCGTTGCCTCATCCACAGGAGCTTTTACATCAAGTATTACTGGGTTAAGCCCCAATACAATTTATTATGTAAGGGCTTATGCTACAAATACGGCTGGTACGGTTTATGGAGCCCAGGTTTCATTTACTACTAACCCTGAAGCACCCACCGTTACGACACAAGTGGTTACAGACATTGCTATAACAACAGCAACAGGAAACGGAAATATAACAGACTTAGGAGCTCCTAATCCCACTCAGCATGGTGTGTGCTGGAGTACTAGTGAAAACCCAACTACTGCCGATGATAAAACGGAAGATGGCGTTGCTTCATCCACAGGAGCTTTTACATCAAGTATTACTGGGTTAAGCCCCAACACAATTTATCATGTAAGGGCCTATGCTACAAACACTGCAGGCTCTTCATATGGTGACGAAGTTTCTTTTACAACATTGGCTGAAGCTCCGGATGCATTAACGGACTCTGTATCCTCACTAACATCTACAACTGTAATTTTATATGGAACAATAAACGCAAATAATGCGAGCACAACAATAACTTTTGAATATGGTGAAACAGATAGCTATGGTTCAACCACAACTGCAGAAGAAAGTCCTGTTACAGGGACATCAAACGTTATGGTTAGTGCTATACTCACCGGACTAAGTCCAAATACAACTTATCATTTTAGAGTTGTAGGTGAAAATGCAGGAGGAGTTACAAACGGCTCAGATTTAACCTTTACTACATTATCTCAAGATCCTATTGTTACCACAAATGAAGCAACAAGTGTAATGCAAACTTCAGCAGTGCTGAATGGAACAGTTAATGCAAATGATTTAAGCACTATTGTTACATTCCAATATGGAACAACAGATTCTTATGGAAATACAATAACAGCCGATCAAAGTCCTGTAACCGGAACAACAAATACAAATGTCAGTATAAATTTAACCGGTTTAAGTCCAAATACAGAATATCATTTCCGTACTGTTGGAGAAAATTCTGCCGGCACGGCTGAAGGAAACGATATGATTTTTACTACAACTAAGTACGATCAAACTATTACTTTTAATGAATTACCTGATAAAACAACTAATGATGATGATTTCGATCCAGGAGCTACAAGTGATCTTGGTTTAGAAATATCTTATGAAAGTAGTGAACTACAGGTTGCAACAATTGTTAACAACCAAATACATATTGTTGGTGCCGGAACGACAGTAATTATTGCATATCAGGAAGGTAACGATACTGTTAATGTTGCAACACCTGTTAATCAGGAACTTCTGGTTACACAAGCCACAGGATTAGATAATCCAACATTGATCAATCTAAGAGTCTTCCCAAATCCGGCTAAGGAAAAGATTTTCATTGAAATAAAGAATTCCATATTTGATCAATTTAGATTGACAATAATAGATATGAATGGTAGAGTGTTTTATAAAAATGATTTAACTGGAACTTCTTTTGAAATTGATGTGAATGATTATCCTTCAGGATTATATTTTATAGAAATAAAAACACCGGATATTACACAACGATTAAAACTAATTATTGAATAAACCTTTTAAGCAAAACGCAGTAGAATTAATTCTACTGCGTTTTGTATTTAAAAGTCAATTTCAACTACTACAGGACAATGGTCCGAGTGATGTACATCTTGTAATATTGCAGCATTCTTTAATTGGGATTTTAATGCTTCTGAAATCATGTGATAATCAATTCTCCATCCCAAATTCTTACCTCTGGCCCCTGCTCTATAACTCCACCAACTGTACTGTTCCGGTTCTTGATTGTATTCTCGGAAAGTATCTATAAATCCGTTTTCAACAAATCTATCCACCCATTCACGTTCTTCCGGTAAAAATCCCGAAGATTTTTTATGTCTTTCCGGATGGTTAATATCAATTGGTTTATGGCAAATATTAAAATCACCACTAACTATTATCTTTGGTCTTTCCTTTTTCAGATTATCGATATACTTTTGAAAATCTGCCAGATATTCCATTTTAAAATCCTGACGAACGGTTCCGGTTGTACCAGATGGAAAATATGAATTTACAATTGTTATATCACCAAAATCCGTACGAATTGTTCGTCCTTCTTTATCGTATTTTTCAATTCCTATTCCTGTTTCAATATGATCAGGTTTATCCTTAGTAAAAACAGCTACACTACTATACCCCCTTTTTTCTGCTGAAAACCAAGTATGATGATACCCTAGTTCATCCAACAACTTAGTGTCAACCTGGTCTTTATGTGCTTTAGTTTCCTGAATTGAGATTATATCCGGACTTTCTTGTTTTAACCAATCTAAAAAACCTTTATTTATTGCAGCACGAATGCCATTAACATTATAAGAATATATTTTTTTTATCATCTTCAGTACTTTTAAATTCCAAACAAATATGGGAATAATATTGAAGTATTTTAATCTATTTTTAATTGTTGTTATTTCAGTTCTCTATATAATTGTACATTTGTTATACTAACACAATAGCTTATTTTTGTATTTATTATATAATGAACATCGATTAATGAATATTGATTTTAGAGGTATTTACATCAAAATTTTCAAATCGTTAATCTCTGCCTGTCGGCAGGAAGGTTTATTCGTCATTCAATCGAACTCTTGAAAAAAGGATTAGTAACAAAATCAACAGGCAGCTGGTATTCCATTAGAGACACGGAAACCGGCGAAATTGTTTCTTGCAATATTCGGGGAAAACTCAGAATTCAAGGAATAAAAAGCACCAATCCTGTTGCTGTTGGTGATTTTGTTGAATATGAAGTGCAAGAAAATTCTGATACCGGAATTATAAAAGATGTTTTAGAACGTAAAAATTATATAATCAGAAAATCAACAAATCTTTCAAAGCAAACTCATATTCTTGCAGCTAATTTGGATCAGGCAATTTTGATGGTTACACTTGCATTTCCTGAAACTTATACCATTTTTATAGATCGATTTTTAATTACAGCAGAAGCTTACCGTATTCCGGCTAAACTGATTTTTAATAAAATTGATTTGTATGATGAAAAACAACGGGAGTATTTAAAGAAGTTAATCAATATATATGAAGACATTGGTTATGAATGCATTGCCACCTCAGTTAAAAAAAATAGCAATATTTCCAAAGTGACTGGTTTACTTAAAAATAATACTTCTTTAGTTGCCGGTAATTCTGGCGTTGGTAAGTCATCATTAATCAATCTAGTTGATCCGAACCTTCAACTAAAAACCTCAGAAATCTCTGATTATCATAAATCGGGAAAACATACAACTACGTTTGCTGAAATGTTTGAGCTTTCAATCGGTGGATTTGTAATTGACACTCCCGGGATAAGAGGATTTGGATTACATGATATTCAAAATGAAGAACTATTCCATTTTTTTCCTGAAATATTCCAAGCTTCTGAAAATTGTAAGTATCATAATTGTACACATGTCCATGAGCCCGGTTGTGCTGTTAAAGTTGCAATTGAAGAAGGAACTGTAAGCCAATTACGTTATGAAAACTACCTGAATATTCTATTTGACGAAGAAACTAAACATCGTTAATAAACAGTATTTATTCGTTTAAATTCAATTCGCTTTCATTTATCATAAATCTATTTATCTTCTTATTTTTTTTTATAACTTGTATGACTAATTTTAACTTGGTATATAAACCACTTTTTATTAATGAAAAGATCATTTTATTTTCTTCTAATTTTCTTTTCAGTTTTGTTCTCTTGTTCAAACGAACAAAAAGAAGATTTAAACTTAAAACATCTTAATTATATTGCTGACAATATAAACTCAGACCTCATTCAGATAAAAAACGAAATTTTAAATCTATCTAGTAATATCCAGCATAAAATCCCATTTGATCGCGAAATAAATAATTGGCCATCAGATAGGTATTACTTTAAAAACGGAGAGTTTCTATCAAGCAAATATGAAAATTCGAACTCAGCGGTGTATCTACCTGGTCAAAAAGAAATTTCAAGTCAGTTAAAGAAAATCATTGTTAATAGCGAATTACTCGATACAATATTTAAAAGTTCCATAGAAAGGAATGCTTTACTATCGCAAGTATATTTTTTGGATACTAATTCTTTTTTAAGAATTTATCCTTTTATTGATGTATATGGTTATCTTAAAGGTTCTATTGATCTTAGAGAATATACTTCATACCAAACAGCAAATAATAAGCCTTTTCTTGATGATGATGTATACTGGATTAACAGTCCTTTTGCTGATCCTTACGGAAGAGGTTGGATAATTGCGTGCGTTGAACCATTGTATTACAGAGAACGTTTTATAGGTATAGTATCCGGTGATATAACTTTAAGAAGTTTAAAAGAAAAATATTTTTCTTCAGATACCGAATTAATGTTATTGACAGATGCAGAAGGAAAACTAATTTGTTGTACGAAACAAGCTGCAAAAATTATAGATATCCCGGTTTTACGGGAATTTCAATACTTTAAACCTGTTACTAAAGATATATTCAGGTTTAATAACCCTTCTTTAACCTTGCATAAGAATACAGATTTAAGAAAAGCAATAAAATCTTTACTTACGGGAGAAAACAAAGAAGTGTTTTACGTAGATAATAAAAAATGTACCATATATAAATCATACATAAAAGAAACAAATTGGGTATTATTTAAAATTATTAATTGATACAAAATCAGTATTATGAAAAAGATATATTACCTCCTATCAATAGTAATTATTATCATACTTGGAGTAAATGCTTATTTTGGATATCATATTTATAAGCAACAATTAAATTTCCATACTGATATGTTATCGAATCAGGCCCAAATTTGCAGCTGGGAAATTGAACAATCAGGTTATGAGTTTGAAAACGAAATTAATTACATTGTTTTTTCCTCTGATATTGCAAGTTTTTTTGAAAATGAAAATGATATAGAGATAAAGGTCAAAAAACTTGAATTGTTCTACTTTAAGTATCAAAATCTTATTAAGAATATTCGCATAATCGATAATAATAAAAATGTTTATAGTCTCTTTAAAGACAAAACCAATCATTTCATTAGTGATTATTACATTTCTCAAAGACAGCGTAAATTAATTGATAGAGAAGATGTTATTTTAAATAATGATGGATCATACACGTATATTTTACCTGTATTTAAAGACAGTAAAACTGTTATAAATATTCTTGTAAAAGTTGATATTGATAACTACATCAACTCTGTTTTTGATAATTATCATCTTGGTAACACATTGTGGCAATGGTTAGTTAGTACCAACGGTGAAATAATATCTAATAATATCACACGAGATACTCTATTTGTTGATGAAATAGACCATATTACCGAAGACATCAATAATAGTTATAGAGGGTATATACTTCATAATGTTTCATTTGAGAATACTAATAACAAATACTTATCGGTATACTATCCTATTCGTATTTTAACAAAAGATATGGGTATTGTTTTTTCGCTCGAAACAAAAATTATTATCAATACAGTCGTTACTAACTCAATAATTGTTGGTACCTCAACAATGTTGATTCTAATTTTAATTATTTATTTGTTCATTTTCTATATACGAAAACGATATAAAGAAGAAAAGAAAATTAAAGACTCCTTAGTTGCAATGAGAGAAATCCTGGAATCTCTTCCGATAGGTATCATGGTGCTTGGAGAAAATCGGGTAGTTAAAAGCTTAAATAAAACAGCGGCAAATATTTTTGGATTAAAAAATGAAAATGAACTAGTCGGCAAAAATATTACTGATCAGTTTCTTATTTCAAGAAATTTTCAGGATAGTGATTCTTTCGCATATACAGATAATCTAAATCAATATGTTTATTATGATGATAACGATAATGAAGTTATCATTTACAAAAAAGAAATTCCTTATAGAATGGATAATGAGGATGTTTCTTTAGAGGCATTTATAGATATTACACCGATTGAAATAGCAAGAAAGCGCGAAGTTGCAGCAAATAAAGCAAAATCTGAATTTCTGGCTAAAATGAGTCACGAAATAAGAACTCCACTAAACGGAATTATTGGAATGGCTAATACCCTGGAAACACTTGATCTAAACGATAAACAAGCAGATGCTGTTCGTATTATCCTTAAATCAGCAGATTTGTTACTTTCAATAATTAATGACATTCTTGATTTCTCTAAAATAGAGGCAGGTAAAATGGTTATAGAAGAAACACCATTTAAGCTCAGAGAGGAAATGGATGCAACCGTATCGCTATTTAGACCCAGAGCTCTTGAAAAAGGTCTCAAGATTAATTTCAACGCAGATAAAAATGTTCCGGATAGCATTATTGGAGATCCTTTTAGGTTAAAACAAGTCATTTCAAATTTAATCGGTAATGCCATTAAATTTACATACGAAGGAAGAATAGAGCTTATTGTCGAAAAAGTAAAAAACAATAATGGATATCTCACTTTATTGTTTGCTATAGAAGATACTGGAATTGGAATTCCTAAAGAAAAACTAAACGATATTTTTGGTTCATTTTCACAAGCTGACGGGTCTACAACCAGGAAATTTGGAGGTACAGGATTAGGGATAACAATTTCGAAACAGCTGGTTGAATTAATGGGAGGCGAAATGTGGGTAGAAAGCCCATCGTCCATTTCGACCGATCCTCAATATAATGGCTCCAAATTCTCTTTTACCATACAGGTTCATTCAAATGAAAAACATCAAAAAGATGTAAACATTTCTAAAATAGAAGATTACAATCAGATCAATGTATTAATTATTAATAATAATCTGGATGAAGAAACAACTTTATTACATACATTTAATAGTTTTGAAACCAGTAATGAACAGATTACTCCTGAAGATGACCCTTTAAATAAGATTGAGAGCAGTATTAATTCCAAGGGCAAAAATTATCACCTCATTTTAATTAAAGATAGCGCTAATTTTGATGGCATTGGTTTTGCCAGAAAGCTTCATGAAAAAGGCTTTTCAGATAAATTCATTATAGCAATAATCAGTTCGAATGATCAGCCGGGAAATTATGTAAAATGTAAAATGAATGGCGTTGACTACTACCTGATTAGACCTTATGAAGCATCTGAAATTTTTGAAATGATACAAGACAACTTTCCAAATTTAAAAGTAAAGGAAAAAGAATTGCCTGAATTGAATAAATTAAAAAAGAATATAAAAATTCTGTTAGCCGAAGATAATATTATTAATCAACGAGTTGCGCAAACAATCTTTAAAAACTTGGGATATGAAATTACAATAGCTCATAATGGACAAGATTGTGTTGATAAAGTTAAAGAATCTGAATTCGACATCATTTTTATGGATATTATGATGCCCGAAAAAGATGGGCTGGAAGCAACTGCAGAAATTAGAAGTGGAGGATATAAGCTTCCGATTGTTGCAATGACAGCCAATGCACGAGAAGAAGATAAAACAAAAGCTTTTGATAGCGGAATGAACCATTATTTAGCTAAACCTGTTAGAATAGAAGAAATAAAAGAAGTACTAATACGTTATTTTTCTGAATAATTTGAAGAATTATGAACTCACATGAAATTGATTATAAAATTATAGGCGACGATATTCAACTTGTTGAAATTGAATTAGATCCGCATGAAACAGTAATAGCCGAAGCAGGCGCAATGCTTTATATGGAAGAAGGCATTGCTTTTGAAACCAAACTTGGAGATGGATCTTCTCCGGGTCAAAGTTTTATGAGTAAGTTATTTTCTGCCGGAAGTAGATTATTAACCGGCGAATCCATTTTCATGACTCATTTTACAAATCAAGGTTTAGGAAAAAGAAAGGTTTCGTTTGCTGCTCCTTATCCCGGAAAAATAATTCCAATTAATTTAAAGGAAATTGGAAGCAGGTTAATTGTTCAAAAAGATGGATTTCTTTGTGCAGCACTGGGTACAAAAGTGTCAATCCATTTAAATAAAAGATTGGGTGCCGGATTAATTGGAGGAGAAGGATTTATTCTTCAAAAATTAGAAGGTGATGGAAAAGCATTTATTCATGCAGGAGGTACGGTTATTGAGAAAACGTTAAATAATGAAACCTTAAGGATAGATACGGGATGTATTGTAGCTTACGAACCTCAAATCGATTTTAATATTGAAACTTCCGGTAATTTAAAATCTATGGTATTTGGTGGTGAAGGATTGTTTCTTGCTACAATGCATGGCACCGGAAAAGTCTGGCTTCAATCTATGCCAATACGGAAATTAATTCAACGCTTATCTCCATTAGGAGGAAATGCAAGAAAAGAAAGCAGGTCTATCTTAGGAAATTTTCTGGAAGGATAATATTAATTAAATCATTATTGAGCAGGTGACTTTGAGTCACTTCCTGACTACATGTATATAATTTTTATTACATTCGTATTGTAAATTCTCCTTTATGTCAGAAAAAGTAGGTGTAATAGATTTCTATCATTTATCCAAAGAAATTCCAATCATAGATGTTCGTTCTCCAAAAGAATTTGAATTAGGTCATATACCCGGTGCAATCAACATTCCGATATTTACGAATGATGAAAGAGCAATTATAGGAACAATCTATAAACAAGAAGGAAGAGAACCTGCAGTACTAAAAGGACTGGAAACAGTTGGATCAAAACTTAGAGAATTTGCAAATAAATCGAGAAAGTTATCTGTTAAGAACAAATTATTAGTTCATTGTTGGCGTGGAGGAATGAGGAGCTCCAGCATGGCCTGGTTATTCGAGACTGTTGGAATAAAAACGTATGTTCTTATAGGTGGTTACAAAGCATTCAGAAAATATAGTAAAGAACAATTAACTAAGTCAAAACTTTTAGTTCTTGGTGGGTTGACGGGAAGTGGAAAAACAGAAACATTAATTGAAATTAAAAATAAAGGAGAACAAGCAATTAATCTTGAGGGAATTGCTCATCATAAAGGTTCTGCATTTGGAGCTCTCGGACAAGAACCACAACCAACCAACGAACAATTTGAAAACGATCTACTTTATCAGTGGTTATCATTCGACCTTTCAAAACCGGTTTGGATTGAAGATGAAAGTCATTCTATCGGTTCCAATTGGTTGCCAAATGAGCTTTTCAGTTTAATGCGAAAATCTCCGGTAATTAAAATGGAAATTGATAAACAAATTCGAATCAATCGCCTGGTAAATGAGTATGCCGATTTTGACAAAAAAGAGCTCGAAAATTGTATTGTAAAAATTGGTAAAAGACTTGGAGGACAAAATGTAAAACAAGCTTTAGAATCACTCAAAAATGGCAATTTATATAATGTTGCTGACCTTACCCTTAAGTATTATGATAAAAGTTATTTATTCGGATTAGAAAAGCGAGCCAAGAATTCTATTTACTCCGTTTATCTCGAATCAGATGATCCGAAAAAAAATGCAACAATGTTAATAAATTATACAGAAAAAAAACTATTTTCTCTTTCTTATCAACGACAATAAATTACCATTAAAAGCCGGCTTATAATCCAATTTTAATCTGTGCCCTATTAAATAATGAATTAACAGGGTATATGCTGTTCCAATTAAAGCTCCAACATAAACATCTATAAAAAAATGTTGAATTAGATAGATCCTGGAAATGCCAACCGCAAAACTAATTGCAAAAACGACAATTCCCCAAGTTCTGTTTTTTAAAATTAACGTCAAAATAATACCTAATGAGAAAGCTGTCATGGTGTGTCCTGAAGGAAATGAATTGTATTTATGAATTTTTATACCTTCAACAATATGCGATAAATTCTCTAGGTCAAAAACTCCTGCCGGTCGAGGCATCCCTTTAAAAATTACGTGTTTTAGTAAATAAGAAAAAATACCAGCAGCTATTAATGATACTGCAAATAATATGGAATAGTAATATCTGATAAACAAAAATATTACTGCTAAAATTGCCAGTAATCCACCTAATCCAAGCAGGGTAATTAATTTGAAAAATTCATCTAAGAATTTAGATCCTTTACTGTTTAAGTACAAAAAAATATCTCCTTTATCAAATTTGAATAATAAAACAGTCCCAATTATGGTAAATAGAGCTAATAAATAGAGAAACACTCTTAGTGACGAAGGAATTGTAAACTTCATAATCTATTTTTAAACATTCGGTATTGGATTGCAATATAGGTTATTTTTTGTTTTCAAATTTAACTATCAAATTAAATTATTATAAAAACGTCAGGAACCTAAAGCTTCTGACGTTATTTAATCTTAATTGATGTAAAATTTACTCATACCTTAAAGCCTCGACCGGATTTGTCTTTGCTGCTTTAATTGTATGAAATGCAATTGTCATTAATGTTAATAAAATTGAAGTAATAAATCCTACCGCAAATATCATGAAGTCAATGTCAACACTATAAGCAAAATCCTGAAGAATTTTGCTTATTATATACCAAGCCGGAAACCATGCTAAAATATTTCCTAATATGGTTAAGGCAAGGTATTCTTGAGCAATAAGTTTGTATATATTAAAAACAGATGATCCAAGTGCTTTTCTTATTCCTATTTCCTTTGTTTTATTTTTAACAGTAAGAGCTACTAATCCAAAAATTCCCATAGATGCTATTAAAATAGCTATTATTGTAAAAAAACTAAAGAGTTTCCCAATTCCTCCGATCTTTTTAAGTGAGCGTGTTCTAAAATTTGAATCACCGTAGTTAAAAAAATCATATGCATTTTCAGGAATAAATTCATCTAACTTAGCATCAGCAATTTCTGTAACATTTTCAAGGTTAAAACCATCGCTCTTTATAGTTACCCAGTTATAATCATCAAAAGTATGATTGTTGCCCAATAAAATAATGACATATGGTGGAATACTTATATTCAAAGAATAAATATGGTGGTTTTTACATACACCAATAATTTCAAATTTTCTGTCGTTTATCTGGACATATTCGCCTAAAGGATCATCAAAATCCAGTTTTTTTACTGCTTCTTCGTTTAAATAACAATAATTTAATTCCGAAGAACTGTTATCGACATCAATTTCTTTTTTCATTAACACCTCAATACCAAAGGTTTTAAAATATGAAATATCTGTTTCATTATAGTTAATAGAAATTACATCCTCTGCTAATGAATTCTCTTTTCTAATATATACCTGATCGTGTCCGTAAAAAGGCAAGGTACTGCTCAGTGTAACGTCGTGAACACCACTCTGCCTTAACATTTCATCTCTGAAACTTTTTAATTTAGGATTACTTTCATTATTGTCTTTACCAATATAGCAGGTTATCCTATATTCTTTATTAAAGCCCAGATCTTTGTTTTTTATATAATTAAATTGTTGAGACAATATAATGGAAGAAATAAATAAAACTATTGAGACCGCATATTGAAAAATTACAAGTCCCTTTTTTCCGAAACCAGCCTTTTCCAAATTTGTTTTTTCTCCATGTAACATTCTTAAAGGATGAATTTTACTAATCTTAATTGCTGGAAACAATCCGGAAACAAAACCCAATGAAATTGCTATAAATAGCATAAAAAGTATAAATTGGAAATTGAAAATTATATCCCTGGAAACCTGAGCCTGCACAATTGCATTGAAATTATTTAGTAGTCTTTCAAAAAGCAGGTAGGCCAGGTCAAAGGCTATAAATGACAGCAAAACAGATTCTCCAATTTGCTGCAAAATCAATGATATTTTACTACCTCCTGCTATTCTCTTTATACTGGTTTCTTTTACTCTATTCGCAGCATTTGCAATGGATAAGTTGATAAAATTTATACAAGCAATAACCAAAATAAAAAAAGCGACAATCCCTAATATATATAGTACCTTGATAGTATTGTTATTACTATTTGATTTTAAGTGATAATCTGCTAAAGGAGCTAAAAATAAGTCTCGTTCAACAACATCGTTATTAAAATCAAAAAAACCATCTAGTTTCTCATTTAACTTTTTGTAATCACTATTTTTCTTTAGAAGAAAAAATGTTTCCACAAAATGACTTTCCCAGTTTTGAGTATAATCCTGTGTTGAATTTATGGCCAGAAAAGTTTTCATTGATACAAAAAAGTTAAGCCGCAAATCTGTGGTTGCAGGAAAATCTTCAATTACTGCTGTTACCTTTAAATTATATTTTTTGTCCATTAGTAAATTTTTCCCAACCGGATTTACATCACCAAAATATTTTTTTGCAGCTTTTTCTGTAAGCACGATGGTATACGGATCAATAAGAGAGTTCTTAATGTTGCCACTGATAAGGTTTATCGAGAATATCTCAAAAAACTCGTTGTCCACGTATGATCCCGTAGCCCCTTCGAAGAATTCCTTGTCACCATATTCGAACAAACTATAAATCCAATTAATACGAACCCCACTCAGAACTTCCGGAAATGTAGAAGTAACCTTTTCAGCTAAGGGAAATGGCATATTTTTACCTTTTTGGACACCCTCAGGCATATGAAAATTAATATTTGCAGAATATATTTGCTCAAAATTCTCATTATACTTGTTATAACTTAGCTCGTGATTTATATAAGACGCTATTAACATAAACGAAGTCAAACCCACAGTTAATCCCAAGATACTTATTAAAGTGTTTATCTTATATTTTCTTATATTCCGAAATGCCAGCTTGAAAAAATATTGAAACATAGTTCTAAAGTAAATAAAATTAGTTATACATTTACATTAAATACAATGTATTTGCCAGAAATTACAAGTGTTTGTTTTTGTGAGTGTTATCAATTTATTTGTTGAATTAGGATCTTTATTCGCGTCTAAATATTAGACGTTATAAGTATAAATTTTAGACGTCTTGTTTTAAAATGAAGAATCAAAATAAGATATTAATCGTTGATGATGATAAACAAGTTTTAAAAACTTTAGAGTTTTTATTGGAAACGGAATACAAATTCATTAAAACAATTGATAATCCAAATTTATTACCATCCGAATTACGTACCGATACTTATGACGTGATCCTGTTAGACATGAATTTTTCCAAAGGACAAAACACAGGAAATGAAGGGTTTTATTGGCTGAATAGAATACTAAAAACAGATAAAGACGCAATTATTATATTAATTACAGCTTATGGAGATGTTGAGCTGGCAGTAAGAGCAATTCGCGAGGGAGCAACTGATTTTGTTCTAAAACCATTTGATAACGATAAGCTTTTAGCAACGATACATACTGCTATTTCTCTTAGAAAATCCAAAAATAAAATTAACAAGCTTAGTCAAACACAGCAAACCTTAACACGGGATATTGAAAAACAACATTCAATTATTAAAGGCTCTTCCATAATTATGGAAAAGATTCATAATTCAGTAAAAAAGGTTGCCAAAACAGATGCTAATGTGTTGATCTTAGGTGAGAATGGCACAGGAAAAGAAGTAATCGCCAGAGAAATTCATCGATTATCGTCGCGATCAAACGAAGCCTTTATTCATGTTGACCTGGGTGCAATTTCGCCAAATTTATTCGAGAGCGAATTGTTTGGACACAAAGCCGGTTCATTTACTGATGCTAAAAAAAACCGAACCGGTAGATTTGAAATTGCAAATGACGGAACCTTATTTCTTGATGAAATTGCTAATATCCCTCTTCCATTGCAAGCCAAATTGTTATCTGTTTTACAAAACAAAGAAGTATTGCCTGTTGGAGCAAATAAATCAAATCCCATTGATATAAGATTAATTTCGGCAACAAATAAATCAATCCGGCATTTAATTTCTGAAGATCTGTTTAGGGAAGACCTGTATTATAGAATCAACACGATAATTCTTGAAATTCCACCATTAAGAGATCGTGGGGAAGATAAAATCATTTTATCAGATCATTTCCTAAAAATATTCTCTGAAAAATATAACAAACCATCCTTAAAGTTCAGCAAAAACACTTATGATCAGTTAATGAATTATAATTGGCCGGGAAATGTCAGGGAATTGCAACACACAATAGAAAAAGCAGTAATAATGTGTGAATCAAGGGTTATAACTCCTAATGATCTGCTATTGAAATCCGGAGAATTAGCAACAGATGAAAAAACTCCGTTAAAACTAGAAGAAATTGAAAAGAAGGCTATCATCAGAGCTCTTGATAATAACGACTGGGTATTGACATTTGCAGCAAAAGAATTAGGCATTGCTCGTCAAACCATGTACAATAAAATGAAGAAGTATGGGCTTCAATAGATTTTCGTTAAATATTATTATTCGAGTTATTTTAATTACTGCTAACTGCTTTTTTTTAATTCATGAGTTTATTAAAAGAGAGTATTTAATTACAATAATTAACCTGTCTATTCTTTTAATTTTTCAAACCTATATTCTAATTCGATATATAAACAGGATAAATCTGCAAATAAGCGAGTATTTTGATTTGATTCGTAACAGAGAGTCTGGTTTCAGATTAAGAAATACTGAAAATAAAAACAGCTTTTCGCTTCTTAGAAAGCAATTCAATGAAACAAATCAAATCATTCAGGATATTCGAATTGAAAAAGAAATTCAAACAAATTACCTAAATCATATTGTAAATTATGTTAAAATCGGTCTCTTATCTTTTGACCAAAACCAGAGGGTACAATTCATTAATCCGGAAGCAAGAAGAATTCTGGAAAAGGACGAAATCAATAATATTGAAGATCTTAATTCTTTAAATAAAAACTTTGCTTTTAAATTAAATACTTTAAAACCGGGCAATTCTGAAATAATTGAAATTAATAATCAAAATACAATTAAAAAGCTATCGGTTACAAGTGGATTAATTAATTTAAGACAAAATAAAATAAAACTTATTTCTTTACAGGACATTGATAGTCATCTGTACCAAACAGAATTAGAATCATGGAACAAGTTGATCCGGATTCTAAATCATGAAATAATGAACTCTGTTACACCGATCACCTCTTTATCAAAAACCATTAAAAAGTACTTCTATGATGGAAAAGAAGTAAAAAACCCTGGAGAAATTCATACAAAATATATTCTTAAAACAATAGAAGGATTGGACATTGTGGAGGAAAGAGGAAAAGGATTAATTAATTTTGTAAATAACTATAGAAAACTTACTTCACTGCCACAACCCAATAAATCTCATGTTAGCGTTAAAAAACTCTTTTTTCAAACTAAAAATTTATTTATTGATCAGACAGAAAATAAAAACATTGAATTTATTATTGATATTATACCTCATGACTTAAAAATATATGCGGATAAAGACCAATTAATGCAAATTTTGATAAATCTTGTAAAAAACAGTATAAATGCTCTTGAAGAGCAAAAAATGCCAAAAATTACTTTAAAAGCATCAAAATTAAAGGATGCAATTAAAGTTTGTATTCAAGATAATGGTAAAGGTATACCGCAAGAAATAATTCAGGATATTTTTATTCCTTTTTATACAACAAGCGAATCTGGTTCAGGAATAGGACTAAGTTTATCGAAACAAATTATGAAAGCACACAATGGGTCTATTTCGGTATCATCAGTTTTAAATAAACTTACAGAATTTACATTAAGTTTCTATTTAAACTAAAAAACCGAAGTAAATTACCCCGGTTTTTGTATAATATTATTTTAAACTATTTCTTAATATCTTTACCGTCATATCCCCATTTCAGGTATATCGATCCCCAGGTAAATCCGGCTCCGAAGGTTGCCAATATAATATTATCACCTTTCTTTAATTGATCTTCCCATTCCCATATGCAAAGGGGTAAAGTAGCAGCGGTTGTATTACCGAACTTTTCAATATTGATCATCACTTGCTCTTTATTAATTCCCATTCTATTAGCTGTAGCTTCAATAATTCTCATATTGGCCTGGTGAGGAACTAACCAAGCAAGGTTTTCAGGTGTAATTCCATGACGCTTCATCATTTCAACTGATACATCTGCCATTTTGGAAACAGCCCATTTGAAAACAGCCTGACCTTCCTGGTAAATATAATGTTGACGAGCATCGATTGTTTCATACGAAGCCGGAGCAACAGAACCACCAGCTTTCTGGTGTAAATGAACCCTGCCTACACCATCCGATTGCATAATTGAGTCTACAATTCCAATATCTTCTGTTGTTGGTTCTAATAAAACAGCTCCCGCTCCATCTCCAAATATTGGACATGTTGCACGATCCTGGTAATCAACAATTGAAGACATTTTTTCTGCCCCAATTACAACCACTTTTTTATGTGTCCCTGATTCAACAAATTTAGAACCAGTAGCTAAAGCATATAAAAATCCTGAACACCCTGCATTTAAATCAAAACTAAATGCATTTTTAATTCCGCATTTATCACTTATAATATTAGCTGTTGCCGGAAACTGATGATCGGGAGTTACAGTAGCACAAATTACTAAGTCAACTTCTTCAGGTTTGGTATTGGTTTTTTCCAGCAACCGCATTACTGCTTTTGATCCAACAAATGAAGATCCTTCACCCTTCTCTTTAATAATATGCCTCTCCTTAATTCCAATTCGTGTCATGATCCACTCATCAGAAGTGTCAACCATTTTACTTAACTCATCATTTGTTAGGATATATTCCGGAACGTAAGCTCCAATACCCGTAATAGTTGCTCTTAGTTTTGTCATTTAAATGCCTCCTTGATTTTATCAGAAAGGTTCGCTTCAACCACTTCTTTTGTGTGGAGAATCATATTTTTGATTGCCACATCATTTGAAATACCATGCCCAATCACAATATTTTTGTTAACTCCTAAAATTGGAGTTCCTCCATAATTCTCAAAATTAAACTTGTCGAAAAATTCATCTTTCAGTCCTCTTTTTCTATACAATGTATAGAACGCTTCGGCTTCTTTCAAGATAACATTCCCAACAAATCCATCGCATACAATAACATCTGCCCTATCTTCAGTAAACAATTCATTTGCCTCCACATTTCCAATGAAATTAAAATCCATTGAATCTTTCATTAATTCGTGTGCAGATTTGGTAACCAAATTTCCTTTTTCCTCTTCCGATCCTATGTTCATCAAACCAATTTTCGGATTTTTAATTCCATGAACATGTTCAGCATAAATAGATCCTAATATTCCATACTGATATAATACATCAGGTTTTGTGTCCGGATTTATTCCCACATCTAAAATGATAGAATAATTTCCGTCCGGCTTTGGAACTGATGCAGTTATAACAGGCCGAATAACACCGGGAATAGATTTTACGGTATACATTGCACCAACCATCATGGCTCCTGTACTACCTGCGCTTGCAAAACCATCGATTTCTCCTTTGGCAAGTAATGCAAATCCCTTACTAATACTTGAATCTGGTTTTTTAGAAAATGCTTTTGCCGGATGATCATGCATTTCTATAACTTCAGATGCATGAACAATATCAAAGCTTTCAGGATTTACATTTTCACGATCTAATATTTCGAGAATTTTATCCTGATTCCCAATAAGTACAATACGATCTTCGGATGATATTTCCTTTTGAGCTAAAATTGCTCCTAAAACCGTAGCTTCAGGAGCAAAATCTCCGCCCATAATATCTATTCCAATTCTCATATGAGTTTGATTTCTTTTGCTTATGCGTTTACTTCTTTATCAACAGCTAATTGTCCTTTGTAATAACCACACTCAGGACACACTCTGTGATATTCGTGAGTAGCACCGCAGTTTGAACATGTAGCAACAGTCGGAGCAGTCGCTTTGTAATGTGTTCTTCTCTTGTCTCTTCTCTGTTTCGATGTCTTTCTCTTTGGATGTGCCATTTCTACTAATTATTATTGTTTGCCATTAAATTTCTCAAATCTTCCCACCTTGGATCAATGTCCACACCGGCAGGCTCATCAGTTTTATAATTACTTAGCTTTTCTAACATTTCAGGGTTACAAGTTACATTCCCCTCCTCATCATCAGGATGAACTCGTTTTAAAGGAATACTCAAATTAATACTTTCGTATATATAATGTGAAATATCTAATTCGTGATCTGTTGGAGATAAAAATATTACATCATCTGCCAAACTATCTTCCTGTTCAGTGAATTTAACAAATAACTTACCCTCGAAACTTATTACCTCGTTATATTCTTCCAAACATCTGTCACAAGTTAATTCAACCGTACCATTAATCTGAAAGTTAAGTTCTAAAAAAGTAGGTTTCTTATCTAAATCAACCTTAACTCTTACAGTTCCTTTTTTTAAATCAGAATATTCCAAACTCTCAAAGAACATATCATCAATATCAAACTCGAACTTGTGTTTCCCCTCTGATAATCCCTGGTATACAATCCGGTATTTCGATAATTGATTCATCCCCGCCAAAATTACATCGTGCAAAAGTATAAATTTATATTTGAATAAAAAAAGAAAAAATGATTCAAAGCTTTGTTGAAATTATACTTGCAATCAATTTTATAGTTTAAGTTTGGGCAGTCTACTTTTTTAAAACAATTCTCATATTTGTACCTTTATCAATTTCGGAATGATTTACAAAAATTCTTCCGTCGTGATACATCTCTATTATTCTTTTGGAAAGGGACAGCCCTAACCCCCAACCTCTTTGTTTGGTAGTATAACCTGGTTGGAAAATGGTTTTGTATTTTGATTTAGGTAATCCTTTTCCTTCATCTATAATATCAATAAATAAAAACTGAATCCTGTCATCGATATTTATTGTGATTGTTCCGTGTCCTTCCATTGAATCGATTGCATTCTTAAATAAATTCTCTATGACCCACTCAAACAATGAAGCATTAAACGGAACCATAATTTTATCATTATCGGAAAAATCAGATTCAAATTTGATTCTTTCTGATGACCGGGCTTTTATATATTGAATAGCATGATTTAATACTCCAATAACATCTTGTTTTTCGAGTTTAGGTGCAGATCCTATTTTCGAGAATCTTTCTGTAATTTTCTCCAGGCGATTTACATCCTTTTCAAACTCTATAACAACCTTTTCATCTACGTCTTTAAGTTTTAGTAATTCCAGGCTTGCCAACAAAGATGAAGTTGGTGTTCCCAACTGATGTGCTGTTTCCTTAGCCATACCAACCCAAACCTGATTTTGCTCTGCTTTGCGTGATGCACTAAAGGCTATGTAAGATACCAGCAAGAACAATGAAATTACGCCAAACTGAATAATGGGAAAATAAAATAAACGAGTTAAAAGGATAGATTCTTTGTAATAAATAAAATTTTTATTCCCATCAAGTAGTATGATCTCAATCGGATCATTATCTTTTTTCATTTTCTCAAGCTGTTGATTCAAATATTCCGGGTCATTTTCCTTATTTGGATCTAAGTTTCTCGACGAAATAATCTGTCCTTCTTTATCTGTAAGAATTACAGGAACAGTTTCGTTATTTTTTATAACCTCCAGAATAAAAGTGTAATCTTTTTCTTCATTATCCAATGCAGAAAGTTGGCGCATCCCTAATGCCCAGAGTTCAACTTTTTTTCTCTCTTCGACTGATAATTTTTGAGCGAGATTATTAGTAATTACAAAAGTTAAAATACCAATTATTACAGCAACAATTAGTAATACGAGCTTCCATTTTTGTTTTTTGGTGTAAATATTCAAAGCAATAATCTCTTAAATAAACCGTAAAAATAATATTACGAAACCATCCTTCCAAAAAATATTCTAATTACAAATAGCAAAACTCTTCTAATATCAAAATCCCAAATCGAAAAATCTGCTTTTATTTTTATTAATTGACAATTCGGGAAAAGCGTACAGATAAACAATATCTATTATCCAAGCTTTGGGAAATTGGTATTTGAAATTTGGTTTTTGTGGTTTTCACATAGATACTAAGAATCAATTGTATCCTCCTCCCATTCAATAACAAACTTTTGATCGGGTTCGATTTTTTCTTTCTTAGTAGATTTTTTTTTGTTCTCTTCGAATTCAATTTGGAAACCTTCTTTTTGTTCTTTTTGATTATTTATAGTTGTATCATTTTTATACCATCCATATTCTTCATTCAAAATTTCTTTTAGTTCATTTTTCTCATCTTTTAGATTTGCTCTACGTTCTGTTCTTGCTGCTTTTCTATCATATCTAACCTTATTTTTGTTTTTATTGCCTTCCATCAATAAAAAAAGTCTCATTCTTCCTTCTTTATCTTCTTGAATATTTTCATCCTTCTGCTTTTTTCTTTTTGATTTTTTCATTTTTCCTGATAATATGTCTGATAATAACATATTTACATGATATTCATACTCACTGTTGAAATGATGGATGCCTGAAGCTGTAAGGTTCAAAGCAGATGACTCTATATCCATCTGAGGAATAATAATTTGTTCATCTGTTATAGTTATGGAATTCTTTATGGTTGAAAACTTAATGTTTTTCAGCTCATCAATATCTATAAACCTGGAAAGTCCCATCATTGGTTCAAAATTATTTAACTCGCCATCAGTAATTGTTATATCGCTTTCTGAACTTATAGTATGATTATAAATTTTAATTCTATCGGAAAATTCCGATGAAAAATATACATCTCCATTTAGATTTCCTTCCAGGTTTTGATTCGAAATAAAAGTTTGTCCAAAATTGTTAAAAGAATAAAATAGTTTGTTCATATTTATATTCTTCAATCTGCTTTGCGTTCTAACTAAAAAATCGTTGTTGTATTTTTGAATTATAACGCCCCCTGCTTTTACATTACCATTCATTGAATTAAACGAAACTTCATGAAGAGAAAACATTTTGGGTTTGTAATTCAAATTTCCTTTTATTTCAGTAGCATAGAACTTACCAACCTCAAAATTTTCAATGTTTAAACGTAACTGAAGCGCTATTTTTTCGGGAAACTGAAAACCTTCTGTGTTATCTGAGTTTTCGGTTTTAAACAAAAAGGCAAGTTCATCAAGATCTAATTTTCTGGAATATAATCTTGCGTTAATATTAAAAATTTCTTTTTCGTTGAAAAATTCAAATAATTTGGAAATTCGCCCTTTGAGAAGGAAATCGTTACTGTTTACTTTAAAATACAAGCTATCTGTATACAAAGTCCTGTTCAAATCTATGTTTCCTGAAATCTTATTGAGTATTAGTGGTTGATTTTTAAATTTCAGAATTCCTTCTGATAATTCAACAGATACTGTATAATCTTTTGTAAATAAATCCCGGAAATTAAATGAACGTAATTCTTCATAACTACCTGAGTATTGAATTTGAGATTTAGCAAATCCTTCCATTATGTCTACCGTATCTATCTGAAATATTTCTTGAATTTCATCGAAGTATAACTCAGAAAACAGATCCAGTTTTATTTCCGGATCATTAAAATTCTTTAATTCAAATGAACCTTCAAATGAATTATTTTCTATTCTTGCACTGAAAGTTTTAAATATAATTTTGGAACTTATTGCCTTATTTTCTTCACCATTTGAAAATTCACCATCAATATTTACATTACTTAACCTAATTTCTCTTTCAAGATCAAACAGTTGGGCATTATTTAACAGAAACAACGCTTCAATATGAGGTTTGGTTATTTTAATGTTTTCTCCTGAAATATTCAGATTTAACGTGGCGGTTCCTTTTTGTCCAATAATGTTTGGAAATTCTTCAATTACTTTTGGTGGTAAATTTTTTATAAAACTGCTAAGATTAAGGTCCTTTCCTGAAATTAACAAATCAACTTTTTTTCTTCCTCTCTTTTCAATATTTCCGTTTATACTGAATGATAAGTTTTCAAGATTTAATCTTCCATTATTTAACCTAACCAAATCGTTTAATATGTCCAGATCCAAACGAGCTTTAACATCTTTTTTTAGAATATAATCAATGTTTTCAATATTCATTTTTTTAATAAACTGATCAACTTTAATTTTCATTAAATAATTCTGGCTAGAAAAGTTACCCTGAAAATCAACTTTATTTACTTTAGATTCCAAGACAAAACTTGTTGAATTATTACAGTATAAAACGTCGGATCTTGTTATTTTAACTTCATTTAGTTCCAGACTAAATTCCTTATTTTCTTTTTCATCTTGATTCCAAAAAATGTAATTAGGATCTCCCAAATGATCGACAAACAGATTTATTTTTCCCTGATCAAAATGAATACTATTTATGGTTAAATCTTTGGTTATTAAATCGAATATATTAATTTGAACATATATGCTTTTAGCAAAAAACAAAGTGTCTGTATTGTATTCTTTAATCTTTTTATAGTATCCTTCTTTAGAATAAGCCAATACATTTTTAAGCTCCAGCGAAGCTTTCGGAAACTTTTTGATCAAAGAAAAGTTAATATCTTCAACTTCGATCTCGGCTAAGAGATATTCATTTAACTCTTCAACCAAATATTGACTAACTTCATCTTCATAAAAGTAACTAACAGCAATAGCTGAAGCTAATAAAATGATCATTCCTATAAAAAGCCCTATTAATATTGATTTAATATTTTGCATGGTGTAAAATGGTTAATCTAATTACACAAAAGTAATAAAGTTACCTTTTTGTGCATCAAAAACTAAACCATTATAAACAAAAGACCCAACAGGAGTTTGAAATCTGTTGGGTACATTTAGATTTAGTTGAATATCTTACTTAAACCGGTTGCCTATATTTTTTCTGGATTAAGTCGACATATAACTTTCGGATCGTCCTTATATTATCAATTTCTCCTTCGCAAATATACAGGCGAACAACCTCTACAATTCCAGCCTTACGGTAGAAAACTCCTTGTGCAACAGCAAAATTACTGTTGTCTACATTATTTTTTACAGTGCTTGTAAATTCCTGAAAAATATTCCAGGGTAAATCTTTTGGTAATTCAATGTAATATTTAGAATCTTCTTCTAAATCGTTATATAAACCTTCTTCCATTTCATCAACAAAAAAAACTTTATTTATAACTATTAATCCCTTAGAATCAATCAATTTTTGCTTTGCAAACTTTATTCCATGATCCTGGTACAGGTTTTGAAGATCCGGTAAAAATGTAAAACTTTTCAAATATTTAATTCTGATACAGGGGTAACTTGTAGTTTTAAAATAAATATGCCCTTGCGAAGCATTAAAATCAGATTGAAAAGTTCCTTTAATTTCTTTTGTGATTCTAGCTACTTCTTCGAAAGAATAATCTCTTGTTAAAATTAAAAACAATGAGCCCGGCTTTGATTTTTCAGGTAAATTAGCTCCGTGATAACCGGGAAAAGGATGTAAACTTTCTAAAACAAATGTATTTGGGATTATATTGCTTTCAACCGTTGTAAGGTTTTGCTCTTTTTTAATATATCCCACGGTTTCAAATAAGATTCGGTCCTGACACATAACAAATTTTTTTATTGATAAGTTATTAAAATACTTATTGAAAGTCAAATGTTTAATTCGAGCATTTAAACATGTATTGTTTAAAACAATAAGCTTAACATAATGGTTCATAGTATAGAATTAATAAATCTAAAAATTTACCTTTGCATCAGTTTAATTTTATTAGTGATGAAAAGAGAAGAATTTGAAATAATGGCTCCGGTAGGTTCTTACGAATCATTACTGGCTGCAATTCAGGGTGGAGCAGATTCTGTTTATTTCGGTATCGAAAAAATGAATATGCGAGCACATTCATCTAATAATTTTACATTCGAAGACCTTGAAAATATTGTCAATATTTGTAATGAAAATAACATCAAATCTTATTTGACTGTTAATACCGTTATTTATGATAAGGAATTATCATTAATGAGAGAGATTGTGGATGCAGCCAAACGAAATAATGTTACAGCTATAATTGCTTCAGATATTTCTGTTATTAACTATGCACGAAAAGTTGACGTAGAGGTACATATCTCTACACAACTAAATGTGAGTAACATTGAAAGCTTAAAGTTTTACTCCAATTATGCTGACGTAATTGTTTTAGCAAGAGAACTTAACCTTGATCAAGTTTCTGAAATAAGTAAAGCAATTAAAGAACAAAATATTACAGGACCATCCGGTAATTTGGTAAAGATCGAAATGTTTATCCACGGTGCTCTATGTATGGCTATATCAGGAAAATGTTATTTAAGCCTTCATGAAAAAAACTACTCTGCGAATCGTGGAGCATGCCTTCAAACCTGCAGAAAAGCTTATACAGTTACAGAGAAAGAATCCGGTAATCAACTTGAGATAGACAATGAATATATTATGTCTCCCAAGGACTTAAGTACAATAAAGTTTTTAAATAAAGTTCTGAATTCCGGAGTAAGTGTATTAAAAATTGAAGGAAGAGCCAGACCTCCGGAATATGTTAAAACAGTTTCTGAATGTTATAACGAAGCTGTTCATGCTTATGTTAACGGAACTTACAATGAAGAAAAAATAGCAACCTGGACAGAAAGACTTTCAACTGTTTTTAATCGTGGGTTTTGGGATGGTTATTATCTTGGCCAGAAATTAGGAGAATGGAGCCACAAATACGGTTCACGTGCAACCAAACGAAAAATTTATATTGGGAAAACAACCAATTATTTCTCTAAAATAAGTGTAGCCGAATTTTTAATTGAAACTTATGACCTAAAGATTGGTGATGAAATTTTAATTGCCGGACCTACAACAGGCGTTGTACAAGCAAGGGTTAAAGAAATACGGGTTGATTTAAAAAACACTGATGTTGCTAAAAAAGGTGTTAGATGTTCAGTTCCTATTGAAACTTTAATTAGAAGATCAGATAAAGTATATAAAGTGGTTGATGCAAATAAGATTAAACAACAATAAGTAATATTTTTCTTTATTTTTTTATACACTTCATTTTTTTAGCTATTTATTTTTAGAAAAAATAAAAAAAAATTAACTTGCATATACTATGCAAGCTATCCATGAATATTTATGAAAAACACCTACTGAATGAACCTTATAAAAGAACTGCAATTTTATTCGTAATAGTTTAAATATTTTTAGTATCAATGAAATCAAACAGAAATTTTCAGAAGTCGAAAAAGTCAAATTCTTTTGATGACGAAAAAGAAATGAGAATTAAAAAAGTTGGAGCGGGAAAAAAGAAAAAGAATTTTAAACAGGAAATCTTTTCTGAAATAGAAGATGACGATGAAGAATTTGATTTGTTTGGAAGAAATGGGGATTCTTTGGAAAATAATGAGGATTCCAAATATTAAAAAACCCCGTTTGCTTTTATAAAACACAAGGACCAGTAAATAACCGGCCCCTTTTTATTTTACCAGATGTTACTTAGTCTTCATCCCATTTGGTTATATGACCACCCAGCGTTGTTTTTAAACTTTCTTCCGCAGGTCTTCCAAAGAAACTTAATGTTGCTTTGGTATTCACTCTGGCTTCTATTTTCTTATTTGCAACAACTTCAGCATTCCCCCCGGTATTCATTTTAATAAATACCTCATCGCATTCAAAATTTGAAGCAGACAAAACTCCTCCGGTATTAATAAACGACTCTTGAATTTTACACTTTCCGGATACATCAATATGAGCTCCCTGATATGCTTTTAATTCAATTGCATTTATGTCAACTTTCATTAAAATTCTTCCTCCACTGGTTGCTTCAGCAAAAAGTTTATCACCTTTAATCAATTCATTTACTATTATTTCTGCTGAAGCATTTGAAGTAATTTCTCTAATTTCCTTATAGGTTAATTTGATTTTTACATCAATATCATCATCAAATAATCCCGATCTTACCTTTATTTTCAGCAATTTATCCTCAACTTCGGTAATAATATCATCCTGATCAACATGTAATGCTTTCATCTCTAAGGACTCTTTATCTCCCAATTTCATCTCAACTTTAATATTTCCGGTTACTTCAATTTTATCAAAAGAATCAATTTCTCTTTTTTCAATATTTTGGGCAATAGCTATTGATGTGCATAATACCAAAATGATAGTTATTAATTGTTTCATAATTTTTGATTTTGATTAAAAAAATAAAGGAACAAAAAAATGTTCCTTTATAAAACTTTCAAATCATTAATTTATTACAAAATTTTCTTAATGTTTTCTGTAACAATATGTCCATCAAATAACTGAACTATACGGTGCGCATATTCAGCATCGGATGGCGAGTGTGTTACCATTACAATGGTTGTTCCTTCTTTATTTAATTCAGAAAGTAATTTCATAACTTCTTCACCATTTGCTGAATCCAGGTTACCTGTTGGCTCATCGGCTAAAATTAATTTGGGATTTGCCACCACAGCTCTGGCAATTGCTACTCTTTGCTGTTGTCCGCCTGACAATTGTTGAGGAAAATGTTTTCTTCGATGTGCAATTTTCATTCTATCCAATACTTCTTCTACTTTTTTCTTACGTTCGGACACTGAAACTTTCAAGTATAGAAGTGGCAATTCAACATTTTCAAAAACAGTAAGTTCATCAATCAAATTAAAACTTTGAAATACAAAGCCAACATTTGCTTTTCGTAATTCTGTTCTTTGTTTTTCCTTAAACCTGGAAACTTCTGTTCCATCAAAAAATAATTCTCCGGATGTTGGATTATCTAATAATCCAATAATATTAAGCAGCGTAGATTTTCCGCACCCTGACGGACCCATAATTGCCACAAATTCTCCCTTCTGAACTTCAAGATCCACTTTATTGAGTGCTGTAGTTTCAATTTCATCTGTTCTAAAAACTTTAACTAACTGGTTCGTTTTAAGCATGCTATTTAGTTTTTAGCCTGCCCACCTGTTATCAGCAGAGAGGGCAGACAGGTTATCATTTATTCGTATCGTAATGTTTCTGCAGGATTCTTCATTGCAGCTTTGAGTGTTTGATATATAACAGTTAATAATGATAAAATTATAGTTAAAATCGGAATTATTATAAACATTACATAACTAATTCCTATTCGATATGAAAAGTCTTGTAACCAATTATTCATAACATAATAGACAATTGGCCAAGAAATTACAGAAGCTATAACAATTAATTTTAGAATATCCTTACTAATTAATAAAACGATATTTAAAGATGTTGATCCGAATGTTTTTCGAATTCCAATTTCCTTTTTACGTTGTTCTGTTATAAATGATATCAGACCCAATAAACCCATAAATGCAATTAAAATTGATAATGCCGAAAATAACATAAAAATTCCATTGGTTCTTTGTTCTGTTTTATATAATTCCTTTAAATGATCATCGAAAAAGAAATACTCAAAAGGATATTCCTTTTCAAAACTTTCCCAAACTATCTGGATTTGCTTAATTGTGTTATTAACATCATTTGGTTTCATTCTAACACAAACAACCCCTTCCCAATTACCAGGCATTAATGTAAACGCAGCAGGTTCAATTTTGGTATGTAACGATTTAAAATTAAAATCCTTAACCACTCCAATTACAGGCATTTTTCTTAACGAATTTTCACGCGAAGGATATAAAAGTATTTTACCAACCGGGTTTTCTCCTAATCCCAATGATTTTACAGCGGCTTCATTTATAACTACAGCGTTTGAATCTGTTGGATAATCTCTTGAGAAAAATCTTCCATCAATAATTTCGAATCCAAAAGTTGTTCCATAATCAAAACTTACCCAGGCCTGGTGCAATAAATAAGTATTACTGGTCGACTCTCCTTCTTTAAAAAATGCATTGTTAGAGAAATTTACCCCTGGATAAGAATTTGAGTTGGTTACTTCCTCAATATTCGCGATTTTCTTCAATTCAGCCTTAAATGATTCTATTTGATTATCCAAAGCATCGGATCTGCGAATCATTAATATATTTTCTTTCTCAAATCCTAAGTCTTTATTAAGCATGTATTTTAACTGACTTGAAACCGTGTATGTAGATAAAAGAATAAAAACCGAAACAACGAATTGAGTAATTACCAATACTGAGCGTAATGTCCCACTTTTTGCTCCTAATTTCAGCTTTCCTTTTAATACTGCAACCGGCTTAAACGATGCTAAGAAAAATGCCGGATAACTTCCTGCCATTAAACTTACTATTAAAATCAGCAACAATAATGTTGGAACTATATACCAATAATTAAAATAATTTATGTCCAGTGGAATTTGAACCATATTGTTTAGAGCTGGCATAAACAACTCAAGAATTACAACTGCTACTCCTAAAGAAATTAAGGTAATAATAAATGACTCTGCTAAGAATTGGATAACCAATTGTTCTTTCATTGCTCCAACAACTTTCCGAATACCAACTTCTTTCGCACGATTTGAAGCTCTCGCTGTTGCCATATTGGTAAAGTTAATGCTTGCAATAACCATTATAAAAATAGCAATTGATATAAAAATATATACGTAAAGAATATTTCCATTTGTTTCTATTTCATACTGCAAATCAGAATGCAAATGAATATCTAACATAGGTTGAATAAAATATGCAAAGGAGTTTCCTGAAGCTGCAAATTCTTCCATATTTATACCCAGAAATTGCTCTATTTGAGGTCCAACATATTTTTCTACCATCAATTGCATTTTATCTGTAAACTCATCAATATCAGTTCCTGGTTTTAGTTGGATATACGTATAAAAATTATGTGAAACCCAGAAAGTATTTCTACTTGATCCGATTCTTTCCATAGATCCTAATAAATCGAAATGAAAATGCGAATTCTCGGGAGGGTCTTCCATTAATCCAACAACCTCATATAAAGTAGTATCATCCTCAACACGCAGTAGTTTACCCATTGGATTATCCTTGCCAAAATATTTTTTAGCCGCGGTTTCGGTCATAACAATATTGTTGGGTTTTGTCAAAGCTGTTTTAGGATCTCCTTTAAGTAGTTTAAATGAGAACATTTCAAAAAATGTTGAATCTGCAAAAAGCCACTCTTTCTCATTAAATTTTACATCACCATATTGGATTAACCAATCCCCAGATTCTCTTAAACGACACGAATTAATAACTTCAGGATAATCGTTTAACATTGCTTCTGCCATAGGTGCTGCCGTAACTGCCTGATTAATTTCATTATTCATCATTACACCATAAACACCAACCCGATAAATATTTTCTCCCTTTTCATGAAACTTATCATAGCCCAGTTCGAATTTAACAAATAGTGTTATGTAAATAATTGCGGCTAGTCCTGTAGATAATCCTAAAATATTAATTGCTGAATAGCTCCAGTTCTTGAAAACATTTCTTAGAGCTGTTAGGAAAAAATTCTTAATCATAATAACCGTTTTATATTTTGTGTACGACGTTTAAAAAAACCAAAAGTTACAACAATGAATATTGAATTTCAATTAAAGACGACCGGAATCAAATTTTGATGCATAAAAAAACTGCTCAATTAAAATCGAGCAGTTTTTTTGTTTGTTATCATTTTATTCGAATAAAAAATCAAAATCATCTTCCGGACCAAGTTCTCTTGGTTCTTCTCCATGTTTAAATATTCGGGCTTTTCTAGGGCCAATTAACTTACATTCTGCATCATCTATTTTAAGCATAGTTCCTTCTCTTAAACCAACAACGTAAGTATATGGATTAGCTACCAGATATTCTTCTATTCTTTGTTCTCTTGTTTCTCCGGCATGTCCTTCAGGGTTTGCATCTAAATAATGAGGATTTATCTGAAAACGAATCAGGTTTGCTGCATGAAAACTCTCCGGCTCAACTATTGGCATGTCATTAGTTGTACAAATTGTAGGGCATGTTACATTAGATCCTGCACTCCAACCAACATATGGTTTTCCTTTTAAACATTCGTAACGGATAGTTTCCAGTAAATCTTGCTGTTGCATTAGCTTAAGTAAGTTAAATGTGTTTCCGCCACCAACAACAATAGCCTCAGCATCTTTAATTGCCTGCTTTTTACCTGCAGGTGTATAATGATGGATCGAATCAACGTCAATACCTATTTCAGAAAACCGTTCCTGAACTTTTTTCTGGTAATCATCAAAAGAAAAAGTTACTGCAGCATAAGGAATAAACAGAACTTTTTTAATCTCAGTTCCCAGAAATTCTTTGATGTTGTGTTTTGGGTAATCTAAATATGCTTCACCTGCATTTGTTGAATTACTAATTAAAAGTAGTCTCATATTAATCGGTTTTACAAGTTATAAATCATTTTGAGGGATCAAATATACTAAAAAACCTTAAATCTAAATTTTAATTCCCATTACTAAAACATCATCAATTTGATCTCGTTCTCCTTTCCATTTTTCAAATTCGGAATCAAGTATTCTTTTTTGTTCCTGCATTTCTTTATCTTTTATAGAAACCAGCATTTCTTTAAATGGTGTTTTTCTAAATTTACTGGCATTGGGCCCACCGAACTGATCAACATACCCATCGGTAAAAATGTAGATTATATCGCCTTTTTGAACTTTAATTTCGTGGTTAGTAAATGATTCTTTTTCAATTATGTGTATGCCAATAGGCATTCTGTCTGCTTTAAATGCTATCAGCTCATCGTTTCGTATTAAATATAAAGGATTATAAGCTCCTGAATATTGTAATGTTAAGTTTTCGGGATCGATAACACATAATGCGATATCCATTCCATCTTTCGCCTCATCCTCCTTACCAGTCTGGTGTAAAGATTTTTTCACGTTATTTCTTAATTCATTTAGTATGGAGCTTGCTTTTAATTCAGTTTCCTTATTTACAATTTCATTTAAAAATGCAAAACCAAGCATGCTCATAAACGCACCAGGAACTCCATGACCTGTGCAATCAACGGCAGCTACAACAATTTTATTCTCTTTATGGGTTATCCAATAAAAATCACCACTTACGATGTCGCGTGGTTTATATAATATAAAATGATCGGGAATTACTTTTGCAATAAAATCTCCCGGAGGTAATATTGCAGTTTGAATTCGGCTTGCATATTCTATACTATCTGTTATTTGCCTCTTTTGCTGAGCTAATAATTTATTTGCTTTACGTATTTTTTTATTCTGAGAATAAAGTATCAATAGGAAAATAAAAATAGACACAAAACCTGATAATAAAAAAATAGTAAAAAGCCGTTGTTTTTTTATTTTTAGCTCTCTTATTTCTCTTTCGTTTTCAAGATTTATAATTTGTTGTTCTTTCTTTTTCGTTTCGTACTGAGTTTCTAATTCTTGGATTTGTTTTGTTTTTTCCGCATTAAAAACAGAATCATTAATAGCAAACATCAATGATGAATAATCTAATGCTGTTCTATAATTTCCCTTGTCGCTATATATTTGAGTCAGTAATTCATAGTAATTAATTGTTACTGCCATTGCTCCAATCTCCTTAGCTAAACTCAAACCCAGGTTACAGTATTTTTCTGCATTATTAAAATCATCACGCGAATAGTAAATCTCTGCAATAGCATAATATGTTCTGGCTTGTTCTCCTTTTTGACCAAGTTCTTTTTCCAATTTAAGGATTTCAAGATAAGACCTTAAGGCTTTCTCCTTTTGCCCGATCATATTATCTACTTCAGCTATATTTGATAATGCCATTAATTGCCTTCTTAGGTTTCCGGACTCTAGATACACTTTATATGCTTTTTCGAAGTAGTTTCTTACATTATCATAATTTTCCAAATAGTAATTAACTATGGCAATGTTATTGTATAATAACGCTATTCCTTCATTATCATCTAATTTTATTCTTATTTCAAGCGATTTATTATAAAATTCAAGGCTTTTTTCATAATCTTCCTGTCTTGAATATAATAACCCAATATTTAAAAGAGTTCGTGCGATATTTGTAGAATCGTTTAGGCTTTCAGATATATTTAAAGATTTTATAAAACAATCCATTGCCTCATCATACCTGGCCATTTTTTCATACGTTGCTCCAAGGTTATTATATACAGTACTTATTCCTGCTTCTGAGTTTTCCTCTTCGTATATCTCTTTAGCAACGACTAAATTCTCTATTGCATTTTCATAATCTCCGGTAATATTAAAATAATTACCCAATTTTAATCTAACAGATGATATTAAAAGTTTTTTGTCAACGTTTTTCGAGATTTCTAACGCTTTGTCCAAATATTGTTTTCCTTCATTTATTTTTCCATTTTCATAGATATCATATAACTCGATTAATGTCTTAATTTTTATGGTATCCTCTTTCGTATTCTTAAGAATTTGATTTAAACTATCTATTTCGGGAGTTTGTGAAAATGAAATGGCTGGAAAAATCAGTAATAAAATAAGTAAAGTTCGGTTCATTGTTGTTTTATGATTAAAAGACTTTTGATTCAATACGGGTTCATAAAGTTCTAATGGCTAATAAAGTTACTAATTGTTAAAATGATATAAAAAGAAAAAGCCACTTATTATTAAGTGGCTTTAAGTTTTATTTCAATTAAATATTATTCAAAGGATAATGCAAAACCAACGGATATAGGATATAGTTCCGGGCCCTTATCTTTCTCAAACATAGGAGTTAAATAATATGTTCCATAAATTAACCAGTCCCCGACACCAATTCTTGCATGTAACCCATATCTGAAAGGCGCAAGATTATAATCATCTTTTGTTTTGTCCTTATTTTTATCGCTGCCCTCTTTATAAACAATTTTTGTGTTAGATCCTAATTTTAAACCTCCAATTGCCCCTGCTGCAAATACAATTCCACTATGTTGATAAGAAGAAGTATGGAATTCTAATAATAATGGCATCGTTGCATAAGTAGTTGAAAATTTAGATTTTTCAATGTTCCATGTTGGTTGTATTACTGATAAATCTACTTCTTCAATTTCCCCGGTAGTAGAATTTTCTTGTATTGTATTATCATTATCGAAACGATAATAATTCCATTCTAAACCTAATCCGGTTACCAAACCTATTTTCTCATTATATATGTTCAAACTATACTGAGCAAAATTGATATTCATATTCCACGATTTACCTGTGTTTAAATCCATGTATTGCTCTGATGTTTTTCTGCTTAATGAGAAATCCTTATCAACAAAATTGCTTAACCCCATTGAAAAACCGGTCCAAGAACCTTTGAAATCATTATCATCTTCCCAGAACCAGTTCCAATCATCATTTTTCCTGTGTTTCTTTACGAAAATTTGAGTTTCGCCATCATCTTCAATGATTTTTACTGTTTTTCTCTTAAATCGAATATTAGTCGTATCATCCTTCGTTTCCTGTAGCTCACTTTTCATTTCCTCTGTATTAGGTTCTTCAGTTTGACCTAATATATTTAAAGTAATCATTAAAGTAGCCAATATTAATGCTATTTTTTTCATAATTATACGTTTTATTTTTTAATTGCTTTGTTGTTTTTTCTGGGACGGATAACCATACAAAATTGTTACAGGTTTTTTTAATCTTTTTTTGACGGAGTTGAAAATGCTATAAGTTTAGAGTTAAATTCTGTTTTATCCGGATTTCCGTTTTCATCATATTTTCGTTCCAGGCTCATTGAAGTTCCTGTCAGTTTATTTATACCCTCAACGCTTGCCTGGGCCACATCGAACCATTCAAGTTTTTCGTTTTCCGTTTTGTTAAATACCCTGGAAGCTAAAAATGATCCTACAGTAAAATATTGTTCCTCCCCGCTTGACTTCGTTTTCATTATGTAAACTGACCTATTTGTTTGATGTAATTCTATGGAATTAATCGTTGAGCTTACTTCAAATGGTACATTCAAAGCAACTAATTTATCAATGCCGTCATATCTATTTTTAGTAATTTCGGATTGTTTATTATCTATAACGTTATTCTCTTTTAGTATATCTATTTTTACTTTATTTATTATTTTATTATCTGTTAATAAATAAACATTTATAGGTTCAATTTTATTTATTTTTTCCCGCTTTATTATATTGTTCTCAAATATATTTTTTTGCTGATCATTTATGTCAGCAATAGGTTTTTCAATTAGCGGAGTATTTTGTTTTGGTAATAAAAAATAAATTCCCATTAATATAATAATTGAGGCTGCCGTTGATATAATTGCATAGTTCCATTTAAATCGTGGTTTGGCAATTTTCTTCAATACATGCTTATGTTTAAAAACTATTGCTTCCTCATGAGAAAATTTTGTTAATTTAAAAACTTCAAATTCTTTTCGTTTTTTTGAGTCTTCATCAATAAGTTCTTGAAAATATTTTTCTTCGGCTTGGTTTAAATCTCCTTCTAAACTTGCAATACACAATTCATCAAAATTTGTAGATGTAACTTCGGCCAACAATGATTTTTTTAATAAAATACTTTTATTTTCGTAAGAAACTTCACCTTTAATTACCAATTCACCATCAAAATTCTCAAGCTCCTTTTTTAAATCAGGATTAGCATCTAAAAATAGAAATAACTGTTCCCTTTCTGTTTGGTTCAAATTTCCATCCAGAAAATCAATAAAATACTCTTCGTAGTTATTTCTATTAATATTAATCATTTATTATTATTTTTCTAAACTAATGCTTCAACACTACCTAAATATTTCTTTAAAGCTAAACGACCCCTGTAAATATAAACCTTTACTTGTGATTCGGATAAGTTCGTTATTTCAGCAATTTCATTGTATGCATATCCCTCATAATCGCGTAATAAAATAACCGATCTTTGAACTTCTGGTAATTGCTTTAATGCTTCATCTAAAACTTCACTTAATCCGGTGTAATTATCTGTATATGTTCCCAAATTGTCATTAAAATCAACTAAATTAGTTATCCTTTTATTTTTCCTGATTTTGTCGATCATTGTATGGTATGCAGCAGAGAATAAATATGATTTTACCTTTCCATAAGTAACTTTGCTTGCTCTTACCCAAAGTTTTTCATAGGTGTCCTGAACGATATCTTTCGCTTCATCTTCATCTTTAATATTTTTTAAGATAAACCGGTAAACACCATCTGAATATAAATCAACGCTTTTATTATATTCTTCTACAGTCATTTTTTCTCTATTCGGAAGTATGACGTTTATCTAACTAAAAAGTTACAGGCGAAATTATAAATTTTTTCATCATTAATTTAATATCTAAATTTATACTCCTTTAACTCAAAAAACTTACTAAATATGAAAAAGATAATATTATTATTTTTTAGTGCTATTTTTGTGCTAAATTCTTGTCAGCGAGTCGAAAATAAAAGCAATTCGCAAGATCATTTAATCATGTCAGTTTTATGGTATCAAAGAGCTTCTGAAATGAAAGCCATATATTATCAATGTTTTAACTGGGCAAAAATTAGAGTTGATCAGATTGTAGAAAATCAAACTGACACTAAAAAAGCAATTGTTGTAGATATTGACGAAACAATGCTTGATAACAGCCCATTTGAAGGAAATGCGATTCAAACAGGAGAAGGTTATTCAAAGAAAACCTGGAACTACTGGGTTAACCAAATAAATGCAAAGGCTTTACCCGGTGCAGTTGAATTTACAAATTACGCTAAATCAAAAAATATTGAAGTGTTTTATATCTCTAACAGACATGTGGATGATTTTGATGTTACCTTAAAAAATCTACAAAAAGAAGGATTTGCTTTTGCAGATAGTTCTCATTTGCTTCTAAAAACAACTACCAGTAGTAAAAAAGCAAGACGAGGTATTGTAAAAGAAAATTTCGAGATCGTTTTATTGATTGGAGATAATATGGGAGATTTCTCTGAAGTTTTTGAAAACAGATATGTAAATTATGGATTTAATGTAATTGAAGAAAATAAAGATCGGTTTGGAGAAAAATTCATTGTTTTGCCTAACCCAATGTATGGTTCCTGGGAAAAAGAAATCCTAGATAATAAAAATAATTTAAGTGATCAGGAAAAATATGAATTAAGAAGGTCAAAATTGATTGGATATTAATGAATATTTGAGATAATTAATTAAAGAGGGAGAATCAACTCCCTCTCTTTTTGTTTATAAATATCTGTATATCTATAAATTATAATCACAAAACATAAACTTAACATAAAAAATTATTAAAAAATTTGCTTTTTATTTTAAAAAGATATTACCTTTGACCAACCGTTCATTCAAAAACGGTTTTATGTTAATTATTTTTTGACTAAACGTTCAATCATAATTATTATGTCGCCAAGAACAACAGAACAATTCGAAGAAATTAGAGAAGAAAAGAAAAAACTTATTACAAAAGTCGCCCTTGAGTTATTTGCTAATGAAGGTTATCACACAACTTCAATTAGTAAAATAGCAGAAAAAGCAGGAATCTCTAAGGGATTAGTTTATAATTACTTCGAAAGCAAAGAAGATTTGCTTTCAAATATATTCGACGATATAATAAATCGTACTATGGATATACTGGACCCAAACCACGATGAAGTAATAACCACTCAAGAAGCAGAAGATTTTTTTGACCGCTTCTTTGACCTTTTAACAAACAATCCACAGGAGTGGAGATTGTTCTTTCAACTTTCTGTACAAAAAGATGCAATCGCTGTATTAATGAAAGAAAATCACAACCATAAAATACAAAATAGTCAACAACTAATACTAAATTATTTCGCTAAACAAAATTTTAAGGACCCTGAATTAGCTGTTGTGTTATTTTCATCCATATTTAAAGGTTTTACTTTAATGTATGTCTTTGCTCCTGAAATGTTTACAAAAGATCTGATTGATAAATTGAAAAGAAAAATGAAAGAAATGTTTGTAAATAAAGACACACAAACTATTGATAGTTCCATACAATTAGACGAAAGATTAGGATATTATCTATTATAGAATTACAACCTGTTTGCCCTATCAGCCGATAACAGTTGATGTGGCAGGCTAAACTAAAAAAATGAATGCAATGAAAAAAAATGTATTACTACTAGGATTAATACTATCATTTGTATTTGCAAATGCACAAAATGCAACTGAAATTATTAAAAAAGCTGATGATAAATGGAATGGAGAAAAATCAAGCCAGGGAATTATGACAATGACAATTGTACGGCCAACCTGGGAACGGACCATTCAATTTAAAATTTGGTCGTTAGAAGACGATTATTCAATGACATTAATAACCGCCCCGGCAAAAGAAAAAGGCCAGGCATTTCTAAAACGCGGAACAGAAATGTGGAACTGGGTACCAAGTATTAGCAGGATGATAAAACTCCCACCATCAATGATGGCTGATGGTTGGATGGGTTCGGATTACACCAATGATGATATTTTAAAAGAATCATCTATGGTCGTTGATTTTACTCATGAAATTATTGGAAATGAAACCATTGACGGATGGGATTGCTGGAAAATTGAAATGCTTCCAAAGGAAGAATCTGCAGTCGTCTGGGGAAAAATCATTCGTTGGGTAAGTAAAGATGAATATTTAATGATGAAATCAGAATATTACGATGAAGATGAATTTTTGGTTAAAACAGAACTTGGAACCAAAATTAAAACCATGGATGGACGCAAAATCCCTTCAAGAATTGAAATTGTTCCGGCAGATAAGGAGAATCAAAAAACTATTGTGGAGATCAATGAAATTAAATTTAATATTAACATCCAAAATTCTTTTTTCTCTCAACAAAACATGAAGCGATTACGCTAATTTTTAATGATTAATTAAATAAAAAATGAAAAGAAGTTTTATAATGGCCTGGAGGAATATTTGGCGCAATAAGCGACGAACTCTCATTACAACAGCATCCATATTCTTTGCTTTGTTCTTTGCTATAATTATGCGTGCTTTTCAGCTAGGTACATATGATCATATGATCAATCAGGCTATTGAATCTTTTACAGGATATATTCAAATTCAGAATAAAGAATTCTTTTACGATCCTGCTATTGATAATAGTTTCGAATATACCGATGATTTAATTTCATCCGTAAATAAAATTGATAATATTAAAATTGCGGTTCCCAGAGTTGAATCATTTGCACTTGCCTCAACAGGAATCCAATCAAAAGGAGTTTTAGTAACAGGAATAGATACTGAAAGAGAAAAAAATCTTTCAGATCCTGAAAATAGAATTGTTAAATATAAATTTACTCCGGAAATAGTTGAATCAATTCTAAATGAAATTGATTTACCGGAGAAACAAATAGAACTATTAAAAGCAAATGAAAACAATTCATATAGCTCATTACCAAAAATTTCATTAGACCTTTCATTGGATAAGAAACTTGAAAAAAAGCTATTTCCAATTATTAAAGAAAAAGCATCGTTTGAAAGTAATTTTCTTAGTAAAAAAGACAATGGTGTTTTGGTATCCGATCGTTTGGCAAGATATTTAAAAGCTGATGTTGGCGATACGCTTGTATTAATTGGAGCTGGTTATCATGGAGTTTCTGCAGCCAATGTATTTCCAATTCGTGGAGTTGTTAAAATAATTTCACCGGAATTAGATAATAAACTGGTATATATGACATTGGAAAACGCTCAGGAATTCTTCAGCTTAGGAAACAGGGTAACCTCACTTAATATCAATCTTGATGATACAGACGATATGCTACGTACTCAAAATGAGCTTAAACAAAGAATTCAGGGAGACCATTTCGCTGTTAAAAATTGGGAAGAGTTTAATCCTACATTGAAACAGCAAATTGAAGGAGACAGTGTTGGGGGAGTAATTTTTATAGGAATCTTATATTTCATCGTTCTTTTCGGAATTATTGGAACTGTTCTAATGATGATTGCCGAAAGAAAGCGTGAATTGGGAGTTATGGTAGCAATAGGCATGTCAAAAATAAGACTAAGTTTTGTTTTGGTGATTGAAATGTTGTTTTTAGGATTAATTGGAACATTAGGCGGATTAATCGCTTCTGCTCCTTTTGTTGTTTTTGGGCATAAAAACCCCTGGAAAATGACTGGTGAAATGGCGAAAATGTATGAAGATATGGGTTTTGATCCTGTAATGCCACTTGCCTGGTTTGATGCATACTTTTTCTGGCAAGGAGCAATTATCATGATCATGGTACTATTTGCGTGCTATATACCATTACGCAGGGTTCGTAGAATGCAAGTAATTACTGCATTACGAGCATAATAAATTAATTAAAAACAAGCTTGAACTTTTCCAAGCAAAAAATATAAAATTATGATCTGGAATATATCATGGAAGAATGTATGGCGCAATAGATCAAGAAGCATAGTTGTGATTTGTGCCGTAACTCTGGGAACCATATCAGGAGTATTTGTAGCCGGATTAATGAAAGGATGGGTTGATCAAAGAATTCATAGTGCGATTCATACCGAAGTGTCACATATTAAAATTCAAAATCCTGAATACTTAAATAACGAAGAACTGAAACATACTGTTCCCAATTACAATAAAATAGAAGCTTATTTAAATAATTCCCCGGAAATAAAAGCCTGGACAAAACACACCAAAATTATTGCAATGGCTAGTACTTCCAGAGGAAACACTGCTTTAGCCATAAAAGGAATAAATCCCGAAGAAGAAAAGGCAATTTCTGATGTTTATACAAAAATTGTTGATAATGGAGGTGATTATTTCGAATCAGGATTTAAAAATCCAATAGTAATAAGTGAAAAAACAGCCGATCAACTTAGATTAATAAACTATATCATATCTCAAGAGCTATTGGATAGTTTATCTCGACTTGGTGCTGATGAAAATTTAGTTAATAGCCTTAATCAAGTTAAAGATCAAAGATTTATCACTGAAAAGAAATTCAAAGCCGAGCTTGAATTAATTCTAAAACCATCAGAAATCAAAGAGTTTGGAGCAAACATAATGAAACTTGCTAAAAACTATAAAATCAGGTCAAAGGTCAGATTCACCTTTACTGATATGGATGGAGAAATGGTTCAAAAATCATTCAGAGTTTGTGGTATTTATAAAACAACAAATACCATGTTCGATCAAATGAACGCTTTTATCCGAACTGATGACATTGCTGAACTGGCAGGTTTTCAGAATAGCGATTGTCATGAAATTATGATTATTTTAAATAATGAGAAAGATGAAAACGTAAAACTATTTAGAGATAATTTAAAATCAAAATTTGGTGAAACTAATGTTATGAGTTGGAAGGAATTAGCTCCAGATGCAGGAATGATGGCAGATTTCATGTCGATGTATTATTACATGATCATGGGGGTAATCTTTTTCGCTCTTGCATTTGGAATTATTAATACTATGCTAATGGCAGTGCTTGAAAGGATTAAAGAACTGGGAATGCTTATGGCAGTGGGAATGAATAAAAAACGCGTTTTCAACATGATTATGCTGGAAACTATTTTCTTAACCATAGTAGGAAGTATAGCAGGAATGATTTTGGGAGGATCACTAATTGGAATTTTTGGTAAAGTTGGGATGAACTTTGCTTCGGTACAGGAAGGATTTGAAGCTTTTGGTTGGTCAGCAATGGTTTATCCAAATATCGAAATCAGCTTCTTTTTTGGAGTTACTTTAATGGTAATCGTTGTTGCTATTTTTTCATCAATTATACCTGCTCGAAAAGCATTAAAGCTAAATCCTGTTGAAGCACTTAGAACTGAATAATCAACGATATTAGAATAACGAATTTAGAATTAATAAAGATAAATATCAAAATAAAAAATCATGAAAGTAATAGATATCAATAATTTAACTAAGATATACAATGGTTCTGAAGTAATGGTAAAAGCAGTTAATAACATAAGCCTGTCATTTGAACAAGGTGAATTTGCTGCTATTGTTGGGCCATCTGGTTCCGGAAAAACAACTCTTTTAAATATGATTGGAGGTTTGGATAAACCAACAGAAGGTGAAATATTAGTTGGTGGAACCAACATAGGCGGATTAAGCGCTTCAAAATTAATTGATTTCCGGTTAAAAAATATTGGTTTCGTTTTCCAGGCGTATAATTTAATTCCTGTTTTAACAGCAAAAGAAAATGTGGAATTTATCATGGAATTACAAGGTAAATCAAGATTAGAACGAGACGAACGCTCTATTGCCCTATTGTCTGCAGTTGGATTAGGAGAGCGAGTTAATGCTCGCCCTGCAAAATTATCTGGCGGCCAGCAACAACGTGTTGCTGTTGCAAGAGCATTGGCGTCGAAACCAAAATTCGTGCTAGCAGATGAACCTACTGCAAATTTAGACTCTAAGTCAACAGAAACTTTACTGGATATTATGGAAGAATTAAATAAAAAAGAAAACATTACTTTCATATTCTCCACTCACGACCAAAGAGTTGTAAACAAAGCAAGAAGGGTAATAACTGTTGAAGACGGGTGTGTTGTTTCAGATGAAAAAAGAAATTAATTAAAAGATATAAGTTTCAAGATAAAGGACACAAAATTTACAATGATTTAGTCTTGTATCCTGAACCATATGATTACCATGAAAAAATTACTTTTAATATTTATTCTATCACTAATAATTTCTGCAACAAAAGCCCGGGAAAAACCTTCCGTTTTCTCTAACATGACATTAAATGGTTATCTAAAGTACATGAATACAACCATGTTTAATGACCTTGATTCTGTTTGGCTGGTCGATAACCTGGTTCATAACAGGTTAAACTATCGTTGGTATATAAACGATAAGTTTACATTAGCTATTGAAATGCGAAATAGATTCATTTACGGAGATTTAGTTAAATTCATTGACGGTTATGCAAAATCAATTGAAGAAGATAATGGTTATTTCAATTTTTTAACCAATAATATTACTGATGGTAGCTCCTATGTATTAAATACTGCTTTTGACCGTGCTTACCTGGAATTTAATTCAGATAACTGGGTTGTTACACTTGGTAGACAGAGAATTAATTGGGGGCAAGCATTTGCCTGGAATCCAAATGATATCTTCAATTCGTATTCGTTTTTCGATTTCGATTATGAAGAACGACCGGGAAGTGATGCAGTAAGAATCCAATATTACCCCAACTTTACTTCAGTTGCCGAAGCAGCTATTAAGATTGATAAAGACAATAACATTACCGCTGCAGGTTTATATCGATTTAATAAATGGAGTTATGATATTCAAGCGCTGGGAGGAATAATTGATACAAGCGACTATGTAGTTGGAGCCGGGTGGTCAGGAAGTATTTGGGATTTAGGGTTTAATGGTGAGTTCAGTTACTTTCACCCTCAAAAAAACTTCTCTGATTCTTCAGGTGTAGTAATTCTTTCTGCAGGTTTAAGCTATATGTTTAATAACTCGTTGAATGTTTCTATTGAAGGAAATTACAATGATTACTTTGACAAATTGAATATTACAAGTTTTAACGACTTTTATTTTATGCCTCTTTCCGTTAAAACCACATCATATAGCAAATTTTCATGGTTTGGGCAGATAACTTATCCTATTCATCCTTTATTAAATGGAACCATTGCTTTAATGTATTTCCCTTCTCTAGGTAATGGATATTTCTTAATGCCATCTTTATCCTATTCTGTCAGTAATAATTTTGAATGTGCACTTTACGGGCAAATATTTGAAGGCAAATTCGGTGGACAATATGATAAAATAACCATGCTGTTTTTAAGGTTTAGATACAGCTTCTAATATGTCAATTTATAAGCAAATTTTAATTTTAATGTTATATTAATTCTTTTTAAGAATATTTTTGATTCCTTTACTATTTCATTAGAGTTTTTCTATAAACTTACAAAATGAACATAGTCTTTATTGTTGGAATCATTGAATCCCTTTTTTTCTTTTTTGTTATTTCATCAAAGAAAAAAAATAACAATATTGATAAAGTCCTTTCCGCCTGGCTGTTATTAATCGCATTAAATTTGCTTATTCCTTTATTCATTTATACCGATAAACTAAAATACATACATTTAAACGGGATTGATTATAGTTTACTGGTATTACACCCTATGCTTCTTTTTATTTATACAAAACTGTTGCTTTCCAAGGATAAAAAAATTAAAATTAAATACATACTTCATGCTTCGATTTTTATAGTTAACTGCCTATTAGTAATACCATACATCTTTATGGACAAGGAAACCAAATTTGGTTTTTTATATGATTCGGCATTTCTTCCAATCGTTTGGATTGGTACCATATGGGTTACTATTGTTTTTTTGTCATATTTGTGCATAACAAGTTTGCTTGTTATGCATTACCAAAAAAATTTAAGAAATCAATATTCATTTACTGAAGATGTAAATCTTAACTGGTTAAAGTATTTAACAATTGGACTTATTGTAGTTTTTTTATTAGGGTCTGTTGTAGGGTCAATTCTTTGCTATATAGGAATTCCTTTGTACTACATTAACTATTTTGTTTATACATCACTGGTAGTATTTGTTTTTGGGATAGGTTTTTTCGGGATAAAACAAAAAAATGTTTTTACATATGATATACCGGAAGAAAAGGACCACAACAAAAAAACAGCTCTTGTTACACAAAAAGATAAGTTATTTGCTAAAAATCTTGAATTATATATGGTTAAGCAAAAACCATATTTAAATGAAAAACTAACCTTGCATGAACTTGCTGAATCTCTTGGTGTGAAACCATATTATGTTACATTCATTCTTAATAAGGTTATAAATAAAAAATTCTTTGATTTCATAAACTACTATAGAGTTGAAGAAATTAAAACAAGAATCAAGGATGGACAGATATCAAAATTCACAATTTTAAGTATTGCTTTTGATTGTGGATTTAATTCCAAAGCGTCTTTTAATCGAATTTTTAAATCTTTTACCGGTTATAGCCCAACCGAATATATTAACTCATTTTCAACACATTCCACATAGCAATCGATAAAATATAGTCTCAATTAAATAATTGAGACGCTGCAAGTCCTTAAAATAATTTAATTCGGGGAACCTAAACTATATAGCTTATATGTTTACCCTGATGGTTTATAATTACAGCAGAGCCCTTTTTCAATTAATCAAAACAAGGTTTCGTTTTTTACCTGTTGAAAAAAAAGTACATCATCCAGCCCTGGCTTTTATTCATTTGACACAAATCAATGTGCTAGTTTTCAATGCTCTAAGAAAACAAGAATCAACAAATATAACCAGGCGATAATATATTAAAAATGGACAAAACCAAATTGGACGTAAACTCAAATTAACCAACCAAAACATTAAAGAATATGAAAAAATTTACGCTATTATTACTGCTTTTTACTTTAAATGTGATATTGGTAAAGGCACAAACCTATTTTGGAACCCAGCAAATTATAAGTACAGATGCTAACTATCCACAAAAAATAGATGCTTGTGATATCGATGGCGATGGAGATATAGACATTCTGTCTGCTTCTTTTTTTGACAACAAAATAGCTTGGTACGAAAATAGTGGTACCGGAACTTTTGGAATACAGAACACCATTTCAGTTGATATGACTTATGCTACATCAGCTTATGGTTGTGATTTGGATGGCGATAACGATTTGGATATTATCGCAACCTCAAGCTATGATAGCGCCATTGTTTGGTTTGAAAATACAAATGGCTTGGGCAGCTTTGGCCCTAAAGTGGATATTGCCAAGTTGTCGGGAGGCCCTTCAATGGCTTATCCTTCCGATATTGATGGTGATGGAGATACCGATGTAATTGTAACCCAACGATGGGAGGATAAAATTGTCTGGTTCGAAAATACCGATGGGTATGGTACTTTTGGTGCCGAACAAATAATTACGACCACAGCGAAGGGTCCAAATTCAATATACTCCTCTGACTTAGACGGAGACGGAGATCAGGATATTCTGGCTTCATGGAACAAAAATGTAAACGTAGTGTGGTATGAAAATACCGATGGCCTGGGAACATTTAGCAATGCCCAAATGATAACTACGAACCTCTACTTCCCAAGTTCTGTATTTGCTGCAGATATTGACGGGGATAATGACCTGGATGTATTGTCGGCTTCAGAGAATGATTCTTTGATTGCCTGGTATGAAAATACCGATGGGAATGGAAGTTTTGGGCCTTTACAAGTTATAACAAACCGCACACCCAGTGCTAAATCTGTTTACGGAGCTGATCTGGATAATGATGGTGATGTGGATGTGATTTCTGCCCATAATATTCCCTTGGCAGGAGATAAGGTTTGTTGGTATGAAAATACGGATGGAAAAGGAAGTTTTGGAAATCAAAAACTTATTTCAGACCAATGTGATATGTTAAAACTAGCAATCGCAGAAGATATTGATGGTGACGGGATAAATGATGTTATTTCTGCTTCGGCCTCCGATGACAAAATTGCCTGGTATAAAAGTTATCCAATACAATTTACAGCACAGCCATCTGATAGGAATGTATCATGTAACTCCAATGCTAATTTTTATGTTTCAGCGGTAAACGCAGATACATACCAATGGCAGGTAGATGAAGGGTCGGGATTTTACAATTTGATTAATAACGCAACCTATTCGGGTGTAAACAACGATACATTGGAAATTACCAATGCAACCATTGACATGAGAAGCTATAAATATGTATGTGTTGCTACAAGTCCAGGAGGGAGTAGAGTGTCCGACACAGCAACCCTAATTATTGATGATATAGAAAGTCCTGTGGTAACATCTTCTCATCCGGACCTTACGGTGGACGCCAATAATCATTGTATTGCTTATATAACTGATTACAAGAGTAGCGTTATAGCCACCGATAACTGTGACGCGGATCTTGATATTACTCAAAGCCCTGTACCGGGTCAGACATTAAGCGGAACGACAAATCCGGTGACCCTGACAGTTACAGATGATCTTGGAAATTTTACCGAAATAACATTTAATATTGCAGTTGTTGATAATACGAACCCCTGGGTATCATCAACTCATAACGATCAGGTTGTAGATGCAGACGTAAACTGTGAAGCTACTGTTCCAAATTATATTGGAGAAGTAATTGCCAATGATAATTGCGATACGGACCTACAAATAACACAGTCGCCCATACCGGGACGATCTATCATCGGATCTACAAACCCTGTTACTTTAACTATTACTGATGATAACGGGAATATTACCGAAAAAACTTTTAATATAGAGGTGGCAGATAATACAAACCCAGTGTTATTATCCACGCATAATGATCAGACCGTTGATGCAAATATAAATTGTGAGGCGAGCTTGCCGGATTATACCACAACAGTCTCAGCAACCGATAATTGTGATGCGTCCCTCGATATTGTTCAGTCTCCCGTTGCAGGAATAACCATAGCCGGGACTGTAAACCCCGTAACATTAACAATAACTGATGACGCAGGAAATTTTGTTGAAACCACATTTAATGTAGCGGTAACAGATAATTCAGCCCCGGAAATAACATCCGTTCATACGGATAAAGCTTTAGCTGATGAGGGTAGTTGCCAAGCTACTTTGCCTGATTATACAGGAACTGTTACAGCAACTGACAATTGTGATTTAAGCCTGGATATTACGCAATCACCAGTTGCAGGAACAATCGTTTCCGGTTATACGAACCCGGTTACATTATCAGCAACGGATAATCTTGGAAATATTTCTGAAGTAACATTCAATGTTAACGTAACAGACAATACAAATCCTGTTATTAGTTCCACACACAGTGATCAAACCTTAGATTTTAATGAAAACTGCGAAGGTATATTACCGGATTACACAGGCGATGTTATAGCTAACGATAATTGCGATATCAACCTTGACATAAGCCAATCTCCTGCTGCAGGAACAGCAATAACCGGACTATCGAATGAGGTTGTTTTAATAGCTAGTGATGATGCAGGAAATTTTGCAGATGTTTCATTTAATGTTGAGGTATCTGATAATACCGGTCCGATAATAACCTCAGTGCATAACGATGATACCCTGGATGCTGATGCCAGTTTTGAAGCTACAATGCCTGATTATACGTTGGATGTGACTGCAACTGATAACTGTGATGCAAATCTCGATATTACTCAAAATCCACTTCCGGGCACAATAATTTCCGGATCGTTAAATATCATTACATTAACGGCAATTGATGACGCAGCTAATTTTACACAAACAACATTCAATGTTGAAGTGGCAGACCTGTCACCTCCGGTAATAAATTCGACACACTCTGACCAGGCTGTAAGTGATGAAGGAAATTGCGAAGCAACATTAGCCGATTATACCGGGAGTGTGTTAGCTACCGATATTTGCGATCCTTCGCTTGATGTAACACAGACCCCGGTCGCGGGTACCAAGATTCAGGGTAGCACAAATAATATAACGCTAACCGTAACCGACAATGCCGGAAACTTTGCCGCTGTTTCATTCAATGTGGAAGTAATTGATAATACCAACCCGGTAATAACATCTGTACATAACAATCAAACAGTGGATGCAAACTCAAATTGCGAAGCTCTTCTAACAGATTATACTGCTAGTATTATAGCAACGGATAATTGTGATAAAGATTTGGATATTACACAAAACCCTGTTGCCGGAACAGCCATTTCTGGTTCAACCAACACTATTACACTAACAGTTACAGATGATGCCGGAAATACGGCTGAAACTACTTTCAATGTTCAGGTTGTTGATAATACCAAGCCAACAATTACTTCAACGCATAATGATCAGGTGGTTAGCAGTGCAGGAAATTGTGAAGCTATATTACCGGACTATACAGGAGATGTTGTAGCAACCGATGTTTGCGATGCTAAACTTGATATAACACAGAGCCCTGTAGCAGGAACTACCGTTTTTGGTGTAATTAACGAAGTTACTTTAACCGCAACCGACGATGCCGGAAACTTTGCCGAGGTCAAATTTAATGTTGGTATTGAAGACAATATGGCGCCTGTTATAACCTCAGATCATAATAATCAAACCATAGATGCAAATAGTAATTGCGAAGCATTATTACCAGATTACACGGGAGACGTTGTTGCCAATGATCATTGCGACGCGGAACTGGATATTGTCCAATCGCCTGCCGGTGGAACCATAATTACCGGAGCAACAAATGAAATTACAATCTCTGTAACCGATGATGCTGGTAATGATTCGGAAGTTACATTTAATGTTCGTGTGGAAGATAACAATGATCCCGCAATTACTTGTGTAGGGAATCAAAGTTTTGACCTGGTTTCAGATAATTCTGTTTATACTGTTTCCGGAACATTATTGGATCCTGTCTTAACAACTGACAATTGCAATATAGAAAGTATATCAAATGACTATAATGAATCAAACACTTTGAATGGTGC
>JANQHE010000054.1 GCA_028282785.1 Bacteroidales bacterium | reverse complement strand
ATTTAGAGTATTAACAACTTTTTGGGTGTCCGTTATAATTGATTCGTCGGAGTCTGGTAATTTAGCTAAAAAGTGTTTTTCGATTTTTGAATATAATGTTAATTCAACTTTTTTCGGATCAACCATTACAAACTTTAATTGAGCCGGATGTTTTTTATAAAGTAATGAAGCAATGATTGCATTTAAACCAACCGATTTACCTTGACCTGTAGCACCGGCAACTAATAAATGGGGCATTTTAGCTAAATCAATAACATAAGTGTCATTAGAAATTGTTTTTCCCAAACCAATAGCAAGTTCATATTTAGATTCACTAAAAACCTTTGATTCTAAAATTGATCGCATGGAAACGATTTCCGGTTTTTGGTTTGGTACTTCAATACCAATTGTTCCACGACCCGGTATCGGAGCAATTATCCTAATACCTAATGCTGCCAGGCTAAGAGCAATATCATCTTCCAGATTTTTAATTTTAGAAATACGAACACCTGGTGCAGGTATAATTTCATAAAGCGTAACTGTTGGTCCAACTGTTGCCTTGATCTTATCAATCTGAATTTTATAATTCGCTAAAGTTTCAACAATTCTGTTTTTATTTTCAATGATCTCATCTTTGTCTATTTCGCCATTGGTATCTTTTCCATGATCTTCAAGTAAATCTAGAGGAGGGAGTTCATATTGCGAAAGTTCCAGAGTTGGATCATAATTTTCTAACTGATAATTTTTAAACTTGCCATTTAGTTTTTCTTCCTTATGCTTTTCTTCAATCGTAAGTTCAATATCTTCCTCTTCTTCCTTGCCTTTAGGACCTGCCTTGTCTGCAGAAAGACGGTTAGTCTTGTTTTCTATTACTGGTTCATCCTCAATTTTTACCTCTGTTGTTTTTTCAATAGTTTTCGTTGTAAAAATTAAATCATCATCTACTTGCTCTTCTTCCTTTTGCATTTCTACAAAAGTTTCTTTTTGTTCCAATATATCACTATTAACTTCAGGTTGATCATCAAATTCAGCATATTCTTTTTTGAATATTTGTGATGAAATTTTAATAATCCAATCGTAAGATTTCTTAAATGAAAGTATAATAAAAGATATTAATACAACTAACAGTAGAAATGCAGTGCCGATTTTACCAAGAAATGAGTTTAACCACTGAGCAATAATATAGCCGTGTCCTCCACCAAGTCCACTACCTAAATAGCCATTTGAATTTCCGAACAAATAACCAAATATTATGGATAATATGATTGTTCCAATTATGGTTATTTTAAATGATTTTCTTATAGAATATATTTTTAAGTTGAAGAACCTAAAGCCTATTACAACAAATAGAAAAGGGAAAGTAAAAGAAGCGATTCCAAACCACTTGTTTATGAATAAATTGGCAAAATGGGCTCCTGCTTTGCCAGACCAGTTTTCTACCGATACCTCTGCTGGCGATACCACCTTAGAAAACTGGAAACTTTGATCAACTTTCCAGGTAAAAAAATATGAAATAAAGGCTAAGGTTAAAAATGCTGCTATAAAGATAGTTGTTACACCAAGTATAATTTTAATACGTTCATCAGCAAATAACGTTTTCTTTTTCTTATTAACTCTTTTTTTAGTCTTTACTTTTTTAGCCATTGAATATATTTAACGATTGAATACCTTGAAGTATGAAATTTACTACAAAGTAACATAAATAAACATAAAAATTTATTAGAAAATTAATTTTATATAAGAAACGTAGATTGTATAGGTTATTGCTTTAGCAAGTCAATGATTTCAGCCATTGTTTTTTTATTGATACTCTCATATCCCTCTGGTATTTCAAAATCCTCAGATGAAATTTCTGCAGCCTGAATTTTTTTTGCTGTTAATTTCATTGGCATGTCATATAGTTTAATCTGAAACTCTAATAAAACACCATCAATAGATTTAAAAGGTGTTTGGGCATTTACATTATTTATAATTATGTCATCGGTATAATAAATATAGAAAGGTTTAATCTTAGTATCCGGAAGAACGATTTTAGCCTTTTTACTTTTAAAACCACAAATTTCTATAATAGTATCTTGTTCTTCTATTTTTAAGCCGGGTAAATCTTCAAAAAAGAGCGATTTATCGTTAATTTTTTCAATATACATATACTTTTTATTAAGTACTTTAACCAATGTAATATTTTTTCTTTCGCGGTAATTTTGTATATGAGTAAAACTTACTATTCCTGAGAAGCCTTCAATTTTATTGATCGTATTATTATCTTTAAACTTAATAACCATCTTCTTGGGAAGTAGCCCTTTCATAAAGCTGTCCATCGATTCATCCAAATAGTCTATGTCGTATTCAATATATCCTTCCTTAATTCGGTCTTTTTGTTGCTTTTTTTCGCAAGAATATAAAGCAATGAAAACCAACAAAATAATAATTAACAACCTGTTTCTCATATACGCCTTTTAAGGGTTGAACCCAAATAAATTGTAAAATAGTTATTAAAAATAGTTAAAGAAAAGAAAAAATCAAAGTCAATGTTTTAAGTAAATGCTAAATCTTTTGATAAACAGCTTAAAACATTCTTTCAAAGGTTGCTTCTTAACATATTAATAGAATATCTATTTTCTAATTTTGAAATGATTTTTTTTATAGATTTGTAAACCTAATTAATAACAATACATAAATTAATGAATATGAATAAGTTAGCTGTAATTGCATTGGGTGGCAACGCTCTGTTGCGCGGTAACCAAATAGGAACCATTGAAGAACAAGAACAAAACACTTTTGATACACTTGAAAACATAGTGTATATGATTAAAGAAGGTTATGACATTATCATTGGACACGGTAATGGTCCGCAGGTTGGTAATATTTTGATGAGAAATGACGCTGGAGAACAAATGTATAATATTCCACAAATGCCTTTGGATGTTTGTGTTGCTGATTCTCAAGGAGGAATTGGTTACATGATCGAAAGAATGTTAAGAAATGTGCTTAAGAAGCATGGGATTGAAAAAAACGTTGTACCCGTAGTTACTTCTGTAATTGTTGATAAGGACGATCCTGCTTTCAAAGATCCGCAAAAACGAGTAGGTAAGATTTATTCTAAGGAAGAAGCAGATAAATTAGCTGCTGATAAAGGCTGGGAGTTTAAGGAAGAAGTAAAGGCTGATGGTGGTTGGAGAAGAGTTGTACCATCACCAAAACCAATTGGGATAATGAACCAGGATATTATTGAAAAGTTAGCTCGTGAAGGTAATATTGTCATTGCTGTTGGTGGAGGTGGGGTACCGGTTTATATTGATGAAAAGAATGATGTGCGTCCTGCAGAAGCTGTTATTGACAAAGATGCAGCATCTTCATTATTAGGATCAAAAATAGGTGCTGATGAGTTCTATATTTTAACAGACGTTCCTTATGTTTATATTAATTTCAAAAAAGAAAACGAAGAAATTAAAGAATTCTTGAATATAGCTGATGCTGAGAAATATATGGAGGAGGGCCAATTCTCTAAAGGTAGTATGGCACCTAAAATTCAAGCATGTATCGATTTTGTTAAAAAAGGTGGCAATAAAAGCGTTATCACTGAAAGCACAAAGCTTGAAGATCGTACATACGGTACTAAAATTACAATGGAATACGAAGATTAATAATTATAATTTTTTAAAAACTTACAATTATGGCATTTAATTTAAGAAATAGAAATTTTTTAAAGCTTTTAGATTTTACTCCGCAAGAAATCAAATTCTTATTAGATCTTTCGGCGGATCTTAAAAAAGCTAAATATAGCGGTACGGAACAACCTAAATTAACAGGAAAAAATATTGCATTAATTTTCGAGAAATCTTCAACTCGTACGCGTTGTGCATTTGAGGTAGCTGCTTATGATCAAGGAGCTCACGTAACTTACTTAGGTCCTTCCGGATCGCAAATAGGGGGTAAAGAATCGATGGCTGATACCGCCAGAGTGTTAGGAAGAATGTATGATGGTATAGAATATCGTGGATTCGGACAAGAAGTTGTTGAAGAATTAGGAAAACATGCTGGAGTTCCGGTATGGAATGGTTTAACAAATGAATTCCATCCAACTCAAATTTTAGCTGATTTCTTAACTATGATGGAACATTCCGATAAGCCATTACATCAAATTACTTTTGCTTATGTAGGTGATGCCAGAAATAACATGGGTAACTCATTAATGATTGGTGCTGCTAAGATGGGAATGAAATTCCGTTCAGTTGCTCCTAAGAGCGTTCAACCAACGGATGAGTTAGTTGGTCAAGCTAATGAAATTGCGCAAGAGACTGGTGCTGAAATCATTGTTACTGATAATGTTGAAGAAGGTGTTAAAGGTTGTGATTTTATTTATACTGATGTTTGGGTTTCAATGGGAGAAGCAGATGAGGTATGGAAAGAAAGAATCGAATTATTAAAACCTTATCAGGTTAATAAAGCAATGATGGATGCTACAGGAAACCCAAAATGTAAATTCATGCACTGTTTACCGGCATTCCACAATAGAGAAACTAAAGTTGGTGAAGAAATTTACCAGAAATTTGGTTTAGACGGAATGGAAGTTACGGAAGAAGTATTCGAATCTCCGGCATCAATTGTATTTGATGAAGCAGAAAACAGAATGCATACCATTAAAGCTGTTATGGTTGCTACGTTAGGAGCATAAGTAAGTGATTTTGAAATAAATAAAATGAAAAGGGAGACTGTTAAAAGACTCCCTTTCGTATTTTAAAGTTGTTTGTTGTTTTATTTTTTTAATACAAGGCAGTCACTCATTAAATCATGTACTGCCTGCTTTTTCGAATTAAATGCAGCAATAATATAACCGATATATAAAATTAATCCTGATATCATTTTGCCAAAAAATCTTCCGGTTGCTTGTCCAAATGTTATTCTTTCTCCTGAAGTATTTGTAACATATAAACCTGTAGCAAGTTTCCCGATAGTTGCTTTCAACGGAGAGCTTTCCATTCCTGCAAAATAACACCACCTAAAAATGGTAAGATAAATTCCTCCCAAAATCATAAGTAGAATCATTTCATTACCTCCAAATCCATAAATAAAACGATTCATTATAGGGGCGATGGCAAGTGTAGTAAAAGAAAGGACTATGGTTTCGTCTAATATTGATGCAGCAAATCGTCTCCAAAAACCTGCATAATTAAATTCTTTTGTTTCTGTGTTCATGTTTTTTGTAATTAAAAAAGGGTTAAAATTTTGGTTTTATTTTGATTTATAATTCTATAATTAAGAATAATTAATACTAGAGTAATTGGTAAATATGTCAACTCAAAGTACTGAACTTTAAATAACCATATAGGAATCATAATGATTAACATTACTAATAGAATGATTGCTAGATACTTTTTGAGTTTTGTTGTATTTTTAAGAAAAATCAGAATGAGATATAAAGGATTAATCCATAAAGGATTTAAATTATACCTTAATTCAGGATGTTCTGTTATTAGACTTAACGTAAAAATAACTAAGCCATTCAATCCAATAATAACCAAAAAAGGTGTTTGAATGTATTTTTTATTAAAAGATAAAACTAACAAAGCCAGAATAGATAAAATGAATAAAGGATTGATTAATAAAGAATAACCATTGTTAACATCATAAAGCTGGTTAAAAATAGTTTCCTCTTTTATTAGATTGCCATTTTCTGTGTTAATATCTCTTAAGCTATAGCACAAATAATCAGGGAGAAACATACTGTCGAAAAGATCTATTTTACGATCTACTTTATAGCCCATAATAAGACTCATACTAAATTTAAGCCATAGTCTGTCTTGTAAATATTCGTTTAATTGATCCCTAATTGTTTTACTTGTGGATGTATTCTTAAAATCAGTTTTGACATTTTCTAATATTAAGTCTCTCAATTCTGAAGTACAGTTTTTACCAGCAAAACGGTACAAATAATACCTGTTTTCCGGGAGGTGTAAATATTGTAGTCTTTGAATTATTTTAATAGCTTCTTTGTCGGTTAAGTTTAGTTTTTGTTCTATTACTTGTCGGTTTTCCCTAAGATATAAATGGTAAAAACTTTGTGTATGCTCTATTCCCAGTTTATATTCCAATCTACCTTTTATAAATTTCGGATAAAAGTTTGGTGTGTTAAAATCAAACAAGCCAAAATTATAAACAACATCAATGTTTGCTCTTTTATCAACGACCCTAATTGCACTATGCCCCCAGGCAGAATATGTTTCTTTTCCTGGCGAACAGGTTAACATTGTTATTTCAAAATTATCACTTGAAAAGACGGGAAATAATCCCAGGGAAGTGAAAACGATAATTGTTACTATAATTTTTTTCAAAATTGATATCAGGTTAAATTATTATTCTTTTGGAATTGGTAGGTTATGCTGTCTTAAGAAAGATAACTTATCCCAGTAGCCTCGTTGGAAAACGATTTTATCATGAATGATCTGAAAGAATCCACAACCACGCAATCCTAATGGATCTTTCCATTCTAAAATTGCCCAATTGCTATCTTCAAATATATTTTCTATAATACAAACCATCTCAGCGGAAGCAAATTCATTCTCAAACATTTCTTTTATTGCGGTTTTGCCTATTACAGGTTCATTGGCCACTTGATGATTTATTGCATCCTTATGATAGAAGTCTGCAATTTTTTCAGCATTTGCTTCATTGAAAACTTCTACCCATTGATGAATTAATTCCTTTGGTCTCATGCTTAGAACAATTCTTTAATATAAACTCCCACAGGTTTAAAGAAGTGCCAGGTTATATATATTGATACGGCTAGTTTCATTCCGATTCCCAACAAAAAACCTACGAATGCCCCAAATCCGGCTTTAATAGCATCTTTACGTTCAGCGCCTTTAATTGATTCTCCAATAATAGCACCAATTAGAGGGCCAAGGATAAGGCCCAATGGACCCATAAATATCATTCCTACGATCATTCCAATGGTTGCTCCCCACATTCCGGCTTTGGACCCTCCGAATTTTTTGGTTCCCCAAATGGGGACTATATAATCTAATATAGTAACAAGAGCAGCTAATCCTGCAGCAATCCATAAAAATCCGGAAGAATAGTCTGCAAATCTTGTATAATGTAAAATCAGTATTCCAACGAAACTAATCGGTGGCCCGGGGATTATTGGCAATACACAACCTAAAATTCCTACAATGATTAAAATAACACCAACTCCTAATAATAAATAATCCATAATTGTTACATGAATAGTTTAAAAAGTTAAAAATATAAATATTTCAATTTATTCGGAATTGAGAAGTAGTTAAATTATCCTAAAAATGTTATTAGACATTTTTGCACTACGTGCCAACGAATGAAAATAATTGAATCAATTAAAAATCTTATAGTTTAGAAAATAATTCATTTTCATTGTTGGGATTGATCTCCAGCGAGTCTGATACGACAGTCATCAGGCCTGACAAAGCTTTGCATGTCAAAGCTTTCGTCATTTGTGTAGGTGAATTCGTCTTTTATTGGCAAATTCAGGATTATTTTAAATTTTCAGAAAGTGATTTAAGCTCATCAACTTTTGTTTTAAAATCGCATGAAGTACAACCGCATCTTTCTTCTTGCTTTGGAGTGAAAAGTTTTATTACATTGTATAACGTATAAACAACCGATGCAATTACAATAACAGCTACTATAATTTCCTGAATAATCATGTTACATAAAAATTGATCCAACCTGATATATTATAAAAGACAAAAACCAGGCTAAAAATGTTGTGTAAAATGCTGCAAAAATTGCCCATTTCCAATTACCTGATTCTTTTTTAATAGCAGCAACTACCGCTACACAAGGAAAGTAGATCAATATAAAAATCAAAAATCCAAATGCAACAAGTGGCGTGAAAACCGGATTTCCATCCTTGTCTTTTTCGTTTTTTAATCGGGATATTAGGTTTTCTGAGCTTTCATCATCTTCTGCCTGATATAAAACTCCCATAGTACTCACTACAATTTCCTTAGCCGCAACACCTGTTAATATACTCACACTCATTTTCCAATCAAATCCCAATGGTTTCATTACCGGCTCAATAAATTTTCCAATACGGCCAATATATGATTGAGCTTGCTTTTCTGATGATTGCTGCATTTGAAGCTCTTGCATTTCTATGTCTTTATCAGAAATATTTTTAGACTGCATTTCAGCAATTTTTGTATCATAATCTATAGAATACTCTACATTTGTAGGATAATAACCCAAAGCCCATACTATTATTGAAGCAACCAATATAATTCCGCCCATCTTTTTTAGGTATTGAGCTCCCTTAAACCACATGTGGCGTAGTAAGTTTCGTAAAGTTGGGATTCTATACGGAGGTAACTCCATTACAAAAGGAATTTCTTTTGATTTAAATAAGGTTTTCTTAAAGATAATGGCAACAATAGCTGCCATGGCAATTCCAATTATATAAATAGAGAATAATACCAATCCGGGGCGTTTAACAAAAAATGCCGAAATGATCAGGACATAAACTGGTAAACGAGCACTACATGACATGAAAGGATTGATTAACATAGTCAATAATCTGTTTTGTCTGTTTTCAATTGTTCGAGTTGCCATTATTGCAGGCACATTACAACCAAATCCCATAACCAACGGAATAAATGATCTTCCGTGTAAACCAATTTTGTGCATGATTCGGTCCATAATAAAAGCTGCCCGGGCCATATATCCGGTATCTTCCATTAAGGATATAAAAAAGAATAAAATTAAAATATTAGGTAGAAAAATGATAACACCACCAACACCTCCGATTACGCCGTCAATTATTAAATCTTTAAGTGGTCCGTCTGCCATAAAATTATTAACTAAATCACCCAAAAAACCCATTAAAGAATCAATCCAATCCATAGGGTATTGGCCTAAAGAAAAAGTAGATTGGAACATGATCCATAGGAATAAAATGAACAATGGAAATCCTAAGTGCTTATGTGTGAGAAAGTTGTCTATCTTTTCAGTTTTCCTTTTTCTAGTATGAATATTTCCTTTATAAGTTTCTTTGAGTGCTCCTGCAATGAATCCGTATTTTGCATCAACTATTATAGTTTCACTATCATCATTAATTAAAGTTTCCAGTGATTTAATTTCTTTTTCGGTAATAGCTGTAATTGACTCATAATTTTCCCAGGATTTTAATGTTGAATGAGCAGAACTGTCTTTTTCGAGTAGTTTTAATGCATAAAATCTGGTTGATATTAGTTCAGCACGTTTTTCATTTTCCCAAAGTACATCTTGAATTTTACGAATAGATCTTTCGACATCCTTTCCGTAATTGATATGAATATGCCGAACAGTAGGGTCCTGATCTTCATAAACTTCTATTGCTTTGCTAAATAAGTCTTTAACTCCATATCCTTTTGATCCAATAGTAGGAACAATAGGAATACCAATCATTTTTCCCAATGACTCAAAATCAAATTCGTCACCCTTCGTACGTAACTCATCGTACATATTTAAGGCAATAATCACCTTAATGTCCATATCGATTAATTGCGTAGTAAGATATAGATTTCTTTCCAGGTTTGAAGCATCTACGACATTAATTACAATATCAGGCATTTCTCCAAATATGTATTTACGCACAAACAGCTCTTCAGGTGAATATGCTGATATGGAGTACGTACCTGGTAAATCAGTTATATTTAAAGTATAATCATCAATTTTTAATTGAGCAGTTTTAGAATCGACTGTAACTCCACTATAATTTCCAACTTTCTCTTTTGACTTGGATGCATAATTAAAAACTGTTGTTTTTCCACAATTTGGATTTCCAACTAAAGCGATCTGGATTTCTTTTCCTTTTTTATGGGCAGATGTTTTTAGGGCTTCTTCAGAAATTACACCGTTAAAATCAGTCAATTTAAGGTTCTTGGCTTCTTCTTTGGTTATAACTTCAATAAGTTCAGCTTCACTTCTACGAAGTGAAACTTCGTAACCCATGATACTATACTCAACGGGATCTTTTAAAGGTGCATTTTTTACGACAGTAACTTTTTTACCTTTAACAAAGCCCATTTCGGTAATTCTCTTTCGAAATGCTCCTCGGCCACGAATTTTAGTTATATAGCCTGATTCGTTATCTTTTATATCTGATAATTTCATTCTGAATTTATTCCTTAGATCGTATTAATTGCAATCAGCAAAAATAGATTTATTTGTTAGAATTGACAATACCAACAATTTGGTATTTTTAACCTACAATTATTGCATTTGTTCTAAATTAATTAGTAGAAACGAATAAAAACCTTAAGTTTGTCTAAGGAATATTATAAATGGAACAAGATAATATATATAATCAATTAAAAAAGCTTTTGGAGGACTCCGGGGGTAAGTATAATATTCTTGAAGAACAGATTAATGTAGAACTTCAGGTTGAGTTTTTTGAGTTAGTAAATAAGCTAATGAAAGAAAAAAGACCGAATGAGGAAGTGCTGGCAGATAAATCCAGGTTATTTGATGATAATGTAAACGAAGAAGGAAAGAAAACGCTTCTAGCCGAATTATCAAATACAGAAGACCCTAAAGCTTACCGAATAATAGAGAAGTTCATTGAAACGAAACAAAAAGGTCTTTACCCTTGGGCAATACTATCACTACAACATAGCAGAATTAGTTTGGAAACGCATTTCCTGGATGAGCAACAGGTATTTATTTCAACCGGTTTAGGCGGGAAAGGAGAAAAACTAAGGTATTTCATTGTATGCAAATTTAAGGAAGGTGTTGAGATAAAGGATGTACAAAAGAAAGTGCTCCAGACTGAATTTGAAATATCTTTCAATACACACAATTCTGCCATTGAAAAGATTAGCTATTTCGAAACCTATTTCTCAATTTTGGGATTAATTCCGATCGATGTTTCTATAAACGAAGTTGTAAAAACGGCAATCAATGAATCTAATAATTTTGGTGGTTTTATTCACGGTGAGTTTCTTGTTACCAATGTAAAAATCTTAAAAACAACAGAAATTGAAAGCCATTTTAAGAAAATGGGAATTTAAGAATATGAAATGGCGAATTTGTAAAATAATTATAAAGATTTTAAGGTAAAGTAGTAAACTGGAACAGGAGTTTAATAGTTTATTGGGAAGTTAGCTTTAGGATTAAAAAAACAATTTCAAATTTGACAAATCATCAAAATTAATATAAATTGCGTCAAATAAATGACGGTATTATGAATTATTTAATAAGAGATTTATCAGAAAATATTATCAAAAAGTTACAAGCCAACAAAGTTGTAATTGTTTTTGGGGCACGCAGAGTGGGAAAAACAGTTCTTGTTAAAGAGTTACTTGAAAAAATTAACGAACCGGTGCTTTCTTTAAATGGTGAAGATATTAATGTACATGATAAACTTGCCATTAGAAGTGTAGAGAATTATAAGCAACTTTTGGGTTCGTACAAACTGCTTTACATTGATGAAGCTCAGAAAATCCCTGAAATTGGCTTAAAACTTAAACTGATGATTGATGAGATTGAAAACTTGAAAATAATCATTTCAGGCTCTTCCTCTTTTGACATTCACAAAGATGCAGGTGAACCTTTAACAGGTAGGAAGTACTCATTTAATCTTTTTGCACTTTCTGAAAATGAATACAATCAAATAGAGAACAATATTGTAAAAACTGACAAGGTAAAAGAAAGGTTAATTTTTGGAAACTATCCTGAACTACTGCATTTACCAGATCGTGAAGATAAAGTAGATTACCTTAACGAAATGGTCAGTTCATATCTTTTAAAGGATATTCTAGTTTATGAAAATATAAAGAACTCTCAAAAAATATTTAACCTTTTACGTTTAATTGCATTTCAAATAGGAGGAGAAGTTTCGTTGCAGGAATTAGGAAAACAACTTGGAATAAGTAAAAACACCGTCGAAAAGTATCTGGACTTATTGAGTAAAGTTTTCATTCTTCATAAAGTAAAAGGTTTTAGCAGGAACTTAAGAAAGGAAATAACAAAAAATTCCAGATGGTACTTTTTTGACAATGGAATAAGAAATGCTGTAATAGCAAATTTTAATCCAATTGAATCTCGAAATGATATTGGTGCACTTTGGGAAAACTATATGATAAGTGAGCGTCTTAAATATCAGGAATACCGGAAGCTTACCTCAAATAACTATTTTTGGAGAACTTATGATCAACAAGAAGTTGACTGGGTTGAAGAAAGAGGCGGTTCTATTTTTGGGTATGAATTTAAATGGAAAGAATCAAAAGTTAAGATTCCGACACAATGGAAAAATGCGTACCCTGAATCTTCATTTGAAGTAATAAATAAAGATAACTTTGAAAAATGGTTGACATAAAATACTAAAGCTAACAAAAGCTATAAGTAATGCGAATTCGGTGAGTAATTCAACTACAGTTCTTCATTGCAACAATGTCAATTCGTCTTTAACGATTTGATTTTAAAAGAAAATATGAATAAACAAATTGGCTTTGTGCAGGTTTGAAAGAGGAGTATTATAAAAATCTGTACTACAGATAGCCAACCGTTTTTAGTGAGCAGTTTGAAGATTAAATTAATTTGAGATCAGTAATCAACTAAAATTAAAGTTATATCAATAATTCAAAGAAGTATAATGAAAAACTACGTAAACATAGCATTACAGGTAATACCAAAATCTAAAACAAGAGAAGCTTATGATCTGGTTGATGAAGCAATTGAGCTAATAAGCCGGTCAGGATTAAAGTATCAGGTTTGTCCTTTCGAAACAGTTATTGAAGGACCATACAACGAAATTATGGAATTGATTGAGAAAGTTCAGACAGCTTGTTTTGTGAAAGGCGCGGACGAATTATTGGTTTATATTAAGATACAAAACAGAAAAGATAGTAAGGTTACTATTGAAGAAAAGATGAAAAAATATTCGGAATAATAAAAAGAAAAAGCTGCTTAATCAAGCAGCTTTTGTTATTTTATTCATTTGTATTTCCCAGATCATCGAACTCAACGTCTGAAGAATAAGAATCTGTTTTTGCAGTTTCCAATTCGGCTTTTACTTCAGTGCCAACTCCAACTTCAGCTTTTTCTAAAGGCTCTTGTTCCGGAGCGTTTTTCTTAATAAATTCAATTACTTCATGAAGGTTTTCAGTGAATTTATCAAAATCTTCTTTGTATAAGAAAACTTTGTGTTTTTCAAAATAATGCCTTCCGTCACGGTTAAACCTCTTTTTACTTTCAGTGATGGTTAAATAATAATCATTTCTTCTTGTTGCTTTAACATCAAGAAAGTAAGTCCTTTTCCCAGCTCTTACCACTTTAGAGAATATTTCTTCACGTCCGTTTTCTTCATTATTCTCTAATTCTTCATTTTTTTCGTATCCGTCCATCATAAAAAAATTTAGTTGTTTAAGATTATCAACACCTCAAAAGTAAAAAAATATTTGATATATCACTGAATTATTAAATTTTTTTAAACACAGGATTTCAACAAGATTTTAACAAAAAGATTGTCAATTATTTAAATATAAGGGTTTGTAGCATTAATTCATATTGTAAGTAAATAATTTGTAATTTTATACTTAGTATCATAAAAAATCATTTACTTTGCAGGCTTTAAAGCTAACTCATAAACATTAGGAAGTTCTTATAAAATGGTAAGCAGAAGGTTATTACGGATTAAAACTCTTCAAATTTGTTACGCATATTTAAAATCTGGCGAACAATCAATAAATCAATCAGAAAAGGAATTATTTTTTAGTATTCAGAAATCATACGACTTGTATCACTATTTGTTATTGTTAATTATTGATATAGTTAATTATGCAGATTCGAGGATCGAACTGGCAAGAAAAAAGAAAATGCCAACTTACGAGGATCTTAATCCAAATACAAAATTTATCGATAACAAGTTGGTTAAACAACTTAGTGATAATATTGATCTAAAAAAATATTTAAACGAACAAAAACTAAGCTGGGCAAATTATCCGGAATTAATAAAAAACTTGTACAGCGAAATCCGCAAAGCTGAACTTTACCAAAGCTATATGTCTTCAAATACAAAAGGATTTAATGAAGATAAAAAGTTTATCACTGATATTTATTCAAAAATTATTGTCAATCATGAGCCTTTATTTCAGAATCTTGAAGAGCAGAGTATTTTCTGGAATGATGATGTCGAGTTTGTAATCGGAATGATCATAAAGTCATTTAGATCATTTAAAGCAACCAGTGACGAAAACGTTGGTTTAATGCCACTTTATAAAAATGATGAAGATAAGGATTTTGTAAAACGTTTATATCGAAAAGCTATCTTAAATCATAAAGAATACGAAGATCTTATTTCTGGATTTATAAAGAACTGGGATGTAGAGCGCGTTGCATTTATGGATATTGTAGTTATGAGCCTTGCAATCGCAGAAATGGTGGAATTTCCGGAAATCCCGGTTAAGGTAAGCTTAGATGAATATATTGAGATTGCAAAGTTTTACAGTACACAAAAAAGTAACGTTTTTATTAATGGTATACTTGATAAATTAGTTGACCATCTAAGAAAAGAAGGAAAAATAAAAAAGATGGGAAGAGGTTTAATTGGAGAAGTTAACTAAGCTTTTGATTTCGAAATTATTATTTATTACTTTGTAAGCGCAAGAAATTAACATCATGGTACAAAAATCAGTACATATTGTTTCATTAATTTTGTTAGTTGTTATTTTAGGATTCTCGTGCATTGATAAAGAAAAACAGAAACGTTCCATTAATGAGCAAATTGCGCAGTTTGGTTACCCTAAAATTAGATTCGATACAACGTACTATGATTTTGGAAAATTGATTCAAGGAGAATCAGCTGCTTATACTTTTAAATTTAAAAATACAGGGAAAGCCGACTTACTTATTTTAGATGCGTTCTCAACTTGTGGCTGTACAGTTCCTGATTACAGCAAAAAACCAATTGCTCCTGGAGAAGAAGGAAAAGTAGAGGTTGTTTTTAATAGTGCAGGCAGAAGTGGAATGCAATACAAAACGGTAACCTTAAAATTAAACACTGAAATAGAAAAGAAGACTTTAACAATAAAAGCAAACGTTATAGTTGAAAATGTATAATTTATAAATAACTTAAAAAAATGAACAGTTTATTGACTTTAGTATTAATGGGTCAGCCTCAGGAAGGACAAAGCCCTTATTCATCATTTATTTTTCTTTTATTAATTATTGTAGTATTTTATTTCTTTATGATCCGCCCGCAAATGAAACGCCAGAAGGATTTAAGGAAATATCGTGATTCATTACAAAAAGGTGATAAAGTAATCACTACCGGAGGTATTTATGGAAAAGTTGAGGGAATAAAAGATAATTATGTTATTGTTGATGTTGACAATAATGTAAAATTAAGAATTGATAAAAGTGCAATTTTAAAAGATTCTTCCGATATTAGTGCTGCAAAATAGTTTAACCGGAAAGCGCTAATTACTGTTTTGTACTAAGCGCTTTTTTTACTTTCGTTGTGGTAGCAAAAAATATTGAAGATAATATCAAAAAGTTTCTGAATAAAAAGAACTTAAAAGCTGATCGAAGGCTCATAGTCTTTTTATTTTTTGTTGCACTTGCTACACTTTTTTGGTTTTTAAATCAATTGGAAGAGGAGTACGTAACCGAAATATCTCTTCCGGTTCGCTATACTAATTTTCCAAGCGATAAAATACTTGCTAACGAACTACCGAATCATTTCGAATTAAGAGTCCGTGGATACGGATATAAGTTACTCGAATATAAAATCAGTAATAAATTTCTTCCGTATACTATTGATGTAAATTCACTTGCATTGCGAATGCATGCACAGTCGAGTTTTGCTAAGTTTTTTTCATTAACCTCGTTGTTAAGCCAGGATATTGAAGATCAAATAAGTTCGGAACTGGAAATAGTATCCATTCGTCCTGATACTTTGTTTTTTGAGTTTGCCGACCGAATATTCAAGAAGGTTCCTGTAGTTTCTGATTTAAGTGCAGTACCAGCAGCACAATATATGATTCGAGGAAAAATTCAGTTTTCGCCTGACAGTATTATTGTTTCCGGAGCTGACCCAATTATAGACACAATTGACCGTGTTTATACAAAAACATCTGAATTAGTAGATTTAAGTGATGATTACCAGGATGAAATCCAATTAAAAAGAATTAGCAATGTAAAGTTCTCAGAGGATGAAGTTAAAGTAAATATCAATATTGAAAAGTTTACAGAAGCATCTCAAATTATTCCATTAAATGTAATAAACGTTCCGGATACTTTGGTTATTAGAACTTTTCCCAAAGATATTACTATTACATATCATGTTGCATTAAGTGATTACGAAAAAGTTGTGCCACAACTTTTTGAAGTGGTTGTCGATTATAATGAAAGTTCAAATCCGGAAAATAAATTGAGTATTTCAATACTTAACTCACCAGAGTACATCAGATCATTGCGATTTAGTCCAAAGAAAGTAGAATACATCATCGAAAAGAGATAATGATAACAGTTGGATTAACAGGAGGAATAGGTAGTGGAAAATCGCTTATAGGTGAGATTTTTAAACGACTCGGTATACCGGTTTTTCATGCAGATGATGAAGCTAAAATTATTTTGAATTCTGATGAAGCGGTAGTTGGCCGGATTAAAAAAGAATTTGGTGAAAATATTTATACAAGCCATGGGGTTGATCGTAAACAACTTGCAGATATTATTTTCAATGATCAAACAGCTTTATCAAAAATAAATGCAATAATTCATCCTCGGGTACGTCAATATTTTATTGAGTGGAAAGGAAAACAAAAAGCTAAATATGTAATTGAGGAAGCAGCAATACTTTTCGAAAGCAATGCTTATAAAGAACTGGATATTACAATAAATGTACATGCGGATGAGTTAATTAGAATTAAACGAGTTGTGGAAAGGGATAAAACTTCTGGTGAAACCGTAAAAAGTAGAATGAACAACCAGTTAAGTGATGAAGAAAGAATTAAATTAGCCGATTATACAATTTACAATGATGGCAAACAAATGTTATTGCCACAAGTTTTAAATATACACCATAAAATTTTGAATAGTTAAGATGGGAAAATTTGGTAAATGGATAGCAGGAGGTTTAGGTTGGGCAGTTTTTGGTCCGATAGGCGGAATTTTAGGATTCGCCCTGGGATCACTTTTCGAAGCATCAGACGTAACCCGAACAGCAGGAACAAAAGGTTATGCAGCAAGTACAACAGGTAGTTTTGCAATGACCTTATTGGTGTTGGTAGCTGCTGTAATGAAAGCTGACGGGCGAGTACTAAAATCGGAATTAAGCTACGTTAAACAATATTTTATAAAAGCATTTGGCGAGGATTCTGCTTCGGAAGCGATCAGAATGTTGCGTGATATTTTAGAACAAAATATTCCGATTCATGAAGTAAGTGTACAAGTGAAACAGCATATGGATTATTCGACCCGGTTGCAGTTGCTGCATATGTTATTTGGTGTTGCACAAGCTGATGGACAGGTTGATCCTTCCGAGTTAAATACCATTGCATCAGTTGCAGGTTACATGGGAATTAGTTCCAAGGATTTCGAATCTATTAAATCCATGTTTGTTGAAGATGTGGATTCGGCATATAAGATTCTTGAAATCGACCGAAGCGCTACCGAAGACGAAATTAAAAAAGCATATCGTAAAATGGCATTAAAATATCATCCGGATAAGGTTAGCCATTTAGGTGAAGATTTCCAAAAACAAGCTAAAGAAAAATTCCAGAAAGTAAACGATGCTTATGAAAAAATTAAAAAGGAGCGAGGTATAAATTAATTCTAGAAATATGAACAAAAAGATAATATCAACAGTATTAGCGATTGTATTTATTATTGGGGCATTACTTATGCGATTCGTTTTCAAAGATCACATCTTGGAAATGGATATGGAAATAGCGCAGTTTATGTCCGGATTTTTGTTTGCCGTGGGAGTCGGTATATTGCTAAGGATTTATCTTATCCAAAGAAAAATTGATAGTTTAAAATAGGATTTGTTTTATAAAATATTTTCAAATATTGATTTGAATTATATTTTTGCAAAGCATTAAATAAAATCAGAGTTTATGTTAAAAGATATTTTATCTATTTCGGGTTATGGTGGACTTTTTAAGTTTATTTCACAAGGCAGAACCGGAATTATTGTTGAATCTTTAGAAGATAAGAAAAGAATGAATGCCAGTGCAACAGCAAAAATAAGTGCATTGGAGGATATTGCAATTTTCACTGATACTGAAGATATCCCATTAAAGGATGTTTTTAAAGCTATTTTTGAAAAAGAGGATGGAGGAGCAGCCATTAACCACAAATCTTCAGCAAATGAATTAAAAGCATACTTTGAAGAGGTATTGCCGGATTACGACCGCGACCGCGTGTATGTTTCTGACATTAAAAAAGTACTAAACTGGTATAACACCCTTCATAAATTCGAGATGCTAAATTTCGACGAAGAAGAGGAGGAGAATAAAGAGAAAACAGAGGAGAAAAATGAAGCTAAGGCAGAAGATGAAGTTAAGGAAGAGAAGCCAAAGCAGAATAAAGAAGAAGAAAAGTCGGAAGAATAAAACATTATGACATATAAAAGAAAATCCGCCTTTTGAGCGGATTTTCTTTTAATGACACTATCATAGTATAGCAAAATCAATAACTCAAATATAAATGATCTTATTCATGAGACTGGTATAGGTATCATCAGTATTAAATTACAGATCAAATCCCTTAATGATCCCGGTTTGAATTCCGAAACGGATTACACCCACGGAGTTCTTCACATTGAGTTTGCTTAAGATATTTTTTCGATGGGTATTTATAGTATGAGTACTTAAAAACAGTTTTTCACCTATTTCCGCTGTATTTAGTCCGTCACCTATCAGTTGAATAATTTCTTTTTCTCTACTTGTAAGTTCAATTTCCATTGGGTTGTCAAATACCCGGCTCTTCTGATAGCTCTTCATAATGGTACGGGTAATCTCTTTACCAAAATAGGGTTCACCTTTTGATAGAGCTTGTAATGCACTTAGCAGTTCTTTTTTTCCTGAATTTTTGAGAATATAACCATCCACTCCTACTTCTATTAAGCTACGGATAAACTCCTTACGATTATACATAGTCATAATAAGAATACTGATTTCAGGAAATTCTGTTTTAAGTAGCCTGGTTACCTCTATACCATCTAATTTAGGCATATTAATATCAAGCAGTATAACATCCAGTTCCTGTGCTTTTCGTGCTTCATTTATAACTTGTTCACCATCTGTAACTTCAGCAATTACTTTAATTCCTTCTTCCTGGTTCAATAATAATCGCAAGCCATCCAGAATAATTTGATGATCGTCTGCTATAAGTATTTTTATATTATCCATATTTGTGTTCGAGATATTTAAACCGGAACTTTAATCTCAGTATATGTTCCAGCACCAATTTTTGTATTTAATGTTAACGTTCCTCTAATTTTCTTTACCCTGGAATTAATATTTTTCAATCCAATTCCTTGTATCGCTTTTTCCGTATCAAACCCAGTACCATTGTCTGATACAGAAATAAAAAGTGAAGAATCTTTTTTCTCTAGCCTGATATCTAACTTATTGGCTTTTGAATGCCTGAGAGTATTGCTTACCAGTTCCTGTACAATTCTATACAAGTTAAGCTCTTTATCGGTTTCAAGGCGTTCATCAAACTGTATGGTCTTTAAGCGAACAGAAAGGTTTCCTGTACCTTCCAAAGTTTCCTTAAGGTCTATAAGTGCGGCAACCAATCCAAATTTGGTAAGCACTCCGGAAAGCATATTGTGCGATATTTGTCGTGTATCTTCAATTGCTGTGTTGAGTAGTTTTTCGACATATTGATACTGCCTCGATTCTAATTTATCCTCTGTAGATTCCAGGTGTATTTTAGCTGCTGATAATGTAGTTCCCAGGCGGTCATGAAGGTCTTCGGCAATCCGTTTGCGTTCAATATCCTGGCCTTCAATCATAGCATCAATAGATTTCAGCTCCTGTTCTTTCAAAAGCCTGTTAACTTCTTTATGATGTTTTTCAATATTTCGTTCATTAGTCAATTTAAGTGTACGGTTCCTGTATATAAAAATCAGAACACCTATCACAGCAACGGAAACTACTGTAATAAGAGCTAGAACGAGGTTATTGCGTTCTATAGCAGCTTGTTGAATACTTGCCCTCTGAGCAATGATCTCTTTTTCCTTTTTTTCTGTCTCATACAAGGTTTGTAGTTCCGTAGTTTTATCGGCTATTTCTTTGTCGTAAAGTTCCTTGGCAATATCAACCCTTTCTCTCAGGCATGACATTGCTTTGGTTAAATCACCCATTTTTTGATGTGTCAGAGATAGGTTCTCCAATATTGGCCCCAGTTGTTTTTTCGATTCATTTTTCCTTGCAGCTAGTTCAGCCAGGTGGTAATACTTGTATGCGCTGTCCAATTGGCCCATACCTACCCAAACATTTCCTATGTTGTTCATAACCCTAATTATATCTTCGTTTGTGCCCATTTTCTTAAAATAGGGGAAACAATCTTTATAAAATCCCATAGCAAGATAATAATCCTCCTGTTTATATGCTATATTGCCTAGATTGAGCAGATTAGTAGAAATCTTATCAGACAAACCTTTTTCTTTTGAAATAATCAGGCTTTTTTGATAATATGTTTGTGCACTATCCAAATAGTCCATTTCAAAGTATACATTACCTAGATGAATATAAGTAGAAGCAATCTTTGAAGAAGAGACTTTTTTGGTACCGGAAATTATATCCAGAGATTTTCTTGCATAATTTAGTGCATCCTGAAGTTTATTATTAAATCGATAAGCATTGGAAATACTGTTATAGGTACTGATAATACTGGAAGGAGAAGCATGCTTTTCCTTGTATTCAACACTTTTAAAAAAATAGTATAATGCAGAATCGATCATGTTTATGTCCATATAAAGATTACCTAAATTGTTTTCAATTATGGATACATACCTCAAATCACCTACGTTGTTAGAAATCGTATAAGCCTTTAAATAGTCAGATTTTGAAGCTTTATAATTACTTTTCTGTCTGTTAATAATTGCCCTGTTAATAAGCACTTTTGCTATCCAAACAGGTGTGCCGGATAATTCTGCCGATTCTAAAGCAGTATTCGAATATAGCATGGCACTGTCCAACTTACCCCTATCAAACAAATTATAGGATATATTAATCAGGGAATCAATTTTATTCCCTGATTGTGCATATACCTTTGTTGTATTACAGGCAACAAGTAAAGTTAACGAACAGATAAAGCTTTTAAACATACCTTTAGCATTTGATTAAAATACTAAAGGTAATAAATTTATGGACGCTCGTCAGCATCATCTTCTCCTACCATGGTCTGGCCTTCCTCAGGAGTTCCCGGACCTATTGCCCAAACACCGATTAACGGATCCTTTAAGCTGGAGGGTGTTTTAAAGTCTAATTCCAAAAAGATCAGGTAAGGCTCGAGTACATTATTATCCTCATTAACATTTACCTTAATTAGCCTACTGTTATTTGCCCCTCTTTCAATCAAACAAGTTGAAGTATGCTTCCTATGTTTAGGAATTTTTATTAGTGCACGTAATGTAAAGATATTGTTCATCTTATGCAAATGTATTAATGGTTTGTATTCTTGCATTATACCAAACTTATCTATTTCATCTTTATTCAATATTTCCTGAAGAATTAAATCTTTTTCTTCTATGCAAATTTTATCTTGATTTTTATTCATGACTTATAAATTTTAATGTTTAATTCATCAACTTTTGAATTACGGTTGATAATAATTTTCACTTTCAGCAATAAATCCAACGTTAAATAGCTTCATATTCTCGAGCCCAGGTATGGCCTAAAATATTATCTGTAATATCAGGATTTCCTTTAATGGTCCTCACACCAACTGCAGGCACTACCCCTTTGGTATGTGTACTTTCTTTGAATGTAAATTTCACAGAGATTAAATAAGGTTCGGGATTATTTTCATCTTTGCTTATATGTATATCTATAAAGCGTATCCTATTATCTTTGTATTTTACAATAAATTCTTCTTCATGTTTTTTTTCTGCTGGAATTTTTACCAGAGCTTTGATTTCATATGATTTATCCGACTTTTTTAAACAATGTACAATTGGTTTATTATCTTTTAACATGTTTAATACTTCCGGTGTATTTCTGATAACATTTACTTCATCAGAATTTTCGGGTGAATTTGATACTTGTCTCATAGTTTGATCATTTTTAGATTTATTAATACTTTTTTTAATATCTTCATTAATTATTTGACAGCTCATATAAAGTTTATCTTCATCCTTTGACGAATACAATTGTGAAGCATGATAGCCATCACATGTAGTTAGGTCCCTAATAAATCTTCCCGAAGTATGGGAGGTGATAGCAACTACACCGTATTTATCATCTTTTAAAGCCATAACAGGCGATCCTGAACTTCCCCAGAATGTGTCTATAGATGCCCTTATAAATGGATAATCGATACACTTAACTTTTGCATTTCCGGTAAACTTCATAGGAAGTCCTAAGGGGTGCCCAATAGCACTTACTTTTAAATCATCTTCAAATTCAAAATCGAAATGAATTGGAAGAATCTTTTGGTATTCTGAAACTTTCTTTTTTATTTTTATTAATCCCCAATCTCCCTTATTTGACGTTTCCAGCACCCGATCACCCTGATAAACATTATAACTTAAAAAAGCCTTTGAATCTACGTTATGATATTCATCATATTTAGAGTCGAAGACAAAACTCACATGATGAAGAGGGTCCCCTTCATTTAATTCCAATTTATCTAAAATATGCTTTGCAGTTAGTAATAGATCTTCTCCAACTAAAAAAGCAGTACCTTCAAACAAGGATGGTTGAAACAGGAATGAACTTTTATCTACCAGTTTCACCCCTTTCTTCTCAAATCTTTCTTTCGTTGTAAGTACATCATACTTCAATTTATAACAATTAGGGCCGGGTTCATAGCATAAGCATTCAGTATAAATAATACCCGCAATACCTTTCGACATACTCAGAAGTTGCTCTTTTGTATTTTTAGGTCTATCAGCATCCATCTGTTGAGTGCATAGGTTAAATACTTCAACCCTATCATCTTTATCGAAAAGAACAGCTTGCAGCATTTCATCTTTATGATGTTTTTCTGCAATATCATCAAAAGATCCGAAACTGAACATTTTATTTAACTTTTCTTCACTGATCCGGGAATTTTCATCATAACTTATCCTTTTCAGTTCATTATAGAACTCTCTTAAGTTTTCTTTCGGATTGTCAAAGGACTTATCCTGACAATCTTTGAGTAATTTTGGATTTGGCATGGTATGTTAGTTTAAACGTTTTTTTGAATTTATGAATTAAATACTGGTCTTGTACAGCGTAGTTAGATCTTAAGTACCGCCCGCCAAAGTGCAGGCCGATTGCTTTGCCTGTTAGTATATTTATTACCGGGCTACCCGAGTTACCTCTAATGTAGAGCAGTTGTGCATAAAGATTATCGGTATCTGAATATTTCTTTTTTCCAGGTTGTAACCTTTTTACATCATAAATATTTTTGAATATGTTATTCATGTCTTGAATTCCATTGCGACTATCGTATGTAGTATCACCTATTACAGCTACAATTGATTCGTCACTTGAATTTTCCTATAGTTCAATATATTTATGCTCTCCATTTACCTTTAATAAAGCTAACTATATCAGGTTTATGACTTTCTGAAACCCATAAAACCTCTTTTACCTTAATTTCTTATCTTTATTCATCGATATAAAAGTTTATAATATTTTTAGCAATATCTTTAATATCTTCGGAATATTTATCATATGAGTTTTTAATTTTTTCTGCACGAACTTTACTACTATTGGTTTCTATAATTTTTACAGAAACTTCGGATATTGAATACTCGGGATTAAAAGGAAACTTATCAGAAACGTATAAATACTCATCTGGAGTTTCGTTCTTGACTCCATAGTTTTTTTGATCAATGCTTAACATTGAAATATTAATAGGACTTGATGACTGCTCTTTCTTTTCTTTACCATTAAAATATGTCAATTTTATTTCAATCATGTAGTCATTGTAATTCAATCCGGGTTTAGATTTTGCTCCACTAAGCATTGTCAATATATTATCTACTGCAAAAACAAAGGTATTATCATTTACCTGAAGCGGAACAACTGAAAGGTTGAAAGCTTCGGTTGTATTTGATTCTCCTTTTTTTAGTACTTTTCGGCTTATTTCGAAACCACTTATATAAAAATCAGAATTTCTATATGTATTACGAGCTGAAAAGTCATTAGTATATTTTTGCAGATTGTTTTCAATGATGTCGGAAGAAACCTTAAACCCTAAATCTATTATTGAGGGCAAAAGAGATGCAATTAATGTTCCAGCAAATTTTTCTGGTTTATCAACTGACAAACTTATTGAGTTAAATTTTAATGTTGTTTGTTCACCAATAACTTTAACTTTTTCTCCATTAGCTTTATAGAATGTCGTCTGTCCATAATTCAGCAGAGAAATAGTCAATAAAAATGTTGTAATAAATGTTTTCATTTTTTTTTGTTTTAGTTAATATTTAATTTTTATTATTCCTTCTTTCAATGGCTCCTGTTACTTTGTTTATTGTATATGGAACAACGCCTACACCCAGAGCCAATAAAGAATTGGTAAGACTTTCAATTTCAGGAAAGCAACCAGTCCGGATGTAGATAAACGTATAAAAAACAAATAGGCTGAAAGCAAACAGAATCGCCGATATTCCGGAAATAAAAGCCAGCAGGCGGCTAGAGCTTGGTATCCTATTATCGGGATCATGATCCGTAGAGAGTGCTTCTTTTAAGTT
>JANQHE010000063.1 GCA_028282785.1 Bacteroidales bacterium | reverse complement strand
TAAGCCCGTTCGCGCCGATGGTACTGCGTTTGTGGGAGAGTAGGTCGCCGCCGACTTTATTTAAGCCTCAATCATACATAAAGATTGAGGCTTTTTTATAATAAAAACAATATTTATTTGAATATTACAACTCACATCTACTACTGGATATTTTGTTACTAAATAGGTTAACTCATAAACTTTGTAACAAATTATAAATACATCACGTAAATTTATTTGCCAAATTTAAAATAGTTATTTTGAGAGAATTTTTTAAAGTTCTAAAGTTTCCCACACTATTATTACTGTTATTTGTTACTCTAAATACTTGTAAAGAGAAACAAAAAGAGTCCTTTGTCAATCTTAACTCAATTGAGAAAATTCAGAAAAGAGGAACTCTAATAGCAGTAATGGATTATAATTCAACTAATTATTTTATATATAGAGGTGAACCTATGGGTTATCAGTATGAGTTACTTCAACTTTTAGCTGATCACCTTGGGGTAAAGCTTGAAGTTAAAGTTGAAAATGATATTGACAGAAACTTTGAAATGTTACAAAACGGTGAATGCGATATTATAGGTATTAATCTTACGGTAACAAAAGAAAGATCAAAACTTATTGATTTTACATATCCGCATAGCCAAACACGTCAGGTATTGGTTCAGAGAAAACCTGAAAATTGGAAAAAACTATCCAATGGAAAATTAGAGGAGGAATTATTACGTAATCAGCTTGATTTAGCTGGCAAGGTTATCTATGTGCAAAAAGGTTCATCACATGCACAAAGGATGTATAATTTATCGGATGAGATTGGTGATAGTATTAATTTGATTGAGCAAACTGATAAGGAAGTTGAAGAATTAATTGAATTGGTAGCCAATGGAGAAATAGAGTATACTGTTGCAGATGAAAATGTAGCAATGGTAAATCAAATATATTATCCTATACTTGATGTTAAAACTGCAGTTAGTTTTCCTCAAAATTTGGCTTGGGGGATAAGAAAAGGAGATGAACTATTAAAAAAAGAGATCGATGCTTGGTTAAAAGATTTTAAGAAGTCAAGTAAATATGCTTTAATCTATAGTAAATACTTTAAAAACCCGCGTTCTGTAAGAATTGTGGAGAGTGACTTTTATGCCATTACAAGTGGAAAAGTATCAAATTATGATGATTACATCAAAAAATATAGTAAGGATATTGATTGGGATTGGAGATTGCTAGCTTCATTAATTTACCAGGAATCCAGATTTAAACCTAATGTAAAATCATGGGCCGGAGCGTTTGGTTTGATGCAATTAATGCCAACAACTGCGAGGAGATTTGGTGTTAATCGAAACTCTCCGCCAGAGAAACATATTAAAGCGGGTGTCGACTTTATAAAATGGCTCGATAAGAGATTTGAAAATAGAGGTATTACTGATGAAGAGGAAAAGGTTAAATTTGTATTAGCATCGTATAACGTTGGTTTAGGACATATTTTGGATGCCAGAAGGCTAGCAGAGAAAGAAGGAAAAGACCCGGATGTTTGGGAGAAAAATGTTGATGAATATATTTTAAAAAAATCAAATCCTAAATATTATAAGGACCCTATAGTTAAATATGGGTATTGTAGAGGATCAGAAACATATAATTATGTTTATCAGATTCTGGATCGATACGAGCATTATAAAAATATTATACCTGAAACTTAGAATAATTATTTCTAACAATTTCCAGAAATTCTGATAGTATCATTGCTGTAGCTCCCCATATTGTTATATTGTTTGGATTATAAATGGGGGCCATAAAGGAAAGATCTCCATAATTAAATTCTTTTGTTGTACAATATTTAGGATCAATAAGGTCTATTAATTTTACCTCTATAACATTTTTAACTTCCGCAGGATCTATAACGAACTCAGGAACTCTCTCGTAAATTCCTATTACCGGATAAACAATAAAATTGCTTATTGGAATATGCAGAGGTGTAAGTTGTCCATATATTTCAACTAAATCAGGTTTGATTCCTATCTCTTCATTACTTTCCCGTAAAGCTGTTTCGACTATATCTTTATCGCTTTTTTCGGATTTTCCTCCGGGGAAAGAGATTTGTCCACTATGAGGGCCATTATATTCGGTACGCTGTATAAACGAAACGTATAAATTTTGCTCTTTTTGATAAATTAAAATCAGAACACCAGCTTTTCTACCTTTTGCCGAAGTTTTAAAATGGCTTCTTACTCCGGGAGCCATTTTAATCTGTGCTTTTTCTCCTGGTAAATCTTTCTTTAATTCTGTTTTTAATAATTCAAAAAAATCAGCAAACATTATTTACTTTCTAAATTTCTTCACAAAATCTTCTACTTCCGGTACACCACCCTGGTAAATTAAGTAACCATTATAAGGCTCTCTTGTTGTAATTTCATCATTTATTGGTGTAAGCATAATTCGTTTAACTTCTTCCGGATCTTCGGTTTGTCCTAATGCCCATCCTAATTTAATGAAGGCTACTTCCGGTAACATATTTCCTGCAGGAATAATTCCTTTTGCCATCATATCTCGTCCGGTATCATATACAAACATATGAACATATCCCCAAAGAGTCTGTAATGTCATATACATCACAACTCCTTTTTTGTTCGCTCTTTCGATAGCTGGATACAATTCTTTATTAACATGTCCGAGTCCTGTTCCTACAATTACAATTCCTTTATAACCATTATCAACTAAGGCATCAATAGTGTCAGGTTTCATTCCCGGATAATAATACAACATAGTTACTTTGTCTGAGAAATATGGAAGAATGTTTACATTTCTATCTTTTCGCCTATGTTTATAATTTTGTTTGATAGGAGTAATTTTATTTCTATCAACGGTAGCTAAAGGTGTATCACCTATAGTTCTAAACGTTGATCTGTATGATGAATGCATTTTTCTAACTCTTGTTCCTTTATGTAAAAGCCCGTACTCATCCGATGTCGGACCAAACATACAAACCATTATTTCAGCTATATCAGAGTGTCCTGCTGTTTTCATTGCATGCATTAAGTTTAGTGCTGCATCGGAGCTGGGACGGTCAGAGGAACGTTGTGAACCAACTAAAACAATTGGGATTGGCGAATTTTGAACCATAAAAGTTAGCGCTGCACCTGTATGGTGTAAAGTATCGGTTCCGTGACCAATAACAATACCATCAATTCCATTTTTAATTTCTTCTCCTATAGCTTTGGCAAGTGCTATATATTGCTTGGGACCCATGTTTTCACTAAAAACAGCAAATACTTTTTCCGTTGTTAAGTTACAAATGTCTGCGAGCTCAGGTACTGCACCATATAATTCACCTGGTGAGAAAGCAGGAATAACGGCTCCTGTCCTATAATCTAATCGGGAGGCAATAGTTCCTCCGGTTCCAAAAAGTTTAACATTTGGTAGTCCTTTTGTAGTAGGGAATTCTTTTTCAGGTATCTTGTAATTGGCCTTTTTATAACCGGTCTCTTTCATATCCTTTATCGTGCCAATATCGATACCAATATTGTAACCTGTAGCAATTTTTAATACAATATGAATGTCGTCATCATTTTCGGCTCGTGGTAACACTGTACCTTCGAAGTTACCCCTGGTAGTTTGTATGGTTGCCTGCCCCCAAACTCTTACATTATATTTTTTAAGTATTTCTAGTGCTTTTCCTTTATATCCTTGAAATATATCTTCGCTCATTATTTTAGAATTTGAACCTGCCAGCCGGCAGGCGGGTTAAAAATGAATTTAATTTTGCTCAATTGCTTTAGCTAATACATCCGGTGCAATATTTCCAATCGCAGTTTTTTGTAATTCTCCCATGATCCATTCTTTAGCGACCGAATCATTTTTTGATATTTTGATTTCGGAAAATTTCTGCTTCAAAAAAGGAATTTTAGATAATATCTCTTCTTTAGGAACTTTCTTAAAGTTTATACTTGTTAAAATTGAATCAAAATCCATTTTTGGGTGTTCATAAACAACCGGAAGCATTTTTTTACTTAATTGAACATCCAGGTTATTATCTATAAGAAATTTAAACAGATCGTAAATTTTAGTGTATTCAAACTTTTCAGCGGACGTATAGTGTCCTTCAACAAACTTTAATTTGTGCCCTATAAATGTTCCAATGAAGGTAGGATTTAATTTTAAATCTTGAATGATTTTTTCAATTAATGGGAACAAGTTATTTCTAAAAATAAACCTGAACGTGTCTTCAGGAATTTTCCACTCTTTAAGTTGATTATACCTGTCAATTACATCTGTAGGTAAATTTTTACTTAAATTGTCAATATAACTATTTTCCAAAGGAATTGGGGCCGAATCTGTATCAGGGTACATCCTATCTGCTCCTGGTAAAACCCTTTCGAAAATAGTAGTTCCATCTAAAAATGATTTTCTTGTTTCTTGAGGAACTCCCTCAAAGGCCATTTGACATCTTTCTTCTATAGTTTCTAATGCGGTAGGAATGTCTTCATCCGGAGCCCAGAAAATAATTTGAGCATCATCATCACTCGCATCAAAAAGTTCTTTAAGATTACAGAAGTTTTCTTCGATAACCTTAGGTTCTAATTCTTCAGAGTGAACCATATTAGGTTTTTCCAAACAAGCAATAACTTTTAGTCGATCACAAATCTCATCAGCAAAGATCTTTCCTGGTTGAGTAAAGTGAGATAATATACTTTTAAAACCTGGAAGATTTACAGCAATTATTCTGTATTTATCTATTAATCCATCGGTAATAGGTTCATATTTTAATTCATAATCCCGATAATCAATTTCCTGATGTTGGATCTTCCATTTAGAGTTATCCTTGGTTCTATCATTTAATTTATTACGAATATTTAATAAGGCCCACTGGCGAAATGCCTCGTTATGGGATAACTCAGGAATCATTCTATTGTAAGAAACTCCTTTTATTTCAACGCGTGTTCCACCTTTACAGCTTACATTAACATCCTCTCTACCGGCACCGCTGCCAACTCGAACCTTACCAGTACTCCTATTTAGAAATCGAATATACTCCGCCGCCTCTTTTAGTTCATCCGGTGTAAACATATCAGGATAAGTAACTGTTTCAATCAAAGGCATTCCTAAACGGTCAGTTTTATAAATTCTAGTGTGTCGTATATCAGAAATTTCACGGCACGAATCTTCTTCAATACTTAGTTGGATTAATCTTACTTTTTTATTTTTAAGTGGAATTTCTCCTTCAACTCCCAAAATGGCTGTTCTTTGAAATCCGGTTGGAATACTTCCATCCAAATATTGTTTTCTCGTAATGTGAACTTCGCCTACAATATTTAATTTGCACAGCAATGAGATTTCTAAAGCGTATTCTAAAGCTTCTTTATCAATTTTAAAAGGCGGGGTATCATCAACTTCGTAGGTGCAGGCCGTTTTATTGTTTAAGCGATATACTATTTCTTTTCGTGTTTTGTATTCCATCAATGCAGTACCGTCGTATTCTCCCAATTCACTTAATGTTGGACGCATATGACGGATAACTTCAGCATCGTAATCATCATGATCATGGTAAATCCCTGCCGGGCAATGGCAAAATAATTTTTCTTTGGTTTTTAATTGTTGATGAACTTCCAAGCCAGACATAAAACCGATTCTTTCATAATCGGCTTTTGTTGCTTCTTTTCTTTTAACATATCCTATCTCTTGCCGGGTTTGTTCATAGTTTTTTTGAGGGTTAAATTCGTTAGCTTTGGGGCAATTATTTTTTTTCATATTGTATAACTTGTATTTTTACGATTAGAACAACAAAGCACAATATTTGGGCTTCGAAAGGGTGTTAAATTAGTAAAAAAAAAGTATGATAAGAAATCTATGCCTGAAACAGTTCAGAAATGATGTTATAGAAAATGTTTTGCGAAACGGTTAATTAAAACGGATTGTTTTTTCAGGACTCAATCTTGATATAATATATGAAGGAATAACCAACATAAAAACCGTTATTAGTAAAGTGCCGGAATTTAAGGCTAAGATATGCCAAACTTTTAAATTGATTGGAACAGCTTCAAGATAATAGGAAGCAGGATCTAACTTAAAAATTTGAAATTGTGATTGCAAGATGCAAATTGCAATTCCAATTACATTTCCCCAGAATAATCCTTTTGATATTAGAAATCCTGATTGATATAAAAATATTTTACGGATTGACCAGTTCCTGGTACCTACAGCCTTTAATATCCCAATCATGTTGGTTCTTTCCAGGATTAAAATTAACAGGCCTGAAACCATATTGAATCCTGCAACGGCGATCATTAAGGCAAGAATTATATAAACGTTCATATCGGTTAGGTTCAACCAATCGAATATTTGAGGGTATTTTTCTTTAATACTCATTACTCTTAGCTTAGTCCCGTCCGGATTGAAATGAAATCCAACGATGTCACGAACATCTTTGGTCATTTTATCCATTTCTGAGTAATCATCAATTAAAACTTCAAACCCAGTGATCTGATCTTCTGCCCAATTATTTAATTTCTGAATATGTTGGATATCAACTAAAGCAAATTTTTCATCGAATTCTGCAAGACTGGTTTCATATATTCCGGAAATTTTAAATGGTCTCATTCTTGGCGGATCCTGAATAAAGTAAGCTGCAATTCTATCGCCTACGTGTAAATTCAAAAGATTAGCCAAATATTTGGAAACAATGATATCATTTGTTTTGGATGTATCTGTTACTCTGAAAGAATTTCCTTCTATCATGTTTTCATCAAAGAAGGTCCAATCGAATGATTCGTCAACACCTTTAAGAACGATCCCTTGGATGTCTGTTTTAGTTTTTATAATTCCTGCTTTAATAGCAAATTCTTGTAATGATTTGATACCCTTTAGATTTTCAATATCCGTATAAAAAGATTGATTTTTACCGATAGGTGCAGTTTCGAAAGAAATATTTGTATCGTAATTTACTATTTGAATGTGCGAACCAAAACCAATTACTTTGTTGCTGATTTCAGATTTAAAACCGGTTACAATTGCAACAGAAAGGATCATTACAGCTAATCCCAAGGCTATTCCAAAAACTGCTATTGAAACAATAGGTTGCGATATTCCCTTTTTTACTGTTTTATCAGAAAATATACGTTTTGCTATAAAAAGTTCTGTATTCACCAATTATCAATTATAATTTTTCCTTTTTCAAAAAAGGTGCCTAAAGTAATAAATTGGCAACCTTTATTATTTAACCCTCACAAATGTAGCAAAAATAAAACGTGATATATTAGAAAAATTGTTTGGTTAAAACATTTATTGTAAATGAACTATATAAGTTTGAAAATAAAATTATTATTTTAGGCATTTCAATAAGCTGATTTTCATGAGAAATAGAAAATATTTAATTCTTTTTGTGGTTGTTCTTCTGAATGGTTGTTTGATGCAAAGCTCAGGAAAAAAGAAAGTTAGAATAGAAACTGGAGCCGAACAAACCGAAAAATACATTCCATTGCTCAAAAATAAAAGGATAGCTATTGTTGCTAATCATACAACAAATATAAATGGATCACATTTAGTTGATTCGCTTTTAAGTTTGGGTATTAATGTTGAAAGGATATTTAGTCCGGAACATGGTTTTAGAGGCGATGCTGATGCAGGAGAGTATGTAAAGAATTATACGGATAAAAAAACTGGTTTGCCGGTTATCTCACTTTATGGTAGTAGTAAAAAACCAAGGCTTGAAGATCTTGAAGGAATTGATGTAGTAGTTTTTGACTTACAAGATGTTGGAGTAAGGTTTTATACTTATATTTCTACAATGCATTACGTTATGGAAGCGTGTACCGAAAAGAACGTTGAATTGCTAATTTTAGACCGACCAAATCCAAACGGATTTTATGTGGATGGACCAATTTTGGATACTTCTTTAAGTTCTTTTGTAGGAATGCATCCGGTTCCTATTGTACATGGAATGACCATAGCTGAATATGCACAAATGATCAATGGAGAAGGTTGGTTGAAGGATGGATTAAAATGTAAGTTGAATTACATTTCTTGTGAGAATTATACGCATGATTCATTATATCAACTTCCTGTTAAGCCGTCACCGAATTTACAGAATATGCTTTCTGTTTATTTATATCCATCGTTGGGATTATTTGAGGGAACGAGTTTTAGTGCTGGGCGCGGAACAGAATTTCCTTTCCAGGTATATGGAAGTCCTGATTATCAAAATGGAAATTTCACATTCACTCCTGTTAGAATTGATGGAGCAAGTAAATACCCAAAGCACCAGGATGTTTTGTGCAATGGTATAGACTTAAGAAGTATTGATATTGAATCATTTATAAATAGAAAAAGTATAAACCTGGAATGGATTGTTAATGCGTATAATAATACTTTAAAAAAGGATGAATTCTTTAATACCTTTTTTTATAATATAACCGGGAACAAGTTACTTCGCGACCAGATTGAGCAAGGAAAAACTGCAGGGGAGATTAAACAGGGGTGGGATACTGATTTGAAGAAATTTAAACAACTAAGAAAAAAATATCTTATTTATAAAGATTTTGAATAAAAGTACATTTTATATGATATCATCAATTTCATAATAAGTGATGTCAATATTTTCAATTTTACTTGCAGGAATAATAAGAAAATCACCAGAAATTTTATAAAATCTCGAGTAAGATTTCTTATCAGAATAAATAACTTTTCGAGAAAAATTTGAAATAATGATATTTTCTAAACCATTCCCTGTATTTGTAAGGTTATATTCTTCAAGAAATCCAGAATACAAGATTGTACGCGATCCAGAATTTACAATAATATCTACCCACGTAAATTCAATTAAGGATGGTTCTCCATCTATTCTTGGAAAGTCAAGTATTTCACCACTTAAAATATAATGCCAATAATTTTGGAATCTTAATATTTTAAACTTTCGGTCTATTCTTGTTTTTCTAACAAGGAATTTTAGGCTATACCCAATTATAGCTAACATAATCCAAAATACAGAATTTAAGTAAAAAAAGATAGGGATACTTTTTTAAAATTTTTCTATATCTAAATCATTTGGAAAATATTTTTTTTGAAAAATAAAACTAAAAATCAATTCAAAATCAACACGATATGTAGTTAGTTTTATAACTGCGAAATAAAATAATGTTAGAAAAATAAAACTAGGAATTAAAGAACTGACAAACGATTGGAAAAAACTAACAGGTTTTAAAAATTGTTTAGAAAATTCGGCGGTATAATAAAACCTATAAAATATTATACCAGGGATAACAAAATAAAATATTACAATAATACTTCCTACAGCAATATTCATCTAAAATTCAATTGAGTTAAAAACTATGCAGGCTGGAGATCTTGTGTTTTATTTATATGTTTAGCTGATCTAATAATGATCTTTTTATCATCGAAGTTTACTTGAATCTTTTCAAGTTTTCCATCTTTTCTAAGCTTATAAATTTTAGATAGGAATATTTCTTTTTTTTCGGGGTCGCTTAAAATTATATTAACGCGTTTGCTTTTTAAAGGTCGTACAGTAGATAGCCAATCCCTTGTTCCTTTAATCATTTCTTTCATACTTTTTAATATGTTTTGAATTAAGGTCATAACATTGATAATTACTAATGTACGAAAAAAACAATCCGTAAAACATGTTATATAACATGTTTTACGTGATTTTTTCCAATAGGTTACTAAACTAACTGGGAAAATGACGTTTAGTATATATAACAAACAATTATTTAGATTGTTCTTCCGGGATATGCCTTTAAAGCAGCTTCCAAAGTCTCCATTGCATTTGCTAAATCTTCTTTATTTAAAACATATGCAATTCGAACTTCGTTTTTACCAGCTCCAGGTGTCGCATAAAACCCTGAGGCAGGAGCTACCATTACAGTTTGCTTGTTGTGGTCAAACTCACTAAGAATCCATTGAGCAAATTTATCCGAATCATCAACCGGAAGTTTAACTACAGTATAAAAAGCACCTTTAGGTTTTGGGCAATATACGCCTTCCATTTTATTTAATTCATCAACCATGAAGTTTCTTCTCTCGATATATTCATTGTAAACTTCATCGAAATATTCGTTGCCTGTTTCCAAAGCAGCTTCACTGGCCCATTGTCCGAATGATGGCGGGCATAACCTGGCCTGTGCAAATTTCATAGCTGCATTTATTACATCTTTGTTTTTGGTTACCATTGCACCAACGCGAACACCACACATGCTGTATCGTTTCGAAACAGAATCCAGCATAATTACATTTTGCTCAATGCCTTTTAAATGCATCGCAGAAAAGTGTGTATTTCCATCATAGCAAAATTCACGGTAAACTTCATCAGAGAATAAATACAAATCATATTTCTCAATTAAAGTTTTTAATTGTTGTAATTCAGCCTCGGAATATAAATATCCTGTTGGATTATTGGGATTACAAATTACAATACCTTTAGTTTTAGATGTAATTAGCTTTTCAAATTCTTCAATTGCTGGCAGGGCAAAATCACTTTCAATTGTTGATGTAATTGGCTTAACAACAACTCCCGCAGAAACTGCAAAACCATTATAATTTGCATAAAATGGCTCAGGAATAATCACTTCATCACCAGGATTTAATGTAGATAAGAATGCAAATGTTATTGCTTCCGAACCACCAGTAGTAATTAACATTTCGGTATGATCGACATCTATATTAACTCCCTGGTAATATTTTGCTAAACCTTTTCTATACGATTCATTACCAGCTGAATGACTATATTCAATTACTTTTTCAGTTAAATTTTTAACTGCATCTAAAGCTACTTCCGGAGTAGGTATATCAGGCTGTCCAATATTTAAATGATAAACTTTATGTCCCTTTCTTTTTGCTTCTTCAGCGTATGGAACCAACTTCCTAATTGGTGAAGCCGGCATCATTTGTCCTTTTTGTGATATTTGTGGCATGATTATTTATTATTAAAAATTCAATTAATTTCCGCTTGCTGATTCGGGTTTTGCAACTATACCCGTGACTTTTAAAGTAACAGGCGATGTTTTTGCATTTGAATAAACTCGAATGGTTTTAGTAAACGAACCAATAATTTTAGTATTGTATTTTACAACAATAGTTCCTTTTTTTCCTTTTTTAATTGGGCTCTTGGGCCAGGTAGGTGTTGTACATCCGCAAGATGCTTTAACATTTGTTAAAAGTAAAGGTTCTTTACCTGTATTTTTAAAACTAAACTCACAGGTTCCATCACCATTAAATTCAATTTCTCCAAAATTATAAGTGGTACTCTCAAAATAAATTTCCGGAATATCTTTTGTGTCCTGATTTGTTTTAATTTCTTCCTGAGAAAGAACTGTTATAACAGATATTGTAACTATAACAAAACTTAGGATTATTTTTTTCATGATATTATCCCATATTTAATTGGATTACAAAGTTAGCTTTTATTCATAAAATTAAATATGTTATTAAATATTTATAAGATTTAACTTATGATTATACATGATAAAAAAAAGTTTTTGGGAATAAATTTATATTTTTACAAACTTTTCAAAATTAACTAGAAGTAGAATAAAATAGAATTAAGATAAAAATGGAAATTCCTGCAAAGTACGATCCGTCATTAACTGAGGATAAGTGGTATAAATACTGGATGGACAATGGTTTTTTTCATTCGGAACCAGATGATCGTGAACCATATACAATTGTAATTCCTCCTCCAAATGTCACAGGTGTTTTACATATGGGGCATATGTTGAACAATACAATTCAGGATATATTGGTTCGTCGTGCCAGAATGCAGGGAAAAAATGCTTGTTGGGTTCCGGGAACCGACCATGCATCTATTGCAACAGAGGCAAAAGTTGTTGCCAAGTTAAAGGGCGAAGGAATTGATAAAAACGAACTTACCAGGGAAGAATTCTTGGAACATGCGTGGGAATGGAAGGAAAAGCATGGTGGTATTATTCTTGAACAGTTAAAGAAATTAGGTGCTTCTTGCGATTGGGAACGTACAAAGTTCACCATGGATGAAGATATGTCTAAAAGTGTTATTAAAGTTTTTGTTGGCTTATTTAAGAAAGGTTTGATTTATAGAGGCGTTCGAATGGTAAATTGGGATCCGCAAGCTATGACAGCCGTTTCAGATGAAGAGGTTAATTATAAAGAAGTTCAGTCAAAATTATATTATGTAAGGTATCAGGTTGAAGGAGTGGATGAGTATGTTACAATTGCAACAACAAGACCTGAAACGATTTTAGGTGATACTGCCGTTTGTGTTCATCCAGAAGATGAACGATTCAAACATTTACATGGCAAGAAAGTAATTGTTCCTTTAGTAAAAAGACCCGTTCCAATTATTCAGGATGAGTATGTTGATAGAGAATTTGGTACAGGAGCTTTAAAAATTACACCGGCTCATGATATTAATGACTATGAAATAGGAGATAAACATAATCTTGAGTCAATTGATATATTTAATGATGACGGAACTATGAACGAAAGTGCTCAATTATATATTGGCGAAGATCGTTTTAAAGTTCGAAAGTTAATTGTAAAGGATCTTGAGGAAGCAGGACATATTGTTAAGATTGAAGACTATGTAAATAAAGTTGGATATTCCGAAAGGACAGATGCTGTGATTGAACCTAAACTTTCAATGCAATGGTTCCTAAAAATGAAAGATTTAGCAAAGCCTGCTTTGGATAATGTAATGAATGATAATGTTCAGTTTCATCCTCCAAAATTTAAGAATACTTATAAACACTGGATGGAAAATGTAAAGGACTGGTGTGTATCCCGTCAATTATGGTGGGGACATCGAATCCCGGCATATTATTTACCGGAAGGGGGTTATGTAGTCGCTGAAACAGAAGAAGAAGCCGTTCAGTTTGCAAAGGAAAAATCAGGAAATCATAATATTACAATAAATGATTTAAGACAGGATGAAGATGTATTAGACACATGGTTTTCATCTTGGTTGTGGCCTATTTCTGTATTTGATGGAATAAACAATCCTGATAATAAAGATTACAATTATTATTATCCGACAAATGATTTGGTTACTGCTCCGGAGATCTTGTTTTTTTGGGTAGCACGAATGATTATTGCCGGATATGAATATAAACAAGAGAAACCCTTTAAAAATGTTTATCTTACAGGTATCGTTCGAGACCATCTTCGTAGAAAAATGTCAAAATCATTAGGTAATTCACCAGATCCAATTGAACTGATGAAAAAATATGGAGCTGATGGAGTACGTGTTGGGATGTTATTATGTTCTCCTGCCGGTGGTGATTTATTGTTCGATGAAAGTTTAACTGAGCAAGGCCGTAATTTTGGTAATAAAATATGGAACGCTTTCCGTTTGGTAAAAAGTTGGCAGGTTGATGAAACAATTGAACAGCCGGAATCAGCAAAACAAACAATTGAATGGTTCAGGCACAGGTTAAATAGCGAAATAGAATCAATAAATGATTTATATGAGAAATTCAGACTGTCTGATGCTTTAATGGCTGTTTATAAATTATTTTGGGATGAATTTTCATCATGGTACCTTGAGCTTATCAAACCAGCTTATCAAAAACCAATTGACAAAGTGTCGTATGAAGAAACTTTATCATTCTTTGATACAATGGTAAAACTTTTACATCCGTTTATGCCTTTTATAACTGAAGAAATTTGGCAGTTGATAGAGGATAGAAAAGATGGTAAAAGTTTAATGGTAGAAGAGATGCCGGAGGCAAAGCCATATAGGGAAGAAATTATCGAGGCATTTGAATCAGTAAAAGAAATAATTTCCGGAGTAAGAAATATTAGAAATGAAAATAATATTGCTCAGAAGGAATCTCTGTCATTAAAAATCAAAGGCGATTACCAAAGACAGTATGATTCTTGTATTGTTAAAATGGCTAATTTATCTGATATCCAAACTACAGACACTAAAATTGAAAGTGCTGTTACTTTCATGGTAAAATCTGCGGAGTTTTATATTGAGTTAGGCGATTTAGTTGATGTTGAAGAAGAACTTAAGAAATTGAACGAGGAGTTAGCGTATAATAAAGGATTTTTAAATTCCGTAATGAAAAAGCTTAGCAATGAACGTTTTGTTAATAACGCACCTGAAAAGGTTGTAAACATTGAAAAGAAGAAAAAAGAAGATGCTGAAATTAAAATTAAAGTGTTGGAAGAAAGAATTGCTAGTTTAACCTGATTAATTCATAAATTTTACGAATAGTACAGATTAAAATAAAAATTCATTACTGATTATCAGATATTAATAGATTTTATATTAATAAACATATTTTTAGGGGACTACAAACTATTGATATTTAAAGTTTTCTCATTAGTTTAGTAGTCCTTTTTTAATAAAACAAAACTACAACATGAAAGAACTAGAGATTAGATTAAATCCGAACCCATTGGTTCAGTTTTTAAAGAAACCGGCGGCTGAATTCACACGTCAGGATATCATCTATTTTATCGAAGAGAACGAAATCGAGATGGTTAACTTCCGTTATGTTGGTGAAGATGGAAAGTTAAAATCTTTAAACTTTGTTTTAAATAGTAAACAACATTTAGAAGACTTATTTTCAACCGGCGAAAGGGTTGACGGATCAAGCTTGTTTTCTTACATCGAAGCCGGATCAAGTGATTTATACGTAATTCCAAGATTTAAAACAGCTTTTGTAAATCCATTTTCGGATTACCCTACATTAGATATTTTATGTAGCTTTTATACAAGAGATGGACAACCTTTAGAAAGTGCTCCCGAGTATATCCTAAGAAAAGCAATTGAAAAATTCCGTAAATCTACAGGATATGATTTTAAAGCAATGGGTGAGTTGGAATACTATGTAGTTAGTGAGAAAGAAGATATGTATCCTGGAGTTGATCAAAAAGGATATCACGAGTCTCCACCATTTACAAAAAATGGACATATCCGCAAAGAAGCAATGAGTTTAATTTCGCAATGTGGAGGCCAAATTAAATACGGACACTCAGAAGTAGGTAACTTCGAAAGCGGAGACATGCTTTACGAACAGCAGGAAATTGAGTTTTTGCCTGTTGATCCTCAGGATGCAGTTGATCAATTAGTGATTGCAAAATGGATATTAAGAATGCTTGGCGATCAGTACGGCGTTAATATCAGTTTCGCACCAAAAATTACAGTTGGAAAAGCAGGAAGTGGTTTACATATTCATATGTTAATTGAGAAAGACGGATGTAACATAATGGTTGAAGGAGAAGGGCTAAGCCCGGAAGCTAAGAAAATGGTAGCTGGAATCTTAGATTTAGCTGCTCCATTAACTGCGTTTGGAAATACTATCCCAACTTCATATTTAAGGTTAGTTCCTCATCAGGAGGCACCAACAAATATTTGTTGGGGTGACAGAAACCGTTCTGTTTTGGTTCGAGTTCCATTAGGGTGGATTGCAGATACTAGCATGATTAAAAATGCTAACCCTCAGGAAACAGGAGTAATTCCATACGTCCCAGGTAAACAGACGGTGGAACTAAGATCTGGCGATGGTTCTGCAAATATTTATTTATTTATGGCTGGTATAATTGTTGCTGCACAGCATGGATTAGAGATGCCGGATGCATTAGATATAGCTGAAAAGCTTTACATGGATGTAAATATCTTTGACGAAGCTCATAAAGATAAATTAGAAAAACTTGAACACTTGCCACAATCTTGCTGGGAATCTGCTGATAAATTAATGGAAAAACGCGAATTCTTTGAAAAGAATGGGATTTTCCCTGCAGGAACACTCGATCAAATTGCAAATAAGCTTAAATCTTATAAGGATAAAGATTTAAGTGAAAGGTTATATGGTAAAGAAGAAGAGTTAAGAGAATTGGTGATGAAATATTTACATTGTCAATAACCTAACTTTTTTGTAATATATGAAAGCGTACTTTAAGTACGCTTTTTTAGTTTAGCACATCTTTAAATTCAATATCTTGCGAAGCCAGAACAAAAATCTTCCTTTTCAAACTTTTGGTATTTTCTTTCAGACAATCAAAATACTCAGCAAAATTATCATCAGGAGTTTTTAATCCAAACATTACCAAATCAGAGCTTGATGATTCGATTTTAAGGATATTCCAGAATGATTCATCTTTAGATACCAATACTTTAGTTCTGAAGTTTACCCGCATTCCCGATAACAAACCGGTTAGATTTTTCTGAGCAAGTTTAGCCGCTTCATCAGATTTTACAAGCATTTTTATATTTATTTGAATATCTCTCCAATAGGGGCTGTTATACATTAAATATCCCAGGATCATCATAAGTCCGCCGTTTCCTTTTAAACCTCCCCACCAAATATCAACAACTTTTTTATTTCTAAAATCTTTAGATACAAAATCCTGCATTATGATAATATTTCGTTTGGATTTATAGAAATGATTAATCATATCCGCATATTCCTTGGTATGATTCTTTTCTTTCGATTCTCCCAGTAAAATTGTGTTAGGGACCAACGGTCCAAGCCCATATGAATTAACCAATTGTATTGCACCAGGGAAAATCTTTTCTGCGCGTGTAACTCTTACGAGAGCACGAATTTTTTTATTGTTAAGATAATCTGTAATTCTTTGTTCAAAATCACTAACTTTTTCCTGTGGTACTTCTTTTTCCGAAAGAATTGTAGCAATGGTAAATAACCCTTTTTCCTGAGTTATACCATTTGCATAATCAATTAAATGCCACCTTTTTGATAAAGAACCTGAAAGAACTAAAATGTTTGGCCGCCAACTTTTTGGGTTAATATCCTTTTCTAATCGTAAAAGAGCATATCTGATAATTTGTAAAAGCATCCCGCTTCGCACATCTCCCCAGGTAGTTTTTAAGTGCCTTCTTCGAAGCCATGTATAAACAATACTGATAAAAACAATTGCAAAAATAGTTGCAAGCGGATTAATTAAAAACATTACTGCAAAACACCCAATTGTTCCAAGCAATGAAAAAATCCAGTGAACTTTGAATTTTGGTCTGAAAGATGGACTTTCCACAAATTTCTCAATACCTGCGGTGATATTTAAAATGCCATACGTTGTTAAGAAAAACATAGTAAGAATAGGAGCAATTGTATTTAAGTTTCCCAAATAAACTAACACTAAGGTTAAAATGATGGTAAAAACTGTAGCCGCTCTTGGGATTTGTTCCTTTCCGGAACCTTTCCCTAAAAACGAAAATTGCCGGGGAATAACGTTATCATTTGTAAGAGCTTGTAAAACTCTTGGTGCCCCCAGCAAACTTCCTACTGCGCTTGAAAGAGTTGCACCCCATACTCCTAATAAAATTGCTCCGCCCCAAAAGGCGATTTGCCGCATGATCATCGGATTTTCAACAAGAGTTTTCGTATCAGCTCTGGTTGCAAGTATAACAGGTAAAGTCATATAAATTATATATCCAACCCCGATTGCCAGAAATGTTCCTTTGGGGATTGATCTTGACGGGTTTTTAAGATCACCTGACATATTCACGCCTGCCATAATCCCGGTAACAGCAGGGAAGAATACTGCAAATACTTTCCAGAAATTTTCGGCACTTGAAGCTGGAACAGTCCACATTTGAGCATCTGTATTTACTATTGGCTTTCCAAACGTAAGAGATAATAACGATAATACAATAACACCCAGAATAATAAATTGAGCACGAATAGCGGCTTTGGTGGAAAATAAAGAAAGTGTTCCAAGAAGTATGGTTGTAACAATACCAATTAGTTTTATATCAACTCCAGGAAAAATAGCAACAATACTTTCCGAAAAACCAATTATATAAAGTGCTACAGAAAAAGCTTGTGCTAGAAATAAAGGTATGCCTATAGCACCTCCAATCTCTATCCCTAAAGATCGACTTATTAAAAAGTAGGCACCTCCGCCTTTAACCGGTGCATTAGTAGCAATCGCAGCTATTGAAAGTGCAGTTAAAAAAGTAATCGAGGTGGAAAGGGTAACAATGATTAAAGTACCTGATAATCCAACACTACCTACAACCCACCCAAACCGTAAGTACATTATTACTCCTAGAATGGTTAATAGGGAAGGTGTAAATACTCCACCAAAAGTATTTAATTTAGGAATATTATTTTGATTTTGATTATTGATTTTCTGAAATTTTTAAAGTTACTAAGGTGCAAGTCTTCTTATTTTCCATTCGTTATCATCTAAATAATATTCGATTCGATCATGCAAGCGATTTGGTCTGCCTTGCCAAAATTCTATGGTATATGGTATAAGGATATATCCACCCCAATTATCAGGCTTTTGAATTGGTTTTCCAGCGAACTTATTTTCAAACTCAGATTGTTTATCTTCTAAATATTTGCGATTAGGGATTTCTTTGCTTTGAGGAGAAGCCCATGCTCCAATCCTTCTTTTGGCTGATCTTGTTAAATAATATTCTTCTGAAATTTCTTTTGGGGCTTTCTCGATTCTACCTTCAATACGAATTTGTTTTTCTAATTCAGGCCAGAAAAAGAGTAGGCTACCAAAATGATTTTCGTTTAATTGTTGACCCTTTTTACTATCATAGTTGGTATAAAAAACAAAAGCATCATTTTTTATTTCTTTTAATAAAACCATCCTGCTCGAAGGTTGCATATTTTTACCAACTGTGGCTAAAACCATTGCAGTTGGTTCTTTAATTCCGGAATCCATTGCTATATCCATCCAGTCGCTGAACTGCTTAAACGGATCACGTTCTGCAATTTTTTTACCAAATGGTTTTTGTCTATATTCATTTCTTATTTTATCATATTTTTTATCCATACGAAATCATTTAAATTAATTTATTATCAAGTCGAGCATTATTTATACTGGCATTCAATTCGAAACCCAGTATTAGAGCAAAGGAGTTAAAATATAACCACAAAAGTACCACCATTATAGTTCCAATAGATCCATATAACTTGTTATACTGACCAAAATTGTTTACAAAATACGAAAATCCAAGAGAAGATAAAAGCGCTAAAATTGTTGCAAGAGTAGATCCTGATGACATAAATTTCCATTCGGATTTTTTAGCCGGAGCAAAATAGTAGAGAAATGAAATAGAGAAAAAGAATAATGCCACAATAACAACCCATTTTGTAATTGTAATTAGATAGTAAATAATATTCATTTTTAACATCTCTGCCTCAACCAATTTCTGAAGAAAGAATTGACCGAATGTAATTAATAAAACTGATGTTGCGATCAGAATGAATATTGTAAAAACCAAGAATGTGGAAACAACACGGATTGCAGTCCAGTTGCGGGTGTCTATGGTGTGATATGTGTTATTAAAAGCCTGAATAAGAGCGTGTACTGCATTGGTTGAGAATATAAGACTTGCTAATGCCCCAAAGGAGAAAACTCCAATTTTTTTAACTGTCACTACAGAAATTAATGTTGACTCAAAATATTGAAATGCATTTTGTGGTAAAAAATTTTGCATTAACTCTAATAGCTCAATTTGTAAATTTCTTACTGGAATAAATGGGATTAGAGTAAAAATAAATAACATAGTTGGGAAAATAGCCAATGCAAAATTAAATGCAATTGCTGAAGCTCGAGTTGCCAAATATCCATTTTTAGCTCCTGAAATAAAGAACTTAACTACATAATAAATTGGAACTCTATCAAATCCGGGAACAGAAACTTTTTTGCCCCAATCTTTAAATTTTCCGATTTTAGTCTTTAAAAATGAATTGCTTCTAGTAGTTTCAGGCATTATGAATATTTACTTAAGTCGCTACTGTAAATTAAATAGCTTTTAGGCTCATATCCAAACTTTTTATTTGATGAGTTAAAGCTCCTACCGATATGTAATCCACCCCACATTCAGCATATCCTCTAATAGTATCTATTGTAATTCCTCCGGAAGATTCAGTTTCAAATTGTCCATTAATTAACTTAACTGCTTCTCGTGTATCATCATAATTAAAATTATCCAACATGATTCGATTAACACCGCCGAAATTTATTATTGTTTTAACCTCTGATAAATTACGAGCTTCAATTTCGATCTTTAAATCTTTATTACTATTTTCCAGATATTGATTTGCTTTTGTAATGGCTGCTACAATTCCTCCTGCAAA
>JANQHE010000062.1 GCA_028282785.1 Bacteroidales bacterium | reverse complement strand
GTTGCATAGTCGTCCGAAGTTAAAGTGTATTCAATAGAAGAAACTACGGGATCACCTTTCTCATCAATCTTATCATAAATGTCGTCATAAGTGCTATCACAAGCAGAAATCATAACGATTAATGCTAGAATTATACTATATATATTTTTGTTTTTCATTGTTCAAATGTTTTAGAAAAATTAAAATCTAATTTTTAAACCAACTGACCATGAACGTCCCCATCCATAGAATACAGTTGTTGCTTCTTCACCTGGTTTTATTTCATCCTCATAACCCTCAGGAACTTTATCAAATCCACCTTGAGCTTCGGCAATATAATTATAATCCAGTAAATTATCTACATTACAAAATAATGTTGCATTAATGTCCGATATTTTAAAATTATAACGCAAGTTCATATCAACTAAGCTGTAGAAAGGTAACTTCCATGAATCTGGGTTCCCATCAGCATACTTAGTATTTCTATTTTCTACATCATAATTAGCATAGATTCTATCATAAAAATTATAATCAACTCCAATTTTCAAGCCTTTTAACAACTCATAATCTACTCCTAAACCAAATGTAGTTTGTGCGGCATCACCAACATGAACATCTTTGATATAAACGCTTGTTGAATCTAATGCTTGTTGATTTTCATCAACAAGTTGTACATCTTCAACATCCGATAACCATCTCCAATCTCCAATTGAAACAAATCCAGATATCTCTAATTTACTAATTGGTTTAGCAACAAAATCTAATTCAACTCCCATATGAGCTGCTTCAATTCCTAAAACGTTTGCTGAAAAGTAAGTTCTTTCACCAGTGGTTTCATCTTCTGTATAATCAGAGAGTGTTTCTGTCTTATCACTCCATTTAGTATAATATGCATTCAAATTAGCTGATAATTTGCTTGAGCGGTATCCGTATCCCAACTCAAAACTAAAAGCTTTTTCGTTTTCAGCGTCTTCGTTAATCCAGTTTATATAGTTCAAGAAAACAGCGTCAAAATCCGGTTGTCTCTCAAAATAACCTGTATTAAAAAATACATTGTGATTATCAGTTAAATTGTAATTTGCGCCACCTTTAACAGAATATCCTAAAAAACCAACCCACTCAGTCTCTTGACCTTTCATAGCTTCTTCGAATTCTCCATCACTACCTATTAAATCTCTGTACTGTTGCTCAATAGCAGAACTAGAATTAATTTGATCAATAATATCATCAGAAAAGTAATTAAAATAATCAACTCTTTTGTATGATTTATTAGAAAGAGCAACAGAAACAAATGTATTTAGATTTCCTAGAGTGTACTCTGCTTGTGCAAATCCACCAATCCAGCCTACATGTCCATCGTTATGGTAAGCTATTTTGTCTCCCTCTCTTACGATTTTATTATAGTTATTTACATCAACTCCTTGATCTAAATAAAATTCACCTCCTAGAAGATCTTCAACTTCTCTGTAATGTTCACCAATATAATATCTACCATCTAGTCCTATCATTAAATCAAGATCACCTAATGTTTTGTTATATGATGTAATTAAACCATACCATTGGTGGTTATTATTCGATGTTCTTAAAATTGTTTCAGAACCTGTAGTTGACGCTATATTTTCATCAACAATTTTATCAAAGTCTATTTGATCTTCTCTTTGATAAGCATCACCATAAAATTTGCTAGTTCCATACCCTCCTGTTCCATAACCGGTTCCTACTGAAGCATAAATAGCAGTAACTAAACTAGTATTTTCATCCATGGTCCAGAAATGATTTAAGATAGCCTGTGGCTTGTGGTATTTGTTTTTCTCAGCATAAAATACCTCACCATTTTTATAACCCCAATCTGGATTATATCTTATCCCTTTATCTTCCCATTCAGCGATAGACAATTTAGAATATCGATCTCTTTGACCATGCCATTGAGGTGCACCGAAAATAGAGAATGCCAATGTGTGATTATCATTTAATCGTTTTGAAATGTTAGCAAAATAAGAGTACGATTCGAACTGTGTACCATCAACATAACCATCACCTGAAGATTTAGCTAATGAAATAGTTGCAGCCCATCCATTTTCAGTTAAACCTGTTGACAAGGTAAAACCATATTTGTTATAACCATCGTTACCAACAGTAGAAAATGCAGAACCTCCTTTTTTAGCATCAGTAGTTTTTGTTAAGATATTAATTGTACCACCTAATGAAGGTACCGCTACCTTAGATGCTCCAAGACCTCTTTGCACCTGCATAGAACGAGTAACATCAGCTAAACCAGCCCAGTTTGACCAGTATACCCATCCGTTTTCCATATCATTTACAGGTACACCATTAATCATAGTTGCAGTGTTTCTTTGGTCAAAACCACGAATGTTAACACGAGAATCACCAAATGCTCCACCCTGCTTAGTAGCATAAACACCAGGTGTAGACTTTAAAATCTCAGGATACTCTTTGGTACCTAATTTTTCAGCAATTTGTGCCGGTTGAATTGTTGAAACTGCAACCGGAGTTTCTCTTTGAACAGCAACAGAAGCAACAACTTTAACAGCGTCAATATTAACCGCATCAGATTCTAATGCAATTTTACCTAAGTTAATTTCTTCTCCGGAAACAGTTATATCCTGAGCTACTTCGATATAACCAACATAGGAAAAAACCAGCTTTTGACCTCCAGACGGTACAGTAATTGAAAATGTTCCATCTAAAGCAGTTGCTGTACCGATAGTTGTGCCATCAACAACAACAGAAGCTCCAATAAGTACCTCATCAGATTGTGCATCAACGAGCGTACCTCTCACAGTTGTCTGGCTAAAAGATGCAAATGAAACAAGCATCAATGCCAGCAATAAAAATTTAATTTTAAAAATTTTCATCATAGAATTGTTTTAAGGTTTGGGTTTATATTAATTTTTATTAAAAATTACAAGACTACAAAACTAGATTTTATTGGAACATCAAATATATTGAAAATATTAAGTTATAGTTAAATATTGCATTTTAACATATTAACATTTTTCAATGTTTAATTGCCTGATACACACAGCTATTAATGGGAAAAACAAAGGTGCGGACTATAAATAATTCACTAATTGTTAATAACTTCTGGATGAAATTGAAACTCTTTTACTTTAAGTAATTGAACGAACTTACTGATTGGTTTTATAGTCATAACCATAGCCGTAGCCATAATTATAACCTATTCTTTTTATATTTATATCGTTAATAACCAAATTAATATTACTAATTTCTTTCTTTTCTAAACTTGAAAATAAATGAGATATCATTCTCTTTCTAGAGTATTTATGGCGAATTATAAATACACTTTTATCAACATATTTCTCTAACAATAAGGCATCTGATACTATACCTATCGGAGGAGTATCTATTATTATATAGTCGAATTCTTTTTTAAGGAGTTCAAACATTTTATTTGTTCTTTCAGAAGCTATTAATTCCGAAGGGTTTGGTGGTATAGGCCCGGTTGTTACTATTGATAGATTAGGAATATCTGTATCCAGTATTACATCTTTTAATTCGCAACCGCCACTTAAATAATTACCTAAACCCTCATTTTTATCAAGTCCAAATAATTTTGAAACAGTAGGCCTTCTTAGGTCAAAACTCAGCAATAGTACTTTTTTGTTGTATAAAGCAAAACTTGAAGCCAAATTAATAGAAACAAAGCTTTTTCCTTCCTCCATCATTGTTGAGGTTATCATAATAACAGGGCAACTATTGTCTCCTAATACATATTGAAAATTAGTTCTTAATGAACGAAATGATTCTGCTATTACAGAATTTGGAAAATTATGAACAACAAACGGATTACTTTCCTTACTATGAATAATATTACCAATTATAGGAAAGTCAATAATTTTCTCCACTTCAGTTAAATCTACTATCTTATCATTAAAATAATCAAATAATAAGATTATTAATACCGGAATTCCAAATCCCAGTAATAACCCCATAATATAAATTAATCTAATATCTGGAGATACCGGAGAACCTTGCAGAAGTTTTGGATAATCAATTATTTCATTCTCAGGAAAATTCGAAGCCTTAGCTATCTGCATTTCTGACTTTTTTCTTAGTAAAAATGTATATAAGGCGTCGTGTAATTGAAATTCTCTCTCGTAATTAAGAAGTCTTCTTTGCGTTTCAGGTAACGATTGTACTTCTGAAGTAAGATTTTCAATTCGTTCATCTATATCAATTAATGATAATTCGGTTCTGTCAATTGAGTTTACAATGTTCTCTTCTAATGTATTTTTCTGATTATTTATTTTTGCATTAATACTTTCCAAATATGGATTATCCTTTTTGGTGTTTACCATTACATCAACCTTCTCGGCATAAAGTTTTGTAAGTTCAACGATTAAATTATTTAAAAGAGGGTCGTTCACACCCATTGAAGAAGGAGCTATTAGCTCCTGGATATCCTCATTTTTTGTTAAGTATTCCTGTAAATACTTATAATATTTTTGTTTTAAAATTAACTCAGCTTTTTGATTTTGAAGACTTTCCAGGTTTTCATATGCCTTTTGTGCCTGAAAGTCAATATTCATTACTTTTTGTGTTGATCTATATCTTTGTAACCGATCTTCTGCACTTCTTAAGGAATCAGCTATATCATAAATCTGGCTGTCAATAAACTTGATTGTATTAATCGCGACTAGATTTTTCTTTTCAACGCCCCTGTTTAAATAAACTTCAATAAACTTATTTAAATAATCTATCGATTTTTTAATTTGATGACCTTCATATTCAAGTTTAATTACAGAAGAATATTTTATGTTTTCTACTCTTAACCTTCTAAACTCAGCAATTACTGAACGTAAGGGCCTTAATCTGAATTTATAAATTTCACCTCTTTTTATATTATAATCTTTAATTCTAAACCTCAGCAAATCATTTGATATCAATTCTTGATTTGAAACAGTATCTTCAAATTTAAATTCAGGTTTAATAAAACTATATGTATCATTTTCATATAAATAAATTGTAACGTTCTCCCCTTCAGACCAAACGTGGTATTTGTTTTCGTCAATTTTCTCTAAAAAGAAAGCTACACCTACAGGTTGGAAATGAAGCGAATCATACCAAACGACAAAGGGAATTTCCTCATAAAGTTCTATATCTCTATATTTACCTTTGATGTAATATGATACAGAAAAATTTAATTGAGATACCGTTTTTTTCGTAAGTTCATATGAACTTAGTATTTCAATTTCGTTTCTAATTTTATAATCACCTACCGAAAATGGATTTGTTGCATTCTGCAAAATGGCATTTGGGTCCATTAAGGATTGTTCATTCTCTACAAGTATTTTAGAACCGACCTTATAAACAGGTGTTGCCGTTTTAATAACAAAAAAACATATAATCAGACTAATAAAAACTGTAATTGGAAATACATACCAAAATCTGATGATTTTAAAAATATAAGCTCTCCAATTAATAGATTCTTCCTCAATATTTGGAAATTGATTTATCCCCACGATTTTAAAATAAAAATTTATACCCTTGTAGAGTAATTATTGAAACAACGCTACAATAATCGCTGCAGTAGATATTGTTGATAAAATAAGGCTATATGGAAAATTATCAAATGCAAAGGATTTACTATTTAAAGGTTCCACATAAACTACATCATTTGGCATCAAATAAAAATAATCTGACTGTAATACCCCATTATCTGTTAAATCAAGGTAATACATTTCTGATCCCTCCAAGGTCTGCCGAACCAACTTTACCTTTTTTAAATTACTAAAATTTTCAGTTCCTCCCGCTTGAGCTATTGCTTGAAGAATGTTAATTTGTTTGTTTTTAATGATAAATGTTCCAGGGTTTTGAACTTCTCCTAATATAGAAACTCTCCAGTTTATTAATTGCACAACAACAGTAGCTTCTTTAAAGTATTCATTTACAGTTTTCTGCAAAAGGTCATTTACCTCTTTAACAGTCATACCTTTAACATAAACTTTATCAATAAATGAAAAGTTAATATATCCATCTTCCTCAACTCTATAACTGTTTAATTCCTGATATGTAGCAGTCATCGGGTTTGGGAAATCTGTTTGAAATAACCTGCTTGTCTTTTGATCAACACTATGTACCTTAATATAAAGCTGATCTCCTGGTTGTAAATTATAAGCCGTTTTTCTGCTATTAATAAATCCTGAAGAAATATCTTCAACCGATTTTTCTTGAAGTAACTGTACCTTCTTTTGTGAAACACATGAAGAAAATAGTGAAATTATGACAAGCAATTTTGCAATAACCTTAAGGGTATACATAGCTTTTGTTTTCATGATTATATCGTTTTGTTATTATTATTTATTTAATACTTTCATTGCTTCTTTTAATCCAAGTTTTCTACCGTTTTTATAAGCCACGATAAATGCTCCATTAACATTAGATATTTGTTTTAACTGAACTGCATTGATATAAGATTTAAAACTACCAATTGAGTACCTATACCATTCATCTTCCTTAGTAACGTAAATATCCTCTTCAATGCAACAGATCTTTTTTATTTGATTTTCATTTAACTCCTTTAAACTTGCCGCAATTTGCACTTTGAATACAAGTTCTGTATTTGTATTTAACCAATCCGTATTAAAAACCGGATCTTTGCATTTTGTCATTTTTTTTGCTTCCAGGACATTCATTTTTTTATTCCCTCTGAAGGCTATCACAAATGCTCCATCCACGTTACTGTTCTTTCTTAAAATATTTGCTTCATTAAAGGTTTTAAATTCCCCGATTGAATACTTAAACCATCCATCTTCTTTAAACATTTTAATGTTTTCATAACCAGAATAAATACTATGAAGTTTTTCAGAACTTAATGATTTTATATCTGCTGCGATTTGAACTTTGAAAACAATCTGCCCCAATTCAGTTGAAAGCACTCCTTTTTTTGCGTCATATAATGAAACTTTTACCCCATTTTGATATGCCACTATAAATGCACCGTTAACATTTATTTGATTTTTTAAATCTAATGCCTGATCATATTTATTAAATTTACCTAAAGAATATTTATACCAATTGTCTTCGATTAAGATGTCAATTGTTTCGTTTCCATTGTAAATTTCTTTTAGATAAGCATCTGATAATTTATTTCTACTAGCTGCAACCTGAACTTTAAATATTAATCCCTTAATCGTAGAAGTTGTTTGTTTTTTAGAAGCTTTATTATCCTTATTTAAAGCCAACAGGTCCACTTTTTTATTATCGGTATATGCAACAACAAATGCATCAGTAATTTTTAATGATCGTTTAAATTCTTCAGCTTCTGCATAAGAATTAAAATCGCCTATAGAGTATTTATACCAATCATCCTCACTAACCATTTGCACTTTCTTGTTACCATCATATATTTTCTTTAAATGATGCTGTGATAATGGGCTACTATTAGCGGCTATTTGAACTTTGTATACAGCTCCTGTAAGAATATCTTCTTTTTCCGTTTCATTATGTTGATCTGTTTCCGTATCAGCAATTTTCGCATCAGCTTCGGCAATTATATCCATTTCTAATGAATCTGTGCGATCGGCATAAACCACATCTGCATATATATAATTATCCCAGGTATCACGAAAATCAGATGCTGAAAATTGACCCGAATACATTAAATTACGGAAAACATCTACAGTGATCAGGGTGTCTTGTGAGTTCACATAATTCATATATGCTCTTAAAAGATCATCATTTATTACAACCTCTTTTTCATACTGACTTCCAGCATTTTGATTTTTTAAATCAATTGTTTCTTTTCCCAGGTAATAATTAATTAATTCCTTTTGATTTAGAATACTTTCTTTTTCTAATTTTTGTGCTTCTGATAATTTTGAAAATTTTGTGTAAGATTCATCTTTCCCTAATTTTTCAGCCTCATATTTAAAATTTTCTGCTTTTAAAAATAGCTCTTCAATCTTTTCTTCGAGCAAACTAAACTCAACAGTAATTTTATTATTCTTTGAATAATCTGATTTTAATAATGGTATAACTTTTTTATAAACGCTTCTTTCTAACCAATTTGCTTCTCCTTGAAGCTCCAAAGCTTTTAATTGCAGTTCTATGGCATCTTTTTCGAGCTTACCAATTTTCTTTGAGTTACTTCCGTCCGACTTATCGTACTGTGCCAGCGTAGAATATATGGCATTTGCTTTATCAAGAAATCCCTGGGCCTCTTGATTAAGTTTAAGAGCCTTTTCTAATTTCTTCTGATCTTCCTTTTCTAAAGGGAGGTCTATATCTGTAAATCCTGTGGAAATTATGACAGATAATAATAAATATAATATTCTAAAATTTCCTTTTTTTAAGAAATCCATATTTACTACATAGCGTGATCATTACAACACATTTTCTTATGTTATAATTTAGTTAATTAATGTTTAGGCGCTGGAAAGGTATAAATTAAAAAAATGCCAAAGTAAAAAGTTGATATAAATCACCAACAATTAATGATAAATTAAATTGAGAATTTTTTCAGTGGCACCTGTATTTTCCTTAACATAATTGGAACAAATCCTACTGGTTTCAAAAGTCTGTTTCTCATTAATTAAGAAATTATTAAGACTTGCTTCCAATTCAAAATAATTAGAAACTGAAATTGCACCTCCTCGCTTTTTTAAATCAACAGCTTCTTTAAATTTTAAATGATTTGGACCAAATAATATAGGCAAACCAAATGTAGCAGCTTCCAAAATATTATGAATACCTTTTCCGAAACCTCCGCCAATATATGCAATTGTTCCATAACGATATATGGATGAAAGAAATCCAATACCATCAATAATTAAAACCTTTGCTTCATTTATATTATCAAGTGAAGCCTCGGAATATTTAACAACCTTATTGCTTTTTATAGAATTTATGATTCTTTCAATATTTTCTTTATGAACCTCATGTGGTGCTATAATAAGTTTTAACTCCTTTTTATTTTCATTAAAGTACTTTATCAATAGATCCTCATCAGGTTTCCAAGTACTTCCTGCCACTAAAACCTTATTATTTTTGGAAAATTTTTCAGCCAATGGTAAGTCTTTAGCTTTTTGAGTAATAGCATAAACACGATCAAATCTTGTATCTCCTGTAATTGTAATTGTCTCAATTTTTATTGATTGAAGTAATCTTTTTGATTCCTCATTCTGAACAAAAAAATGAGTAAACCACATGAGCATTTTCCTTGATTTAACTGCTGCTTTTTTAAAAAATCTTTGATTCTCCCTGAATATACCAGAAACTAAATATAGTGGTATGCCTTTTTTATGTATTTCTTTTAAAAAGAAATACCAAAATTCATATTTTATAAAAAAAACCATTTTAGGATTTACAATCTCAACAAACTTCCTGGCATTATAAGGAGTGTCAAGTGGCAAGTAATATATATAATCAGCGAACTCATAATTTCTTCTGATTTCATAACCAGAAGGAGAATAGAAAGTGAGTAAAACTTTATAATTTGAATATTTTTGCTTAAATGCCTCAATTACAGGCCTTCCTTGTTCAAACTCACCTAAAGAAGCACAATGAAACCATACTACTTTTTCATTTTTATTTATATGTTCACTCAACCTTCCAAATATATTTTTTCTCCCATTTAACCATAGTTTGGCTTTTTGATTAAATGGTGAAATGATAACAACCAATATTTGAAAAATACGAATCCCGAGTAAATATAGAATGGTCATAAGATATTTTTTGAATTGCAGCAACAAATTTAATGGTCTTTAATTGTTTTTTTTATGTTTTTTTTAGATTAATTCTATACTTGTGCTATTTATTTGATTTTCTGAACATTTCACAGATTAAACAAAAACTAGGATAATCTTTTTTTGATATATTTTTAACAAAAAGCTAATAATTATCATGATTTTTATTGTTTCTTAAAGATTTTTTATATTTTTAGCCATCGATATGGATTTCTTGATACCCTAACCCTAAAATTTAAACCCAAAGGTCTTCATCCCAAGAAGGCCTTTCTTGTTTTTTATATGTGATACTTCAACATTTCCAAAAATTTTCCGTTCTTTAATTGCTTATAATCAAAGTATAATATTCTTGTGTTGCGGAAGATAATCCTTTTAATATTATTTACTTTTGTCTTTTTTACTGCGAATTCCCAGGAATTGATCAATTTTCGTGTAAAAACCTTATTCATAGTTGGTGATACTATTAAACTTGACTCTTTAAGTATAGTACCTAATTCTGAAATAATATTTGATGATAAAAAATCCGTTATTCCCGATTCTATTTATCATATAGATTATTCGAATGCAATTTTAATAACATCAAAATCTTTTATTAATAAATATTCCGAAGTTCAAATTAAATATAGGGTATTCCCTATTAATTTTTCAGAACCTCTTTTTTATAGAAAGAAAGAAAAAACTGTTATAATTGGGCCTGTACTGACTAAAGCCAATTCGGTTCAAGAAATTTCACAAAGCAACCTTTTTACAGATAATCAGCTGGATAAACGAGGTAGTATTTTAAGAGGAATTACAGTTGGGAATAATCAGGATGCTGTGATAAATTCCAATTTAAACCTTCAAATATCCGGTAAGATCAGCAATGATATGTATCTTTTAGCAGCCATTTCCGATGAAAATATTCCTATTCAACCTGATGGAAACTCACAGCAAATTCAGGACTTTGATAAAGTATTTATTCAATTGTATAATGATAAAACCAAACTTATCGCAGGAGATTTTGAAATTTATAAACCTAAGGGTTTGTTTTTGAACATAAATAAAAAAGCACAGGGTGGGTTGCTAAATACAAAAGTTAAAAGTAAAAAAAGTGAAAGTAGTCAGTTTGAAACTACCATCAGTGGAGCTGTAAGTAAAGGTAAATATTGTCGAAAAACATTTCAAGGACAAGAAGGAAACCAAGGCCCATATAAACTTACCGGTTGCGAAAACGAACAATTTATAATCGTACTTGCCGGATCTGAAAAAGTTTATATTAATGGAAAACTACAAACCAGAGGAAAAGAAAATAATTATGTAATTGATTATAACACAGGAGAAATTACTTTTACAGCCAATAGACCTATAACGAAAGACTCTCGAATATCAGTCGAATTTGAATATTCGGAAAGAAGTTACGCTCGCTTTATAATCTATACCTCAAATGAGTTTAAAAGTAAAATTGGAAATTTCTGGTTAAATGTTTATTCTGAACAGGATAGTAAAAATCAACCCATTAATCAGGATTTAACCCAAGAACAAAAACAGCTGCTTTCTGAGTCAGGTGATAGCATAAACAGTTCTTTTGTTGCAAATGTTGATAGCGTTGAATTTAAAAACGATTACGTTTTATATGCAAAAATTGATACCATTGATAACGGTACTAGTTTCGAAATTTATCAATACTCAATAGATCCCGATAAAGCTGTATATCAAGTGGGATTTAGTTATGTTGGAAATAATAAAGGTAATTATGTTCAAGTTCAAAATGCTGCCAATGGTAAAGTATTTGAATGGACCGCTCCCATATCCGGAATTCCTCAAGGCGATTATGAACCTGTCCGGTTATTAATTGCACCTAAAAAACAACAATTAGCAAATTTTGGTGGGAACATCAAAATTAATAAAAGTACAGAAACTAATTTTGAACTGGCCCTAAGTAATTACGATGTAAATACTTTTTCATCAAAAGATGGAAATGATAACGTAGGATATGCCCTGAATTTTGGGATTAAAAAAAATCTATTAAATACTGACACAACTATTAACCAATTAAAAACATCCGCCTACTACCAGCTTATTAATAAGCACTTTACAACAGTTGAAAGATTCAGGACAGTTGAATTTGAAAGAGATTGGAACCTGGATGCCCCATTAATTGGAGATGAACATTCAGCATCAATTGGTCTAAATTATCAACGAAAAACATTCTTATATAATAATTACAATTTTAGTCTTCTTAGAAGTAAACCGGAATATTCAGGCTATCGGCATCAACTTAATGCATTGATCCAACGATCCGGTTTTAATTTTAAATTCAATTCCAGCCTCTTAAATACAAATTCAGATGAAAATAATACTCAATTTATAAGATATTTAGTGAACCTTTCAAAATCGGTTTCGATAATAAAATTTGGGATTGAAAATGAATTGGAACATAATGAGTGGAAAAACACACAAACAGATAGTTTATTAAATAATAGTTTTAGTTTTTCGTCCTATCGATTCTATATCGAAGATTCCGATTCAACCATTAATAAATATTCTTTAAGTTATAAACTTCGTAATGATTTTCTTCCTTCTCAAAATAGCCTTAACGATGCCACAAAAGCTGAAGATTTTCAGGTTGGATTTAGTTTATTAAAAAATCCAAATAGTATATTAAAAACCATTGTAAACTATCGCAGGCTTGAAATTTTAGATACTAATATCATACAACAACAAGAAGAAAACACATTAACAGGAAGAATAGATTATACGTTAAAAGTGTTTAAAGGAGCAATTACATCTTCTACTTTTTATGAAGCCGGATCTGGTCTTGAGCCAAAAAGGGAATATTCATACCTAAAGGTTTCAACAGGACAAGGTGTTTACTATTGGGAAGATTATAATGAAAATGGAGTTGCAGAACTGGATGAATTTGAGATAGCACAATTTCAGGATCAGGCAAATTACATTAGAATTTATACTCCGGGAAGTGAGTACATTAAAACTTACAAAAATGAATTTAGCCAAATATTGAATATAAGGCCAGAAGCTATTTGGAGATCAAAAACCGGAGCAAAAAAAATTATTTCACGTTTTTCGAACAGTTTAGCGTACCAAATAAATCAAAAGTCTGTCGATGAAGTTTTAGAACAAAGTTTAAATCCGTTTTGTTCTTCATCCAGTGATAGTACCTTAATAAATTATAGTCAAAGTTTTAGAAATACTTTTTCTTTTAATCGAATCAATTCAAAATTTGGAGTAGATTATATTTTTCAAAAAAATCAAAACAAAATTCTTTTATCAAATGGATTTGATCAAAGAGATAAAATGATACACGGTATAAAAATCAGATGGAAATTTATTTCTGATTTTACAATTCAAAATTATTCCGAAATGGGTAATAAGCTCTATAAATCCGAGTTTTTCAGTTCTAAAAATTATGAAATAAACAACTATAACAATGAAACTAAAATTCAATATCAGCCTGGATTTCAAACAAGGTTTGAACTAAACTATACTTACTCTGATAAAACTAATAAACTGGCATCTGAGAAAAATATAACACATGACATTGGAACAGAAATAAGTTACTCTGTAACCAAAAAAGGAAATCTTTTAGTTCAAGGGAACTATCTAAATATTGATTATAATTCGGATGCAAACACTTCAATTGCTTATGAAATGATGCAAGGCCTAAAACAAGGAAACAATGCTACCTGGAGTTTAACTTTCCAAAGAAAAATAGCCGGATACCTTGAAATGAATTTTTCATACAATGGCAGAGTATCAGAAAATTCAAAAACAATTCACACTGGAAGCCTCCAATTGCGAGCCTTCTTTTAATTAAAAAGCTGCCATTAACAAATCAATATCCTTGGACGGTATTCCAAAATAATTACCAATTCTAGAATTTGTTAAAATTCCATTGTAGATATACACACCATGTCTTAAACCTATATCACCCTTAAGTTGTTTTTGAACTCCACCTGCATCGGCGATTTTTAATAATAAAGGATTGAAGATATTACTTAAAGCAATTGATGCTGTTCGCGCAACGCGCGATGCAATATTTGGAACACAATAATGAATCACATCAAACTTTTTATACACCGGATTTGAATGACTCCTACATTCCGATGTTTCAATACATCCTCCCTGATCAATACTCAAATCAACAATTACAGCTCCCTTTTTCATTTCCCTAACCATCTTTTCAGTAATTAAAAACTGTGGGCCTGTTTTTCCCAAATGCATTGCTCCAATAACAACATCAGCCGATTTAAGATGCTTTTTCATCACCCTTGGATGGAATACAGAAGTAAATAATCTCATTGAAAGACTAGTTTGTAAACGCTTTAACTTTGTAACAGAAAAGTCAAATACTTTTATAAAGGCTCCTAGTCCTATTGCTGCTCTAGCCGCATATTCTGCTGCTGTTCCTGCACCCAGTATAATTACTTCAGTAGGAGTTATTCCACTAACGCCTCCTAACATTACACCTTTTCCATCATTTACATTGCTTAAATACTCCGAAGCTATTAAAATTGATGTGGTACCTGCAATTTCGCTCATTGAACGAACTACCGGATAACAATTATCTGCATCTTTTAGTCCTTCGAATGAAATAGCTGTTACTTTTTTTTGCATCAATTTCCTTATATAATCCTCATTTTGAGAAGGAAAATGAAGCGATGACAGTAATACTTGATTATTCTTGAATAACTCTATTTCCTCGATGGTTGGTGGAGCGATTTTTAAAACAATATCACATTGATAAACTTCTTCCTTATTATCAACTATTTGAGCCCCATTCTCGCTATAATTTGTATCACCATAATTTGCAGCTTTACCCGCTCCTTTTTCAAGAATTATTTCATGTCCATTATTTACGAGAATTTCGACAGCTTCGGGAGTTAAACCAACGCGACTTTCGTATTTTTTATTTTCTTTTGGAATTCCAATAACAAGTTTCTGCTTTTTCTTTCCGATCTCGAGCATTTCTTCCTGTGGTAAGAATCCCGTACTACCAAATGTGTACCCTGACTTTTCCTTTTTATCCGACATAATTTACTCTGGTTTGGGAATAATAACAAAAAGAGAACTCCCAAAATAACATAAATAGTTGGTTTTTTCAAGTATTTTTAATCGATCTTTTCGATGTCAATAGAAATTTAACGAATGTTTATCGTTCTTGAGCTATCTTCGTTTTCAACCATTTGTACAAAAACTACATTTTCAGGAAGTATTTCAGCTATTTTATCAGGCCATTCAATAAAACAGTAGTTACCGGAAAAGAAATAATCCTCATATCCAAAATCGTAAACTTCTTCAATTTTTTCAATTCGATAGAAATCAAAATGATAAATTTCATCACCTTTATTTGTCTGATATTCATTTACCAATGCAAAAGTTGGGCTCGTAACTATCTCGACTACGCCCAATTCATTACACAATGCTTTTATAAAAGTTGTTTTACCAACACCCATTGGACCAAAAAATGCAAAAACTTTCTGATCTTTCATTAATCTCAGAAATTTCTCCGCCACAATATTCAAATCAGACAATGATTTTAAAATCAATGATTCCATATATGCAATTTTACGATTTTTTATTTATTAGGTTTTAATTTTACAAAAGGAACGATCATTTCTTCCAGTGATACTCCACCATGTTGAAAAGTATCTCTATAATAACTTACATAATAATTGAAATTATTCGGGTATGCCAAAAAATCATCATTAATGGCAAATATATAGCTGGTACTAATATGTGATTTCGGTAAATGTACTTTTTCCGGTTCTCGAATTTCAAATACGTCCTTTGGGTTATAATTTAGGTTACGGCCATTTTTATAACGAAGATTTGTTGAAGTATTCTTATCACCAATGACTTTAACCGGATTTTTAACACGAACAGTTCCATGATCAGTGGTTAGAATAATTTTGACATTATGTTGTTGCAACTCTTTAATTAAAGCAAAAAGAGGTGAATGTTTGAACCATGATAGTGTTAAAGACCGATAAGCAGGTTCATCATTAGCAAGTTCCCGAATCATTTCAATTTCGGTCCTTGCATGCGAAAGCATGTCGATGTAATTATAAACCAATATATTTAACTGATTATTTAAAAGGTCTTTAATATTCTCGACCAGCTTTTCTCCGGTCTTTAACTGGCTTATTTTTTCATAAAAATATTTATATTTCTTACCAAAGCGATTTAGCTGGGTTTGAAATAGCTCATCCTCCTTCATGTTTTTTCCTCCCTCATCTTCGTCATGTAGCCAATATTCGGGATGTAACTTATTTATTTCATAAGGCATTAAACCTGCAAAAATAGCATTTCGAGCATACTGGGTTGCTGTAGGTAAAATACTACAGTACAATTCTTCGTCTTCTACTGTAAAATATTCACCAATAAGTGGTTGAATTAACTTCCATTGATCGTAACGAAAATTATCAATCAATAAAACAAAAACTTTCTCCCCCTTATCTAGCATTGGAAATATTCGCTCTTTAAATAAACTTGGTGATAATAAAGGTTTTTCAATGGTTCCGTCAAACCAGGATTGATAATTTTTTTTAATGAATTTTGCAAAATCCTTATTAGCATCAGATTTTTGCATCTGAAAGACCTCCTGCATACCGGTTTCCTCATTTTGCTCTAATTCCAACTCCCAATAAACTAATTTTTTATACAATCCGACCCATTCATCAAATGAATTAGCATCAGAAATCTTTAAGCCAATTTGTCCAAACTGTGATTGATAATCTGATAATGTTTTTTCAGAAACTAATCTTTTGGTGTCAATATTCTTTTTAATACTTAATAGTATTTGTTTAGGGTTTACAGGTTTTATTAAATAATCTGCAATTTTTGAACCAATCGCTTCATCCATTATATTCTCTTCTTCGCTCTTGGTTATCATTATAACTGGAATATCCGGCCTAATTTCTTTTATATATGTTAATGTTTGTAATCCACTTAATCCCGGCATATTCTCATCAAGAAAAACCAGGTCGTAATCATTCTTTTTAACCATTTCGATAGCATCATCGCCATTACTTGCCGTAGAAAGTTCAAATCCTTTTTCTTCAAGGAATAATATGTGTGGTCTTAACAAATCAATTTCATCATCAGTCCATAATATGCTTACTTTTCCCATATATTACCAATTAAAATTCAATAATTATTGTCCGTACAATAATTATTCCTGATAGTTGTTGTTATAAAATAAAAGATAGTCTCTAACTGTTTTTTCTTCAGTTAGATTTGTAAAATTAGATTCTGAAATTATAAAAAACTGGTATTCCTCAGTTTTTACATCAGCAAATATACGTTCTTCTTCTGCTTTGAATCTATTATAATATTCTTTACTCTCTTCGGAGTTTTTAAAATCTTTAATTGCTAATATAGTAAAAAATTCATTGAACTCTTTACTTTCAATATCATAGCTTTTCTGGATATAAAAATCCAAATTAAAATTAATAATATTGAATTTCAATTGATTACGATCTGCTTGCTTTGATACAACTACCGCTAAATAATGTCTCGATTCCGGATTATATTGATAAATTTTCTCAATCTCTTCAATTGTTTTTTGTGCAATTACATCACTTACATCTTTTGCTTTTGTAGAATCTTTTTGTGCAATTTTAATATCTTTTAAGCTCTTTAACTCATTCTCCTTAATTGATGCTAATAAATCTTCAGATGATTTTGAAACAGGATCATTCTTAAATTCCCGGGCTACTTTTTCAAGTTCAGATTTTAAAACAGTAACTCCATAAACTTCACCCATTGCAAGAGCTCTTAAATATCTATACTTAGGCACATACTCGGTTTCGGGATATTTGTTTAGGCCCAGATTACATCTGCTAATCACTTCAGAATATCTTTTTTGTTTATACAATTCCAAAGACTTTATATAGTATTCTCTTTTCTCATTTTCCTCTGCTTCAAATTGTTTAAAGAAGTTAGGATCAACTAATACCTTAGCATACTTTGAATCAGGATAATTACGAATAATCATATTTTTATAAACATCCGATTGCGATAGATTATTTTGAGCTAAATAAACTTTATACATACTATAATAAGCAGGTACTTTATATTCGTTTTCCGGGTATCTATCAATAAGCTCCTTATATGAATCAATTGCCATTGGATAGTCTTTCAGATCATTCCTATATACCTCGCCGGCATTGAATAATGCCGCTTGTATTTTTAGATGAGATGCTTCCATTGCCGAATCAGTTAATGGAAGGTCAACCAAGTAATACTCGGGCGACTTTTTATCTAATCCAATCTTATTATCAATAACTTCATCTGTAAACTCGTCTTCGGCTATTTGCTCAAAGCCTGCCATTTGCTTATTTTTTCTTCTCCAATTATCTTCAAGTTTTCTCTTACCCCATCGTCTTCTAAACTCTGGCTGACCAAAACTTTTAGCAGACGGATTATAAAAGTACCATTTACCACTTTGATTTTGAGATACTAAAGGACGGGAACTTGAACCTCCTAACTGATTCAATTCAGCTAATTCTCTCTGTCTTTGTCTTTGAACTTCTTCCGCTTCCTTTCTACCTAAATCCTGAATTATTTTTTGAATAAACTGATTTCTTTCTACTTCACTCATTTTAGCTACCATCTGAACACTATCCTGGAACTCAACCTCTCTTAAATTTTTTACCAGCTTCGATAAATATTGGTTTTTTCTTGAAAGTTCCATATATCCTGGAAATTCCATATCTAAAGAAGTAACAGCACTATCAAAATATGCTTGAGATTCAAGGTATTCAGTTCTATTGAAAAATATATTAGCTAGTGCTAAATAAGTTAATCCTGTTTGATTAGTAGTAGTTATAGTTTTAGCAGCAGATAGTTGATAATATTCAATGGCTTGATTTACATTATCGTTTTTCATCTCTAGTTCGCCAAGTGCAAAATAAATCTGATCTTGATACTCGATATTTTTATCATCTTTCAGCATATCGAGCAACTCGGCCTTAATCGATTTCGATGATCCTCCAGTATGTAAAGTTGCTCTTTTAATTTTTGCATTAAATGCCATTTCATAAGCTGGATTCATTTTGATCACAGCTTCATACAAATCTGATGCTTCTTGATAATTTTCTGATCTTTCTTTTAACTGTGCCTGAATAAATGTTAATCTTATTTTTTCTTTTTTTCTTTTTACCTGCGTTAATGCTTCTCCAACGTAAGGTTCGGCCTCTGCATATTTTTGTTGCTTTAGATAAAAATCTGCAATTGTTAAATTAAGCTGGTAATATAATTTCTCAGGGTAATCAATATCAGTGGTTAAAATATCTATTAATTCTTGCGCCTCACGCAAATCATTGATTTCAACATTTGATCTTACCAGCCAGTTGTAAGCCATATATTTTGTTTCTTCCTCATCATATTGCTTAATTATAAACTCGAAAATACGAATGGCACTTGAATAGTCAGCCTGGTAAAAAAACGCCTTTCCCATTAATAAGTAAGAATCATCTATAAAAATATTATATTCATTTTTACTATAAAAAGCTTTGTCTTTATCAGACATATTACCTTTCTTGTCAGGCTTTCTTGTTATTGAGTGTAGTCTGATTGATTTTGTTGACTTTTCAATAGTTCTGTCCATTTCCGGTTTTGTAGTTAGAGCAATTTCTTCGTCGCCATAAGTAAAAACCGGTAAAACTTGAGAATAGTCATCAACATATGCCTGATTATACTTATACACACCAGTTTTATAGCTTTCAGAACCATTAAACAAAATATTATATTTAGTTGTTAAGCTATGGTAAAATCTTGTAACGCCGGTATTCTTTTTAGTAGAACATCCAGAAACTAGTAAGATAGTAAAAATGACAAATCCGGAAATCTTTAAAGCTCTATACACCCGTTAATTTTTATCTATTATAACTCAATTAAATTTAACCTTAAAATCTTTAAAATATTATATAAAATCAAAAATATTTTATAAGAAAGGAATCTATAAAACTAGTAAATAAATTGAAAATGACATAAAAGAAAATGGATGTTGACATCAACATCCATTTTCAAACTTTTTTTGATCGAATAATTTAAGCAGAAACAACTTCTTTTATTTCCGGTATTTGCTTTTTCACAGCTTGCTCAACACCATTCTTTAATGTTTGAATGCTGTACGGGCATGCACCACACGCTCCAAGCAACTGCACCTTAACAACCATATCATCGGTAAGTTCTACAAATTTAATATCACCGCCATCAGCAACTAAATATGGTCTTACCACATCAATTGCTTCATTTACTCTTTTTTCAAGGTCTTGTCTCTTAGTTTCTTCCATCTTATTATTATTTAAATTTACCTAGTTTTAATTTCTACTCTTTTTGTAGGTTCCAGCTCAATGTTTCTCTGTTCAACTGCATTTATCACAGCAGTTGATAATTCCTTAAATGCAATCTCTACAATTGATCCTTCATTTAAAGAAGCAGGGTTACCATAATCACCTCCTTCTCGAATACTTTGAACAATTGGAATCTGACCAAGTAAAGAAATATTCTCTTTTTCTGCAAGGTTTTTACACCCATCCTTACCAAAAATATAGTATTTATTGTCTGGCAATTCTTCCGGTGTAAACCATGACATATTTTCGATCAAACCAAGAATAGGCACATTGATCTGTTTACCTGTAAACATTTTTATTCCTTTTATTGCATCTGCTAATGCAACCTCTTGTGGTGTACTTACTATAAGTGCTCCGGTAACCGAAGTTTCCTGCACTAAGGTTAAATGAACGTCACTTGTGCCTGGTGGTAAATCAATTACCAAATAATCAAGTTCGCCCCATTCAGCTTGATGAATTAATTGTTTCAGAGCACTTGTTGCCATAGCACCCCGCCAAACCAAAGCATCTTCAGGATTTATAAAAAATCCGATCGATAAGATCTTTACTCCATAGTTTTCGACAGGAGTAATCATATCAACTTCTCCTACTTTTCTAACAAACGGCCGTTGGCCTTCCACATTAAACATTTTTGGAATTGATGGTCCATAAATATCTGCATCTATTAACCCAACTTTTGCCCCGGTTTTTGCTAACGAGATTGCCAAATTTGTTGCCACCGTGGATTTTCCAACTCCACCTTTACCAGAAGCAACAGCAATAACATTTTTTACATCCTTTAAAGACTCTGCTTCTTGCTTTTGTGTTTTAGATTTTAACTCAGGAGTTTTAATTTTAATGTTACCATTGAAATCCAAATCCTTACCTAACTCTTGCCCTAATACCTGGATACAAACCTTTTGCATTGAATTTATAAATGGATCAGTAGGTTTTTTAAAACTTAATGTAAATCCTGCTTTATTTCCTTCAATCCAAATATCATCAACCATTCCCATGGAAATAATATCCTGTCCTGTTTCAGGATGTTTTACATTTCTAAGAGCATCTAATATTTGTTTACTGGAATAAGACATATCTTTATCCTTATTTTTATTTAATTTAAATTAACGTGACAAAGATAATAATTTAGTTATTTAGTTTTGAGTTTAAGGCTGAAAGTTTTAAATGTTATAGGATATAAACTGTATTTACAACAATTCTTTAGATGGATCCCAGAAGTGTTTTTCAAAATCTATAATTTGATCATCTTCAACTCTAATACCTTCATTTTCGAGAAGTTGTTTCATAGTATTTGAATTTCCAAAATGATGTTTACCTGTTAAAACTCCATTTCTGTTTACAACACGATGAGCCGGCACAAATTTTCTGGAAATATGGGAGTCGTTCATAGCCCAACCAACAACCCTTGCCGATTGTGCTGTTCCCAAAAATTTAGCAATTGCTCCATAACTGGTTACGCGTCCAAATGGAATTTGCCTTGCAACCTCATAAACCTGATTAAAAAAACCGCTATTTTTCTTCTGGTTCTTCAAGTTCAATGTTTTTTTCAAGTTTGAATTTTATATAATGAATTGGCTTTTCCTGAGCCAAGAATTGTTGTTCGTAAAAAGTTTTTATAGAAAGAATCTCGCTTGCTCTACCTGATTTATATAAGTTGTCTGTACTAGTTGCTATCTCCAAATTATTTAATTCCACGAGTTCTTTTGTATATGTATATAAATCGGCATTGTCGGTTTTAAGATTTACATAGCCGTCATTTACGATTAACTTTTGATAATATCCCAAAAATCGGGTTGAAGTAAGTCGCTTGTAATATTTTTTAGGTTGAGGATCAGGAAAAGTTATCCAAATTTCAGAAATTTCCTCATCGGCAAAAAAGGAATTAATCAAATCAACACGTGTTCTCAAAAAACCAACATTTCTTATTTCATCTTCAACAGCAGTTTTAGCGCCTCTCCACATTCGTGCTCCTTTAATATCAATCCCAATAAAATTAATTTCCGGATTTTGTTTTGCTAAACCGACTGTATATTCTCCTTTACCACAACCTAATTCCACAATAAGAGGATTATCATTCTCAAAGAAATCTCTGCTCCATTTTCCTTTTAATCTGAAATCTTTTTTAAACACCTCATCAAATGGTGGTTGAATAACATGATCAAAGGTTTTCATTTCGGCAAACCTCTGCAATTTTTTCTTTCCCACTTTTAGCTGATATTATAAGCTTATTGAATTTCAACTTTCTCTATTCTAAGTCCTATATCAGAAATATATTCTAATTTATCGGTTCGCATTGCTTGAATATATTCAAAAGTATAAATTCCTGAAACAGGAAATCGAATATTCTTTTTGTAAATAAATTGATTATCATAAATATCTCCCCATCCACTACCTGTCCATTTACCTCTTTCATCTGCCAAGTAACACTCAAACGTATCACTAATCGCAAAACCAGAAGGAGCTGTAGTATTTATAAAAAGAAAAAGGTTTTGCATCTTATAGCGAGATGTATTTCGAACATTAAGATAAATATTATGCGGATTTATAGTATCCTGAATATCTACTTCAAATTTAATAACCGAATCTTTATACCAAGAATAATCGTTAATTTCCACATTGCTTTCATAAACCTGGTTTGGATCACATGCTGAAAACACAAGCAATATTAACAGAATGAAAAGATTTTTATGCATTAGGTTTCTTGTCATTTCTTGTTTTTTTACGTTTCGGATTTTTTTTCTTTTTTCTTTTTGGTTTACTTTCTTCAAAACGGGTTAAACTTTCTTGCCCTACTTCATTTTTAAATTCCAAAGATCCTTCATTTTTTGCACTCGATGTATCTATTAAAACATCAACCTTTTTCCCTTTTTTATTTAATTCAATAATTCTCTTAACCCTTTCCACTGGTACAGGAACAAAATTTACCATATTAACCGGATCAAATGTATACCACATAATTCCCCGGAAAATATCTGTTTTTGTATGATGAGCTTGTCCACTTTTAGTTTCTAAAATAACTTCCTTTGAAGGAAAGTCTTTTTGTGCATCAATGTAACAATCCAATTCATAATTTAAACAACACTTTAATTTCCCGCATTGTCCCGCCAACTTTTGCGGATTTAGAGAAATTTCCTGATATCTGGCCGCATTGGTTGTTACAGAAACGAAATTTGTTATCCACGTAGAACAGCAAAGTTCCCGGCCACATGATCCAATTCCTCCAATTCTTCCGGCCTCCTGCCTTGCACCAATTTGACGCATTTCAATTCTAATCTTGAATTTTTCAGCTAAAATTTTAATCAACTCACGAAAATCAACTCGTTCATCAGCTATGTAATAGAATATCGCTTTAGTTTTATCACCTTGATATTCTACATCACCAATTTTCATATCAAGATTTAAATCCGATGCAATAATTCTTGTTTTAAGCATTGTCTGATCTTCCAGTGAAGTAGCTTCATGCCATTTATCCAGATCTGCTGGTTTTGCTTTTCGATATACTTTTTTAAATTCATGTTCCTTTGGATTGATTCCGTGCTTTTTCATTTGAAAATGCACTATTTCTCCCGTTAAAGAAACAATACCAATATCGTGACCCGGTGAGGCTTCAACAGCAACAATGTCACCTTTACTCAAACGCAATGAATTTGTGTTTAAATAGAAATCCTTTCTTGTATTTTTAAATCTTACTTCAACTATATCGAAGTTTTGAGTAGAACTAGGAACATCATTTAACCAATCAAAAGTTTCCAGCTTACTACATTTTTTCGATCTTAAACAACCATTACAAGAAGATATATTTGTTTCGGGTTTATTCCCTGATTTTTCTTTTTCAGTACTATCCATAACTTCAATCTTATTCGCTACAAAATCTTTCTCCTGTAAATATCATTAAAATGCAACGATATCAGTATGCAAAAGTAATGAAAATTACTTTCTTATCAATTTTATAATTTTTAATCCTAAATCAAGGAAAACAATTTTATTGTAGGCGTTCATTTCTATATCCGCATGTGCGCGATTAAACGCCTCATAAATTTGATTTACATTTTCCGAATTAATAAACTGTGAGAATTTCTCAGAAAACTCCATTTCCTTTTGAGTTAAATATACAATTTCTCTTTTTTGCATATTCAACATAAAGTTTTCGCGAATTAACCTAATTGAATAAGCTAAAAAGTTTTTTTGTTTTTCACGTCCAATCCTGGCTATTTCATCTACCCATACAATTACTTCAATCACCTTTCGTTGGTACGAAAGTCTCATCAGTAGTGAAAATTGTTCAAAATTGAAATCTTCTTCTTCTGAAGCATCAACTAAATTAAGAGCTTGATAATAATTACCATTAGCCAGGTGAACTATATCATTAGCCTTTTCAGGAGATAATCCACTTCTGTCACAAAGGGCATTTCGAATGCTTTCATTATCAATTTTCGGGATTTTCACAAACTGAGTTCTTGATAATATGGTAGGGATAATTTGTTCAGAATTCTCAGAAACCAAAAGAAATAAAGTTTTTGCCGGTGGTTCTTCAATTAGTTTTAAAAGCTTGTTTGCTGCAAAAGCATTCATCTTTTCAGGTAGCCATATAATCATTATTTTATATTCAGACTCAAAAGTTTTAAGATTTAACTTTTTTAATATCTCATAGCTTTCATTTTTACTTATAATTCCTTGTTTATTCTCAACATCAATAACCTGGTACCATTTATTTTGGTTTATATAAGGATTTTCAGTTATCGTTTCTCGCCATTGATTAATATAATCATCACTAATCGGGTCTTTTGTAACTACCTTGGAAGTTGATACCGGAAACACAAAATGTAAATCGGGATGTACCAACTTTTGATATTTTACACAAGAAGAACAGACTCCGCATGAATCATTTTCCTGTTTATTCTCACAAGACACATATTGAGCATATGCAATGGCCAGTGCCAAATTTCCCGAACCTTCCGAACCCAAAAAAAGCTGAGCATGACTAACTCTGTTTTCCTTTATGGTTTTTATTAGCTTATCTTTAATATTTTGATGTCCAATGACTTCTTTAAACTGCATAAATAACTTGTTATTTGTTTTCTTTTTGAAGGATAATTTGTAAAAATAAGCATAAAGAAAATACGAACAACATTTAAATTAGTTCCTACCTGTAATCGATAATATACTGCTCACTCTAATTTAAAAATTAAATAAAAATATATTTCTATCTTTAACGCATCATCAAAAAAAGTGCTTGAAAATGTATTCTATCGACAACTACAGTTTTGCAGGGAAAAAGGTGTTAATGCGTGTTGATTTCAATGTTCCTCTTAACGAAAATCTTGAAATTACCGATGATACAAGGATAATTACTGCGATCCCTACTATCCAAAAAATTATTGCCGAAGGAGGATCAATTATTTTGTTAACGCACTTAGGGAGACCCAAAGGAAAATTCAATGAAAAGATGTCGTTAAAAGTTATTCTTCCTCATTTAATTAAGGTTATGGGAAAGGAGGTTAAATTTGCACAGGATTGTATTAGTGAAGAAGCACAAGGACTTGCAAATGAATTAAAGTCAGGAGAAATTCTTTTATTAGAAAATCTAAGATTTTACAAAGAAGAAACAGATGCGGATGAAGACTTTGCAAAGAGATTAGCACGACTTGGTGATGTGTATGTTAACAATGCATTCGGAACAGCTCATAGGGCACATGCCTCTACATATACAATAGCAAAATATTTTCCGGGGAAATGTTTGTTTGGCTATTTAGTGGAAAGTGAAATTAATAATATCGATAAGATACTACATCAACCAATTCATCCTTTTACTGTCATTTTAGGAGGCTCAAAGGTTTCTACCAAGATACACATAATTGAATCACTTATAGAAAAAGTAGATAATTTGATTATTGCAGGTGGGATCGGGTTTACTTTTGCCAAAGCAATGGGAGGTAATATTGGTAACTCTTTGGTTGAAAAAGATTTCTTGGATTTTGCCAAGCACATAATAAAACAAGCAGAAAAAAATAAAGTAAAATTATATTTACCTACAGACTGTGTTATAGCAGATGAATTTAAGAACGATGCTAACATAGATCATTGTGATATTATGGAAATTCCTGATGGCTGGATGGGATTGGATATTGGTATAAAAACAGCTAACCGATTTGCAGAGGTTATAGAAAATTCAAAGAAAATCCTTTGGAATGGGCCTATAGGTGTTTTTGAAATGCCAAGTTTCGCAATGGGCACACTAAAGGTAGCCATGTCAGTTGCCAGAGCTACGGATAAGGGGGCTTTTTCTTTAATTGGTGGTGGAGATTCAATTGCTGCTGTTAATAAATACAGCCTTGCACACAAAATAAGTTATATCTCAACTGCGGGCGGTGCATTACTGGAGTATTTGGAAGGCAAAGAGTTACCTAGTATCAAAGCAGTTAAACAAGGTTTAAATATTGACAGGTACAGTTTTGAAGGAAAGAAGGTGTTAATGCGTGTTGATTTTAATGTTCCGTTAGATGAAAACTTCGAAATAACTGATTCAACAAGAATTGTTACTGCATTACCAACAGCTAGAAAAATATTGGCCGAAGGTGGATCTATTATATTTTTAACGCACCTGGGACGGCCAAAAGGTAAAATTGATGAAAAATACTCATTGAAGCATATTCATCCATTCCTAAACAAAGCTTTAGATGGTAAAGTTAAATTTGTAAATGATTGTATTGGTGAAGAAGCGCTTATTGCAACAACTGTTTTAAAACCGGGAGAATGCTTATTGCTCGAAAATTTAAGATTCCATAAAGAAGAAACTGATGCTGATGAAAAATTTGCTAAACAATTATCGGAGTTAGGCGATGTATATGTTTTTAATGCCTTTGGAACAGCACATAGAGCTCATGCTTCAACATATACCTTAGCAAAATTTTTCCCGGAAGATAAAATGTTTGGTTACCTTGTAGAAAGCGAGATTAATAATATTGATAAAGTGGTTAAACGAGCGAAAAAACCTTTTACAGCCATTCTTGGTGGTTCAAAAGTTTCTACTAAAATCCATATCATTTTAGCATTAATAGAAAAGGTTGACAACCTGATTATTGCAGGAGGTATTGCATTTACATTTGCCAAAGCAATGGGCGGAAAAATTGGAAATTCTTTAGTTGAAGATGATTACCTGGATGTGGCAAAAGAAATTCTAGCTAAAGCCAAAGAAAAGGGAATAAATTTATATTTACCAACGGATTGTATAATTGCAGATGATTTTAAGAATGATGCTAACATAGAGCACAGTGAAATTCACACTATTAAAGATGGATGGATGGGACTGGATATTGGTATAAAATCGGCAAACCAATTTTGTGAGGTAATTGAAAATTCTGCAACCATACTGTGGAATGGCCCAATTGGAGTATTTGAAATGTCGAATTTCTCCATGGGGACTTTAAAAATAGCAATGTCAGTTGCCAGAGCAACAGATAAAGGTGCGTTCTCTTTAATTGGTGGGGGTGACTCAATTTCAGCTGTAAACAAGTTTAGTTTAGCACATAAAATAAGTTACATTTCAACGGCAGGAGGAGCATTACTTGAATATATCGAAGGAAAAGAATTACCTGCATTAAAGGCAATTAATGAAAATATCTAATATCTGCTGCAAACGTTTTCATTTAAGTATTATATGGATATTTTCAAACGGTAAGAAAAAATTGTCCATTTTAGATATTTGTTTTAATTGATAAAAAAACAATTTTGGATTAACTTGTGTTTCCTTTAATTATGTTTGCCCTTAATCCCTAAAGCTTGCCTGACGGCAATCAGGGAAGAAAATTGATTTTTACTCACGCTTAAAGGGTGGGATAAAAAAATCAACAGGGTTTTGTAAAAATGAATAATGGTTATTAATAATAAAAAACGGAGGTTTTATGCTCGAAAAATATAACATTCCATCTATCCAGGATGCAGATCTAAATGGTAAAGTTGTTTTGGTACGTGTAGATCATAATGTGGTTAAAAAAGGAGTAATTCATGATCCGTATAGAATAGACGCAACCATTGGTACTTTATACCATATCAATGCAAAAGGCGGTAAAATTATACTAATGACACATGTTGGTCGTCCTAAGGATAAAAAAAACGGTGATATTAAAATTAGCAAGGATACCTCGGTTGAACCTATCGTTGAATATCTGAGAAACAAGTTGCATATCAACATGAAAATTCCTGATTTTTATCCTCATGAAAATAAAGGATACATAGGCATAGAAACATCAATAAATCATTCTATCCGTGAGTTAAAAGAAGGAAAAATTGATGGTATTTATTTACCAAATACTCGTTGGTTCCAAGGAGAAGAATCCAAAGGTGCTGATCAGGACCGATTTGCAAATCAGCTGGCAGGTTTGGCTGATATTTTTGTTAATGATGCTTTCGGATCGTGGCAACCACATGCTTCAACTGTAGGCGTTAATAAATACTTACCTTCTTATGCCGGCTTTTTAATGCAGAAAGAAATTGAGAATCTTGAAAGAATCTATAGTCCACAATCTCCATTTATTGCAGTCGTTGCGGGATCCAAATTCGACACAAAAATTGATTCTCTTTATGCTTTAATTAAGAAAGCAGATTATTTGGTACTGGGTGGTGTTATTTATAATGCATACTTATATGCAAAATATGGTATTGAAATTAAAGGTATATCTGAAGATGACTTAACGCACGCCAAAGAATTTGTAAAATTCAGCGAGCAATATCCGGGCAAATTAGTTGAACTTCCTTTTATTGTTGAATCGGATACTTTAGATGGCAAATTCGAAGGCAAACACAGAGTTCATAATATTCATGAATTGAAATCCGGAACTAAATTAAATTATGTGCTTGATGTAGCTAAAGAATCATTTTACGAAGAAAAAATTCATGATATATTTTCATCGGCTCGAACTATTTTTGTGAATGCCGTAATGGGGTTTACTCCGCACTTTAATGAAGGCACCATTGCTCTTGATGAATTAATTGATGAAAATGTTGAAGCTGTAAAATTATACGGTGGTGGCGACACCATGCAAGAACTTAAAAGATTATTACCCGGACTATATATTGTAGCCCTGGATAGTCCTAAGTATTATATTTTTACCGGTGGTGGTGCCGTTTTAAAAGCAATTCAGGAAGGAACAACCTTGGGAATTGAACCGGTAAAAGCTTTAACAAAATAAAAAAAAATCGCATTTTTGTGGATATAAATTTTCTGAAAGAAGTCAGTTTAAATCTGGCTTCTTTTCTATCTATTTTTTTCTGATTTACAAATTTTATGCAATATGAAAGCTTTTAAAGCGTACGACATTAGAGGTATTTACAACGAAGATTTTAATAAGGAAGATGCTTATAAAATCGGGTACTTTTTACCGGAACTCTTACAAGCGGATAATGTTTTAGTTGGAAGAGATGCTCGTGTTTCATCAGACGAAATTTTCGAACATCTTGCCCAGGGAATTATCGATAGCGGGGCCAACGTATATAATATTGGCTTAGCTACAACACCAATGGTTTATTATACAACTGCCAAACATAAATTTGCTGCTTCAGTTCAAATTACCGCTTCTCATAATTCACGCGAATATAATGGAATGAAAATATCAAAAGCAAATGCTATTCCGGTTGGATTCGACACAGGATTAAATAAACTGCTTGATATGATCGAGAATCGTGAAATTTTTATTGCCGAAAAGAAAGGTAAAATTGTTGATTATAAAGTTAAAGATGAGTATTTAGAATTTCTTAAGTTTTATGTTCAGGATTACTCGAATATTAAAATGGCTGTTGACTGCTCAAATGGAATGGCCGGATTATTAATTAAGAAATTATTGGGTAAAAAACCTATTTACTTGTATGAAGAAATGGATGGAAGTTTTCCGAATCATGAACCAAATCCATTAATTGAAAGTAATGTTGCAGACCTTAAGAAAACAGTTTTGGAAAAAAAATGTGATATAGGCGTTATTTTCGATGGCGATGCAGACCGTGTAATGTTTGTTGATGAGAAGGGCCAGTTTATTTCTCCTGATCTGATGATCGGATTTATGGCAAACTACTTTCTTGAAAAAGAAAAAGGAGCTGTATTGGAAGACATAAGAACTTCTAAGGCTGTAAAAGAATATGTTGAGCAGTTAGGAGGCAAAATGCATACCTGGAGAGTGGGAAGAGCCTATGCTACACCAAAATTAAGAGAGATAAAAGGTATTTACGGGGGCGAATTAGCAGGACATTATTATTTTCGTGATTTCTTTTATTCTGATTCGGGAATCTTAGCTTCATTAATTGTACTAAACCTGGTTTCGAAATTTAAGAAAGAAGGGAAGCTTTTATCAGAGTTGATCTCAGAAATTGGCAAATATGCTAATTCAGGTGAGATCAATTATAAAATAAAACAAAAGAAGGAAGCTATGGAAGCATTAAAGGATTATTTTGTAGCCGAAGAAGAACCAATGGAAATTCTTGATTTTGACGGATACCGCCTTGAATTTAAAGATTGGTGGTTCAATGTTCGACCTTCAAATACAGAACCTTATTTAAGGGTCTTAGCAGAAGCTGATAATGAAGATATTCTTAAGGCAAGACTTGATGATATAAAAACGATAATTAAAAAATTTAAATAGTACTAAAGGGGTTGTCCAAAAAGTCAAAACCTACTGTCATTACGAGGAGGAACGACGAAGCCTGCCTGCCGGCAAGGCAGGTTCGCAATGACGTCTTCGAGTCTTTTTGGACAACCCCTTTTTATTTTGCATCTCCATTTACAAGAAGCTCATAAATTAATTTTAAACGAACTAATCTAAAAATTAATGATAGAAACAATGTAATTATTAAAATTCCAATTAGCTTGTAATACCATAAGAAGTTTAATCCTACTGAAAATTTAGTAATAAAATAAACGCTAATTACAAATGCAGAAAGTAGTATTAAGACCTTTATTCTTACTTTAAAACCAAATATTTTTTTAGCTAATATAAATTGTGTTATTGCAGTAATTGATTGTGTAACCAAACTTGCCACTGCAGAACCAACTGCATGATATTTTGGAATTAAAACTATATTCAAAATTATATTTAATATTACACTGCCAGCAGCAATTATGTTTAACTCCTTTAAACTACCATTTGCGGTTAGTAAGGTGCCAAATATATATGATACTGAAATTCCTATATAACAAAACATTAATATTCCCAGAATAGTTGAAGAAGATTTTACATGCTGATGATAAAGCAAATCAATCAACTCTACCCTATAAAAATAAGCTACCATTGAAATACCAATGGTCGGAACAATTAATAATTGAAATGAAAATAAAGTTAAGTTACTAATCGATTCCTTTTGCTTAATCATTTTTGAAAACATCGGTAGCAACAGTGCTGCAAATAAAAAAGAAAACATTGTAGCTGCATCTAATATTCGAAAACTTTGTGCATAAATACCAGCTTGTTCTTTTCCGTTGGAAAGCATACGTTCCAACATCACAGAATCTATTCGATAATAAAACATCATTAATAAGGCTAATACAGCAAAAGGATAGCTTTTTTTTAGAATAGCAATAAAATATCTTCTATCGAAATTTAATCTAAGGAAATCGGATTTTAAATAAACAAATACTGCTGCAATTAAGAATGTTATAACATAGGCAACTGTTTGTGCATAAACAAACCATTCTATTCGGAAATCAATTTTCACAAATCTACTCCATAATAACAACCCACAAATACAAATCATTAATGCTCTATCCAGAACAGAAATTATACTGTCAGTTTTAAAAAGATGTAAGCCACTTAAATTTGATCTTAGATATAATATAAATGAAGCCAAAAACTGATTAAAGATTAAAAAGAATAGTAATTGAAATTGTCTCAATTCATATCCCAAGAAAAACGCAACAAGCAGAGTAACTGCCGAATAAATAATAGCTAATAAAAATCTTAGCCCAATTATGTTCGAAAGAGACTTGCTTAGCAATTGATTGTGTTGAGCAATGTTTCTGTTGTTGTAATTAGTTATTCCTAAGTCAAGAAGTATATTTAAAAGAAGTGAAAAATTAAATAACGAAAAATATAAGCCATACTCCTCTGCTCCAACAACGTTCTGAACTGTCCGATCAATTCCAAATATCCAAAATGGCTTAATAAGCAAATTTAAGAATAGAAGAAGTGAAAGATTTGTGAAAAATTTTCTTCTCAAAATTAACTAGGCTTTACAAACAAATTAGAAATGTAAATGTACTAAAGTTTTAGTTCATCACAATATTCCGTTGGAACAAAGAAAAAGTTCTGAAATCCTTTTTGATCTTTATACTCAATTACTTTATTACCATTATATATGCATACTTTATAATCCAAACTCTTGATAAAATCCATACTTTTTCTTCTATTCTCCGAATCCCAAAGTTCGCAATAAATAATTGGCTTGTTTTTTTTAATCAATCCCTCAGCTCCCATTAATACTTTATATTCGTATTCCTCAACATCAATTTTTATTGCACCAACTTTTACTTTATTAAGTTCTTTAATTTCATCCAATCTTTTAATTTCAACACTATTTATCCTTCCTTTTTGCTCTGAGTTACTTATTACATGACTCAATCCGTGGAAATACACTTTATTTTTTTCGGGCATTATCATTTCAATTATCCCGTTTTTTTCACCAATTGCATATGAATAGGTCTTTACATTTAATAGTCTTAACTTTTGCTTTACCCTTAATAAAACTTTTAAATTTTCAGGAATTGGCTCAAAAGAATGAATTGCAGAATTGGGGAGTTTCTTCGAAAAATAATATGTCATAACTCCAATATTTGCTCCGATATCCAAAACATGATCCCCATCATTAATTAAATCAATGAATTTTAGAAAATCTTTTTCCTGTTTATTATAGGGCAGTTTTAATATTACAAACCTTGCGAACAGATACAGGTAAAGATTTAATCCGAGTGTTTTTTGAAGTATGTATTTAAGAAAGTTCTTCAATTTTTAGCATCTTTGTTGCAAATATAGGATAATACATTAAATCTACTGCTTTTTGAATATTGCTGTTAACACTCGGGTCTTACTTAAAAATAAACTTGAAGGAATTGGATGGTTTACTTATGAAACCATGAAACGTATAACACAAAATCATCCGGAACATAAATTCTTTTTTATTTTTGACCGCCCGTACGATAAAGAATTCATTTTCTCCGATCATGTAAAACCAATTATTATAGGGCCACAAGCTCGACATCCTGTTCTATTTTATTATTGGTTTGAGAAATCTGTAAGTAAAATACTAAAGCATATAAATGCGGATATTTTTATTTCTCCGGACGGATATTTATCGCTCTCAACAGAAACAAAATCAATTCCCGTGATGCATGACATAAATTTTATGCATAATCCGAAGGATTTTCCATTTGGTATAAGAAATTATTACCAATATTTTTTCCCCAGATTTGCCCAAAAAGCAGAACGCATTGTAACTGTTTCTGATTTTTCTAAAAATGATATTTCCGAACAATTTGCGATAAATCCGGAAAATATCGACGTTGTTTATAATGGTTCAAAAGAAATATACAAACCATCATTAGAAAATGAAAAATCAATTACCAAAAATAAATATTCACAAGGAAAAGATTATTTTTTATTTGTTGGAGCATTAAGTCCCCGAAAGAATGTGGCTAACTTACTTTCAGCATTCGATATATTCAAGGAAAAAACCAAGAGTAATTTCAAATTAGTAATTGTGGGAGAAAAAATGTTTAAGACCAAAAACATAAAAACCGTTTTTTCTAATATGAAACATGAGAAAGATGTGGTATTTGTTGGCCGGATGAATCCTGAAGAATTAAGTAAAATATACGGATCGGCATACGCATTGACTTTTGTTCCGTATTTTGAAGGCTTTGGCATTCCAATAATCGAAGCTATGAATTGTGAAACAGCAGTAATAACATCTAATGTAACATCAATGCCTGAAGTTGCCGGTGATGCGGCATTATTAGTTGATCCTTTCTCTACAGAAGTAATTGCTAATGCAATGATCCAAATTCAGCAAGAACCTGAATTAAGAACCCAATTAATAAAGAAAGGTAAAATTCAATGCAAAAAGTTCAGTTGGGATAAAACAGCTGAAAAATTCTGGGAATCCATTGAAAAGGTTTTATATGAATAATCTGGAAGGTTTATTAAGTTTTTATAGAGATGGAGTATTGGAAGCCGGTTGTGATGAGGCAGGAAGAGGTTGTTTGGCAGGTCCTGTTGTCGCAGCAGCAGTTATTCTTCCGGCGGATTTTAATCATCAGGTTTTAAATGACTCAAAACAAATTAATGAAAAGAAACGTTACGGACTAAGAAAAGAAATAGAGGAGTCGGCCATTGCATACGCTGTCGGAATTATAGATAACAAAGAAATAGATGAAATCAACATATTGAAAGCTTCTATACTGGCAATGCATAAAGCTCTTGATTCCCTGAAGAAAATTCCCGGGCATATTATAATTGACGGTAATAAGTTTTTCAATTATAAAGATATCCCGCATAAAACCATTATTAAAGGAGATTCGAAGTATTATTCTATTGCAGCAGCTTCGATTCTAGCTAAAACTTACCGTGATGATATTATGAACGATCTTCATCAAAAGCATCCCGAATATAACTGGAAAAATAACAAAGGGTATCCAACCAAACAACATCGACAGGCCATAAAGGAATTTGGGAAAACAGCTTACCATAGGATGTCTTTCAGGCTTTTAGACGAACAATTAAGTCTTAATTTTTAGACAAATTATTTTCTTTTCCCGGCCAGCTGTCCACACGCCGCATCAATATCCTGACCCCGACTTCGACGAACATTAACAACTAAATTTCTGCTTTTCAGAAATGTGACAAATTCATTAAAGGATTCTCCTTTTGAGCGTTGAAACCTTTTATCTCGTGTAGAATTGTACTCTATAATATTAATTTTTACAGGAAAACTTTTACAATATTCAGCAAATTCCTTTGCATCTTTCAATGAGTCATTGATTCTATCCATTAACAGGTATTCAAAAGTTATTCGCTGACCTGTTTTCTGATTAAAATATACTAAAGCGTCTCTTAAATCATTAAGAGAATTTCTTTTGTTTACAGGCATAAATTCGCTTCTCTTTTTGTCATTTGCTGAATGCAAAGATACCGCCAAATGAAATTTCACCTGATCATCAGCTAATTTCCTGATCATTCGTGGTAAACCAACGGTCGATAATGTAATTCTCTGAGGAGACATCGAAAGACCATCATCAGAAGAAACCATTTCCATTGCTTTCTTTACATTTTCGTAATTTAAAAGCGGTTCTCCCATACCCATAAGTACAATATTGGTAAGCGACAGATTATATTTCTCCCGGGCTAATTTCATCATTTCAACAACCTGATGGTAAATCTCACCAATACTTAAATTTCTTCTTAATCCCTGTTTTCCTGTTGCACAAAATTCGCATCCCAGGTTGCATCCTACCTGTGATGATATGCATGCTGTTGCCCTGTTATCAGTAGGTATTAATACGCCTTCAACCAGAGCACCATCAAAAAGCTTAAAAACTATCTTTATTGTTTTATCTGAACTTATTTGTAAATCATGTACCTGAACTGATTGTATCGTAAAGTTCTCATTTAATAATATTCTTAGATCCTTTGAAATATTTGTCATCTCATCAAAACTTTTAACCGGTTTTTTCCACAACCATTCATAAATCTGCTTTGCTCTGAAAGTCTTTTCTCCATTACCGGTTAAAAATTCCTTTATCTCTTTTAAAGAAAGTATAAGAATATCGCGCTTTTGCTCTCCCATATATTCTTGATCCATTAAATTAAATTTGAACAAAATTCAGAAAACAAAGGTATATTAAAATTCAATCTTTTTTTGGTTTATATTAAACTTGCAGTTAAAAATCATATCTAACATCTTAATTAATTTAATGGGAAATTATTTATTTAAAAATCAATACAAAATGAAAAGATTATTTACGTTTTTAACGATTGTACTGCTTTTAAATATTACTACAAGAGCGGACGAGGGAATGTGGTTGTTGCCACTTATTCAGCAATTAAACATTGAAAAAATGCAACAAATGGGTTGTGAATTATCTGCTGAAGAAATTTATAGTATAAATCAAACAAGTTTAAAAGATGCAATTGTAATTTTTGGCCGCGGTTGTACAGGAGAGATTATTTCTGACAAAGGACTTCTTCTTACAAATCATCACTGTGGATATGGTGCAATTCAAAAGCATAGTACTCCTGAAAAAGATTATTTAAAAGATGGTTTTTGGGCAATGTCGATGGAAGAAGAAATTCCGACTCCGGGTTTATCAGTAACTTTCCTGGTTCGCATTGAGGATGTTACCGAACAAATAAACAAGGTTTTTAATAATAAAATGACAGAACCGGAACGTCAGAAAGCAGCAAAAAAAGAAGGTAAGGTTATTGCTGATAATGCTACTGAAAACACACATTATTCTGCCAGAGTTCAGAATTTTTATGGTGGAAATAAATATTACCTGTTGATATATGAGAAATTTACCGACGTTAGAATGGTTGGTGCACCACCATCATCAATCGGTAAATTTGGTGCTGATACCGATAACTGGATGTGGCCACGTCATACCGGAGACTTTGCTTTATTCCGTGTTTATGCAGGAAAAGATAATAAGCCTGCAGATTATTCTACTGATAATGTTCCTTACAAACCAAAACATCACTTGCCTATTTCTCTTAAAGGAATTGAAAAGGGAGACTTTGCTATGATATTAGGTTATCCTGGAGGTACTGATCGTTACATGACTTCCATGGAAATTGAAGAATTAATTAATATAACCAATAACAATAGAATACATGTTCGTGGAATTCGCCAGGAAATTTTATTGGAAGATATGCTTAAAGATGATGCAATCCGCATTAAATATGCTTCAAAATACTCCAGGTCTACAAACTACTGGAAAAACTCTATCGGTATGAATAAAGCTTTAAAACAGCTTAAAATATTTGAAAAGAAACAAGTAAAAGAAAAAGAATTCATTAATTGGGTAAACAGCAACAAAAAACTTACTAAAAAATATGGTGAAGCATTAAACCTAATTAATAAAGCTGTAAATGAAAGAGCTGATATTAAAAATGCAAGGCAATATATTAGTGAATCAATGAAAAGATCAATGGAGATTTTTGAAATTGCTTATAAAGCTAAGGGGTTAGTTAATGCATTTGATTCTGATGAAAAAGAATTACAAAATGAAATTGATGATTTTAGAGAAACTGCCGAGAAATTTTATAAAGACTATCATGCTCCTCTTGATAAAAAAGTAGTTCCGGTAATGTTTGAATTGTTTGCTAAGAATATTAATAGCGAGTTTTATCCTGATATGTATAAAACAATTGAAAGTGAATATAACAACAATTATAAAAAGTATACGGATGATGTATTTGCAATCTCATTATTCGCTGATAGGGATAAGCTGTATCGTTTTTTGGAAAACCCTTCAAAAGAAAAACTTGAAAATGATCCTGCTTTTATTGCTGCAAAATCTATAAATATGAAATATGATGAACTTAATGATAAATTAGATGAAATAGATGCTGATTTTGACAAAGGGCATAGACTTTATATAGCAGGTATTCTGGAAAAGAACGAAGGTAAACCAATGTATCCTGATGCAAATTTCACTATGCGTTTAACTTATGGATCGGTTTTAGATTATTATCCAAGAGATGCGGTTCATTATAACTATATAACTACATTAAAAGGTGTTATGGAGAAAGAAGACCCTAACAATTGGGAATTTGTAGTTCCGGAAAAACTTAAGGAGCTTTATAACAATAAAGACTATGGTAGATATGCAATGGAATCGGGAGAAATGCCAGTAGCATTCCTTACAACAAATGATATAACCGGAGGTAATTCAGGTAGTCCCGTAATTAATGGTAAAGGTGAACTGATTGGAACAGCTTTTGACGGAAACTGGGAAGCAATGAGCGGTGATATTGTTTTTGAAAACGAACTGCAACGTTGTATCAATGTTGATGTTAGATATACTTTATTCATTATCGACAAATTTGCAGGTGCAACTCGTTTAATCGAAGAAATGACAATTATAGAATAATTATTATTGTAGATATTTTCTTGGGTAGGTTCAGAATGTTCTGAACCTACTTTTTTTATACAATTTTGAATGCTTATCTTTAAATCCCAAATCTAAAAACATGTCAGAAAAAATTATAATATATACCGATGGTGCAGCTAGGGGAAATCCAGGGCCAGGTGGCTATGGAATTGTTATGAAATTGGGAGATTATGAAAAACCATTTTCTCAAGGATATAGACGTACCACAAATAATAGAATGGAGTTATTAGCAGTAATTGTAGCTTTAGAAAAAATAAAAAAAACAGGCTACAACGTTGTTATATATTCAGATTCAAAATACGTGGTAGACGCAGTTGAAAAAGGTTGGGTGTTCGATTGGGAAAGAATTCAGTTTAAGAAGAAAAAAAATCCGGACCTCTGGATTCGTTTTTTAAAAGTTTATAGAAAACACCAGGTAAAATTTCATTGGGTTAAAGGGCATGCTAACATTCCGGAAAACGAAAGATGTGATCAACTTGCTGTTGAAGCCTCAAAAAAGAGTAATTTATTAATCGATAAAGGATACGAAAACTCAGATCAGCTTAAAATGAAATAAAAAAGAGTTGTCCAAAAAGTCAAAATCCAACGTCATTACGAGGAGGAACGACGAAGTAATCTATTGATTACAAGAATGAACAGATTGCTTCATCCTGACTATAAATGTCAGGATTCGCAATGACGTTTTCGAGCCTTTTTGGACAACTCTTTTAATGTTTATGGTAAACTATTCTTAAAATCTTCATAACGATCCGTGTACTCTTCTCCTTCAGGAGAACCTATACTTTTCCAAAACTCATCAATATTTTCTAATCTGTTACCCGGATTAGGGTGCGTACTTAAGAATTCTATAGAGTGTGTCTGTCCTTCTATTTTCTCAAAAAAAGCAGAAATTCCTTTCGGGTAATAGTTATAATCTCCCGAACCATCATCAGCATAACGAACTGCATATTCATCGGCTTCATATTCATGATCTCTGCTAAATTTCAATGATCCCAAACCTTGAGCTAAATCCGCTGCAATTTCTTCCATTAAGGTAGGTTCATCACCTAACATTATTGATAATAACAAAGAAAAGCCATATTGCTTTGTCATTGTACTTGTTGAATGTCTTCTATCCGCATGGGCCATTTCATGAGCCATCACACCTGCAAATTGTGCCTCGTTATCCAGAAATTCAATTATACCGGTATAGAAATACATTTTACCCCCCGGAATACAGAAAGCATTTAGTGTTTCGCCATCATCTATAATATATACATCCCAGCTAAACTCATCAGCGTACCTTAAATCATCTGATTCTAAAAGAGCATCTCTTATTGATTCCAAATGGCTATATGCTTCAGGGTATTCAGAACGGCTTAAAATGGGGAATTCACCTGACGATTCTTGAATCTGTCTGTGAAATTCCTCTCCAAAATCAATATCATCCTGTACAGAGAAAAAATTAATACTTCCGTCGTCGCATGAACTCAAAGCAACAACTAAAATTAAAATAATTGAAATAAATTTAGATTTCATGTGAACATAAGTTAAAATTGGTTGTGCAATTTAATAAAAATAAAAAAGTGTTAAAAAACTTAATTAGTTATCATTTCGTTATTATTTTGTATAATATTTGAGGGTATTTTTATACATCTTTTTATACTTTTACCATTATGAAGAGAATACTCATCTTAACCATTCTTTTTATTACTGTTTCGATAAAAAGCTTTTCTCAATTTGGTCAAAATAAAGTGATGTATGACCATTTTGATTTTGAAGTTTTTAATACTCCCCATTTCGAAATTCACAATTATCTTAAAAACGATACGGTACTTTTAAATTTGGGTCAATTATCAGAACGGTGGTACTTAAGGCATTTTGCCATGTTTGCAGATTCTTTGGAAAACAGCCCGATTATACTATACAATAACACGGGTGATTTTAAACAAACAACTGTTATATCAGGAATAATTGGTGTTGGAACAGGTGGTGTAACCGAAGGATTAAGAAGCAGAGTTGTTATTCCTGTTATGGTATCAAATAAAGAAACTGACCATGTTCTTGGTCATGAAATGGTCCATGTATTCCAATTTAATTTAGTTAGAGAAAATGATAGTCTTTCATTTTCCTCTTTAGCAAATACTCCTTTATGGATGATTGAAGGAATGGCAGAATTTTTATCTATAGGATCATCCGATAATAGAACTGCAATGTGGATGAGGGATGCAGTTATTACTGATGACATTCCTACCATTAAAGATATGACCAGAAAGATGGGCGAATATTTCCCTTATAGATACGGACATGCCTTTTGGGCCTATATAACAGGTGTCTGGGGAGATAATATTATGCAACCTTTGTTTTATAACTCATTACGCTACGGTTTTGATTATGCTTTCAAAAGTATGCTTGGTTTAGATTCTGACAGTTTATCAGTTTTATGGGCAAATTCAACTAAAGATCATTATAGACAATATTTAACAGATACAATTGCACCTGTTGGTAATAACATGTTTAATACAGAAAGCGGAGGTGAAATAAACCTTTCGCCTGTGTTAAGTCCTGATGGTAAATACATTACTTTTCTTTCGAATAAAGATGTAATTAATGTTGATCTTTTACTGGCTGATGCGCATACCGGAAAAGTAATTTCCAAGTTAACTTCATCATTGCGTAAATCACATATTGATGATTTTAATTATATAGAAGAAGCTGGTTCATGGTCGCCTGACGGAACAAAATACATAATGACTACCTTCACCAAAGGAACTAATAAGTTTTTAATTGTAAATCTTGAAAAAAATAAGGTAAAATCAACCAAAGAAATTGAAATTGAAGGTATTGACGGACTTATAAATCCGGAATGGTCGCCTGATGGAAAAACGATCTTGTTTAACGGATTAGTAAAAGGTAAAAGCGATCTTTATCTATATCATTTGGAATCTGGAAAAGTTGAGCAACTAACAGATGACTTATATTCCGATTTACAGCCCTCATGGTCAATGGACGGATCTGAAATAGCGTTCATTTCAGAACGTGGTCAGGATTCAGATCTCGAAAAACAAGTTTTTGGAAATTACAGGCTATGTGTTTTAAAACTGGAGACTAAACAAGTTTTGGTATATGATTTATTTCCGGGCGCCAACATTTTCAGCCCGCAATATTCTCCAACAGATTCATCCTTATATTTTCTTTCAAATGCAGATGGATTCAGAAACTTATATCGATATCATTTACATAGCGGAGAAGTATTTAAGCTCACCAAATTTGCTACCGGAATAAGCGGGATCACAGATTTAGCTCCGGCATACAGCGTTTCAAGCCAAACCGGAGAGGTAGCTTATACATTATATCGAAATGATAATTATGAGATTTTTAAGGCTGGCCCTGATGATTTTCTGCAAATTCCAGTTAATCCTTACATGGTAAATTTGGATGCAGAATCTTTACCTCCGGGTAAAAAAAGACTTGTAAATATTGTTGATCATAATTTGAATTATGAAAAATCATGGCCCGAAGATTCATTTAAGATTCAGGACTATGATCCAAAATTTGAGCTGGAATACATTGGGTCAAACGGTTTTGGAGTAGCGCAAAGTACATACGGTACTTTTGCTTCGGGTGGTGTAAGTATGTTATTTAGTGACATGTTAAAACACCATCAAATTTATACCATGCTAAATATCAATGGTGAAGTTTATGATTTTGGAGGACAACTGGCATATATAAATTCAAAAAAGAGAATTACATGGGGCGGTTCTTTTTCACATTTTCCATACAGGGGAATGACCTATTCTTTGGGAGTTGATACGGCTAATGATCTACAATACACAAATTATGACCTCATTAGAATATTTGAAGAAAATTTATCCTTTTTCTCTCAATATCCCTTATCAACAAAGCTAAGATTTGAAGGAGGTATGTCATACTCAAGGTATAGTTACAGAATAGATAGTATAACATATTATTATGATAATGGATATTATGTGGGCCAAACCAAGGCTAAGGTCAAAGATGTACCGGACCCGTTCAATGTTGGTAGTGCTTATATTGCATTTGTAGGAGATAATTCAAGTTTCGGAATTACATCACCCATGATGGGGTACAGATACCGATTTCAGGTTGGGCAAATGTTCGATGAATATGACATAACGAGCTTATCACTTGATATACGTAAATATTTCTTTTTAAAACCTTTTAGTCTTGCTTTTAGAACTATGCACTATGGACGTTATGGAAAAGATGCAAATAATTTATACGCTTTATTCCTTGGAAATGAATATTTGGTAAGAGGATATAATTTTAATGCTTTTAATAAATCCAAAGAATCAAGCCCGCAAAGCTATCTGGATATTAACAATATTGCAGGAAGTAAGATTATTGTTTTTAATTCTGAATTACGATTTCCGTTTACCGGAATTGAAAGATTTTCACTATTTAAATCGGGATATTTATTTTCTGATATTGTTTTGTTTTTTGATGCCGGAGTTTCCTGGACAAAAGATAGATTTCCCTGGTTAGAATCAAGTGATGTGAGATTCCATTGGAATCCAAATCCAAATTATTATACTCCTATTTATAGTTTGGGAGCCTCTTTACGTATTAATTTGTTTGGCTATGCAATTCTTGAACCATATATTGCCATGCCATTTCAGTTAGACAATGTTGATTATTCAACAGGATTTATAATAAGTGGCGGAGGATGGTAATTAGTTCTAAGTTTTTTGTTTTCAGTTCCGGGTTTTATCTTATTTAAGATTTAAAGTTTAGAGTGTAACTTATTCTTATTGTAAACTGATAGTACCGATACCGACTGGTTATAAGTTCAAGATTTTAAACTTCAGGTTTGAGAGTTATCCGTCCGGCAAATGTTTTATTTTTCTCATTGCAGTTTTCAACCGTCTCCTCCAACAGAAAACATAGTCTGGTATTTTTTGCCTTTTTTCTCTACTTCTGGCAGTTCAAACCTTCTCCTATTTTATCTCTTCGAAATCAACGTAATCTCCTTCATCCTTTTTGAATTTTTTATTATTCGCAGAATTTGTTTTAATTGTTACATCTCCTTCTTTTTTCTTATTGTATCTGTTTTGCCTATCCTCAAAATTTTGCTGCATATTTTTAGCGTATCTTCGAATAAAATACCTGCTAAAGATTCTGATAATCAAATAAATTATAAGTAAAACCAATAAAAATCTTAACATAGAAACCTTTCAAATTAGGGAAATTAAATAAATGCTTATCATTATTTAAAAGACAACCATTTATTTAATAAACATTTTTTACTTTTGCAAAATTACTATAATCATTCAACAAAATAAACTTTTACAATGGAAACAGTTGTTAGTGGAATCAGACCAACAGGAAATCTTCATTTAGGTAATTACTTTGGAGCAATGGAGAATTTCATAAAAATGCAAAATGAAAATAATTGCTATTTTTTTATTGCTGATTATCATTCCTTAACAACTCATCCAACTCCAGGAGACTTACATGGAAGTGTAAAACAAGTTTTAGCCGAATATTTAGCTTGTGGCTTGGACCCTGAAAAAGCCACTATTTACCTGCAAAGTGATGTTCCCGAAGTTACAGAATTGTATTTACTGCTTAATATGAATGCATATGTGGGGGAATTAGAACGTACTACCTCATTTAAAGATAAAATTCGTAAACAACCGGAAAATGTAAATGCAGGGCTTTTAACTTATCCTGTTTTAATGGCTGCCGATATTATTATTCATAATGCCGCAAAAGTTCCGGTGGGTAAAGACCAGGAGCAACATCTTGAAATGGCACGTAAATTTGCCCGACGTTTTAACAATATGTATAAAGTGGAATATTTTACAGAACCTCAACCATATAATTTTGGAGAAGCTTTAATAAAGATTCCGGGCTTGGATGGAACCGGAAAAATGGGAAAATCTGAGGGTAATGGTATTTTTCTGATTGATGATGAAAAGGTATTAAAGAAAAAGGTAATGAGAGCTGTTACCGATAGTGGCCCAACTGAAATGAACTCTGAAATGCCCGAACCAATTCAAAATTTATTTACGTTAATGGATGTTGTTTCGGAAAAAAGTACCATTGATTCCTATAAAGAAAAGTATGCTAATTGCGAAATACGTTATGGAGATCTAAAGAAACAATTGGCTCAGGATATAAATAAGGTCGTAGCTCCAATCAGAGAAGAAATTAATGCTATTAAATCAAATGATGATTATCTTAGAAAAGTAGCTAAAATGGGAGCTGAAAAAGCCAGGGAAAGTGCGTCAAAAACGGTTAAAGAAGTAAGAGAAATAATAGGGTTTAAACCGTTTTAGAATTTACTGCTGAAAATATAAAATAAAGGAGCTTTCCAAAAAGGAAGCATATGTGATTTTCATCATCTTTCTGCCCCAAACCCTAAAGCCTGCCTTGTCGGCAGACAGGGGTGAAGATGTTGAAAATCAGGA
>JANQHE010000059.1 GCA_028282785.1 Bacteroidales bacterium | reverse complement strand
AGATGATTTAAGTTCCGGTGCAAATAGAGTTAAGCTGGGTTCCATAAGTATTAGAGATAAAGATAATATTGAATTGAAAAAGTTTAGTTTCAATTATGGCTATCTATCATCAGGAGGTACTACATATAAAGATAAACGGTTAAAATTGGTTAGCATAACAGAATCTGGCCAAAACCAACAAGAAGAGTTGCCACCTTATCAGTTTTTTTATAATGAAAATAATATTCCAAAGCGTGGGTCAAAATCACAGGATCACTGGGGATATTACAACGGAGCTGTTAATACAACATTAGTCCCTTCCATGCAATTAGGAAATGAAGTATTAGCTGGTGCCAACAGGGAACCTAACGAAGCATATTTATATGGCGGAATACTTGAAAAAATAGTATACCCAACAGGCGGCTATACAGAATTTGAATATGAGCCCCATAGATATTCTTATATAAAGTCAACTAAAATTGATGAATATATAAGAGAAAATAACGTTTCCAAAATTTATCATGCCACGTATATCAACGATGGATTCCAGGTTACTTTCGATCATGAGCAATACATATTTATTGATTTTGAATCCCAGCCTTATATGATGGAGGATGTTGTAATATTAAGAATTAAAAAAAGTGGGACAACCATCAAATCATATATAGCAAGAGCTGATGAAACGCTTCTGGTTGAAAGTGGCACCTATGATTTTGAGTTTATTATGACCTCCGGTAATGACCAGGCTGATTTAACCCTTAATTATACCGAGTACGTTACAGGCGAGGTTGAAAAATCGAAACTGGCAGGTGGGTTAAGAATAAAAAAGATTAGCAGTTGGGATAACAGCACGGCTACACCTATCGTGAAAAAATATGTGTATGAAGAGCAGGATGGAACATCAAACGGAATTTTAACCGCACATTTTCCTAAGTATACATATAACATTAAACATTTAAATGTAACTGGTACAGGTCCGACTGGTTTTCCAAATGAAGGAGACCCTTTTGTTTATTTGGCACGTAGTTCACATAATTTGGGACAGGGAGCTAAAACCCATGGTGCTGATGTTGCCTATCAAAAAGTTGTTGAATTACATGGTGAAAATGGTGAAAATGGTTCCGTTGAGTTTTTTTATACCAATTCGAGAACTTACCAGGATCAAGAAATAAGGGCTAACCCTTTTCCGCCTACTATTTCAAGAGACTGGCAAAGAGGCTTACTTACAAAACAAATTTATTTTGATAATAATAATAATAAGATAAGAGAAACAAACAATTATTATACATTTAATGACCAGGTTGGTGAGCCTAACTTTACTTTGATTCCGGGAGTAAAAGCAACATATATATTAAAATCTAACTATCAGGCAAACACCGAATATTCCTGGATAACTTATACACACGAAGCCGGATGGAAATATAAAAGTAAAACAACAGAAACTTCCTATTTTACTGAAGATTCAGTTATAAAGACTATTGAATACAAATATGATAATCCGGGTCATTGTTTACCTACGGAAATTAAAACATTTAATAGTGATGGAACTGAAAATGTTAAAAAATATAGATACCCGCAGGATTATAACTCGTCAGCAAGTAACTACAGTACATTAATAGGTAAGAACATTCTAAACAAACCTATTGATAAAAGAACTTACAATGGTTCTACGTTGGCTTCAGGTTCACAATTTGAATATGATAATAATGGTGATCTTACAAATATCTATCATATGCAATCAAAAACCGATATATTATTTGAAGAGAATGATCCATACACATTTACTCATAAAAATTCAGTGAGTTATAATTCTGAAGGAAGAATAAAAAAAGTTACAAAAGACAGTAATATTACAACATATTATGTTTGGGCCTACAATTCGCAATATCCGGTTATAAAGATTCAAAGCAATAATTCCGGACTGAACGTTGACGGAATACAAGCAGTGGTAAATGGCTATACCTTATCCGGAAGCGATCAGAAAACAGATATCGATTCTGATATAAGTACCTTAAAGTTAGCTGTAGGTACCACAGACGGTGTAGTGACCTTTTACACTTATAGTCCTTTATTAGGAATAACCTCTGAAACAAATCAAAGAGGACAGACCATTTATTACAGGTATGATGTTTTTGGAAGGTTAGAAGAGGTACTAGATCAGGATGGTATTGTAATTAAAGAATATGAATATAAGTATGCAACTCAAGTTCAATAAACAATTAAAAATCAGAACAAATGAAAACAAAGAAACAAAAGTATATTAGCCTGGTTATAATTGTTTTATTGTTACTGCAGGCTACAATAACAAATAGCCAACATAAAGAAAAGGTTTGGCAGTGGATCAATAGAGTAGGTGGTCCCGGTTGGGATTATGTGAACGGAATGCAAACAGATACCGAGGGAAATATTTACATTGGAGGTGCATATTCCGGTGATTTAATCGGGAAACGTAAATTGGCTGACAGTAATGGAAAACAAGATCTTTTTGTTGCAAAATATACTCAAAAAGGAAAACTTAAATGGCTATGGGATGCTGGAGGTACGCAAGCCGATAAACTAACAGCCATGTATATCACAGCGAATAATGAACTCATTATAGGCGGAATTATAACAGGCGAAGCAGAAGTCGGAAAAGAAAAACTGGAGGGTGAAAATAAAAAATTGATCCTTTGTAAACTTAACAGCGATGGAAAATTACAATGGATCAAAAAAATACCGATAGAACATCCGGCTTCGATGTATCAAATTTATCACAGTCAAACTGCTGGTATTTTTGTTGCGGGTACGTTCAAAAAAACTTTTACTATTGACAATAAAAAAATAAAAAGCAAGGGTAAGGAAGATATTTTCCTGGCTTATTTTACCGGTAGCGGTGAACTGAAAGAACTAAAATCTTTTGGTAGTAAAGCTAAAGATGTGATCACATCCCTTGCCGGTATCGATAATGGTAAAATATACATGGCTATCTCTTACCAGGGAGAGCTCGTTTTAGATGATAATAAACTTGATGTTCCTGCTAATAAGACAGGTTCGGTTATCATGGTATTAAACCATCAGTTAGGTTTAAACGAGTTTTATGAATTTGGTAATACAAGTTATATTGAACTTACTGCACTTGCTCCTACGGTTAATGGTGATCTTTATGTTTCCGGTAATTTCACACATTCATTTCAATATAAGGAACATGAATTGGCAAGTAAAGGAGCTATGGACTTTTTTGCCGCAAAATTGGATACTCTGGGAAAGCCCTTGTGGATAAAAAGTTATGGATCTCCATATACCGATTATGCAAATCATATTTTGTTGAATCCTGTTGGTGGAATTATGTTAAACGGAACATTTAATGACACTTTGGTACTGGATACTATGCAGTTGAGTGCATTAAAAGGAAAAGCAACAGCTTTTGTTTCACAGATCAATCCTCAAGGAACAGTTATATGGGCCGAAAGTATAGGAGGTAAAAACAATGTTTCAAGTAACCATAGTACTTTGGATAAACAAGGTAACATTTTCTTAAGCGGTAGCTTCAAGAATAATATTAAAAATGAAAGATTCAATTTAAAGTCACAGGGTGAGGAAGATATTTTTATCGCTAAATATCATAACTGCCCTGATCATCCAAATGTAATTAAGGGAGAAACGTATATCTGTAAGTATGGAGAAACCGAATTAAAGATTGAAGGTAAATATGAAAATATCAGTTGGAACAATGGATTATCCACCGATAAAAAAATCACCATTTCTGAACCGGGAACCTACTTTGTTGAAATGACGGATGCATATGCCTGCCTGGTGCGCGACACAATTGAAATCAATTTAAAGCCAGGTCCGTTATTTAACCTGGGGAACGATACAATTTTATTTACCGATCAGAGTATAACTTTACAAGGGCCCGAAGGTATGGAAAGCTATTTATGGCACAACAATTATACCATGCCGGTTCAGTATATTTCTTCACAAGGTGAATATAATCATCAGATTGATGTGTGGTTAAATGTTGTAGATAGCTTAAACTGCGAATATACCGATAGTTTGCTGGTTAAATTTGAGGTCCGGACTCCATTCATTGATATTAAAGAAGCTCACGATCTGGTTGTATATCCGAATCCTGTTTATGATTTTATAAAATGGTCATTAATTTGTGAGCGGAAAACAAGTTTAAGGGTAGAGCTTACAAGTATTGAGGGGCAAATTGTTTATTCCGAAGAAGTATATAACTATTTATCGGGGCAAACCAAAAAAATTCCGGTGCATGATCTACCTGCCGGTAGTTATTACCTTGGAATTGGGAATAAAAAAGAGAAACTTACAACTACCGTAGTAATTATAAACGAATAGTACTATGAAAAAGAATATAAAACAATTAAATATGAAATTACATAAAACATTATTGTTTTTTATAGCAGCAGTAATGAGTTCTACAATTCTTTTTGCACAGCAAGACATTACGGTAAACGATGTGGTTGTTGGTAATGTGGAAATCAGTGCCAGTAATCGTATTACTTTAAGCGAAGGATTTCATGCCAAAGAAGGATGTACGTTTCGAGCTTATATTTCACCTGAAGCGAATGGAGGACTGACCAATCCTGTAATTATGTCTGCATTTAATGTAAATGTTAGCGGTATACCAACAAGTACTGAAAATTATATACATACAACCACATTTCCAACAACCGGGATTCGTAGCGAGCAGGTGGAGTATTTTGATGGATTAGGAAGACTTGAACAGATAATAAATGTGGAAGCATCTCCCGAAGGTGATGATATGATTAAACTTATTTATTATGACAATTTCGGAAGAAAAAGTCGCGAGTATTTACCTTTTGTAAATAATGGAAATGGAAAATATCAAACCAATGCTACTAACAAATTATTAGATTTTTATGGATCGCTTGTTTATGGTAAAGATGCAATTGATAGTAAGCCATATTCTATAGTCGATTACGAAGAGTCACCATTGAATCGTGTTTTAAGTATAACCGGTGTTGGACAAGATTGGCACACAAACAATAAACCGGTAGCATATAATTACCTGGCAAATTCCGGTATAACTAGCTGGGACGAATTAGGAAATACCAGGAATTACCCTGCTAACAATTTATATGTTTATGAAACAACCGACGAAAATGGGAACGTTACCCGCGAATACAAAGATAAGCTGGAACAGGTTGTTTTAAAAGAATCTGTAGTTAATGGAGAAACTTTACGTACCCATTATATTTACGATAATTACGGCTTATTGCGTACAGTAGTACCACCATTGGCCAGCAGTCCGGCCGATGGTGAATTATGTTATTTTTACGAATACGACGAACGAAAACGGATGATCAGTAAAAAACTACCGGGAGCTGAACCTGTTTATATGGTTTACGATAAGCGTGATCGTTTGGTGCTTACGCAAGATGGAAACCTTCGCAATGACGATGATGCCGGCAATGAAACGTATCACTTTATAAAGTATGATGAATTGAACAGGCCGGTACTTGAAGGTAAGATAAAGTTCTCTGCAGCTTTGGATGCTCAAACTCTTTTTGATAGCCACACGGTGCATTATGAAACATATAATGGTTCTAACAGTTCTTATGGTTATTCCTTAAACAGCAGTTTTCCTGCAGGTTTGAGCATATCAGCTTCGGATGTTGAAACAGTTACCTGGTACGACACATACGATTTTGTGAACGATTTAAGCAAGCAAAGCGAACTTGCTTATTATACAACCAATTTACCTTCAGGCTTTGAATCCGGTAATTCGGACAAAACAAAAGGCCTGGTAACAGGTACCATGGTAAAAGCTTACGAACCGGAAGGCAGTGGATATTCCATAGTTCGATCAGAAATGTACACTGCAAATTATTACGATGATTATGGAAATAACATTCAAACCATATCGCAACATCATTTGGGAGGGCGTGATGTATTTAGTTCGCACTACCAGGATGTTACGCAATTGTTAATGCAAACACAGCAGCAGCATATACAAGCCGGAAAAACATTAAAAATCTTAGAGACCTTTGATTACGACCATGCAGGGCGATTACTGGAAACACTTCATCAGGTAAACGATCAGCAACCGGTTGTTTTAACAGCAATGCGTTATAACGAACTGGGCGAGTTAATTGAAAAATATATGCATTCCAAAGATGGAAATAACTTTGTACAGAAAGTCGATTACACCTATAACATCCGTGGTTGGTTAACCAAAATTAACGATCCGGCATTAACAGATAATGATATATTTGGAATGCAACTGTATTATAACGATCGCGATAATTTGGAAGCAAGTACAGTAAGCCAGGAACAGTTTAATGGAAATATTGCGGCCATGCGATGGGCAACAATCGAAGATGAAGATAAAATACGCGGTTACGGTTTTGAGTATGATGCATTGAATCGCTTAACTGCTGCTAATTATGCCGAAGGTAATACATTAGCGTCTAACAAAAATCTGTATTCCATGTCAGCGAGTTACGATAAAAATGGAAACTTCCAAACCTTAAATCGCAGATTTAATAGTGCAAGTACTTATGCCGATGAACTAACATATACTTACATTACAGGTACCAATAAATTAAAAAAAGTAACAGATCCGAGAGGTGATATAGCTGGCGTTGAGGATTATGTTGCACTAAGTGCAGCTGATTATAATTATGATGATAATGGAAACATGATATTCGATGCGGGTAAAGACCTTGAAGTAAAATATAATTCATTAAACTTACCTGAAAAAATAAGCGAATTTGGAAGTGCAAATCCAGCTAAAATCTTTTACCATTATGATGCTACAGGTCAAAAGCTAACTAAACATTATACAGGACAAACCGAAAACACAACCGATTATGTAGGTAATGTAATTTACATGGATGGCGAAATTGCTTATGTAGCAACTTCCGAAGGTAGAATGATACCTATACAAACAGATACAGAAACCAATTGGCATTATGAGTACAATATAAAGGACCATTTGGGAAATACCCGCGTAACTTTTGGCGGCTCTTTACTTGCCGGTAAGGTGGATTTAATACAACAAAGCCATTACTACCCGTTCGGTTTGGTATTTAAACAGGAAAATTACCAAAATGCTTTAGCTGATTATAACAAAAATAAGTATCTTTATAATGGAAAGGAATTGCAAGACGACCAGCTTGCAGGGCGTTCTTTGAATTGGTATGATTACGGATTTAGAATGTATGACCCTGCATTAGGTAGGTTTATTGGGATAGATCCGATAATTGAAAAATTTCCAGAACATACACCATATAACTATGCATTTAGTAATCCTTCAAGTTTAATAGATTTATGGGGATTGCAGGGAATAAATCCAAATCAATTTCAGAATTGGGCAGTTAATAATCCAGGGCAAGTATTTCAAGAAGGGTTCAGGCAGATGTTTGATGCAGCACTATCTATGGTATCAGTAGTTGCTGAAGCTGTACAAGAAGTAAAAACAAATATTTCTACTATAACTAAAGGGAATGTTACAAATTCTACTGATTTGGTATTAGAGACAGGTAAAGTTGTCAAATTTGATTTTTCAAAGGTTTTGGATTTAAATGGAAGTAATACTCCAAATGCACCGGAAGTAGGGATTGAAACAAAGATTGAAAAGAAGATAGTAAATGAGACAAAAGTACAAGGAAATATTGAGGGAGTTCCTGTTTCTATAGCATATTCAAACGAGCAAAATACAGAAGGAGAAAATACAAATTCAGTTAAAGGTCAAGTTGGTAATGATAACGCAAATGCATATGTTAAAGGATCTACAACTACAGATGCTAGTGGAAATACAACTAGTACTACGGCGGTTGGAGTAGAAGTTGCCACTCCTAGTGTAAAAATTGATGAAAAGACTAAAGTTACATATAAAGCAAGTGCAGAAATTAGAATTGGAAATGGAAACGGTAAATAAAATATATATTATATTATTGCTATTTATTATCACGTCATGTGATAATTCACCAATAAAATATTATCATATTTTAGGAGATGGTGAAAAGACAATAATACAAGGTGAAATTGAAAATGGACTAGAAGATGAAGAGTGGTCAATAGCAACTGAAGAAGGTAAATTAGTTGCAATTGGGATTTATAGAAGTGGATCAAAAGATGGTGTCTGGGAGTATAATGTAAAGGACTCAACTTTTAAATTTCATTGGCAGATTTATAGTAATAAGGACAAAGGTATAAGGTTGAATATTCCGTACGATTGGAAAGTTATTGATCATGAAGCTGAGCTGTTTCAAGCTACTTTTAATACTCGTAGCAAAAATAAATTAAATAAATATTTATTGATAGGAGAATATTGTAATGAAGATATAAATCTTACCTATCAAGATTATATTACTCAGTCAAGGAAAGCAACTCTTGAAAGAAGTTTAATTTTGGACGAACAAATTTTTAAATTAAGTAATGGTACAAAACATTCGCATTTTGTAAGGTATATTCTCGAAAGGGATAATGAAGAGATTTTAGTTTTTAATCTAATTACTGTAATTAATAATAAAATTGTTGATATAGGTTATTCTTCATTAAATGAGAATAAGGATTTAAAGAATTTTATATTTTTTGAAATACTATTGGGATGTTACATTGATAACAATAGAATACTTAATCCATTTGAACCTATAAGTTTTATTCCTAATGGCACCTAACAGTCCAAGTAAATAAAATAGAAAAGGTTCAAGTAAATTCTTGAACCTTTTTTATTTATATGCTTGTTTAGCTTTATAATCCCGAATATAAGTATCTATTAAATCCAGAAGAATCTTTTTCTTTTCTTCGTCCAGATCTTCAAGTTCTTGTAAGCGTTTTAGAGTTCTTTTATCAAACTTACTATTAATACCAACACCAACAAGATAATCTAAGGAAACATCGAAAGCATCTGCTATTTTCTTAGCTGCTTCAATAGACGGAATTGCTTCTCCACGTTCATATTTACCTATCATAACCCTGATAAGCGTAGCTTAATAAAATAGATAGAAGTTCGGCGTAGTTTTCAACTACGTCGTTCTGTTTTTGGTAGTTTTTAACTGCCATTGTTTTGTAAAAACAAAAAATACTCGGTGAAGTTTAGCATTAGAGTAACTATGCCGTTCTTTTTTATTTGCAGCCTACCTGTCTGGTAAGATAAGCTTTCAGCTGAATAAATGCGTAACATTTAAAAGATAGTTTAGTGTAGTGAACACTATACCAAACATTGTAAGTAGTAAGCTATAGTACATAGAACTATATTTAGTAAAAAGCTTTGATAAAATTATTTATCTTTACTTTATGTCAACAGGTTATCAAATAAAAGATCAGGAATCAGCATATTATCTGACTTTACAAATTGTTCATTGGGTAGATATATTTTCGAGGAAAATATATCGTGATATTGTTATTGATAGTTTGAAATATTGTAAAAAGGAGAAAGGTTTAGAAATTTATGCATACGTTATAATGTCGAATCACATTCATTTATTAGCAAGAGGTGGAAAAGGTAATCTAAGCGGCATACTAAGAGATTTCAAAAGGCATACAAGCAAGAGAATAAATAGAGGTTGTTCAGCAAAAGGAAGAAAGTAGGCGAGAATGGTTACTAATGATTTTTAAGTATACAGCACGAAAGCATAAGAGGAACAAGAACTATCAAGTTTGGACGCATGAAAATCGGGCGGTAGAAATATTTTCAAATAAATTTATAGAACAAAAAATTGATTATATACATAATAATCCTGTTGTATCAGGAATTGTAGTCAATGCTGCAGATTATTTATATAGTAGTGCAAGAAACTATGCTGATTTGGAAGGTGTTTTAGATGTAATACAGGTCAATAGAAGGTGGAAGACTTATTAAAAATAGTAGCTGAAAGCTACAAAATAAATCGACGTAGCGAATGCTACGCCGAACCGGGGCATGGTTAAAATACAATATGAAAGAAGATATTAAGACAAAAAAGAAAGTATCTTTTTTAAATTTTATATTTTCAGGATTATTATTCAACCAACCTGTTCATGTTGGTTTTGTAAAGCAAGACAAAAACGATAGTATTAAAACCCGTTTATATAATTTATTTACAGTTTTGATTTATTGTTTATTTGTATTATTTACAGTGCTTTATTTTTTCTACTATCCTAGTAATTAAAATATAGAATATAACAGAAAAGGTTCAAGTTATTAAGCTTGAACTTTTTTTTGTTATGTATAGTAATAATATTATTTAGAACTATAAGCTTGGCGAGCCCGGAAGTTCCACAGCCAGTACCTCCTCAAAATAATGGACCTGTAATTGTACCTTATGCACCTTAAAAACAGATAAATTATGAAATTGACTCTTAATATTTTTAGAATAGTTCTCTTATTAACATTGATTTTTAGATTATTTTTTGTTAAGTATTTTAATTATGAAGTAAATGTGATATCGTATATTCTATTAGCTATTGGATTATTAGGAATGGTAGTGTGTAAAATTATTCTTTATATCAAGAAAAAAAGACGAAGTTTATGAAAATAATTATTAAATACTCGTATTACGTTGTTATTGTAATATTTGCATTAAGCTTGCTAAGCGTAATATTTTTAAAAGAAAACTTATCTACAGAAATTGTAAGATTAATAATAGATTATTTTTTCTGGGTATAGTTTTGGGCTTTTTTCTGGATTTTCAGCATTAAAATGGATGTTAAGATATCAGCAGAAAAGTAGAACAATTAATAATATTACTATATAATAAATGAAAAAAACCTGATAAGCGTAGCTTAATAAAATAGATAGAAGTTTGGCGTAGTTTTCAACTACGTCGTTCTATTTTTGGTAGTTTTTAACTACCATTGTTTTGTAAAAACAAAAAAAACCGCTCACCCTTAACATGCTGTCCATGTCAGAGGGACTTATAAAAGCAATCAGACTTGTTCCATTCGTTAAGGTAATTGGATACATTTTGGATATATCTAAAAATAAACAACAAAAAGTTACCAAATAAGGTAACTTTTTTATAAATTTGCAGTATATGAGAATATTAAAAGAAAGTACCTTAAAAGAACTTTGTAAGCTAAGTAAATACAAACAAGCTGAAGAATCAATAAAGGCCTGGATTTATGAAGTAAGATATTCTGACTGGAGCAATGCTCAGGAACTAAAAGTAAAATACAGAAGCGCAAGCATAATAACAGCTAAACGAGTTGTTTTTAACATAAAAGGAAACGATTATCGATTAATAGTAGATATCGAGTATAAACTAAAGATAGTTTTTGTAGTGTGGTTCGGCACGCATGCGGAATATGATAAAATAGATGTAAAAACAGTAAGTTATGAAAACTAAAATATTAAAAACAGAACAAGAATATAACGAAGCTACAGAAAGAATTTATGAATTAATCCATGGCTCCGAGAATGCTATTGAACCTGATACAGCAGGAGGAGAAGAACTAGAGCTTTTATCCTTATTAGTTGAATTATACGAAAAAGAACATTACCCGATAGAAGCTCCAAACCCCATTGAAGCAATCAAATTTAGAATGGAGCAAATGAATTTAAAACAAACTGATGTAGCTCCGTTATTTGGTGGAAAAACAAGAGTATCAGAAGTTTTACACGGAAAGCGTTCGTTAAGCTTAAAAATGATAACCTTACTTCACAGATATTTAGGAATCCCTTTAGAATCATTAGTTGCGGGAAATGAGAAAATAAAGTTAGAACCTGAAAAGAAAAAGAAACTATTAAGAGTTCCGTCAATTAGTGATTACCTTAAAAGAAATGACAAAGTTGCGTTAACATAAAATTCCCGTAAGCAAAACGACCCGTTCGCGCGGATTTATAATCCGGGCGTATTAAGAAATTTGAACGAGATCAATTTTTAAATTACTTACTTTTAAGTGCAAAAATATTGATATATTTATAACAATTTTATTTAATACAATTTAATATGAATAGATTTCAAAGGTTTGCAGTTTTCATTATAATGTTTACAACAATATTTATGGGATGCTCAAATGATATTGATGACGTCATTGGCATTAGTATTGTTAACAATTCCAATGTCGAACTTGTTTTTTATGATATCAATAATAAACAATCACAATTAGATACGTCTATACGAGAAAATAATATTTGGGAAGGAGGGGTATCGGATTGGTACATTATGGAATCATATTCTTCTAAAGAGATTACGGAAATAAAATCGGTTTTGGAGAGTACTTTATCACAAGGTTGGTATCAGGTATACTTTTTTATTCACGACACGGTAAAAAATAATTCATGGGACCAGATAAGAGAACAATACATGGTAGCTAAAAGAGTTGATATTGGAACATGGGAAGATCTGGAGGCAATGAATTTTACAATATCTTATCCATAACTTTTAAAAAGTAAATTTTAGATCCACATATGGCGCAGGTGTTTTCATTTGTGCCTTTTTATTTATGCAACTTATAGTTGCATACCAGCTAGAAGCTGGTAAAATATTTAAACTGAGCTTGGAAACCAGTCTGTCGTGCTTTCGACAGATAAATCGGCAGACAGGGTTGCTAAAAGTAAAAAACACGAACAAAATTCAACTATTCTACTTTTCAGAAGGTAACCGCTTATTTACTATCAGATTTTTTAAAAGGCAATAGATATTATAGATTGATTTTGTATTACATAATCAAATATCTGCACTTCATGGACTATTTTCTACCTTATGTTGATTTGTTAATAAATAACAAAAAAGCTGTTAGGTAATACCAACTGATTTAAATATATTTAAATTGAGAAAATTACTAAATACAAACTTTTGTTATTAACTAAAATCAACTAAAATTTAATGTAAAAGTGCGATGCTAAATTTCTACCGTGCATTGCTCAAAAGATCTTTAGCTTAAAATTATACGGATTAAAAAGATCAATAAAACAGATATGAAAATAGAATATCAGGATATTTTACTCGAAGCTCGCGGCTATAAGCCTGTCTGCACTGACTGACGGTTTATCCGCTGAAGAAGGACAGGCAAGATAAATAATCATACAATCTGAAATCTTAAACTATATATGATATGAAAAAATTACTTTTACTTTTTAGCGCAACCCTTTTTACAATCCATGCTTGGGGGCAAAATTACATTACTACAACAAGCAATAATCCGGGATCTATCGAAATATCTCATGAGGGAACCTTTAAAATTGAAAATATAGCATTAACTGGTGTTTATTCTCAGTATTCAAAGCAATCAGGTTTCACGCATAGAAGATTAACTTTAAATACGAGTGAAGGAGATAAAGCGTATATCTATTATTATGATCCAAGTGGGCAATCCTTTCATACTATGAATATCGGAGGAACACATTCTTTAAGTTCCGGTTTAACTGTACTTTCTGATGGAAAGGTTGGTATTGGAATTTCTAACCCTTCGCATAAACTGAATATAAGTAATGGAATAAATCAAGAGGTTACATTTCGCCTTGGTGAAAATAATGTTACTGATTTTACAACATCTACAGATGGAACATTAACCATAAATTCAGATGTTAACGGATCTGATGGTAAAATGTATTTAAATGCAAGAAGTTTAAATCATATAGCCCTTGATGGTTTGGGTAATGTAGGTATTGGAACAATAACACCAACAGCAAAATTAACTGCTTATTTGAATGAAAGCGGTAAAGCAATAGCTCTGTTGGGAGAAAATAAAGACATTGAGTTTCATATAGGACATGCAACAGGAACAAGTTATGGATTCTATTGGAGATATGTTGGAACACGTTTTGGGAATTTAAATGATTTGGAATTATGGTCGCAAAATTTGGAAGGTGATGATAAGCTTATTTATCAAATTCACCAAGATGGAAATTTAAAATTCGGGCAAAAAGTTGGTATTGGTTGTGAAGGTGGTACAAATAATTATGCATTAGCGGTTAAAGGGATCATTGGTTGCGGAGAGGTAATTGTTGAAAATGTTACAGGCTGGGCCGACTTTGTTTTCGAAGACGATTACAACCTAATGCCTCTGCAAGAGCTTGATTCTTATATACAGGAAAACAAACATCTACCGGAAATTCCGACAACCGAAGAAGTTAAAGAAAACGGTATTTCTGTGGGTGAAATGAATGCGAAACTTTTACAAAAAATAGAAGAGCTTACGCTATATATTATCGAACAAGATAAGAAAATTGAAACACAAAATAAACGAATTGAACAATTAGAAAAAAAATAAAATGACTATGAGGTTGATTTTCAAGATATATGTTAAGCAATAGTTAATATCTAATAGCTTTTATGTCTTGATACTCTAATCTCACTACTAAAAATCTAAAAATATGAAAACAACAATAATATTTATCATCACCATTCTGTGCAGTATGCTTCTAACATTAAGTGTAAAAGCACAGCGCGAAATTCGATTTTCGTATGATAATTCCGGGAATATGACAAGCCGAACGATCTATATTCATACTCCACCTGCAATTGAAGCAACAGACACAGACAACTCGCCAGTGGATACAGATGATGAAAATGATGATACAAAAACAGGAGAAGAGAAAGTATTCGAAGATATAATTGGAAACCAGGATATCAAAATTTACCCAAATCCAACAACCGGAAAATTAGTTGTAGAAATACCAAATTACATAAATAACTCGAAGGATCGAATTGATGTTATAGATATGCAAGGAACTCTACGACAAAGGGTATCACCACTGGAGGCAAGCAATACAATTATTTTAAATTCTTTGTCTGCAGCAACTTATATTATGTTAATCCAAATAGATGGAGAAACAACTCAATGGAAAATTATTAAGCAATAGTTAAAAAACATAACATGAAAAAGTTAAACTTAATATATACCATAATACTCTATATATTTATGGTAGCTAACGTAACTGCGCAAGAAAAAGTGATAAACTTAGATACGGACCATACCGGGATTACACATAATGTTATTGCTCGTGATTTAATAAACCTGAAGCCAGGCTTTCAATTTAAGGCTGGCCCAATAACCACTTTTAGTGCAAGTATTGACAACAAAATGATTTGTGATATAGACTATGAGGAGGGAGGTTATGTCTCACCTCCTTCACCAGGTTCTAAAATAAATGTTATTCCTGGTTCGCATGCTGTTTCGCCTGGTGGTGCTGCAATATACAACGTGCCTATTGACATTCCTTCAGGTATAAATGGTTTGGTTCCTTCATTAAGCATAACGTATAATAGCAACAATAAGAATGGAATTATGGGTTTAGGGTGGGATCTTAAAGGATTGTCATTTATTACACGCGGAACAAAATCATTACTTCAGGATGATGAAATTAATAGTGTTACACTTACTGGTTCAGACCGTTTCTTTTTAGATGGGCAAAGGTTGGTTTGTGTGCAAGGTGTATACGGTGAATCAGGTTCTGTATATAAAACAGAGATAGACCAAATATTAAAGATAGAGCTCCTTGCCGCTACCAATGGAGGAATGTATTTCAAAGTATTTACTCCAAACGGTAGAATAATGGAATATAGTGAAAAAGAACTAAATTCGGAAGGACAAACCCTCTTATGGGCATTGAAAGAAATAAGTGATTTAGATGGCAATACAATTACCTATAACTATAAAAATACTGATAAAGAATTGGATATTGATCACATAACTTACGCAGACACTAGAATTGATTTTTATTATGGCTTAAGAGACTCTAAAGACTGGATTTTTTACTATAAACATGGAGAAAAAAAACATTCTTACAATTTGTTGGAAAGAATAGAGATCAGTGTAAATAATAAGAAGTATAAGGAATATGTATTTAATTACCTTATGAATTATGGAAGCTTATTAAATAAAATAAGTGTATTTACATCAGATGGGAGTAGAACAAATCCAACTGTAATAAACTGGAGCACTAAACATTTTAGCCATCAGGAGGTGGTAACACAGGGAATAGATATTGAGGAAGAATTAGCCTTTGGTGATTTTAACGGTGACGGGTTAGAAGATTTTATTACATACTCATTAGGTAGCAATCCTAATATTAATGTATATACTAATTCGGGTGGAAATGGGGAGTTTTCCATTGATTTAATTTCTATTCCTGACAATACAAAAAGGATTGTAGTTACTGATATTGACGATGATGGAGATGATGATATTTATTTTTGTACAATAGATCAAAGCAACGTTAATGTAGTTTATGTTGCTTATTTATCTCAACAGGGATTTGTTGCTGATTATGATATTTCTTATACTTTTGAAAACGGAGAAGAGCCTTACTTGCTTCATACGGATTTTAACGGTGATGGAAAATCCGAATATATTTTATTTGGGAAAAGTGGTGATAGTTTCTATTCGAAAGCCAATAACTTTAGCACTAAAGGAGGTCTTTTCGAAATGAATCATAATTCGAAACTTGGTTGTTCGAATTATCTTTCTCATACTATTCTTAATTTTAATGGGAATGCTTTACCTGATATACTTTTTCAATATTTAGATAATGGAGAAATAAAGACAGTTATTTACGAATATGATAAATCTTCCAGTAAGTTCGAGTCGATTTATTATACTAATGAAATAAATGGAATAAATTTTTTAGTTGGTGATTTTAACGGAGATGGATTAAGTGATTTATGCCCTTCGGTTATTCAAACAGATGATCCCGGTACATATTATATTAATGAATCTTTATCCTATTTTTATTATTCTACAGGAACTGATTTTGAGGAAAAACAGAATAACATTATTACATGCCCTGATGATATTAATATTGAAAACGACTACGCAAAGCTGGAAGTAACTGATCTTAATGCTGATGGAAAGTCTGATATCGTGAGGTATTATTGTACTGCAACACAAAGGCCTAATGACAATACCAAATATGATATATTTTTGCATTCAGATGCTTATATATCTTCAAGAGACCAATTTGAATCACATAATTTAATTAGTAATTTACTTATTTCAGAAACCGATGTACCTAATATTAATCCACCGCCACCTGCAGATGAAAATATCAGCATTGAAGAATTATTGGAAAGAGATCTTCGTTTAACACGTTTGCCAATAATTAGCCCAAATAGAATCCCAAATTCAATTTCTCGTGATTTTAGTGGTGATGGTTATGGGGACATTATGTTTATAGGACAATACCTTACGTCAAATTATCAAAAGCGTAATTTAGTAAAAAGATTATCTTTATTTGCTGGCCAACCAAATTTAGTTTCATCAATTCGGGATGGTTTAAATATAACCACTCATTTTACCTATGCCATTTTAAATGATGAAAATGTTTATGAAAGGACTTCAATGGGGGAATTTCCTATAAAAAATATTTTGAAACCATTACATGTAGTCAAGAAAGTAAAACAATACGGTTCAATTATATTTTCAGAGATAGATTATTCATACGAAAATATGCGCTTACATGTACAACATGGATTTGTTGGTTTTGAATCAATAAAATCTCTAAACGTATTAACCAATATTCTCACAACCACAAGTTATGAAAATGTTGGTGAACTATATGTGCCAAAACCACATGAAATTGAAAAAAGGGTGTTTACTGTTTTAGCACCCGGAATACCACCTAATCCCGAATCTTTAATTTCTGTTACGCGAATTAATAACCAAATACAAGAATATAGCCAAAACAATCAGAAATATTACCAATTGCGTGTTGCCAGTAAAAGTCACCAGGATTATATTTCAACTGCAGGGGCTATGGTAATAACAGAATTTAATAATTACACCATTTATAATCAACCGCAGGAAATAATTGAAACACATAATACTTCAACATGGCAAAAGCAATATTTTACCTTTGATCCTATGGTGGATAATGAGTATTGGCTACCTAATCGCCTAACCAGTCAAACTGTAACAACAAGCCATACAGATGAAACGGGATCTTATTCTGAAAATACAAGCTTTAACTATTCACAAAGTAATCCGCACCGGTTAGAAAAAAAAGTTATACTTCAAGGGTCGGACAAAGAACTAAGCGAGGAGTATGAGTACGAAGATTTTGGTAGCATTAAGAAGGTTAAAAAAACAAATGGGATAGAAATGCGTTCAAAAGAAAATGTTTACCACAATAATAAGAAATTTATTATAACCAGGACGGTAAATAATGAATTCCCTGTAACATACAGCTATAGTGATTTTGGCAAATTGTTAGTTGAACTGGATCATATTGGAAATAAAACAAATTATTCATATGATTCTTATGGCAACATAACAAAAATTTCATTGCCAAACGGTAATGAAATAGTTAGTAGTATTCATTTGGGGCGCCAGGCTTCAGGCCCTAATGGTGTTGATACTGCATATTATAAAGTTACTACAATATCAGGAAAGGGTACTGTAAAAGAATTTTATAACGCCAATGGGCAATTACTACGCAAAGAATCTCCCGGGCCTTTGAATAAAATCTTTAAAGAAGATTATGAATATTACTCCAGTGGCTTATTAAAATACAGATACCTGCCTTATGAGTCAGTAAAAAGCGATAAAATTTATTACCAATACGATGACCGGGGTAGGCTGATAAGTGAAGTAACCCCACAAGGTGAAAACACAATAGAATACTCAGGTAATACCGTTACAGTAACATCACCGGATGGAATTGTTGAAAAAACCATAAAGAGTACAGGTTTGGTTAGTAAGATTATTGATAGGGGGCAGACAATTGAATATTCATTTTCTAACCGATGGCTGCTTAAGGAAACCAAATACGGGGGAAACACTATAATGATGGATCACGATGCCTTAGGAAATCTTGTTAGAATTGAAGATCCTGACAAGGGATTGGAGGAAATGTCATATAATGCATTTGGCGAGATAGAAACATACACTAATCCCAAGGGCAATACCTATAACATGTTATATGATAATTTTGGGCGGATTACATCAAGAGTATGTGGGTCGGAAAGTACCGCATGGAACTATGATCCCATATCAGGGAACCTGATTACAGAGATAGGAAATGAAACAAGTATTTCATATGAATATAGCCCTGATGGCCTTTACGTGGATTCGCAAACAGAAACTATTGACGGGCAAAACTTTCAAACGAGTTTTACATATAACCAGTATGGCAATGTACAAACCATAACATACCCGGGGGGATTCAGTATTAAAAACAACTACGATAACCATGGTTATAATATTGAAGTAAAAGATGCCGTAACATTATCAACAATTTGGGAGCTTAATGCTGTTAATGATAAAGGAATGACAACAAATTATACTTATGGCAATGGAATCTCCACAAGTTTGGCTTACGATGAAAAAAACAGGCCATGGAAGGTTGAAACCAGCGATCCAGGTATACACCGGTGGGAATATAAGTTTAATAATAATGATCCTAATCTTGAATACCGAAAGAACCTGAATACCTTAACAACTGAGAATTTTGAATATGATTCATTCAGTAGGTTGGTAAAAGTTAATAATGATGTTATATCATACGAAGACAATGGAAACATCATAAGTAAACCAGACATTGGAACATACCAATATTCACTTGCGCAACTACATGCAGTTTCAGGAATTACTTCTGTAGAGGAAAGTTACAATCCAACTTCGATTGATGTTATTGAATATACAAATTTTGATAAAATAAGTAAACTTCAGAACAATACTAACAATTATATCATAGAGTTTACCTATGGAACTGACCGGCAACGAAAGATGATGAAAACTTACGAAAGTGGAAATTTAACACAAACTAAGTACTATGCAGGTTCTTATGAAAAAATTGCAGATGAAACCGAAGGAACCAGAGAGATGACCTATATTTCTGTAGGAACAGGCTTAGCAGCCGTATTTGTAAAAGATTTTGATAATTCTGAAGAATTGTATTATATTCATTCCGATTATTTGGGATCGATTATGGCATTAACCGATGAAAATGGAACCAAAGTTGAAGAATATTTTTATGATGCCTGGGGGCAACGTAAAAATCCGCAAGACTGGAGCTTGCCGGATAATCGAACAGATATAATGCTGGATCGCGGTTTTACCGGGCATGAACATATAGCTTATTTTGGCCTGATAAATATGAATGGGAGGGTTTACGACCCTGAGTTAGGGAGGTTCTTAAGCCCTGACCCGTTTATACAATCTCCTGGTAACTCACAAAACTATAACAGATATAGTTACTGTTTTAATAATCCGTTAAGGTATATAGATCCTTCAGGCTATAATGCCACTCCGCCACCCCCGGCTGATATTTGGGACATAATAAACACACTATGGTGGAATAATGAATGGAATACATGGAGTTCAGGGGCGGGATATGGTTTTAAAAATGATTTGGAAATACTTATCGATTACAATAATTATTATGATTCTTGGAGAAATTTAAGTTCAGTAGGAGGCAGTAATGTTACAATTACCGGTATTGCGGAAGTTATTGCATCAACAGGTGCAGCAGGAACATTTTGGATAGAACTAGGCAATACAGGATATGGAATAAATGTTCAGAATAATTCACACCTTATTTTCAATGAGGCTATTCTTGCAAAATCTACAGGAGATCCTACTAAAATAAATTATACTGAACAATTATATCCGTTTAAAGGATATACGGGTGTTGGGACTGCGGATTCTGATATAGGAAGTGATCCATCGGGATCAAGACATTACAGTGGATATTTAAAAATAGTAAAGTATAATAATGACAAATGGTATGTAGAAGGCTTTGCTTCTGTTTTTCCAAAAGATAATGATTTTGTGACTAGTGCAAATATTAGGCTTATCTATAATGGAAATGAAATTGGTTATGTAGATTTAAGTATGGCTAATGAGTGGGGGAACAGTAATTTGTATAATGCTGATTGGCAGAATCTTGGTTTTGGAAGACTTTGGTTGCCGAATACAGGAGATGTAACAATCCAAATTAGTATATCTGCAGTTAATAATAGATTTTTTATAGGATCTTCCAATCCTGTAATATATAATGGTTATTTAAAATTTCCTTAATAATGAAAGTAGTTAGATTAATTTTTATTGGTTTGATAATATTAGCTTATTCTTGTAATAATAAAGAAAAGCAAATAGATAAAAGTACAGATTTAGGTAGAAAGAGTGCAGAAGAATTTGCTCAAATTTTTACGAACGAGAATAAGAAGTACCTATTAAATAGTGAGAATATTGAAGAGTTATATGGATATAGTTCTAAGATGTATACACATATTGGTAATCCCTTAAGCACTCAAGACACAAATAGGTTATCTTTTGCTGTAGAACTTCTGAATAGAATTTTAGTATTGGATGATGATTATTTAAATGCTTATAGAACTAAATTTAGCATATTATGTACTATTGATAGATTTGATGACGCTTTGCTTGTTTTAAAGAGTCTATATAAAAAAGAAGAAAGTTATTATACTTTAATGAATCAAGGCTTTGTATACGAAAAATTAATGAAGTCAGATAGTTCTGATTTATATTTCAAGAAGGCATTAGAATTATTGAATCATGAGATTGATAATAATCCGTCTATTAAAATGAAAGTTAATAGAGCTATTTTAATAGCATTAGTTTACGGGAAAGAAGGAGGATTAAAGGAAATTAGTAATGTAATTGAAGAAACAAATAATGATTATGCAAAATCTGTAAAGCAAGAAGTTTTAATAAATTTTGATAAAAAAGAATATATTAAAGATAACTTTTTCCCTAAAAGTGAAAGATTAAACTAACTTCTCTGCTTGAACAGATTTGTAATCCTGTCATTAAAATAAACGAACAAACCACGCTGGTGGTCGTAACTAATGAGCACCAGCTTTTTAAGTTTTTTGAAAAAAGAGATGAAGCACAAGCTGGGTTCAGGGACGGGATATGGTTTTAAAAATGATTTGGAAATACTTATCGATTACAATAATTATTATGATTCCTGGGGAAATTTAAGTTCAGTAGGAGGCAGTAATGTTACAATTACCGGTATTGCCGAAGTTATTGCATCAACAGGTGCAGCAGGAACATTTTGGATAGAACTGGGCAATACAGGATATGGAATAAATGTTCAGAATAATTCACACCTTATTTTCAATGAGGCTATTCTTGCGCAAGCTGGCGGACCAAATTATTACGAAAAATCATTTTCTGAACAAGGTTATCAAAGGAGCCGGACAATATCAGAAGGAGTTGGTATTACAGGAGGTTTTTGGTATGCCTTAAACGGTAAAATATATAAAGACAGTAAAGGTAAATGGTATGTATACGCACAAACATCAGCATTTGCTCCCGCAGCAGAAAGTAAAGCTGATGCTATAACGTATTATTCAAAAATTACTGTTTTGGAAAATGGAAACCCGATTGAAACGTATAGTGGCAACTTACAGGTTTGGGATACAAGCATAGAACGAATAGGTGACGCACGTTATACATATATTGGAAGCGGTTATATGCCTCTTCCTACTTCTGGTGGTAATATAAGTATCGAAATTAGTATATCATATAATATGTATCAATGGTGGAATGGACACGCAAGTCCAAATCCACCTTATATATATAAAATAAATTTTTAAGCAATGAAAAAATATATCATTTACATATCAATAGTTTTTATAGGATTAACCGCTTGTAAAAGTGAAGATACTCCCAATAAACATAACATTAAGGGTAAAAAAGGAGGCGTAAAGAAAGAATTTTCTAGTTCAGAACAAAAAAATGATCGAAGAGCTTTTTCAAAAGAAGTTATAGAGCTAAATAAACAAGCAGTACTTCTTATAAATGAAAGAAATAAAAAAAGTTATGAAGAAGCTTTAACATTATTGAATAAAGCTATCCTTATAGATACTAATTACTATATGGCATATTCAAATAAAGTAATGGTTTTGACTGAACTTGGAGAATATAATACAGCTATAGAAGTTAATAAATATTTGATAACAACAATAAAAAGAGATTATCCTGAAGCCATTGTGAGTTTGGGAATGCTTTACGATAAAATTGGAAAAAAATATTTAGCAAGAAAATATTATAGCGAAGCAATAAGCAAATATTCTAATAGGATAGCTAAAAGTGAAGATATTTTGGATATGGTAAATCGAGCTCACCTAATATATATTCTTAATAAAAAAGATGGATTAGCAGAAATAGACTCATTGATCAAAGCATATCCTGAAAATGAAGATCTCATAATGTATAAGGAATATTTATTTTTAGAATATGATCACCAAAAAGCTTTGAATGATTTGTAATAAACCACAGCTAGTGCTCGTAAGTAACGAGCGCTAGTTTTTTTTGTTCTTTGAAAAGAGAGATGAAGCGCAAGCTGGGTGCAGGGTCAGGATACGGTTATAGGAGTGATATGGAAATACTTATCGATTACAATAATTACTATAATTCCTGGGGAAATTTAAGTTCAGTAGGAGGCAGTAATGTTACAATTACCGGTATTGCGGAAGTTATTGCATCAACAGGTGCAGCAGGAACATTTTGGATAGAACTGGGCAATACAGGATAGGGAATAAATGTTCAGAATAATTCACACCTTATTCTCAATGAGGCTATTCTTGCGCAAGTTGGCGGAATTGACCCTATTAATGTTAAAAATAGTATGAATCTAGCTTACGATATTTTAACAACTGTAAGAAAGTTAAATGATGCAGGAACTCCATTAAATCTTCAAAATATTGTTGATCCCCAATCTTATACCACACATGGTAAGATTCGTCCTATATTTAATCATTATGGTAAAATTGGAGGTTATGATTACATGGTTACTATAATGTCACCAAGTAATATTGACAAAAAAGAAAATTATTTTGATGCAAGCAGAATGGGTTGGGGACATTTGAACATTTGGTGGGATGGGACAAAAACAACTTCATGGAATGAGGGATATTATCAGGGTTTTTATATGATTAATACATATAAGAATATGATTATATCAATAGGTGTTCAAAATGATGAAGCATTTTATTATTTAAAATATATATATCAATCAACCCCAAAAAGATAAAAAGATGAGTATTTTAAGCAAAAGTTATATTGTTATCATTTTAGCCATAACGGTTCTTACACAAAGCTGTCATAGTTCTGGTGACATTAAATTAGAACAGTTAGCAATAGATTATTTTACTGATAGTATTTTGACAAATAAAATCTTTCCATATAGAGATATCAAATTGTATACAGATGGAAAAGTAAGTGGAATTTCAAATCCAATTATGTATTCTTTTGAAGATTCTATCAGAACTTTAGAGAAACTTAAATTAAGTAAATATTATAATGGATTTATTAATGCTACGAATAATATTTTTTCTATAAAAATACCATCTCCAATTATTGACATTAAAAGTGACAAGGATTTCACTTTACCAAATATATCAATGCATTATTTTGTAACTGTAAGAAATAATATAAAGGGAGAAAATGGAAATAATCTAATAGAGATTTTTTTATTCAATAAAGATAGAAATGAATGCGTTATTATAAATATTGAAATAGAGGAAACAGACGAAAACTTATTAAAAGTAAAAAGTTGGAAATATGATGAACCAATATTATTTCATGGTTACGTTGTAGATAGACATAAAGGTATAATAAAAATAAAATAACCATATGATTAGCGTTCGTAACTAACGAGCGCTAATTTTTTTTGTTCCGAGTTACGACGACAAATGGCATACAGAAAAAAGTTTCATTCGAAACCGCAATTATGACAGAATTAATAAGAGCTTCTATCAATAGTAATATTGGAGCTATGGGTAGTGTTAGTCTTGTTAATTTAAATGTAACCGCAGGAGTTTCTGTAATGGATGGTTTTAGTGGTTCATATGGATTATATGATTCATCAGGAGCTTTGCATGGTTATAGTTTTAATTTAAAACCAAGCCCTGATAAGCGTAGTATAATAAAATAGATAGAAGTTCGGCGTAGTTTTCAACTACGTCGTTCTGTTTTTGGTAGTTTTTAACTGCCATTGTTTTGTAAAAACAAAAAAACACTCGGCGAATTTTAGTGTTAGCGTAACTATGCCGTTCTTTTTTATTTGCAGCTTACCCGTCCGGTAAAAAAGGCTTTCAGCCGAATAAATGTGTAGCATTTAAAAGATAGTTTAGTTTAGTAAACACTACGCTAAACAGTGTAAGTAGCAAACTATAGTACATAGAGCTATATTTAGTAAAAAGCTTTGATAGCAGTGCAAGAAACTATGCTGATTTTGGAAAGTATTTTAGATGTAATACAGGTCATAGAAGGTGGAAGACTTATTAAAAATAGTAGCTGAAAGCTACAAAATAAATCGACGTAGCGAATGCTACGCCGAACCGGGAATGACAAATTGCATATAATTCCCTGATAAGCGTAGTATAGTAAAATAGATAGAAGTTCTAGGCTGCCCAAAAAGACACGAAGACGTCATTGCTTCATCCTGACAATGAATGTCAGGATGAAGCAATCTTTTTATTCTTGTAATCAATAGATTACCTGCCTGCAGCAGGCAGGCTTCGCCGTCCACGATAGCCATCGGGACTCCTCGTAATGACAGTAGATTTTGACTTTTTGGACAAACTCATCAAATGGCTATTCCGCAATAGTTATCGAACTTAATAATTGTATATCGGTTAAATTGGAATAATCGTATTGGTATAAGCCGTCATCGCCAATAAGCATTAATATTCCGTTTAGCGGAATTACGTCATACGTTTCAATATCAGGAAAATTGGCAATTAAATTATTATCAATATTCAACGGATCATCCGCATCATAAATTTTTAAACCTGCACTACCATCACATATAAACAGAATTTCATCATCAATGCCTAATCCGTAAGGCTCGGTCATACTATAAGATCTTACATGTGTTGGTTCCGTTAAATCGCTTATATCAATTACATCCAACTGGTCGTTAGTTTCACCGCAAAAATTACCGGATCGCAATGTAATATATGCATAATCACCTTCAACTACTACAGGATCGCAACTAGTCATATGGAAATAATCCGAAATAAATTCCGGGTTGTAAGGATTACTAATATCATAAATAAACATTCCCTGTTGTGAACCTATAAATAAGTTGTTTCCCGATGGAAATACCGTTTCAATGTTCCATCCTACATATATGGTTTTGGTCAGCAAAATATCATCAACAGTTTGTATGTCAACAACATTCATTGAATAGCTATTGATGGTGTAAAGTGTATTATCTTTACCTGTAAACCGCGCCATGGATCCTCCAATACCAAATGATGATGAACCCGAAGAGTATCCGGCGTTTCCATTTGAATATGAAGACAACATATAGTCGCTTTCATACCATGGAAAAACAGGGTAATTATTTGGTTCAACTTCTCGTGTAACTTTTTTAATTTCCCAATCAACAACTATTCCTTTGGAATAGTCCACATCATCAACCCTGTAATTTTCATCGTATGGTGGTAATATATAAGGGAAAATATCTTGAATGCGATTAACTTCGCTTATATTATTCAGATCGGAAATATCCAGGGCAACCAAGTCAACATAGCTATCGGCATACAAAATATCATCTTTTATTGCAATATCCACATTACCGGGGATTTTTATAAAACCAAGTTTTTGAGGTGCAGAAGGGTCAGAGTTATCAATTATATGTATACCCTCAAGATACTCATTAATAAATAAATAGTCATTATGAAAATAGATCTTTCCGGGTTTTTCAAGGTCTTTTGAAGTTTCAGCCTGAACGGAAGTTCTTAACTCTTCGTAGGTAATATAAATCGGAACGTTAGCAGTGTAAGTTTCTATGATCTTATCCTCACAACTACCTAAAAATATTACACTTATTAAAAAAGAAATTAACTTTGAATTTTTCATCGAACCATAGGTTTAAATTTCTACATACCTAAGATGGCACATTAAATAAAAGGGTTGCGTTAAAAATCAGGAGGTGAATTAAATTTTCTCCGAACGCAACCAAGCAAATAAATTGATCATCTAGCAAGTATATTTTTAACCTAACTTATTTTAATGAAAAATAAAAAAGCACTCTTAATTCTAGCTCTGTTTTTTATAGTTATAACTTTTTTAAATCCTGCCAATGCACAGAAATTACAGGATGTTGTTTATTTAAAAAATGGCAGTATTTTGCATGGAGAAATTACCAGGATCGAGATGAATAAATCTGTCACTTTACTAAGTAATTGCGGTGATACCTGGGTTATAAGTCAAGATGACATTGACAGAATTGAAAAACAACCTGCGGTTAGGAAAACAATAGTTAAAAGAGATACTTCGGCTAACATAAGTTACAAACGACAAGGGTTTTATTCAAATATCAATGTAGGATTTTTATTTGGAGGTGATATGGAAACTCCATTTCCACCATTAAGTTTGCTTTTTGTTAGTGGGTATCAATTTGATTGGGGACTTGCAGCAGGAGTTGGACTAGGATTGGATCTTCTAACAGAATCTTATATGCCGGTAGTTGCGGATATCCGATATAACTTTAGAAATTCTCGTGTTAGTCATTATGTTTATGTTCAGGGAGGGTATGCCATTGCATTGGAATCCCCTGATCCGTATGACTATGATTATAGTAATTATTACGGATCCGATTTAAAATCAAAAGGCGGCTACTTGATCAATCCGGGCATTGGGTTTAAGTTAAACTTTAATGATAGAAATGCCTTTTCATTTGGAATTGGTTATAAGTATAGCGAAATATATCATACATACAAGGAGGAATATAACGGACAGGAGATTGACAGAACCATAAAATATAATCGGATCTCATTAAGCTTTGGATATCATTTTTAAAAGCAACTCGTTGTTTTCAACATAAATTCATCGCTTCCTTATGTTTATTGATTAACAGGGAAGCGATTTTATTTTGGTTTTTGATTAAATAGTTGACATGTGAATAAAAAGCATTTAACTTTTGATAACTTTTACACCAATTTAAAATTTAATTCATTATTCTGATGTAATTTCATCTTGTAATTAACTAACTATGATAATTAAACGACCTAAGTTTATATTTTACTTTATACTAACAATCTTAATTGTTTTTTATACATGTAAACAAGATGATCAAACCCGTTTGCAAGCCGGATGGTCATCAAAAGATCCGATAGCAATTCCGGTCAATGCCAGAAATCACGAGAAAAATTTGGGTAACCTGGTAAAGAATCCTTCGTTCGAAACAGGAAAAATATATTACGAAGAAAGTAGTATAAAATCATATGATTTAAATGGCTGGAAAAAAGTAGGGCAGAATATTTTTTGGGTAAATTCAAATAGCGAAGAGTTTCTTGCCGACGAAGTTTTTGAAGGTATTCATTCTGTTAAAATCGTGCGTTCAAATTCCGATGAAACAGAAAAAATAGGCGAAGGAATTATAAGTGATTACATTAAAGTGATTCCTGGTAATTATTCTTTAAAACTCAAACTTAAGTTAAAAGATATATATCCAAACCAGTCAAGGTTAGGAACCAAAATGTACGATGCGATCAATATCAGGCTTCAGTATTTTGATAAAAATAAGATTGAGATAAAAGGAGAGGAATTAAATGCTTTTACAAACTCTAAATTAGATAATAGTTTTAAAGCTTTTTCTTTATCGAATTATTCGCATATTAAAGAGTTTGGCTGGGGAGAAGTTTTTGGAAAAACAGCGAATTTCCCGTTTTTTGATGGTGATATTCCCGACGAAGCAAGATATGTAAGAATTTTTATTGGTTTAAAAGGAACAGGAACGATGTGGATCGATCAGGTTGATTTCCGATATACCAAACAAAATTTTACCTTACTGGAACGTTTAAAACCATATTTCGATTCGTCTTATATGGCTTATGATATGATATTTCCTCAACCCAAAAGTATAATTAAACGAAAAACTATAAAATATTTTGAGCCGGATTCCTCTTATTATCCAGTCATTGTTATCCCTAAAAATGCATCAAAATATATCACTGAAAGCGCGGTTAAATTTCGGGATTATCTTATTAAAAACGATAGTATTTTTATCGATAAAATTGATATACGGAACGAAATACAACTCAATGATTATTCTGATAGATTAGTAGTTTCCATTGGCGGTACAAGTATTTATGAAGAGTTTGCATTGAACTTACCTGACTCATTAATTTCAGGAAAGAAAGAGGCTTATTTTATTCATCAAATCGACGATCTGGAAAGGGTAGTTTTTGTTAAGGGAAATAGCTCTGAAGCATATCAAAATGCAATAAAAACTTTAGTTCAGTTATTTGATAATAAAAACTCTACTTTCTACGGCGCTGATATAATCGATTATCCGGATTTTAAAGAAAGAGCAATTGTTTTAAATCAATTTGCAGGGGAGTTGGATGAACTAAAAAATATAATTGAATTGTTACAACTTAATAAATTTAATAGTTTATACTTTAGCTGGAATAAGGATTACAGTAATTATCCATTTAACTCTTTAATGGAACTGGAGAACGATGAATTGAAATTTGGGGCGATTGTAAATATCTCCGAAAATCCAAAACAATCTGATTTATCTGACCTGTTAAAAGAAAAGTATCACCGTATTGTTTTAAACAGTTCTGATAGCCTGAATTGTGATGAGTTTAACGCTGATAAAAAATGCAGCTCTGATTTTGATATAATAAACGAAATTAGGAAAACCGTTGTAAGTAAAAAGTATCCGGCCAAATTAGGATTTGTGCCCCGATGGAGCAACTTAAGCAGTATTGATAAGGGCTATGAGGATGTATACTTTTACTTCTATAATTTGAATCAAACCATAAACAGGGATGTAGAATTATATTGGACCGGATCATCAAAATACTCTTCGTCCGTTGATTATGCTGATTTAAACAGGATTCGGCTTATTTATAACAGGGCACCATCATACATCGATAATAGTTTAATAGGTTCGGAAAAACGATTTAAAAGCGATTTTATAAAGCAATATTATGCTGGAAAAATAAGGATTCAATCGCTTTTCGACCCATATCATTTAAATGCATGCAATAGCTTTTCTGATTGTTCCTATAATCCTAAAATCTTATTAAACTTAAAAAAAATAGATGGTTTAGAAACAATTAGAGCATTAACAGCTGTGGATTATTTCTGGGATACAAAAAAATACGACGCAGACAAATCACTTTGGATTGTCCTTAACAAACTGTATGGAAGAAATACGGCAATAAATCTTCTGTATTTTAATGATGCATACTTTGGATTAAAAGAAGTTTGTCAGAAAATAGAAAACAATGGTCATCAATATAAAAATGTGAGGGTAGCAAAAAATTTTGAAAATTTATTAAAAGAATATTATAAAAAGCTGGAATCGGATTTAGATCATGCATTGTTAAAGGAATTAGAAGTTTATACCGCTGATTTAATGAGAAAATACAATGGATTAATATCAAATTTAGAATAATATAAAAAACTAAAGGTTGATCATTTATATAAAATGATTAGTTTTGCACCCATATTTTGAGATTGAGTATGAAGGAAGATTTTGAGGATATATTTCATAATGAGGAAAATAGCGAGTTGGTTAACCGCTTTGAGGAGATGCTAAAAAATAATGCCCGGTATTTTTTCGATGTTTTCGAGTTCGAAAGTATTATTGATTATTACATAGAAAGTAATAAAGCAAATAATGCTTTAAATGTTGTACAGTATGCAGTGCAACAACATCCGGGTTCGTTAAGCATTAAGCTAAAAAAAGCCCAGGTTTTGATTGATAAGGGACAAGCATCACAAGCATTACAGCTAATTGAGCAAATTGAAAATATAGAAACTTCGAATAGTGATGTATATTTACTAAAAGGAAATACCCTTAATATAATGGGGCGTTATACCGAAGCTGAGCGTGCGTTTGATACGGCAATTATCTATAGTTACGAAGATAAGGTTGAAGTTATACATACCATAGCTCAATCATTTGAGCAAATAGGCAGATATAAAACAGCTTTGCGTTATTTACATCAGGCTTATCAGTTAGATGGCAAAAGTATCATGGTATTGTATGATATTGGTTATTGCTATGAAAAGATAGGTCAGGTAAATAAAAGCATTGAGTATTATAACCAGTATTTGGATAAAGAACCATTCTCTGAAAATGCCTGGTATAACCTGGGCGTTCTTTATAATAAATTTGATAAATACGATAAGGCTGTCGAAGCATATGAATTCGCTATAGCTATAAATCCTGATTTTTCAGTTGCCTATTTTAATTTGGCAAATGCTTTTTCAAATAAAGAAGATTATTTAAGTGCAATTAAGAATTATAAAGAATACCTGAAATTTGACGGAAGAAGTGTTGAAATTCTTACGTATATAGGTGATTCTTACGAAAGCTTAAAAGAGTACGATCTTGCATTAAAATATTATGATGAAGCAATTTCTGTAGATCAGTTTTTTGCTGATGCATATTTTGGTAAAGCTAACCTGATGTACAGACAGGGTAAGTTTAAGCTGGCAGTTAAATTTATTCAAAAAGCCATAAAAATTGACGATATAAACGCAGAATATTATTATTTGCTAGGAAGCACATTAAATGAGCTTAATGAAAATTTAAAAGCCTTAAATGCTTTTAAAAAAGCCTATGATCTAGATCCTGAAGAGCAAGATTATGTTTTTTCACTCTCAGAATCTTATGTAGGGGTAGGAAAAGTAGAAAATGCATTGAAAATATTATCAGAGCATTTAAAGGATAATCCACGGGATGCTCTGGTTTATTACAGGTTGGCAGGAGCTTATTTTTTGAGTAATCATGAACAGTTGGGATTAGACATGTTTAAAAACGGATTAAATTTAAATCCGAAAACATATTTGGAAATTCTTGTTATGTATCCTGAGGCAATAGAAAATTCAGCAATTAATGAACTTTTGAGCAAAACAGAATTGGAAAAATAACAGTTATATAATTAAATCCTACGAAACGAAAACAATCCGTTAGTTTTCGTTTTTTTAGTTTAAAACCATGAAACAGAAAATAATAAAATACATAAACCTGGCATTAAAGGGTTTTGCAATGGGAGCTGCAAACGTAATTCCCGGAGTATCAGGTGGAACAATTGCCTTAATTACCGGTATATTTGAACGACTAATAAATGCGATCAAATCATTTGATCTAACAGCTATTAAGTTGTTGTTTTCCGGTAAAATAAAGGAATTTATAAAACATGTAGACCTTTATTTTCTAATTGCTGTATTTGCAGGAATGGTAGCCAGTGTTGTTTCATTGGCAAAAATATTGGAATATCTTTTCCTGAATTACCCGGTATTTGTATGGGCATTCTTTTTCGGATTAATTCTGGCATCTGTTTATTTCGTGGGTAAATCAATCACAAAATGGAGAGTAAGCGTAATCATAACATTTATAGTAGGAACTATAGCTGCTTTGTCCATTTCAGTATTAAATCCCGCAACACAAAATGATTCATTTTTATATCTTATCATTTGTGGTGTTGTAGCCATTTGCAGTATGATCTTACCAGGCTTGTCAGGTTCATTTATCCTTATATTACTGGGTAATTATCAGTTGGTAATGATACATGCGGTTAATGAACTTGATCTTAAAATCATATTTCCCGTTATGATCGGAGCTGTTGGCGGATTAATAGCTTTTTCTCATATTTTATCATGGATATATAAAAAATATAAAGATCAAACCATATCAGTTCTTACAGGATTTATTTTGGGCTCGTTAGGAATTCTCTGGCCCTGGCAAAACGAAGTTTATCTTAAAGATGAATTAGGCAACTTTATTTTAAAAGATGGAGAGAAAATTGTACAGTCAACGATTAAATATATTCCGGAAGCATTTAATACAGAGGTGATTATTGCTACTGTACTTATGATTATTGGAATAATTACCATATCTTTGATTGAAAAAGTAGCAGGTAAACAAAATTAATGCGTTTTTTCGGGCTAATAGGCAAATCTTTAGAACATTCCTTTTCTCCGGTATATTTCAAAGAAAAATTCGAAAAAGAGGGGATAACAGACTGTTTCTACAATTTATATCCATTAAAGTTTATTGATGAATTTAATCAGTTAATTAGTGATTTTACCGAACTTTCCGGATTAAATGTTACCATTCCGTATAAAAAGGAAATTATTCCATTTTTAGATGAAATCAATGATGAAGCGAAAAAAATAGGAGCTGTAAATACCATAAAGTTCGACTGGCTAAATAATAAGCTGAAGCTAACCGGATTTAATACCGATTATTTAGGATTTATGGACAGTATTAAACCACATTTAAATGAAAATCATAAATTGGCTTTAATTTTAGGAACAGGTGGAAGTTCTGAAGCAGTTAAATTCGGATTAAATAAACTTGGGATTAACTTTAAACAAGTTTCGCGAGAACCCCGGGAAAAAAATACATACGCTTATAATGAAATAACAAAGGAGGTTATTTCAGATTACAAGTTAATTGTAAATACCACACCTTTAGGAATGTATCCCAATATATCTCAATGTCCCGATATACCTTATGGTGCAGTTACAGATCAACATTTACTATATGATCTGATTTATAATCCTAAACAAACTGAGTTTTTAGGTAAAGGGTCAGTTCAAGGCGCCCAAATTAAAAATGGTTACGAAATGTTGATTAAACAGGCCGAATTTTCGTGGAAAATTTGGAATAATATTCCTTTTTAGGATAGAATAGATAACGTATTAAATTAGTGTTAAATATTTCGCCCTAAAACTTGTTGTGAAACACATTTTCATATGATTTTATTCATATGAAAAATATCGTTGAACATTGATTTTTGCTTAAATTTGCTATATATTTAAAAACAACCTAATTATTTGATATACAATGGATTTATTAAATCAAATCAAAAATAATGCGAAAAAGCATAACAAAAGAATAGTTCTACCGGAATCTACAGAAGAAAGAACACTAAAAGCAGCAGACGAATTGCTGGCAGAAGGAATAGCCCAAATTATCCTTACAGGAAATCCGGAAGAAATCAAACATAAAGCAACAGAACTTAGCTTAAGCAATATTGATAAGGCGTTAATCATTGATCCTAAAAACCACGTTAAGAAGGAGGAATATATCAACCTGATGGTTGAAATTCGCAAGAACAAGGGATTAACAAGAGAAGATGCGGCTAAATTGGTTGAGAATCCATTGTATCTGGCTACAATAATGATCAAAAACGGAGATGCTGACGGTGAGGTTGCAGGTGCTGAAAATGCAACCGGCGATGTCTTGCGTCCTGCATTTCAATATGTAAAAACAAAACCAGGTATTAGTGTGGTTTCCGGTGCATTTTTAATGATTTTAAAAGATCGGCAGTTTGGAAATAACGGTTTAATGGTTTTTGCCGATTGCGCAGTTCATCCAAATCCAACGGATAAGGAGTTGGCTGAAATTGCAGTAGCAACCGGTGCAACTACAAGAGCAATTGCAGGGATTGAGCCAAGAATTGCAATGCTAAGTTTCTCTACTAAGGGAAGCGCAAAACATGAAATGGTAGATAAAGTGGTTAATGCAACTAAAATGGCACAGGAAATGGATCCGTCTTTAAAAATCGATGGTGAAATGCAAGCTGATGCAGCGATCGTTGAGGCAATCGGACAGAAAAAAGCACCGGGAAGTGAAATAGCAGGAAAAGCAAACGTATTGGTATTCCCAACACTGGAAACAGGAAACATTGCTTATAAACTTGTACAACGTATGGCAGGAGCAGAGGCTGTAGGCCCTGTATTACAAGGAATGGCAGCTCCGATCAACGATTTGTCAAGAGGTTGTTCGGTAAGCGATATCGTAAATTTAGTAGCTATTACAGCTAATCAGGCAGCAGGAAATTAATTTAACCATATATAAGGCAATATAAAAATGAAAATTTTAGTACTAAACTGTGGAAGTTCTTCAATAAAGTATCAATTATTAGAAATGACAAATTCCGAGAATGCTGATTTATTGGCAAAAGGAATTGTTGAAAGAATTGGAATCTGTAATGGTGAGCTAAAACATAAAACACAAGACGATAAAAAATATAACTTCACTACTGATATTCCTGATCACACAAAAGGAATTGATTTAATTTTAGAAGCTTTATTATCTCCGGAGCATGGTGTAATAAATAGCGCTGATGAGATTACTGCGGTTGGTCACCGTGTTGCTCACGGAGGACAGTATTTTAAGGAAAGTGCTTTGGTTGATGAGCAGGCAAAAGAGAGAATAGAGGAGTGTATCGAATTAGCGCCGCTTCACAATCCGGCAAACTTAAAAGGAATATTGGCAATGGAAAAATTATTACCAAAAGTTCCCCAGGTTGTGGTATTTGATACTTCTTTCCACCAAACAATGGACCCAAAAGCATTTCTTTATGGGTTACCATACGAATATTACGAAAAATACAAAGTAAGGCGTTACGGTTTCCACGGTACAAGTCACAAATTTGTTGCTAAGAAAGCTTGTAAATTGGTAGGTTGGAATTGGGAGGAAAAGAATGTAATTTCATGCCACTTAGGAAACGGGGCTTCTGTTGCCGCGATCAAAAAAGGAAAATCGGTTGATACTTCCATGGGATTTACTCCGGTTGAAGGTTTATTAATGGGCACAAGAGCAGGAAACCTTGATTTAGGGGCTTTATTATTCATTGCCGAAAAAGAAGATCTTACGATTCAGGATACAAACAATATGATCAATAAACGTAGTGGTTTGCTAGGTATTTCAGGATTATCATCAGATATGCGTGACCTGGAGCAGGCTATGGAGGAAGGTAATGAAAGAGCCAAGTTAGCATTTGATATGTTTGCATATAGAGTTAAAAAATACATTGGTTCATATGCAGCCGCTATGGGAGGTGTTGATTTAATTCTATTTACCGGAGGAATTGGTGAAAATGGATGGGATATGCGTAGTGCGGTTTGTCAGGATATGGAATACTTAGGTGTAGATTTTGATTTCGAATTGAATGATAAAAAACGCGGTGTAGACTTAGAGTTGACTAAACCAGGATCGAAAACAAAGGTCGTTATGGTTACTACAAATGAAGAATTAGTAATTGCACAGGATACTCAAAGAATAGTTAGCAATCTTTAGAATCATTGTTTCAATTAAATCGAATAAAATGAGTATTAAAACATTAAATGATATAGTTAATAAAGCGAAAGAAAAGGAAACCAGAAGGCTTGTTGTAGCAGCAGCAGCTGATAAGCCTGTTTTGGAAGCTGTTAAAAACGCATACAGAGAAAATATCATAATTCCTGTACTTGTTGGTAATAAAACCGAAATCGAAAAAATATGTAATGAAATTGGTTTTGATTTAACCGGGGTTGAGATACACGAAGAAAGCAATCCGGCGAAATCTGCTGTTAAAGCAGTAGAATTGATTCGCGGAGGACATGCTGATATTTTAATGAAAGGACTGGTTAGTACGGCTCCTTTACTAAAAGCAGTACTCGACAAAGAAAAAGGATTGACAAAAGGTTCAACTTTGAGCCATTTTGCATTGGTTGAATCGCCTTATTACCATAAACTTTTAGGTATTACCGATGCAGCAATGAATATTGCACCTGAATTTAATGAAAAAGTACATATCATTAATAACGGTGTTGAAGTATTTCACCGTTTGGGAGAAAAGGAACCTAAAGTTGCAATTGTCGGGCCACTTGAGGTAGTTAACCCAAAAATTGAATCAACAACTCATGGTGCTTTGCTGGCAGTAATGAATAACAGAAGCCAAATAAAAGGCTGTAAAATTGATGGGCCACTTGCAATGGATAATGCTGTTTCCAAAGAAGCTGCCGAACATAAAGGAATTAAAAGTGAAGTTGCAGGTGATGCCGATATTTTAGTTGCTCCTGATTTAAACAGTGGAAATATCTTATATAAATCCATGATGTTTCTGGGTGGAGCTACATCTGCAGCAGTAATAATGGGAGCTAAGGTACCTGTTGTACTTACATCCAGAGCAGATACCGATAAAAGCAAAATGATGTCGATAGCACTTGCTGCTGCGATGTAAAAACTATAATATTAATTAGAAAAACTATAATAATGGACGAGCAAAGAATATTAGCTATCAACCCTGGTTCAACATCAACAAAAATTGCTGTTTACCAAGGTTCAAAGTCGATATTTTTAAAAAATATTAAACATTCAGCTGAAGAATTAAAGCCATTTAACAATATAATGGAACAATTCACTTTCAGAAAAGAGATCATCTTAAAAGAATTAAAGGATGCTGAAATTAGAATTGATCTAATAACAGCTGTTGTTGGTAGAGGAGGATTGGTAAAACCAATCGAATCCGGAGTTTACGAAGTAAATGAAGAAATGATAAAAGACTTGCATGAAAGTAAATTAGGTGAACATGCCAGTAATTTAGGAGGATTAATTGCTAATGAAATAGCCGGGTCTTTAGAAGGAGCAAGAGCATTTATTGCTGATCCGGTTGTTGTTGATGAGATGGAAGATGTTGCGCGTTACACAGGACATCCAAAATTTATAAGACATTCAATATTCCATGCATTAAATCAAAAAGCAATTGCAAGAAAATACTCGAAATCCGTTGATAAACCTTATGATGAACTAAATTTAATTATAGCGCATTTAGGAGGTGGTATTTCGGTTGGAGCTCATAGAAAAGGTAGAGTAATTGATGTAAACAATGCCTTGGATGGTGATGGGCCATTCTCACCTGAAAGAACTGGCACATTACCTTGCGGCCAGGTTGCAAAACTTTGCTTCAGTGGTGAATATACCCACGAAGAAGTAAAAAAAATGATTAAAGGTGAAGGCGGGTATGTATCCTACTTAGGAACTAATGATGGTTATGATGTTGAAATGAGGATTAAAGACGGGGATGAAGAAGCTAAGAAAATTCACGATGCTTTGGGCTACCAGCTAGGAAAGGAAATAGGTTCATTAAGCACCGTTTTGAAAGGCGAAGTTGATGCAATCATCTTAACCGGCGGAATGGCTTACGATAAGTTACTAGTTGATTATATCAAGGAAATGGTAACTTTTATAGCACCTGTTGTGGTTTATCCGGGCGAAGACGAAATGGAAGCATTAGCGATGAACGGATATATGGTAATGAAAGGTGAAGTAGAACCTAAGATATATAAATAAGATTTAATTTTTAGATATTTATTTCTACTAATTACTAAACCTGTCAGGATTCAAAATCCTGACAGGTTTTTTTCAATAACGTTTTATTTCGAAATATTGTTTCCCAATTCACCTGATTAAATAGAATTACAAAAAAGTTAGGTGGTTATACCACCGTTCAAAATAGAAACCCTGCGAGGGTTCAAAACCCTCGCAGGGTTATAATAGCAAAAAAACTACCCAAAAATTAACTTTGGACAGTTCCATATTATAAAGTATAGAATTTATACCGCTTCAACACACATTGAAATTCCCATTCTGCTAATAATGTAAAAGTAGCAAACTACTTCATACCAGGACATCCAAGTTTAAAATGATCACATGATATTTCTGTAAGAAAATAAAAACATACACTGCTGATTTATTGATAAAAAGCTAAAATGTTCAAAATGTTGAAGTTATATAGCTATTTGTTCTTTCCTTGATGAAAGAACCAACCTTTCATTTCGTATTTCCCACGCACGCGTTACTAACTGATTTATGTTTTTCGAAGTTGAATGTTGAGCGTTGGCATAACAAAACGGCGGGCCATGTGATGAGTGAATGGGATAAGTCTTAGAATTCCAATAAAGGAGTTTACTTACTTTATCAGGAATTGTCGACTTATCACAGAGAGTAAAGAAGCATCCGCGCCTGCCGGACGGGCCAATGTCAATAAGTTAAGAAAATATAACCTGCTAAACATTTGTTATTTAGCAGGTTAATTAGTATATTTAAGTATGTTTCACGTATTAAATATACT
>JANQHE010000018.1 GCA_028282785.1 Bacteroidales bacterium | reverse complement strand
ATTATCCTCGGTCCATGTGAAATCATAGCTGCCATAGGTATCTACAGTGACTATGGCATTGGCTGCATTGGCATTCGGTGCAAAAACTGCTAAACCAGGGCCGGTATAGGTCCACGTACCGGTTCCTACACTTGGGGTCGCATTTAATGCAAAATCCAGGTCGCACTCATCACCGCCACTTCCTGCATCGGCTGTTGGAACTGTCAATGATGCAATAGTTACATCCGGTCCTTGTTTAATACAATCATTAATATCAATAGCGTATGTTTCATAAGTATCCGGTTGAAGTCCTGTAAATATACCATCTTCATCATAAGGTGGCCCGGCCGGAACTACCATTAAATCGCTTTGGCGAATTAAATAGTAATCGATATCACCGGTTCCTCCTGAAGCTACAAGAGTTATAGTTCCATTATCTGATCCAGCACAAGAGTTAGTACTGGAAACATTGTCAAATGAAATTGAATCAGGAATGTTTATGTTATCCGGTGGATTTGTAAAGAAAATATCAACAGATTTTGGCCCGCAACTGTTATCATCATTTACTCTAACTTGATATAACCCTTGGTCTAAACCCGTTGCTATTTTATTGAATTGGCTAATAGTTTCATACATGCCAGAGCCTGCATTATACTTATACCAATCATAATCATAGGGCTCAGTTCCTCCGGTGGGATTTGCTTCTAGCTGTGCATCGCTACCATTAAAACAAGATAAACCCTGAAATACAGTAATTGTACCAGCTAATAGTTCATCCGGCGCTTCAACATCTACTCCATTCTGTGCACCACTAACATCACTGTCATCCACGCGGACAATGTAAGTATTTTTTCTTAATCCCGTAAAAGTATGTGTTGTATCAGCTTTTGTTACTTGCAATGTATCTTCCCAAACAGAAGTTGAAGGATTTCTTCTCCTTAAAGTATAAATATAAGGTTTAACACCACCTGAAACAGCAACAAAAATCTGTCCATCTTTTGTATCTGAACAGGAAGTTGAATCCGGATCGATCTCTTCAATTTTAAAAAAGGATTTAGCTCCTGCTTTAGTTAAAGATGCAGGTAACGGGCCAAGATTTACTTTATTGGCACTTTTATTCAACTCAATTTTTAAGTTTTTTGCTGTATAATTTAAGTTATCCGAAATTTCAAAATCGATATTTGTTGCAGTTATCTTTGAATCTCCAAAGTGAATAGTTCGAAATTTATCTCCAGATCCAATAAACGAGTTCACTGCAATTTGTTTATCATTTAAATCCAGTTCACCGGAAATAACTATTAAATTACCGGAAGAGCGCAAATTAGAAGAAAATACAACTGCTCCTTCTTTTTCTATAATTAAATTTCCATGTATTTCCGAATTTATATCAAGTTTTGTTTTATTACTTCCTTCAAAAATATAATCTCCATAAAATTTATCCTGAATTTTATTGTTTATAGAAATATCTCCATTCACAATAATTTGAGAATTTGTTAGGGATTTGAAAAGAAATGATTTACTTTTTAGAATAGCTTTGTGTTTATTAACTTGCCAGTTAAAATCGTTACATTCAACAGTTTCTTTAATTTCAACAAACTGACCGTTGGCTGTAAAGGAATTATCATCGAATATTATATTATTTTCCGAGCTTGGTATTGATGCTCCCGGTTTACCTCCCGAAGTTAATGCCCAATGACCGGGATCATTCCACGATCCTGATCCATTTACCCAATATCTTTCCTGGGCTATACTACTATTTGTTAAGAATCCGACTATGAATATAGTTAGAAACAAAAAAAATAAATGTCTCAAATTTGCCGACATAAGTGTTAGTTTTTGGCCAAATGTTAATAAAATACTTGCAATGTTAATAATTTTTTACGCTGGCCTAATGTTTTTGTTTCAAAAATATTGTTACTAAAGCTTTAAAGAGTGGTTTTTTTATTAACATTTAGATAAATTAGTTTTAAGCTAAAGTAGCTATATGTTAATAACTTGGAATATAATATGTTACAAAAAACCAGATGCTAAATACTTTCAAGCTCCTGAATAACAAAGCGTTTAGTAATATAACGAACAGGGTACCAAGCAGCAAAATAACCTATTGAGACAACTGTAAGAAAAACAATCACAAAATCTGTCCAAACAACCTTTACAGGATAAGCATCAACGATAAAAGATGCGGAACCTTTTAATTTTATTAGTTCAAACTCTATTTGAATCCAACAGATAGCAAAACCTATAACTAATCCAAAAATGGCTCCAACTACGGTAATCATCCAACCTTCCGTTAAAAATATTTTACGTATTGTTTTCAAGTTTGCTCCTAAACTTCTAAAAGTTGCTATATCTTCTTTCTTATCAATTATTAGCATTGTTAAAGAACCTATTATGTTAAAGGAAGCTACAATAAGTATAAATGTGAGTATTAGATAAATATAGAACTTTTCCGATTTCATGATCTTGTAAAAAGCTTCGTGCAACTGATAACGGTTTTTAACCAGATAATCTTCACCTAAGATTTCTTGAATTTCAGCTTGAATTTTATCTATATTATTTCCGTCATTTATTTTTAATTCAAGTGCACTCAATTTATCTTTATATTCAAATAGTTCCTGCGCATAATCAAGTGGAACCAATATATATTTTAAATCAAATTCCTGTTGTATAGCAAAAACAGCAGAAGGAAAAATATAATCCCGGTTAATAGCACTTTCAGGATTCATATTTATTTTAGCATCTTGTTTGAGCACATAGATTACAATCGGATCAATATAATTTATATTAAGTGAAAGGTAATATGCAACTCCCTGACCTACTATCGCATAAGGTTGATTGTTGTGTTCCAAAATAAATTTACCAACATACAACATTGTATCAACCCCTGAAATATTTGCAAAGTTCGGACTTACACCTTTAACTGTAGCTATATACTGTTGATCATCGTATTTTAACAGCGCATTTTCTTCTAAGGTTTCTGCAATATCAAAAACTGATTCATGATTCCTTACTTGTTCAAATCTTGGATCATTTACAGAAAAAACCTTACCCGTTGCCGGAACAATCTTTAAGTCCGGATCAAAAGAATCGTTCATGGATTTTAAAAGATTATCCAAACCATTAAATGCAGATAATACAATGATCAATGCCGCTGTGCCAACCGTAACTCCAATAACAGAAACTAAAGAAATAATGTTAATTACATTCTTTGATTTCTTAGCAATCAAATATCTTTTTGATATGTAAAACGGGAAGTTCAATTTTTATTTATATGCTTTAACTATTAATCCTGTACCTGTTTTGTGTTTTGTGTTAACATCAAAATAATTCAATAAGAACGCAAAAGGATACACTATTATATAATATATCGGTAAAAATAAGAAAAACAGTTTGCTTGTGTTGACCATTAAAATAGGATACTTCATCGAAAGTTTCCATGATATTTTACCTGGAGCTCCATATGAGTATTTTGCCTCAACATTTGAAAATCCAACACTCTTCAGTTTGTCTTCAATTTCAGTAATATTATAACCGTCCCGAACATGCTCATCGATGAAAGAATGATCATCCTCATCGTGAACATCAGAACCTCCCTGGTCAGATGGAGTTGATATTAAAACCATGCCATTTTCTTTAAGTGACTGATGAAAATTTTTAAACACGGTAACATCCTCCAAAATGTGTTCCATTACATCAACACTTAAAATTAAATCGTAAGCTTGAGGTTTTGTAAATTTTGTTAGGTCGGCGTATTCAAATTTTACCAGGTCGGTTCTTCCTATCTTTGAAAAGAAATTATTACAATCCTCTATTTGTTCTTCCTTAACATCAACCCCTAATATCTTCCAACTCTTTGATTGCTTTGATAAATAATATGTATATTGACCGAATCCGGATCCAGCATCCAAAATTGATGCGCCTTTTTTATAATTTACTTTCCAAACACGAACTGCTTTTTTAATATGCCATGTCCTTAATAATAGCAAATCCAGCAATCGATAAAATAACTTTCGTAAAAACGGATTTTTATTAAAAACTACTCCCAGGCTTCTTTTAATTGGATCGTATTTCATTAATTTTTAGCTTTTAGCTATTAGCTATTAACCACTAGCTCATAATTTTACTTATTTTAATAAATTATCAATGTTATCAATATAGTCAAGAGAATCATCAATGAAAAAAGTCAACTCAGGAACTTTTCGTAACTGGTGCCTGACACGTTTCCCAAGATCAAAACGAATTTGCCCCTCAATTCCATTTATATAATCAATAAATTCCTTTTTATCATCAACAGGAAATAAACTTAAATAAACCTTAGCATTTGATAAATCCGGTGAAACTCTCACAGTTGTAACAGTAATCATTTTACCACGAAATAAACCGGTGGTTCCTTTTTGGAAAATATCTCCTAAATCTCTCTGCAATAATCTTTCTATCTTATTTTGCCTGGTTGAACTCATCTTCCTTCTTATTTATTTTAAGTGCTCAAAATTAGTGAAGTTTAATGAAAATATGCGAATTAGTTTAAATATTATAATTTCACACCATTAATTTATTATTTAAATTTCGGGTTTTTTACTCTAAAACAAATAATTTATATGAGTTTTATAACTAAACTTTTAAAATCCAAAACGAAAAAGAATTATAAAATTGGTATTGCATTAAGTGGTGGCGGTGTTCGAGGATTAGCACATCTTGGAATATTAAAAGCACTAAATGAAAATCAAATTTTTCCGGATATAATTTCAGGTACCAGTGCAGGAGCATTAGCCGGATTATTTTACGCCGACGGTTATAGTCCTGATGAAGCCTATGAAATATTCCGGGATACAAGTTTATTCAAATTTGCCCAAATATCATTTCCGAGAAAGGGTCTTTTATCCATGCAAAAGGTTATAAAAATTCTTGAAGAAAATATTAAAGCCAAAAGTTTTGAAGATTTGAAAAAACCTTTATATGTAGCAACTTCTAATCTAAATGACGGAATTGTTCAATATTTCAATAAGGGAAACATAATTGAAAAAGTAATCGCTTCGGCAAGTATTCCTGTAGTTTTTAAACCTGTTTTAATAAATGGAAAAACATATGTTGATGGTGGAATATTTGACAATCTTCCTATTGATCCCATTCAAAATAACTGTAAGAGATTAATAGCATCCCATGTTAATCCACTAGAAAAAACTGAAGAACTAGATAGTATAATAAAAATAGCCGAACGGACTTTTCATTTAGCTATCGGTGCTAATATAAAAACGAAAAAAACTCGATGCGATTTATTTATCGAACCCGAAACATTAAGAAATTATGGTATTTTAGGTTTATCAAAAGGAAAAGAAATATTTGAAACCGGATATGAAACAACGATGAAAATTCTTGAAAAAAACAATCCTTTTTAAATTGAAGTCCAATTCATTATACCAAGACAATATAATTCTTTATTTTTGCTGATCGGAAATTCAAAACTTTGCCGGGATGGATCAAAATTTGATTATTTACAACACATTAACCAGAGAAAAAGAAAAGTTCGAGCCAATAAATCCGCCATTTGTTGGAATGTATGTTTGTGGACCAACAGTATATAGCGATGTGCATTTAGGGAATAGCAGAACTTTTATATCTTTTGATATAATATACAGGTATCTTTTACATTTAGGTTATAAGGTAAGATATGTAAGAAATATTACAGACGCAGGGCACCTGGAAGGAGACCGCGATGAAGGAGATGATAAATTTGCTAAAAAAGCAAAACTTGAGCAGTTGGAACCTATGGAAGTAGTTCAAAAATATACTCTTGGTTTTCATGATGTTATGCGAATTTTTAACACTCTTCCTCCAAGTGTTGAACCAACAGCAACTGGACATATTCTTGAGCAACAAGAAATGATAAAAAAAATATCCAAAAGAAACTATACCTATGTTAGAAATGGTTCGGTATACTTTGATGTTGAAAAATATAATAAAAAAAATGATTACGGTATTTTAACAAATCGAAAAATAGAAGATTTGTTGGAAGGAACAAGAGAATTAAGTGGTCAGGACGAAAAAAAAGGACGTTTAGATTTTGCTCTTTGGATTAAAGCAAAACCCGAAACCTTGATGAAATGGGATTCACCCTGGGGGGTAGGATTCCCAGGATGGCATATTGAATGTTCGGCAATGAGTGCAAAATATTTAGGTGATAGATTTGACATACATGGTGGCGGGATGGATTTACAAGCAACACATCATACAAATGAAATAGCACAATCGCAAGCTGCCAATAAAATTTCACCAGTCAAATATTGGATGCACACCAACATGTTAACGGTTAATGGAACACGCATGTCAAAAAGTGCCGGAAATGGGTTTCTCCCTCATGAATTATTTACAGGCGATCACCCTTTACTAGAAAGGGGTTACTCACCAATGGTAGTTCGCTTTTTTATGGCTAAGTCACATTATCGAAGTACACTAGATTTCTCAAACAAAGCATTAATAGATGCTGAGACTGGTTTTCGAAAACTGATGAAAGCTGGAGAAACACTCAATAAGTTGAGTACAAGTAAGAGTTCGAGTGTCAATATCAAAAAATTAGTTAACAATTGTTATGATGCAATGAATGATGATTTCAACACCGCGCTTTTAATTGCACACCTGTTAGAAGTTGTTAGAATAATCAATTTAGTTAATGATGGCAAGGAAAAAATTACAAAAGTCGATTTAGAAAAACTAAAGCGATTATATAACAATTTTGTGTTTGATGTACTAGGTTTAAAAGAAGATGATTCTGCCGGATCAAAAGAAAACGAATTAACAGGAGAATTAATTGACTTTATTCTTAATTTACGTTTAGAAGCAAAGAAAAATAAAGATTTTGCAACTTCTGATAAAATTAGGGATGAATTAATCCAAAAGGGTATTAAAATTAAAGATACCAAAGAAGGTTTTGAATGGGAAATTGATTAATTGATAAAAAACAAAATATTAGATAAAGCGGTGATAAATTCACTGCTTTTTTTGTTCGCTTTCGTACACATCATGTAATAAATCCGTTCAAAAAAAGTCAGATAACGCACTCCGCAAATTATTATAATTATCTGATTTAATGTGCATTATTTTTTTTGGCACAAAGAATGTAATTAACTTACTACAAGGGTTTAAAAAGAAAGGAGTTAATTATGAAATCTGGTGTTACAACAATCGTAAAAATATCGAGTCTTTCTATTTTACTTTCATTTTTGGTATTTGGATTATATGCTCAAAACAAATATGTAAATATACTGGCATCAAATGATAACATGACCAGTTATAAGACATTACCAAAGAAAACTAACCTTAACGCAACAAAACTTGCTTTTTTAAACGATTGGGAAATTACAGAAGAGCAAAAAGAAATCGAAAGCTGGATGCATGATGAAAACTTTTGGGAAATTCAATCTAATGTATGGGATGAAAAAGTTATTGAAGAAGAAAAAGAAGTTGAAGACTGGATGTTAAACCTGAATCTTAAAAATGAAACCTTTAATGAAGAAAAATATATAGAAGAATGGATGTTTGATGAATTCTTTTGGGAAATTAAGACAAATATATGGGATGAAGAAGTTATAGAAGAAGAAGGAAAAGTTGAAGACTGGATGAAGAATTTAGAGATAGTAAAAAAAGGAAACGCCAAATACTTTCATAAGTTTAGAGAAGAACAATGGATGAAAAAGCATGCGTTTCTAATTTTATAAAACAAAAGGTTTAATTCTCCAAAAAACACTATATATCCCCAACTGTCGCAGAATTTTGCGGCAGTTTTATTTTCTGATTTTCTAAAAAGTATTATTTTCTGTAAATTGCCTGCATATTCAATCTTATATGCACAACTTTTCGATTGACAATATTTTTTCAATTCAAAGCTTTGAGCAGTTCGAACAGATTGCACTGGAAATATTTAATTATCAGGCAGAAAATAACTCTGTATATAAGGAATATCTTTTCCATTTAGGAATTAATGCTTCAATAGTGAAAAAAATTAATGATATCCCATTTCTTCCAATTGAATTTTTTAAAACCCATAAAGTACACATAGACAACAAGGAAATAAAAAAGGAGTTTTATAGTAGTGGAACCACAGGGCAAAGAAGTACACATTTTATTCATGATTTAAGTATTTATGAAAAGAGTTTTTATGCTTCGTTCGAAAATCAATATGGGAAACTGGATAATACTTGCATTTTAGCTTTGCTTCCAACCTACCTCGAAAACGAAAGTTCATCTCTGGTTTATATGGTAAATCATTTAATAACAAAATCTAATCATCCGAATAGTGGGTTTTATCTTGATAATATAGATGAACTAGCTTTTAAATTAAATTTATTGCAAAAAACTAATTCACGAATTATTCTTATTGGAATATCTTATGCTTTAATTGATCTTGCTGAAAAATACGCTATGAATCTTTCCAATACAATAGTAATGGAAACCGGAGGAATGAAAGGGAAAAGAAAAGAACTTACCAAAAAAGAATTACATAATTTCCTTTGTACTAAGTTCGGTTTAGAATCTGTGCATTCTGAATACGGTATGACTGAACTTTTATCACAAGCCTATTCTGCCGGCAATGGACAATTCAATATCCCTCCCTGGATGAAGGTTTTTATAAGGGATACGTACGATCCATTTTCATATTTGGGAAAAGGCAAATCCGGCGGAATAAATATTATTGATTTAGCCAATATTTATTCCTGTTCGTTCATTGAAACAAAAGATCTTGGAAAAATCAATTCCAATGGTAGTTTTGAAATTATTGGCAGGTTTGATAATAGTGATATTCGGGGGTGTAATCTTTTAGTTGCTGAATAAAAAAAGCCACTCTTGGACAAGCCTACCTTCCGGCAGGCTCAGAGTGACAATTACTTAAAACATTAAGGTTCATTACAATCCTAGTTTATCTCTAATCTTTTTAGGTATTGCATCTTTATGTACCATTATTGCAATTGTATTTAAGCGCATATAACTTTCTGACATATATAAATAGCCACCCAATTCATTGCTATCATCGCTCCAGGAATTTTTTGTTTTATAGTACATTGTACCGTTTTGATCTTTAGCCAACGCTGTTATATGCATTAAATGATCATCCGTAGTTGTTAAATTATCAAATTCCTGCTGACGATATTTTTCATCAATCTCTTTTTCTTCTTTAGGTTCTGTAAATTCAAAATCTCCAACCGGAACAATTGCTACCCCTTTCTTATGCGAAAATCCATTGAAACCCACGTCACCATCCCAAACAAAAGTATAACCTTCATTTAAAGAATAACTCATTATTTCCATGAACTCTTCCAGTGGAACATTAAAGTACGGATCATTTGACCAATTATCCGGAACTTCCAAAATTACTTCTTTATAAAAAGGGTGGTGAGTAAAAGATGTAAGTTCTATATAATCATTGGTATTAAAGCCTTCTTTTTGAGCAAACTTCTTAGGAGTAATAATTTCACCATTTAAATTGAAATCTTTAGGTACTTCTCCCATATATGTATCTAAGATTGCTTTATAAGCATCGAACCACACAGATGTCAACTTTTTGTTTGGTTTAGTAATAATAACATCCAAAACAGCTTTTAGAATTTTACTCATTTCTGCATGACGATAATGTCCGGGATTATATTCATTCCCCTGGTAAGCTTCTTGAGTAATAAATCCGTATTTCTTTATTTGATTCATAACGTCATGTGCCTGACCTCCCTCACCAAAATTAATTTTACCATGATATCTTACGAAGTCTTGAGCCTTTTCTTCATAAGCCAAACGAGCAAAATACATTTCAGATAAGTCAAACTCCTGATTATTCTTTCGTAATAATTCAGCTTCGATAAATGATGTTGTTGAATAACTCCAACATGTCCCTGTTTTCTGTTGGTTTTTTACGGATGTTACTTTAATATTAGTAAGATCTTTAAACTCATAACCTTCTGTTTTTTCTTGCCCAAATGCACCTAATGTAAAAAGTATGGCGATTAATAATGAAATTAATTTTTGTGTTTTCATTTTATATTTTGTATTTGTTTTATCTTTTGATTCTTTAATTATCCTAAAGGTTTAATCTGTTCTTAATTCCCGCTGTTTAACCTTAGGTAAAGAAGCAACTATTAAATCATATGATTCATCAATCCACTCGTATAATAATTTATCAGGTATAGATCCATCAACAATGATTGTATTCCAGTGTTTTTTGTTCATGTGATACCCTGGTAATAGATGATCAGGATATTTTTCTCTTAAGCTTATTGCTTTTTCAGGATCACATTTAAGATTTAACTTAAATTCACCTTCAACATCAGTAAGAGCAAACATTTTTCCCATTACCTTAAATACCAAAGTAGTTTCATCAAATGGAAATCCTTCTGTAACAGCTTTTTTACTTAAACAATAATCTCTAAACTCCTCTATATTCATAATATATTTTTTATAATAAACTTGGTTGGAAAGCATCTATAATGTGTTCAATATCAGTGTTATTCTTTTCAATCGTTATAGAAATAATATCAAATCTTGTTTCAAATTTGATGTCTTTTTCCATAATATAAGCTTCTGCTGCTTTAATAATAAATTTTTGCTTTGACCTGGTAACCGCATCTTTTGGGTTTTCAAAATAATCTTTTGCACGAGTTTTTACTTCCACAACCACCAAAAGGTTATTTTTTTCAGCAATTATATCCAATTCGTTTTTTTTAAAACGCCAGTTTATATCTTTAATTAAATACTCATTTTCAATAAGATATTTCCTAGCCAATTCCTCCCCTTTTTTTCCTAAGTCATTATGTCCAGCCATTTTTTTATTTACTTTTGTAACCTTTTTATATTTTAAGGTGTAAGATTAAATTGGTTGAGTACTAATTATATCATCAAAGATAACTGATTTTTAGTTATGATAAACTTTCTACTAAGTTTCTTAGTGTTAGCGACTTCCTTTAACCCAAATGTTGACGCATTTGAAGGAAGTATCCAATTAGTACATGAATCATATTATGATACTTACTACTTCTCCTATTTTGTAAAAAAAGATAAAGTTCGAATAGACAAATTCGACAGTAATGAGATTTTGTTACGTTCACTTTTAATAGATTTAGAAAGTAAAGAGGTTTTTGCTTTATGCCCAAAAAGAAAGCTTTATAAAAAGCTGGAAGTTAATTCAAATTCTAGATCAGGATCTGAAAATTATTCGATTTTGAAAACAGAGAATTCCAGAATGTTTGGTGAATATAAATGCTATCAATGGAGGGTTAGAAATAAAGAACGAAATACGGAAATTGCATACTGGGTAGCCCAAAATGATTTCTATTTTTTCGAAGAACTTGTAAAACTTATAAACAGTGCGGACCACACCTATGAGTTTTTCGAAAAAATCCCGGAAACTCAAGGTTTTTTTCCGATGTTGAGTGTTGAAAGAACTCTTTTAAGAAAAGAAAAATCAAGAACTTATGTTGTTGAAATAAATAACAAAAAAATGAATAAAGAGCTATTCTTAATCCCTGCAAATTATGAATTAACGCTTCATTAATTTATAAATTTTACTCCTTTTTCTGAACAATCCAACACTATCTTACTTCCTAATTTTACAGTATAATTATTTTCAATATGTCCAGTTGGAAAGTTGAAACAAACAGGGTACTGATATTCATTAACCACGTCAGATATTATTTCATATGCAGTTTTTCCAAAAGGCACAGTATTATCATTCATATCACTCATCCCACCAATAATTAGTGCTTTTAAATTTTCAAGCTTACCTCCCAATTTTAAGTTCATCATCATACGGTCAATATGATAAAGGTATTCATCTAAATCCTCCAAAACCAATATTCTTTCATTAGTATTAATATCATATCTTGTACCTGCTATACTATATAAAACTGATAAATTTCCTCCAATTATTTCTCCCACTACTCTTCCCTGCCTATTTAACTTATGATTATCAATTTCATAAAGATTTTGTTCTCCAAACAAAGCTTTTTTTAATGATATAGTAGCTTGATTTTCCGATTTATCTTTTGGGAAATTTAATGGCATTATTGCATGTAAAGATTGCACCCCCAGGTTTTGATTTAAATGTGCATGTAAAGCTGTAACATCACTATAACCAACAATCCATTTTGGTGATTTTAGAAAAGTAGTAAAATCCAATTTCGGTAATAACCTTATCGTTCCGTAACCTCCACGTGCACATACAATCGCTTTGATTTCCCGATTATCTAACATACTTTGTAAGTCCTCAACGCGTTGTTCATCGGTTCCGGCAAACTGACTGTCTTGAGCTAAAATATTCTTTCCTAACTCAACATTTAATTCCCAACTTTCAAAAACCGATATTGCAGCTTCAATTTCATGCATTTCAATTTTTCTTGCCGGGGCGACGATTCCTATTTTATCTCCTATTTTTAAACTTTTTGGAGCGATCATTTTTATTTTTATTTATTAACTCTTTTTATTAAAGTATTTCTGCCTACAGTATAAGCATATGCGGAAGAAGATAAAAACTGAATATCTAATTCCTTAAATTGTTTACTTCCTTCTTTATTTATTGTTGTTACGATTGGAGTTTGCAAATTATTTTCAACACAAAACTTATAAAGGCTTTTTAGTTCATTTGGCTTCTCATAAAAACGGTTAGTCCATTTTATTTCTAAAGCCCATACTGGTTTAAGGCCTGTATCACTTAAGCCTATCATATCAACCTCGCCTTTGTTCCATCTTGAATACCAAGGTGTAAACCAATCTTTGTGCATCCATTGAGCAAAAATTGCAGTTTCAACCATATTCCCCATCATTTCATCGGTTGCCATAATTGGTGAAAAAAGTGCACTCCTTAATGAAGGGTTTGTTAAATAAATTTTAAAAAAGTTATCTCTTTTAAATCTTTTTCCGCTTTGATCAATCCTTCTTATTTGTTTTATTAGATATGCAGCTTCCAAATATTCAACATATTTTTTCAGTGTATTTTTTGGAACTTGAGATTGTTGGCTTAAAGCCTCCAAAGAAAATTCACTTCCACTATTATAAGCAATGGTTGTAAACAAAGAATTTAATTCTCTTGTATCACTTATTCCATATAAACTTGGTAAATCTCTTAAAAGTACCTTATCTACAATATCCTGCCTTATGTATCTTCCTGGGTTAGCTTGTATTTTCTTTGAAAAAATCACTTCAGGATAGCCGCCAAAATTTATGTAATCAACAAAATGCCTGTTTAATTCATCTAAATGAGATGATGTATAAAATTCTGTATCATGGCCTTTCCATTTTAATTGAGTTGATTTTATAATCCTATCCAAACCTTTTAAAGAGATGTATTCATTAAAAGTTAATGGTGGTAACATAAAATCCGTAAATCTTCCTGCTCCACTTTCATTACTTGCAAATTTTAAAGCTGCAGCCGCAGATCCGGATACTATAAATTTATCTTTCCTATAGCTATCTACTAAAGATTTTAAGTGAACTTCCCAATCTCTACAATATTGAATTTCGTCATATATCACAAACCAACCTTCTTTATCATCTAACCCACTCGCTTCTTTAGAATAGATAAAAAGTTGCTCCAAAGACATGTAATTATATATTGGGTTCTCAATTGTAATAAATATTATCTTTTTTGGATTTACTCCATTTTGAATTAAATCTTCAACCATATGATACAACATTACAGTTTTTCCTACCCGCCGAGGACCCATAAGAACAACTGCTCTTCGAATATCTTTTTCATAAACAAGAGGTTTAAATAATTCAAAATATAATCTTCGTGGCATAGAATTATAATCTTCTTCAATATTTCCATCTATCCACCAAGGATTTTCGAAACGAATCCTATCCAAAACTTGTTTTTTAGATATTTCTTTTAACATATTTTTCTTATTTAAAACAAATGTACTAAATAAAATCAATGATTTTATCTTATTTTAACAAAAACACTAAATAAAATATCTTCTGATCAGTTATTTTGCAAAAAATAACTATACCCTATTTTATCTTAACAAAATATTCCTTCGTATATTTGTCGGATATTAGTGAAAATAAAGAAAAAAGACAGTATTGAAATGGAAAATCCAAAGCGCTATTTAATAACATCAGCATTACCATATGCAAATGGCCCATTACATTTAGGCCATATTGCCGGAGCTTATTTACCTGCTGATATTTATGTGAGATATTTGAAATTAAAAGGGAACGATGTTGCCTATATTTGCGGATCGGATGAGCACGGGGTTCCAATAACCTTACGAGCAAGAAAAGAAGGTGTTTCACCGCAAGATGTTGTTGATAAGTACCATGAAATGATCAAAAAGGCTTTCAAAGAGTTTGGTATTGCTTTCGATATTTATTACCGTACTTCAGACCCCTTACACCACGAAACGGCTTCGGATTTTTTCAAAACCTTGTACGAAAAAGGCGAATTCATTGAAAAAGAAGAAGAGCAATTTTTCGATGAACAGGAACAACAATTCCTTGCCGATAGGTATATTATAGGTACATGCCCAAAATGCGGGTACGAAGAGGCTTATGGCGATCAGTGCGAAAAGTGTGGGTCAAGCTTAAGCCCAAGAGAATTAATTAAACCAAAATCTAAATTAAGCGGAAATGTTCCTGTATTAAAAAAGACAAAACACTGGTATTTGGATTTAGAAAAATATCAAAAAGAATGGCTTGAAGAATGGCTTGATAGCCATAAGAAAGATTGGAAATCGAATGTTTACGGGCAATGTAAATCATGGTTAAATGCAGGCTTACAACCTCGTGCTGTAACCCGTGATTTGGATTGGGGTGTTCCGGTTCCTGTGGAAGGGGCCAATGGAAAAGTTCTTTATGTGTGGTTCGATGCTCCAATTGGTTATATTTCGGCCACAAAACTATGGGCTCAAGAAAAAGGAAAAGACTGGAAAGATTATTGGCAAAGTGAAGATTCTCGTTTAATACATTTTATCGGAAAAGACAATATTGTATTCCATTGTTTGATTTTCCCATCTATGTTAAAGGTTCATGGCGATTACATTTTACCGGATAACGTTCCTGCTAACGAATTCCTGAATTTGGAAGGCGATAAACTTTCGACTTCAAGAAACTGGGCTGTTTGGATTCACGAGTACCTACAAGACTTTCCCGGAAGGCAAGATGCGTTACGATATACTATTTGTGCAAACTCTCCAGAACAAAAAGATAATGATTTTACATGGAAAGATTTCCAATCGCGCAATAACACTGAGCTTGTAGCAATATTAGGAAACTTTGTTAATCGTACGTTGGTACTTACCCATAAATATTATAATGGTAAAGTTCCTGAGTGTGCTAATTTGACAGATTCTGATAAAGAAACTCTTGCTGAAATCTTAGTTATAAAAACAAACCTGGAAAAAAGTATTGAAAATTTCCGGTTCCGAGAAGCAGTTAAGATAGCTATGGATTTGGCCCGTTTAGGTAATAAATATTTAGCTGATACTGAACCTTGGAAAGTAATCAAAACAGACGAAGAGCGTGTAAAAACAATCATGAATATTTCTATCCAGATTACTGCTGCTTTATCAATTATTTTAGAACCCTTCTTACCATTTACAACTGCTAAGCTTAGAGAATTCTTAAACATTGATAAGCTAAATTGGGATTTAGCCGGTAAATCTGATCTAATTGAGGTTGGCCATACTATCAATAAAGCAAGCTTACTTTTTGAAAAAATCGAAGATGAAGAAATAGAGAAACAGCTTCAAAAACTTCAGGATTCGAAAAAAGCCAATGAAGCTGAAATTATAAAAGTAGATCCTGCAAAAGATAATATAACTTACGATGATTTTGTTAAAATGGATATTCGCGTTGGTACAATTCTTGAAGCTGAGCGAGTACCAAAAACAGACAAATTATTAAAACTTAAAATCGATACCGGGATTGATCAGCGAACTGTCGTTTCAGGAATTGCGGTCGATCATAAACCTGAAGATATTATTGGTAAACAAGTTAGTATTTTGGTTAACTTAGAGTCTAGAAAGATAAGGGGTATCGAATCGCAAGGAATGATTTTAATGGCCGAAGATGACAGTGGCAAATTAAATTTTGTCATTCCGGGTGATAAAACAAGCAATGGCGCTGGAATTAAATAATTCAACTTCCCCCTTTCACTAGGGGGATTTTTATATGACATTGGGCGAAGCAGTAACACATAAAGGAATAAAGACCTGTCTGCCGACAGGTAAGATTGAGTCGAAAGCCGATTTCGAAAAGCTATTCAATTTGCATTACAGCAATTTATGTGCCTATGCTAATAATTTCCTCAAGGATGTCGATGCTTCTGAAGAAGTAGTTCAGGAAGTATTATTTAAACTCTGGACCAACCGAGAATCAATCATTATAACTTCATCAATTCAGAGTTATCTGTTTAGAGCTGTTAGAAATGCTAGTCTCAATGTATTAAAACACGTAAATATTCGTGAGGATTATAAAGTTCAGCACGAATACGAACGTGATAATGAACTTTCTTCAGAAGATGAGATGATCGTTTCAGAACTTGACCAGAAAATTCGTATGGCAATTGGTCAATTACCCATTGAAAGAAAGAAAGTATTCATCCTGAGCCGATATGATGGATTAAAATATAAAGAAATAGCTGATAAGTTAAATATTTCAGTAAGTACGGTGGAAAACCAAATGGTAAAAGCTTTGAAGTTTTTACGAGAAGAACTAAAGGATTATCTACCATGGATTATATTATTTTTTAGTGATTTTTTTAAAAATGGATAGAGGCAAGTCAAATTTGAGTTGTCATACTAATGAATAACAATATAATAAAACTTAATTGATTTAAGAACAAGCCTGTCTGTCGGCAGACAGGGATTAACGAATGTAGATTTAAGATTAAAACAAATGAATAAATTTGATTTAGAAGAGTGGCTTGTAGAGTTTGCGGTATTAATTAGTGAAATCGTAGATGAAATGCCTAATATTAAAGCTGGCAATCATCTTTCGGGCCAGTTAGTTCGATCTGGAACCTCTTCTGCCTTAAATTATGGAGAAGCTCAAAGTGGCGAGCCGAAAAAAAGACTTTATTCATAAAATAAAAGTTGTATTCAAAGAATTGAGAGAAACTTTTATTTGCTTAAAAATAATTTATCGTACGAAATTGTATAAAACAGAGAATAAATTACAGGAAGCATTAAAAGAAAACAACGAATTAATATCCATATTCGTAAAAAGTGCAGAACAGAACAAAAGAATATAGAAAACAGCAAATCAAAATTCGTTAATCGTTAATCGATATTCGTAGATCAAAACAAAAAAACTGAAAAAAAATTATATAAATAATTGAATAAACGCTCCGGACATATTGATGATAAGATCCTTCTAAGATTTTTGCTTGGAGAAACAAGTGGGGATGAAATACAACAAGTTCAGGAATGGCTGGAATTATCTGATGAAAATCAAAAAACATTAGATAATTACGAAACTGTTTGGGCGGAAGCCGGGAAACTTACTCCAAATCCTGTTGCTGTTGATACTCCATCGGTATGGAAAAAAATGTCGGACAGAATTGATCAGTATGAAGAAGAACAAAAATCAACCAAAACAATTTCTCTCAAATCAAGATTTACTTTAATTTCTACCAGCATTGCTGCGGCAATTGTTGTCTTATTTGGAGTTTACCAGTTACTTATTAAACAACCTCAACAACTTATGGTTGCAAGTGTAGAAGAAGTCTTACATGAAACGTTGCCAGATGGTTCAAATATTACATTAAACTCAAATTCAAATATAACTTATCCTGAAAAATTCGCTAAAAACGAAAGACGAGTTAAACTTAACGGCGAGGCGTATTTCGAGGTTGAGCATAATCCTGAACAACCATTTATAATCGAAGCCGAGGACGCTTTTGTAAAAGTTCTGGGTACTTCATTCAATGTAAAGGCCTATGAAAATTCGGAGATTGAAGTAATTGTTACAGATGGTTTAGTGCAACTATTTACCGTTGATTCTGAAACCATGGATACTACATCTATCCTACTTAAAGCTGGAGAAAAAGGTAGAATCTCAAATGAAAATCGTAAACCTATATACGTTGCAGAAAGTATTCCTGATGAATTATTCTGGATGGATTATACTTTAATATTTACCGATATTGACCTAAAGAAGGTATTTGGATTACTTGAAAATTATTACAACATCAAAATTGAAGTGAGTGATGAACGCATTTATGAGTGCCGTTTATCTACAATATTCTCAAATAACTCCATTGATGATATTATTGAAGTGATTGTGGCCACTTTCGAACTTGAATATACTAAAGAGAACAATACATTTACAATTAAGGGAGATGGATGCGCTGAGAAAAATATCTAAACTTAAATTAGTTTACTTAATTATTTTGATCTTATCCACGAGTAATATTTCTTTCTCGCAATCGAATTATTTACATAAAAGAATATCTGTTTCCTTTACAGATATTCCATTGGAAAAAGCACTAGCTGAAATTTCAGAAAAAGGAGGATTTACATTTTCATACAACTCAAAAAATTTTGATGAACAAAGATTCGTTTCTCTTCAGTCAGAAAATAAATCCGTTGCTAAAACTTTAGATAAGCTTTTTGAAAATTCGGTCAGGTATAAAGTAGTTGGTTCTCATGTTATCTTAAATAAAAAGAATCCTCCAAAACAAACATTAGCCGATAACAGGCCTAATGAATATATCATAACCGGATATATTATTGATTCGCAAACAGGAGAAAAAATTCAACAAGCTACTGTTTATGAAGTGGATGGCAGAGTCGTAGCATTATCAAATTTAGAAGGGTATTATTCCATAACAGTTCCTTATGAAAAAGAAGTTCACGGATTAAGTTATAGTAAAAAAGGATACCTCGATACGGTAATTATGGTCGAACCAGCATATAAAAATAGCTTCAATATTTATTTAAACCCCAGTGCAGCCCCATTACAAAAAATGGAATCGGCCCATATAAAACTGGAAGATATACATAACCGCCCATTGGTCGGGATACTGGTACCAGAAGAATCTAAAATTATTTCTGATAACTTGGTTATACATGACAAAAGGTTATTCCAGGTTTCATTTGTACCCTATTTAGGAACTAACCGAAAACTAAGCGGTTCTGTCGACAATACATTTTCATTTAATGTGTTGGCAGGATATACCGGTGGAATTAATGGGACTGAAATTGGAGGCTTGGTTAATATTGTACGCCGTGATGTTTATGGAGCTCAAATTGGTGGTTTTGCCAATATTGTTGGTGGAGATACTAATCCTTTCCAGTTGGCAGGATTCTTTAATTTAAATAGTGGATCCGTAACAGGGACTCAAATCGGAGGCATGAGTAATGTTGTGCTGGACACACTTTCCGGTGTTCAATTGGCTGGTTTTAATAATACCCTTCATGGATACATGAATGGAGTGCAAATCTCAGGATTCAATAATGTTACAACCCAGAATGTGGATGGTCTTCAATTAACAGGTTTTGTAAATGTTGCGGTTAAGGATGTTAAATTGGGTCAATTAGCTGGTTTTGCTAATTACTGTAACAATGTAGATGGAGGGCAAGCTGCAGGTTTTGCTAATTTTGCTGCAGGTGATGTAAACTGGGGACAGATGAGTGGTTTTGCTAATTATGGAAAATCTGTAAAAGGCTTTCAAATCGCAGGATTTGCGAATGTATCTCAAAATGAAGTCTCAGGCGGGCAAATTGCAGGAGGTATTAACTATGGAAAAACAGGAGGTAAATATCAACTGGCAGGCGTTGCAAATATAGCTGTAGAAGATTTAAATGGATTTCAACTAGCAGGATATTTTAATTATTCTAAAAAGGTTAATGGATATCAATTAGCAATTTTAAATGTTTCAGATACTATTGAAAGTGGTTTACCTATAGGTGTATTTTCTTTTGTTAAAAAAGGGTTCCATCGTTTTGAAATTTCTACAAACGATGTATTTTACCTTTCTATGGCATATAAAATGGGAGTTAAAAAGTTATACAATTCAATTCGTTTAGGTTATAATTTCTCAGATAATTTAGCTGTTGGTTACGGAATAGGGTCACAGTTCTATATAAATAGTAAATTTAATTTTAATTTAGATATTTCATCAGATTTTATTATCGAAACTAATTCCATCGATTTACAGATGACATCCGGCCTTACATTTGAATCAAGTACATATAATTATATAGGAACCCTTAGTAAACTGAACGCTTATTTTGATTACAATTTAACAAAGCGCTTTTCAATTTTTATGGGGCCTTCCTTAAATGTTTCAGCTTTATTGAAAGATAAGGATACAAATCTTTTCCCAAATATCGCACCTTATTCATTTTATAACGAAACATTTTCTGATACGCAAATTAAAATGTGGATAGGTGGAGTTTTTGGAGCTTCATTTACTTTATAATATCCTTTTTTTATAAAAAACACTCTCTCAACATTCTGATTTTTTGATATTTATCAAATCGACTGAAATTTTTTTCAATTTTTTTTGCTTTCGGATAGAGGTAACTCAAAACCGGGTTGTCATCCTTATGATTAAACGCAATAACAATTTTCAAAACAGAATAAAAATGAAAACAAATAAGAAACAAATCAAAGAAACGGAATTCACGTTGGGATTTTTCCCAAGAAGCTTATTTCTGTTTGCACAGTTCGCAATGATGGTTAAACGTGCAGAAGAATATCATAAAAAAATTACAAAACCTTCCTGTCGGCAGACCGGAAATATGAAATCACTTGGAATGTCATTAGCATTAATTTATTTAACAACGTTTGGATTTAATGCTAAAGGACAAGAAGAAAACCAGGAAACTAAAATACGACCATTCCAAATCACATTAGTTACTCCTTTAGGAACAAATGGCTTGGAAGCCTGGAATACTACAAACAACGTTTCTATCAACTTATATGCTGGATATAATGGCGGATTAGATGGTATGGAAATTTCAGGTTTCGGTAGTATATTAAAAAATGATATGGTAGGAACCCAAATTGCCGGTTTCGGTAATCTAATAATGGGACAAGGAAATGGCGTTCAAATTGCCGGTTTCTTAAACTATGCTAACAATACCTATAAAGGATTACAAGCTGCAGGTTTCGCAAATGTTGCTTTAGATTCACTTAATGGTTTACAATTCGCCGGATTCACAAATATATCGGTTGAGAAAATCAATAAAATGCAAATATCTGGATTTGCCAACTATTCTAAAGGTAGTGATATAGGGCAGATTACAGGATTTACCAATGTAAATGTTGGAAAATTAAAAGGTATCCAATTAGCTGGATTTTCAAATGTTAGTACTGAATCAGTTAAAGGTGCACAAATAGCCGGATTTTCAAACTATACCAAAAAATTAAATGGCGTACAAATTGCTCCTTTTAACTACGTTGACTCTTTAGAAAATGGTATACCAATTGGAGTTTTTAGTATTGTAAAAAATGGCTATAGAACATTTGAAATTAGTGCAAACGAAACTTTATATGGTGTATTCAGTTTTAAAACCGGAGTTAAAAGCTTCTACAACATTATTTCCGTAGGTTCAAGCATTCACGATAATAAAATTTATTGGGGTTGGGGTTATGGTATTGGAACTATGATACCAGTAAAAGAAGAATGGAATGTTGCGATCGAACTTCTATCTTATCATATTAACGAAGATGAATGGTTTACCGAAGCACTAAACCTAAACAATAAACTTCAGATAACTGCGTCAAAGAAAGTTTTTGAAAACATTGAAGTATTTGGAGGAGCAAGTTGGAATGTAAATGTTTCCGAACTGGAAGATAATGATGGAAATGCGTTCAAATCTTCAATTTCACCATACCATACATTTAACAAGACTTATCATGATGAAACCAATGTAAAAATGTATCCTGGTTTCACGGCAGGTATCAGATTTTAATTAAGTAAAAATATTATCAAACTATATAAATTTTAGGAATCATGAAACTTCCATGCAAGCGAAGATCAATAGCAAATGAAACAAAGCAAAAAACTCAATAAGCTATTAGCTAAGAAATAAGTCATGGAAGTTCACAAGCAGGCATGCGCGAAGGCGTTTGAGAGTGAGTTAATCAAGAAATTAAAACTTTTAAAAATGAAAAATTTAAAAAACAAAATAACAACAACTTTACTACTATTAGTAATTACTGTTGGAAGTTTTGCAACCAATACCAACATGCAAACGCAAACTATCCGAGGTCAGGTAATTGACCAGGATTCTAAGGCACCCTTGGTTGGAGCAAATATCATTCTTGTAAACAGTGACCCGATTCAAGGAACAAGTTCAAATATTGATGGTTACTTCAGAATAGATCATGTTCATGTTGGTCGAGTTGATCTTAAAGTAACGTGTCTTGGCTATGAAGAAAAAGTAATTCCAAATATTCTTGTTGGTTCCGGAAAAGAAATTGTACTTGAAATTGAATTAGCTGAATCATTAATACAATTAGAAGATGTTATAATTATTGCCAATGGGCACAAATCCGAACCATTAAATGAAATGGCCATGGTTAGTGCTAAAGCCTTTTCTGTAGAAGAAACTAAAAGATATGCCGGTTCATTTAATGATCCTGCCAGAATGGTTTCCGGATATGCCGGTGTTACAGGTGATGCTATGGGAAACAATGACATTGTAGTACGAGGGAATTCTCCAAAAGGAATATTATGGAAATTAGACGGTATGGATATTCCAAACCCAAACCACTTTGCTGATGAAGGATCAACAGGAGGGCCTATCAATGCTCTAAACAGTGCAATGCTAAATAATTCTGATTTCTTTTCGGGTGCATTTGCTCCGGAATATGGTAATGCCTATTCAGGTGTTTTTGATATGAAATTACGCAATGGTAATAACGAAAAAAGAGAATATTCTGCCTCATTAGGAGTAATTGGTATGGAAGCAACTCTTGAAGGACCCTTCGGTAAGAATTATAAAGGATCTTACCTAATAAATTATAGATACTCTTCTTTAGATCTCTTAGATCAAGCCGGTATTGTAGATTATTATGGCGTACCTAAATACCAGGATATTGCTTTTAAATTTCACTTACCAACTAAAAAAGCAGGTACTTTTCAAATCTTAGGTTTTGGTGGAATAAGCAGCATATTCCAGGAAGATTTTGCAGAAGAAAATGAAGATTCTTTAACACGTACTTCTGATTTTGGTGCAGATGTCGGTTTTGGAGCTATCAAACATATATACCCTGTTAATGATAAAACATTTATCACAACTTATGTTTCTGCCTCAGGAACCAGAAATGATAATGAATACAAAAAGCGTTACGATAATGGTAATTGGTATGTAGCTTATTATGATGAATTTTTGAACACAACCCTACGTGCCTCAACAAATATCAATACTAAAATAAATGCTAAACACAGAATTAAAGCTGGTATAACTTATTCTGATTTAGGCTATGATATGTTAGCACGCGAAGATGCTCTTGGTTCCGGATCATTTTTTACGGAATTAGATACTGACGGAAGAGCAGGATTAGTTCAAGCATATGCTAACTGGAAATATCGTATCTCAGAAGATTTAACTTTGGTTTCCGGTTTACATTACATGCACTTTTTATTAAATAACAGCAATTCAATTGAGCCAAGAATAGGTTTAGATTGGAGCTTTGCTCCGAAACAATCCTTGAGTTTTGGTTTTGGGATCCATAGTAAAGTGGAAAGTATATCTACTTATTTTGCTTCAGTTGAGGACGAAACAACAGGAGAAATTACTACTCCCAACGAAAATCTGGGATTATCAAAATCTATGCATTATGTAATCGGTTATTCAAATAGAATAAGCAAAAATGTAAACTTAAAAGCTGAAGTTTACTATCAATACCTATATAATTTAGCAGTCGAAAACGACCCTAATAGTATGTTTGCATTAAATAATATTAGAGGTGGTTATACCAATCGCGATTTAGTTAACGAAGGAACAGGATATAATTACGGATTAGAAATTACCTTGGAAAGATTTTTTGCCAATAACTATTATTTCCTTGTAACGGGATCATTGTATGATTCTAAAATTAAAGCTCTTGATGGTAAATTACGAAACTCAAGATTTAATGGTAATTATGCAACCAATGTTTTATTTGGTAAAGAGTGGAAAGTAGGTAAAGCCTCTAAAAATAAAACTCTCGGATTTAATACAAAAGTTTCTTATATCGGTGGTCACAGGTTTAACCCGGTCGATCTGGATGAGTCAATTGCTAAAGGATACACTGTTTATGACGAATCAGATTATTATGGCAAAAGAGCAGATGATATTTTCATCATGAACCTGGCAGTAACGTATCGTAGAAACAGAGAAAAAACAACTCATGAATTAAAATTGGATTTTCAAAACGCAACCAATAACAAGGCCTTTGTAATGGAATACTATGACGACTTCAGTCGGGAAGTAGAAAAAGGTTATCAATTGCCAATTTTCCCGACAATAATTTATACTATACAGTTCTAAAATAAAAAAAGAGGCTTTTATTACTTTGTAAAATAGAAGCCTCTAATATTTTTATTATGATCCATTAATGTATAATGGTCCATCAGGTCCTAATGGAATACCCAATAACATCCATATAATAAGTAATATGATCCACCCCAGTGTTAGCATAACCGTATAAGGTAACATAGATGATATGATTGTACCTACACCGTATTTTTCATCGTATTTCTGAGCAAATGTTACAATTAACGCAAAATAGCTCATCATAGGAGTAATCAGGTTTGTAACAGAATCGCCAATACGAAATGCTGCTTGTGTTAAGCCCGGATGATATGCAGGATCTATAAGCATAAGCATTGGTATAAAGACCGGAGCCATAATAGCCCACTTTGCTGAAGCACTTCCCATAAACATATTAATAAATGCTGATAAAAGAACAAAAGCTACAATTAACGATATACCTGTTAATCCTATACTTTGAAGTGTTTGAGCTCCTTTAATTGCAAAAATAATTCCAAGGTTACTGTGATTAAAAAAATAAACAAACTGTGCGGCAAAAAATACGAGTACGATATATCCTCCCATTCCACTCATAGATGCACCCAGATATTTGGCAACATCTTTATCATTTTTAATTGTTCCTACCGTAATTCCATAAATTATACCGGGGATAAAAAACATAACTAAAATGGCGATAATAATTCCATTAAAAAAAGGTGAGTGAAGCACCGATCCTGTTTCGGGATCTCTAAAAATTCCATTTTCCGGAATAATTGTAAAAGCCAGAGCAACAAGTGTTACCAATAAACCCCATCCGGCATATTTTAAACCCTTCTTTTCTTTAACAGTTAATTGATCAATCGGAAGCCTTTCAGCGCTACCTTCATACTTACCTAATCTTGGTTCAACTATTTTTTCAGTAACCCATGTTCCAACAATTACTACTAAAAAGCTGGAAACAAACATAAAATAATAGTTTACAGCAGGATTAACCTTCATTTCTGGTAAAATCATTTGTGCTGCCGTCTCGGAAATACCCGCTAATATCGGATCAATAGAACCTATAAAAAAGTTGGCTCCAAATCCTCCGCTTACACCGCAAAATGCTGCTGCCAGTCCGGCCATTGGATGCCTCCCGAGTGCATGAAAAATCATTGCTCCCAAAGGAATAAGAACAACATAACCTGCTTCGGATGCTAAATGAGAAAGAATCCCTGCCAATACAATAGCTCCGGTTACTAATTTTGGAGGTGCGCTTAAAACCAGTGCTCGTATCATAGTAGTAAACAAACCCGAACCTTCGGCAACTCCAATACCAATCATAACTACCAGAACATACCCCAGTGGTGGGAATTTTAAAAAGTTCTCAATAAGATTGGTATACATCCATCGAATGCCATCTGCACTAATTAAATTTCGTGCTTCAATTAAAGAACCGTCAACAGGATGTATAGCATGAGCATTAAAGGCATAACCAAGCCACGAAATTAAAATGACTATTAATGCAAGTAAAGCAAAAAGAGTTGCGGGATGAGGCAACCTGTTTCCAATAATTTCAACATAATCAAGTGAACGGGCAAATACTTTACTTGTTTTTCCCCGGATTTTTTCAATAAATTGTCTCATCTGGTTTATTTTAAAAGTTATTTAAATGCAAACGCAGACAATAATATGTTATTTTCTTAAATCCACAAAATCGGATTCGTTCTTCCTTTATTATTGCTTTAATTAACACCAATTTTTATTGCTGTAAATGAGCAATATAAAAAAAACACAAAAACTGGAAAAATTTTTTGATCAGTTAAGCTTCTGAATATGAGTTAAAAGAAAAATACTTGCCTTAATTAAAAAAATTAATCTGTCCAATCTCCTGAATCTTTAATTAATTGAATAAGCTCTTCAACCGCATTTTCTTCAGAAATATTTTTCTTTACAACTTCTTTATTTTTATATAGTGTAATTCTCCCTGGTCCTGCACCAACATAACCATAATCTGCATCAGCCATTTCGCCAGGCCCATTTACAATACATCCCATAATGCCTATTTTAAGGTTTTTTAGATGAGAAGTTCTATTTCGAATTTGCTGGGTTGTTTTTTGTAAATCAAAAAGCGTTCTTCCGCAACCCGGGCATGAAATATATTCCGTCTTAGATACCCTTACCCTACTTGCTTGTAAAATCCCAAATGAAGTGTTTATTATGTCTTGTTCATCAATGTTGCCTTGATTATTTATCCAAATTCCATCACCTAACCCATCTAAAAATAATCCTCCAATATCACACGCAGATTTTAGTTGCAAATCTTCCAATATGTCTTCATTGTAATTTCTCTTAATAATTACCGGAAGTTCGCAATTTACATTCATTAATTTAAAAAATGATGCGCGCTGATCTGCAAATCCATTTATATTATTGGTTTCAATTATTAAAACTAAATTGTTTAGGTTAACTATTTTTGGTAATATCTCATTTATTTCACTACAATTAATTCTTAAAAAATTAAGTTTTTCTGATTTCTTTTCTGATAAATAATAATTACTGTAAGATGAAAACAAAGGAAAAAAATGATCTCTATGAAAAATTTGTTGTTCCCAAATTTCTTCATTAATAATATAATTCGATTTACCATAAGGAGTGTTGACAGCAATATCCTTTCCTAAATAGATAAACTCCGGGATTAAATCATTCTTACTTTTCTCATTACTTATAACTATAGGAACTGAATCTCCTCCAATATTTTGAACTTTTTTAGACACTCGTTTTTTGTAATCAAAAAAATTAACCGGAATTGGTTGAAATTTCAATATATCTTCATGATTTTCTCTTTCCGTAAAATATTTTACTAATTTTTTTGCCACAGGTATTTCTTCTTCAGGAGGTTCGGTCAAAGAAACTCGAATCGTATCTCCAATTCCATCGGCTAAAAGGGTACCTATTCCAACTGCAGATTTTATTCTTCCATCTTCTCCTTCTCCTGCCTCCGTTACACCTAAATGCAAAGGGAAGTTCATATTCTCTTGGCACATTTTAACAATCATCAAGCGATTTGCATGTACCATTACTCTTGTATTACTTGATTTTAAAGAAACCACCACATTCACAAATTTCTCCTGAACACAAATTCTTAAAAATTCCATCGCGGATTCTACCATTCCTTCAGGTGTATCACCATATCGGTTCATAATTCGATCGGATAATGAACCATGATTTACTCCTACCCGAAGAGCTGTTTTATTATCTTTACATATATTGATAAGTGGAATTAATTTTTCTTCAATCTTTTGTAAATCAGCATTATAACCTTTATTAATAAAATCCTTACGTTTATCTACAAAATTTCCTGGATTGATACGAACTTTTTCGACGATTCCTGCAGCAGTAAAAGCAGCCTTTGGATTAAAATGAATATCAGCTGCCAATGGAAAATCAAAACCGGCATCTCTGATTCCGTTTTTTATGTTTTCAAGATTTGCTGCTTCCTTTACTCCTTGTGCTGTGATTCTGACTAATTCACCTCCAGCCTTAATAATCTTAAGCGACTGCTCAATAGTATTGTGAGTGTCGAGTGTGTTCGTACTAATCATGGATTGGATTCGAATTGGATTTTTACCACCTATATTAAGCTTCCCAATCTCAACTTCTCTCGTTTTTAAACGGGTATATTGAAATAAATGGATAATATCTTCGTATTTCATGTTTTTAGTGATCTGTTTGCAAAAATAGTAAAAAGCTTTGAGCTACCAGCTAAATAAATATAACACAAAGCTCTAAACTAACAGTTCGCAGCTTTTAAAAAAAATATCTATTTTCGTAAACACAAATTCAAGAATCATGTCAATAAAAGTAAATAATTTAACAAAGATATACGGAGAACAAAAGGCAGTTGATCAAATTAGCTTTGAAATAAAAACAGGCGAAATTGTTGGGTTTGTAGGGCCAAATGGAGCGGGAAAATCTACAACAATGAAAATTCTAACCGGATTTATTCCACCAACATCAGGTGAAGCAAAAATCAATAATTTCGACCTAATGGAAAATTCCCTTGAAATTAGAAAACACATTGGTTATCTTCCTGAACATAACCCATTGTATTTGGATATGTATGTAAAAGAATACCTTGAATTTGTTGCAGGTATTTATAAGCTAAGTTCAAAAACAAGAATTGAAGAAATCATAGAGCAAACAGGATTAGTAATTGAAAGAAAAAAGAAAATCGGAGCACTTTCAAAAGGATATCGACAAAGAGTTGGATTAGCTCAGGCACTTATTCATGATCCTTCTATTTTGATTTTGGATGAACCTACTTCTGGTTTAGATCCAAATCAAATAATCGAAATACGAAATTTAATTTCTGAGGTTGGAAAAGAAAAAACCGTTATGCTTTCTACACATATAATGCAAGAAGTAGAAGCTATTTGCGACCGAATTATTATCATTAACAAAGGCAAGGTCATTGCTGATGATTCCATTGAAGCTATATATACTCATTCTGAAGATCAACATATAACCGTGATTGTAGAATTTGATAAAGAGCCAAAACAAGATGAATTAGAAAAAATTAATTTAGTTGATAAAGTTGCCAAAATTGACAATAAAAATTGGCTAATCCAAAGCTCGCCTGCAGGTCCTGCCTTGCCGGCAGAAAAGCGGGCAGATTCATCGGTAGAAGATATTCGTCAGAATATTTTTAAATTCGCTGTTGATTCAGGATTAACAGTGCTCTCTATGCAGAAAAAAGAAAAAAGTTTAGAAGAGGTATTTCAGGAATTAACCAAGTAATTTTGATTCTAAAAAAATGATTCATTACTTCATAAATAATTATTCATTGTTAACTGTTAATTATTAACTGAAATTACTAATTTTGATTTTTCTTATTTTTAATCAATATAAATAAATTTAATTATGGGATATTTATTCACATCTGAATCTGTCTCTGAAGGACACCCTGACAAGGTTGCTGACCAAATCTCGGATGCTTTACTTGATGAATTCTTACGTCGAGATCCTGAATCAAAAGTTGCTTGTGAAACTCTTGTAACAACTGGTTTGGTAGTATTAAGCGGAGAGGTTCGAACAAAAGCATACGTAGATGTTCAGGAAGTTGCCCGACGAGTTATTAAACGAATTGGTTATACCAAGCAAGAGTATCGATTTGATTCAGAATCTTGTGGTGTTATTTCTGCCATTCATGAACAATCACCTGACATTAACCAGGGAGTTGTAAGAGAAAAAGAAGAAGACCAAGGTGCTGGCGACCAGGGTATGATGTTTGGTTATGCTAACAAAGAAACAGACGATTACATGCCATTAGCGCTTGTTCTCTCACATGTATTATTGCAAGAACTGGCAAAAATCAGAAGAGAAGGAAAAGAAATGACTTACTTACGTCCGGATTCAAAATCTCAGGTAACCATTGAGTATAACGATAATAATGAACCTTTAAAAGTTCATACTATAGTTGTTTCCACTCAACATGATGATTTTGACGAGGAAAAAGCTATGCTTGAAAAGATCAAATCTGATGTTAGTAATATTTTAATACCAAGAGCAAAAGCTCGTTTCCCGGAAAGGGTTCAAAAACTATTTACCGAAGACTACATTTTACATGTAAATCCAACGGGTAAATTTGTTATTGGAGGTCCACACGGAGATACTGGATTAACAGGTCGAAAAATAATTGTTGACACATATGGTGGTAAAGGAGCCCATGGTGGAGGAGCATTTTCGGGTAAAGATTCATCTAAAGTTGACCGCTCTGCTGCATATGCGGCAAGACATATTGCAAAAAATATGGTAGCAGCTGGTATTGCAGATGAAATATTGGTTCAAGTTGCATATGCAATAGGTATTGCTAAGCCTGTGGGATTATATATTAACACGTATAGAACTTCAAAAGTTAATATGACTGATGGAGCTATTGCTGAAAAGATCAATGAAATATTTGATATGCGACCAGCCACCATTGTTAAACGTTTCGGCTTAAAAAATCCAATTTTTGAACAAACTGCTGCCTATGGACATCTTGGACGCGATTATAAAACTGAAAAAGTTAAGATCGTTGAAGGAAGTAATGGTTGTGAAGAAAAAGAAGCTGAAAAAGAAGTAGAATTCTTTGCATGGGAAAAGTTAGATTATGTTGATAAAATAAAGTTGTTATTTGGAATCTAATTTTCAACACTTTATATTTAAAATGGAGCTGTCCAAAAAGTTGACAAATTGAATTTTGTTTGTATTTTTTTACTTTGATCAACCCTGTCTACCGACAGGTAGAATTCCACAAAGCAGCCACAAAGAACGACTAAAGCTTTTTGGACAGCTCCATTTATTTATTTTACTTTAGAATTTAAGATTCTTAATATTGGTGGAAAAATTGCTATTTTTGTAGCTTTCATTGGGAACGTTGAAAATAATGCCAAAAAAATGGTTTGCTTTATATACGAAATCCAGAGCTGAAAAGAAAGTACATCAGGCGCTTGTGGATAAAGGAATTCATTGCTATTTACCGCTTGAAAAAAAACTAAAACTCTGGAGTGACCGTAAAAAGTGGGTTGAGGAACCATTTATTCGTTCATATATATTTGTTCAAGTTGAAGATACAGAATTACAAAAAACATTAAACACACCGGGAGTAGTAACTGTTATAAGTTTTGAAGGGAAACCCGCACCCATTAGAGAAGAACATATTAATATGATTGAATCTATTTTATCCAGTGAAGAAGAATATGAATTAAGTGTAGAAAACTTTGAGCTTGGTGAAAAAGTGGAAGTTACCAGAGGTAGCTTAAAAGGATTGTTGGGCGAGTTAATATATCATTTAAATAAATATAAGGTATTGATTAGAATAGAGTCAATAAATCAGAATATTTTAGTGCGCTTGAATCCTTCGTTTTTAAAGAAGGTTTGATTATATTTGATTAATAAGCTCTGCGCTTGATTTCTGCTTACTTAGGAACTATATTTCTGTGACTGAGGAAGCGGAGCTGTCTCTAAACAAATGATCATTAATTACAAACCAAGGTTAAAAAAATAAAATATTGTAACTTGCAACTTACATCATAAAACTCCTTGTTTAAAACATAAAAATGAAACTTAAATACTTGCAACTAATAATTTTTATTCTCTTTTTTGGAATTATCCTTAGTTCCTGTAATTCCTATGAAAAGTTAACTTACCTTCAAGATATAGAAATTACAAGGGACCAAGTTTTTTTTGAAAAAAATAAATCGGGATATCAAATACAAGCGGGTGACTTATTATATATTCAAATCATTACAGAAAATCAGGAAATAAATCAGCTATTTAATCCTTTAACTTCATTGACATCATCCCAAAACTTGCGCCCAGAAGCTATGTTTTATAACAGTTATTTAGTAAATGATTCTGGTTATATCGAAATGCCCTTATTGGGTCGGATTTATGTTTCGGCATTAAACATTGACCAAGTACAGGATTCGATCAAACAAAAAGCTTTACGCTTTTTAAAGAACCCACAAGTAATTGCAAAGCTTGCTAACTTTAAGTTCACTGTTTTAGGAGAAGTAACATCTCCGGGAGTTAAACAAGTTACAGCCAACCAGGTTAATATTATGGAAGCATTAGCTTATGGCGGGGATATAACTTATAACGGAAACCGAAAAAAAATACTTCTGTTACGACAAACGGATAAAGGCACTCAATCGTACCGAATTAACTTAACCAAAGGTGATATTATAAAATCAGATTTGTATTACGTTATGCCAAATGATATTATTTATATTGAACCTTTGGGTTCTGCTCTTTTCAGAGAGCAAGCATCGGATTATGTATTTGTAATAAGCGCAGTTTCATCTACTTTAACTGCTATTGCTTTGATTTTAAATTTACTCCAGTAAAGTTACTATAACGTATACAAAACCAAAGCCTTTAACAAAAAATAAACGATTAAATTCTTTTTTTTATTAAGCAAAAAAATAGGTTTTATCAATAGAATATGGAACAAAACCATCGTAATATTTACCAAGAAGAAAGTATTGACTTTAAAAAATATCTTTTCAAGTTCTTATCTAATTGGTACTGGTTTGCAATATGCCTTTCGGTGGCGTTAGCTATAGCCTATATGGTAAACCGTTACTCTGAGCCTACCTATACCATAAGTTCTTCACTAATTATTTCTGACAAGCAGAGCGATGTGGCTAGTGTAGAGTCCATTATTGAAGAGCTCGGCCGTAGCCGTATCCGGCGAAAAGCTACCGTGGTAAACGAAATTTCCATATTAAAATCCTATAAAATGGCTCGTATGGCCTTGGAAGAGCTCGATTTTGACATCCAATATGTTTCTGTTGGGCGACGAGAAATAGCTGAAACTAAAATTTACCATAACTGTCCTTTTATAGTTGTTCCCGACACAACATTTGATCAATTAAATGGTTATCCAGTTAATATAAAAATTCTATCGAATGAAAAATACTTACTAGAGATAAATGATAAATATAACATTCAACAAACCTTTAAATTTGGAAAGAAATTTGAATCAGATATTTTTCGATTTAAAATTGAAAAAAGAGATTCGTTAAAAAAAGTATATGAAGAGTCAGGCTCAAACAAATACTATTTTGTATTTTATGATAATAATGCTTTAGCAAACTCCTATAGTGCGAAACTTAAAATCGATGTAAATGACCAGAGAGGATCAATACTAACTTTGAACATTAATGGTTTTGTGCCAGAAAAAATGGCTAATTATTTAAACAAACTTTCCGACGTTTATATTCGTTCTGAACTAATTGAAAAAAACCAACGCGCTGAAAACACCCTGGAATTTATCGATGATCAGCTCAATATTATTGTTAAAGATTTGAATGCTGCAGAGTTAAGATTGCAAGAATTTAGAACAAGAAATATGCTTTTTGATTTAAGCCAAAAAGGGAAAATGTTATTTGACGAATTAAATAAAATACAAAATGAAAGATTTATTTATGATGTAAAAGCTCAATATTTAGATTATCTTGAAAATCATTTAAAATCACAAAATGAATTTTCATCTGCTGTTGCCCCTATGATACTTGGGGTGCAAGACCCAACCTTACAAACCCTTGTCAGTGAATATAATAATAAAATAGCGGAAAAAAGTAAATTTAGCTTAATTGCAAAAAATGATGCCCCGAATATCGTAATGATAAATAATGACTTGAATTTATTAAAAGAAAACATATTGAAATTTATTAATTCAAGCCGTAATACAAATCAAATAGCATTAGATGCCTTCAATAATAAACAGGAATTAATCAATAATCAAATATTACTACTGCCTTCAAACGAACGCCAACAAATAAACATTGAACGAGAATACAAACTAAATAACCAACTGTATACTTTTTTATTGGAAAAAAGAGCTGAAGCTGGTATTACTAAGGCTTCCAATGTAGCAGATAATAAAGTCTTAGATGAAGCAAGATTACAAAATGCAAGGCAATTAACTCCTAATCGTTCCAAAAATTATTTTTTAGCTTTAATATTTGGTTTTGGAATACCAGGAACAGTTATTTTATTACTTGAATTTTTTAATACTAAAATCAATAATAAAAGAGATATTGAAAGCAATACTCATATACCAATCATTGGAACCATAGGTCATAATGAAACACATGGAGAAATCCCTGTTTATATAGATCCAAAGTCTTCTTTAGCTGAATCTTTTAGGGCCTTAAGAACAAATTTACAGTATGTTCTTAGAGAAAGGAACCAAAAGAAAGTAATGATAACTTCAACTATTAGTGGTGAGGGAAAAACCTTTGCCTCTGTAAATCTTGCTACGATCATTGCTATGACCAATAAAAAAGTGCTGTTAGTGGGACTTGACTTGCGTAAACCCAGCCTACATAAAATTTTTGATGTCCCCAACGATATCGGTATAAGTACATACTTGAGCCAGCAGAGTGATTACAAAAGTAGCATTAGGGAAACCTACATTGAAAATTTATTTCTTGCTCCATCGGGGCCAATACCACCAAACCCGGCCGAATTGATAGAAACAAAAGAAATGAAAACATTCTTTGATCATGCTGTTCAAAATTTTGACTATGTTGTTATAGATACTCCACCGTTAGCTATGGTAACAGATGTATTGCTAATTAGTATGTATTCAGACATTTCTATTTTCATGATACGTCAGAAATATTCAAGCAAACAAGTGTTCGACTTAATAAATTCAATGGATCGATCAAAAAAGATAAGGAATATCAACATATTAGTAAACGACATCAAGGTACCTAAATATTACGGTTATAAATATAATTTAGGGTATGGATATGGGTATGGGTATGGTAAATAAAACTAATTTAATAGCAGATTTAAATGCAAAAAATAGAATATAAAAAGCCAATATTCATTGCCGAAATTGGTTGTAATCACAAAGGTAATATTGAGATTGCAAAAGAACTTATTAAAGTAGCTAAAATCTTTGGTAATGCAGATATTGTAAAATTCCAAAAGAGAAATAACAAAGAGTTATTGACCATAGAACAATTTAATGCTCCTCATCCTAATCCACAAAATTCTTATGGTAGCACGTATGGTGAGCATAGAGAATTCCTCGAATTCAGTATTGAAGAGCATGCTAAACTAAAGCGATATTGTGAGGAATTGGAAATAGAATATTCCTCTTCAGTTTGGGAATTATATTCTGCACAAGAAATTGCTAGTTTGAAACCAAAAAAGATAAAGATACCATCTGCATGTAACAACAATTTTGAAATGTTAGGTTGGCTTGCAGAAAATTTTAACGGTGAAATACATATTTCCACGGGAATGACGACAAAGGAAGAAATAGAAAATATTGTTAGATTCTTTGAAGAGAAAAAAAGGAATCAAGATATTGTTATCTACAATTGCACTTCAGGTTATCCTGTTCCATTTGAAGATATTGCTTTAATGGATATTGTGTTGTTAAGAGAAAAATATGAAAACAGAGTAAAATCCATTGGTTTCAGTGGTCATCATTTAGGAATTGCTGTTGACATTGCTGCCTATACCTTAGGTGCTGAATATATTGAAAGACATTATACATTAGATCGCACATGGAAAGGTACAGATCATGCAGCCTCCCTTGAACCAATGGGAATTAGAAAATTGGTTAGAGATTTGAATGCAACTTATAAAGCTCTTAACTATAAAGAAAAAGAAATATTAGATATAGAAGAAGAGCAACGGAAAAAGTTAAAGTATCGAAAATAATGCATAAAAAAATTGCCTTTATTCCTGCCAGAGGAGGAAGCAAAGCCATTCCGGGGAAAAATATTAAAGAGTTTTGTGGTAACCCTTTGATATATTGGGTAACATCTGCCTTATCAAAATGTGATATAATTGATGAAATTATTGTTGCGACAAACTCGCAAGAAATAAAAAAAACCGTTTTAGATTTTTCTTTACCTAAGATTCATCTATTTGACCGTTCCAGTAAAAATGCAAAGGATAATTCTTCAACAGAAAGTGTTATGTTGGAATTTCTTAATTCTGTAAATCTTGATGAAAACGATTATTTCTTCTTAGTCCAGGCAACATCTCCATTTACAAAAAAAGAGGACTTTGAAAATGCTTTTAACTTATTCAAAGAAAAAAAAGCTGATTCTTTAGTCTCATGCGCTCTTTTTAAGCGCTTTTTGTGGAATAATAAAGGAAATTCTATTAATTATGACTACAAAGACAGACCAAGGCGGCAAGACTTTGAAGGAAATTTAATTGAAAATGGTGCATTTTACATTAATTCTGTAGGTAACATTTTACAGCATAAAAACAGGTTGTCTGGTAATATCTCTACCTACATAATGCCCGAATATACGGCCGTTGAATTAGACGAAGAAGACGACTGGATTATAGCCGAACAACTAATGTATAAACACATTTTACAAAAAAAACTTAACCGTTTAGATATAAAGCTGTTTTTAACTGATGTGGATGGCGTATTAACAGATGCCGGAATGTATTATTCTGAAACCGGAGATGAATTAAAAAAGTTTAACACAAAGGATGGTAAGGCATTTGAATTATTACGTAATGCAGGAATAAAAACAGGAATTATTACTTCCGAAAACACCAAGATTGTTGAAGACAGGGCAAAAAAACTTAAAGTTGATTATTTATACCAAGGAGTTAAAGATAAATTGGCAGTAGCCAAAGAAATCTGTAAAAAAGAAAATATTACATTAAAACAAGTAGCATACATTGGTGATGATTTAAACGATTATGAGCTTCTTCAAAATGTAAGTTTAAAAGCATGCCCGGCAGATGCTGTAAAAAAAATTAAATTTACTCCCAATATAATAATTTTGCATGCAAATGGAGGGCAAGGTGTTCTTAGAGAATTAACAGATAATCTTATATAGTTATAATTTGTTGTAGGAATATGTCTATTATTCACAAAATTTCAACACTACCTTCTTTTTTTCTACCTAAAAAATACCCTATTAGAAAAAAGTTAGATCCTATTCAAAAGAAAGGAATTGAAGAATACAATAAGCAAATTGAAAGTAATGTATTAGAGTCAACTAAAGACAATTGTCCTTTGTGCAAAAGCAGCAAGTCCTTTTCACTATTTAAAAATGATAGACATGGACTTAAATGTCAAACTGTTCTTTGCTTAGACTGTGGTTTGGTTTATCAAAATCCAAGGTTAACAGAAAAATCATTACTGAGATTTTATGAAACGGGTTTATTTAGGGATATTTATGTTGGCCAAAAAAAAACCAATTATAATAGCCGTTATGAGTTTGATTTTAACTACCATTTTGACACAAATGAATATAAAGCATCCGAATCATTATATTATTTTTCTAAAACGTGTAAAATAAATTATAATAGCGTATGTGAAATTGGAGCAGGTGGAGGTTGGAATTTGGTTCCATTTATTAAGGAAAATAAAAATGTTATTGGTTATGAACCTGATAGTAACTTGGTTAAACTTGGTAATGAAAATAATATTCCATTAAAACAAGGTTTTATTTCAGACATAAATCAACCTTTTGATTTATTTATAATGAGGCATGTTTTGGAGCATTTAAAAAATCCTGAAGCAGAAATATTACAATTAAAATCTTATATCAATAAATATCTGTTAATTGAAGTTCCTGGATTTATAAGAAAAATACCGTCGATACAAACTGCACATCTCAGTTATTTCTCAATTGACACTTTAAATAGCCTCATGGCTAAACAAGGATTCAAAATATTGAAGGCGGCTGTTTTTAAACCAAACAATTATATAATTTGCCTATATGAAAAAGTAATATCTTCCTCATATAATTATAACAAGAATAGAGAAGTTTTTAGAATATTAAAAATATATTACAAAAATCAAATGCGACAAAAATTGTCTTTTATTAAAAGAATATTATGAAAAAAATAAGTAGAATAATCTCTCAAAATTTCTATTTGTTTAAAAAATATATTTCTGGATTCTTATTTGATGTGTTTATAAGACACTATGAAACAAATGGACTAAAATTCAAAATACCCTTTAAATTAACCACGAGGGCTTTTCGGGGTCGTTTTTTTTTAGGTAAGTATGAATCAAAGGAAGAATATGAGTTTATTCAAAAATACCTCAGCAAAAATGACATTGTACTTGAGCTTGGTGCCTGTATTGGTGTTCTTTCCTGTTTTGTAAATAGATGGTTAAGTGCCACAAAAAATCATGTAGTTGTTGAAGCAAATCCTTTGCTTATAGAATATTTGGAACATAACCGAAATTGGAATAGTTGCAATTTTAACATAGAAAATTGCATGATATCCAAAAATAAAAGAAATAATTTCTATTTACACAATATGATTATAGGAGGAAGTGATAAAAGAAAAACAAATAAAAAGATTGAAGTAGCTGGAAAAACTTTTCAAGAAATTGAAAAAAAATACAATCTCTCTTTTAGTGCACTTATTATAGACATTGAAGGGGGTGAATTACAATTATTAAAAGAAAACCAAGACTATCTTAAACAGATCAATATCTTATTTATTGAAGTACATCCTTTTGCTAACATACTTACTAAAGAAGAAGTTCTGTTATGCGAAGAGATTCTAAAGTCATCAAGTTTAAAAAAGGTTGACCAAACACCTAATAATGTTTACCAGGTATGGCAACGGAACTAAAGAAATCTGAAAAGAACATTATTATACATATGGGAATGCCCAAATGTGGTTCAACTTTTTTACAATCAAAGGTTTTTCCAAACATTAATAATACATACTTTGAAGGTAATGATAGAAAGGATTTAAATCCAATTAGTACTGCCATTCGAAATATAATAGCATATAAGGACCCATTAAATATTGATATTGAAAAAACAAAAAGAGAAGTAGATGTTTTCCTAAACAGATTGCCCGAAAAAAATATAATTATTTCATATGAAGCCCTCTTTGGATGTTTTTTTAATAATTATAGGGATAAAAAATTAATTGCTGACTTAATATATCTGTTATTTCCGAAAGCAAAATTATTGCTAATAATACGGAAGCAGAATACCTGGGTTCATTCAATTTATAAGCAGTTATTATCTGTTGGATATTCTTTTTCATTTAAAAAATTCACAAATTATTGTAACAGTAATTTTGAAAATTACCAGTATAGAAAAGGAATTAATATTGATGTAAAGGAGTTGAACTATTACAATTATATTTCCTATTTGTTTCAAGTTTTTAATAAAGAAAGGGTATTTGTTCTGCCTTTTGAATATTTCTTAGAAAATAAAAAAGAATTTCTAAAGAGTGTTTTTCAATACACGAACTTACCAGAATACTATCCTTCTGATTTTAAACACGAAAACAAGTCCTATTCTTTTATCAGTGCATATTTGGCAATTATCTTTAACCGGTTTTTTATTCGTCCTTACAATTCATTGGGATTTATTCCTGAACAACCTTTTTTAAAATCATTATTAAAAGTAAAAAAATCTAATACTTTTACTCTATTTTTAATAAAAATAAGTGCTGCCCTTAATTTTAACAATATGCTTAAATTGTTTGACAAACTTTTTTATATAAAATATAGTTTTCTAAAACCAAGCATGAGCAAAAAAATAATGCAAACACACAACGAATCGAATAAAAAGCTGAACAAAATTGTTGGGTTCGACCTAAAAAAATATGGCTACTTTGAATAATAAAGAAAAGAAGAAGTTTCCGTTAGATATTGAAAGCATTAAATCTTTTGGGTTTAAGGAGTGGTATAAGAATTTCAGTTGGCCTGTTCCTTGGGATGAATTTTTAATTATTGAACAGGACATAAAAAATATTTTCAACAAACATATTCAGCTGCATAAGAACAATGTAGATATTCAGAATTTATTTCTAATCAATTATAAACTCCATATTGAAATCAGCACCTGGCTATATTATCTATTAATATTCAAAGCAAAAGAATATCATTTTGTTTATAATAATAATTCTAATTTTATTAAAAATACTTTAGATCATGGTCATCCGGTTCGTTTTGAAGCATCCGATTGTTTAATTAAGTTTCCCCCGAAGGGAGAACTTAAATATCGCATAATAATTCCTCGAATTTTCAAAACCTATTTAAAGGTCAATCAATTTAGACCTCCTAATATATTTCGGCCTTTTAAAAGTATTCTATCAGAATCTCATTCTCCTTATACACTAAGTTATCTTCATAAAGAAAGTTTAGGCAACATAATTCCTTTTAGTTTTAGGCTACTATTAAGAAAACTAAAACCTTATTTAATAAAAAATGATGAATTACAAAAAATAGGTATTGTCATTAAAAAGTGTATTTCAGATATACTTGATTATTTTATAAAAAAAGGTATGTCTGTTTATGAAGGTCATAAAACCTACTTAAACAATCTCTTTCAAAAATCATTTTATGAAACTTACAAGGTTTATAAAACATGGGATAACTACTTTGCAAAAAGAAAGCCGATTAATTTATACTTCGGATTTAATAATAATATGATTCGAATTTTAACTGCTGCCATAAAAAAAAACAATGGAAACCCAATTGGATTTACTCATGGCGAAGCAATTATCTATGACTGGGATAAAGTATCATGGATGGAGTTAAGTTTGAATAAAAAGTTTTTTGAATACAATCAGGGTTTAGCAAATGCTTTAATGAGTCGTCTTAATCTACACCCAACACCTAATGATAATACTTGTGAAATTGCATTTTTGAATAAGTATCAATTTAACCTTGAAAAGAACAAAAATAATATTCACAGAATTCAATCAGTGATGTTAATAGGAAATTATTACAGAACACAAAGTCTGTCCAGCACAACTGCCGTGATAGCTCCTTTACAATTATATATGGAATATGCACTTATTAAGAATCTGAAGTCGCTTAATATAACGGTTTTATATAAAAAACATCCATCAACAAAAGAAACATTACCTTTCGAAAATGAAGTTAAAGTCATCAAAGACCGTTTCGAAAACAACATTCATCTTGCTGATGCTTTTTTGTTTTATTATACTAGAACATCAACCATGAACACGGCTTTACTTTCTAACAAACCAATAATAATTATAGACAACAACTGGGAAAAAATATGTGCTCCAAAAGAATATCTAAAAAATCGGTGTTTGTTCATTCCAAGCAATGCTGATTATAAAAATATTATTAAACAAAATCATTTAAACCTTGCACTATTTAAAATTAAAAATTAAACTATGCTTCCTAATTTCATAATTGTTGGCGCTGCAAAATCTGGAACTACATCGTTGTGGCATTATTTAAAACAACATCCTGAAATTTACATGAGTACAATAAAATCTCCGGAATTTTTTGTAAATGGATTAATGAATAAGGTTGATCCAGTTCCTAATCTTACTGAATATGGAAAATTATTTCATCCAAATGAAAAGACTAAAGCCATTGGTGAAGCATCTCCTAACTACCTCAATTATTACAATGAAGCTGCAGATAGAATAAAAAATTTAATCCCAGATTGTAAAATTATTATTCTTTTAAGAGACCCTGTAGAGAGGTTATATTCAAGATATTATGGTCATTTTGTTAGAGATAAATTATATAAAGGAAGCTTTGAAAGTAAAATGGATGAATTCAAACACATTGAAAAATATGCCCCCGCAATAAAATACTATCAGGATGTTTTTGGTCCAGAAAATGTTAAAATTCTAATAACAGAGTTTATGAAAAAAGATCTTAACTCATTACTCAACCAAATATGGAAATTTCTGGGTGTTTCTGAAATCAAAATAAAAGACTCTTCAGAAATTAATATAAGTGGAAATCCAAAATCAAAAGCACTTCAAAAAGTAATAAAATCCGGCATCTTAATAAACAATCCTTTTAGTAAATTTCTTAAGCTATTTCTAAAAAAAGAAACAAGGAATAAGTTTAAAAGGTATTTACAAAATATAAACCTTAATAAAAAACCAGAAATGAAACCAGAAACTCGGCTCTATTTAGAAAAATATTTTTTATCTGATATTGAATCAATTGAAAAGTTAACTGGTTATAATTTAAAAAGTATCTGGTTGAAAGAAATAAAAACAAATTAATGTTAAAAACTTTTCTTAATAAATTAATAATATGGGGTATTAATCCTTACAGAACAATATTTACGTTAAAAAATCTACCTTACTATTATAAAGACCTTCGAAAGTTTAAAAAAAGCAGTCCACAAGATAGCCCTTTTAAGATAACTAAAAACCCTCAACTCGGGGGAAAGCTAAATGAAGGAGGAAATACAAAAGGACACTACTTTTACCAAGATTTAAGTGTTGCACAGAAAATATTTAAAAACAATCCGGTAAAACATGTTGATATTGGATCCAGAGTTGATGGCTTTGTTGCACATGTTGCATCTTTTAGAGAAATAGAAGTTTTTGATATCAGACCAGTTACACAAAATATACCCAATGTTACATTTACTCAGGCAGATCTAACACTATTAGATAGTAAACTCAAAAATTATACAGATTCAATCTCTTGTTTACATGCATTAGAACATATTGGTTTAGGTAGATATGGGGATAAAATTGACCCCGATGGACATATAAAAGGATTTAATTCTATCTATACTATACTTAAAAAAGGTGGCACTTTTTACTTTTCAGTGCCTATAGGACCTTTACGCATAGAGTTTAATGCTCATAGAGTTTTTTCATTAAGTTATCTACTTAGTATGATCCAAACAAAATATGAAATTATTTCTTTTTCATATGTTAACGACAAAGGATTCTTAATAAAAGATGCTGCGTTATCTGAAGAAAATACAAAGTCCAACTTTAACTGTAAATATGGCCTGGCTATTTTTGAATTAATAAAAATATAGTGTTACACTTTATTATTTTTTCATATAACAGAGCTGCTCAACTTGATTTGTTGCTAAAAACTTTATATGAGCACAATACCATTACATGCAATATAAGTGTTATTTATAATTCAAGTAATTCTTTTTACGAAAAAGGATATGAAATACTTAAAAAAAAGTACTCAAAGCCTTTTTTTCTAAAAGAAGGAGAATCCAAACATAATATTCTTAATGTTCCATTCAATTATTTTAATATTTACCATTATCTTAAATATTCTTACTTAAGGAAAAGCAAAACAAATTTTAAATCTTTACTCGAGAATATAATAAAAAATTGTAATAACAAATTTGTTGTTTTTTTAACTGATGACGCCATTTTTTACAACAAAATTACTTTGAATCCTGCTGTTCTTAATTTATTAGAAACTAAAGTAAACCAATACTCTTTTTCATTTCGTTTGGGATATAAATTTGGATCTGCTCCTACTAAAAACAATAATCGTAAAGATATATTTACGTGGAACTTCTATTCAAATAATGGAACAAACAAAGATTGGCATTATCCTTTCTCCTTAGACGGACATGTGTATGAGAAAAATTATCTAAAAGATATACTTAGGAAAGTATTCTATTGTAATCCGAATAGTCTTGAACAATTTATGGTTAAATATATTCGTAAAAGAAATTTATACAAATATGGAATATGTAATGAAAATCCTGTCTATATAAACATTCCTATTAATATGGTTCAAGCAATTCATTCGAATAAATCCCTGAAAATTGAACCTAACTTTTTAAATAAACATTATTTGAACGACTATGAAATTTTGTATGCTCTACCCGATAATATTTCTTACAGTAAAGTATACCCTAAAAATATGTACCTAGTTAATTATAAAACAAACCATAAAATACCTGTTTTATAGATATGTCAAATAATATTATATGGCACTGGGCAGGATCTATCCTTAAAAAAGATGGTAAAGTTCTTTTATATAATGGTTTCTTTTGGGAAGGTAATGCTATTGGAAATTTCAACAATTTATTTAAGGAGTTTTTACATAGTAAAATTAGAATACCTCAGAACGGACAGTTTAGTTTTGTTTTTATAAATAAAGATAAAGTTTTTGCTTGCACAGATATTGTAAGAAGCTATCCGGTTTTTTATTCTGTTAACAAAACAGGAATTTTTCTAAGCGATAATGCCAGAATACTGGAAAAATATGTTGATAAATCTTATGGTCAAAATGCCATAAACGAATTTCGTTATTCTGGATTTACCTCTGGAAATAAAACACTAAATGTAAATATTAAACAATTATTACCTGGCTGTATTCTTGAAGGAGTATATAATCAAGGTATATTTGAATACAGTACTACCAGTTATTTTAAATATATTACCTATCCCGAATCTGTTAGCATCACACACCTACCTAATAAACATAACAGATTACTAAAGCAAATATTTAAAAGGCTTATTAGTTATGCAAATGGCAAAACCTTGTTAATTCCATTAAGTGGCGGTATAGATTCCCGGCTTATTGTATCAGAATTAAAAAAGCTTAATTATAAAAATGTCATTTGTTATTCTTACGGTAAAAAAGGTAATTTAGAGTCGATTAAAAGTCAGGAAATCGCAAAAAAACTTGGTTATATTTGGCATTTTATTGAATATTCAAATAAGAAGTGGCGTAATTTTAAAAAAAGCAACGTCTTTAAGCAATATTTCCAATTTGCTGACAATTTGTCTTCACTCCCACATATTCAGGATTTGTTAGCAGTATATGAGTTAAAAAAAAACAAAATTATACCAGACGATTCTATTATAATTCCAGGTCATACGGGTGATTTCATTAGTGGCGGCCATGTTCCTCAAGAATTTATAAATCCAAAAAATCAAAACATTGAATTTTTATCAAAAAAAATTATTGGTAAACATTTTAGGCTTTTAAATTTTAAAAATTCAAGCACCAAAGAACAATTAGCAGTTAAAACTTGCGTAACTGAATTTATTCAATATCATCCTGAAAAAATGGATCACGCATTTCTGATGGAATTATTTGATTGGCAGGAGCGACAATCAAAGTTCATAGTTAATTCGGTTAGAGCATATGATTTCTTCAAGTACTCGTGGTACCTGCCACTTTGGGATCGAGAATTAGTTGATTTTTGGTTAAAAATTCCACTAACTCTCAAAGTAAAAAAAACACTCTATTTAATTTTACTAAAAAAACATGACGAAATAAAACTATTTGAGGATATACCATATGCTAGTTCATCTTTATCTGAATCAGTTAAAAAAACGAACATTTTAGATTTAAAGCAATTGGTAAAGTCAAAAATTAATAGCTTAAAGAAAAAATATATCGTTTATTTCAATGATAAAATGGGTTGGTATGGTATATATGATTACCTTACTTTTCTTCGTAAAAGAAATAATTATCAGAACATTAATTCTTTTCTTGTTGAAACCTATTTAAAGAAAAATTTGTGAAAGTTTTATTCATTACAAGTTTTTACTCCGCACTAAGAAAATCTGTATATGAAAAATCCTGGAATCCGGAAGGTATGCCGGCTATTTCGAAGCTTTTCGAAAAACTTCATAAAACCAACATACTATTCGATAGCATTCTCATAAACAACGACAATAACAATTATAAAATAGTGAAGGTAAAGCCCTTTATTGCAGATTTTCACATATTAAATAAACCAAATATTTTATCTAAACTTGATAATGTTTTAGTATTTAAGATATTCTCGAATTTAGCTTTCAGCATTTCTAATTTTATATTTAGTTATCGTTTATGTAAAAAGAATAATTATAATATTATTTATGTAGACAGAGCAAATGTATTTATTGGAGCTCTATTTAAAATATTTACTCAAAAAAAAGTAGTTTTAAGATTACATGGAATTACAACACATTTTGTTCTATTTAAAAATAGGTATTACAAAATTAGGAATTTTATTAGGTATTATAGTTTTAAAGTTAAATTTGATCACATTATTTCAAGTGAAGATGGAACTCCTGTATTCCAATTTTTAGAAAAATACACTTCACCCTCTACTCCAAAAACAGTCATGTTAAATGGTATAAGTAAAAAGAGCTTTTGTAATTCAATTGATATAAGAAAGAAGCATAATATTCTCCAAGGCATTCCAATTATATTATTTGTTGGAAGACTAGAAGCCGATAAAGGAATACATGAATTCGTTAAATCAATCATTAAACTTAACGAATTAAATCAAAAATTTTTTGCAATCATAATTGGTGATGGAACATATTTTTATTCAATAAAAAACACATTAAAGGATTTTCCTAACATTATTCTAAACGGTTCTATTCCTCATGCTGATATTTATTCATATTATTTGGTATCTGATATCTATGTTTCTTTAAATTATTTGGGAAATCTTTCTAACACGGTTTTGGAAGCATTATATGGACAAAATTGTATTGTTAGTTTTAAACCAGATTATAATGAATCAAGGGACTTGTCCACAAATAAATATTTAAATGGCGGTATAATTACTATTGATAGATATAATTGTGAGGTTGAGCTTACAAAAGAATTGGAACATTTAATTACAAATCCAAATGTTGTGCAAAAAAATAAAGATCAATCATCATTGCTGGCAAATAAAATACTACTGGATTGGGAAGAAAGAATTGAAAAAGAAATAGAAATACTGAAATCGACAATCAATGAATAAAATAACGGTTTTAACCAATAACGATAGTCCAAACTCAAGAGCTTTTAATTTTCCTCTTCTTCATTCTTCTAAATATCTAAAATCAATTGGTTATAAAGTTAAATTTGTTTTTAACATAAAAAATATTTCAGAGGATACAAACATACTATTTATCAACTCTAAAGTTTTAAAACACTATTGGAGTGATAATGAGGATTTCATTTTCAATTTATTAACTCGAATTGCATCCAGAAATATTGAAATTTTCTGGTTTGATATTTCCGATAGTACATGGAGCACACAATTTAAAGTATTACCCTATGTTAAAAAATATTTTAAAAACCAGGTATTTAAAGACAAAAACCTTTATTTAAAAAAGTTTAACACTGGAAGGATTTTTACAGATTATTTTAAGGAACTATATGATTCAAATGAGCAAGAAACAGACTATTTTATACCGGAAGAAAGCCTTTTACATAAAATTGATATTTCATGGAATACTTGTTTTGAAAATTATACAAAATACCGAAATAACAAGTTCAATAAATATTATAACAGGCTAAGGCCTTTCTTAGGCAAAGATTGGGTTAAAAAAATCAATGTGGATTTCGTAAATCCAAAAAATGAAAGAACAATAGCATTATCAAATCGAGTAAGTTTAAACCATACCAGAACATCTATTGTGACACACAGAAAAGCAATTAATCACATTGTATCAAAATTCAATTCAGACAACACAGTAGTTTCATTACAGGCATATTTTGACGAGTTAGCTCTATCCAAAGTTGCTGTTGGCCCTTTTGGTTTAGGAGAAATTACACTTCGTGATTTCGAAATAATAATTTGTGGTGCGACTCTATTAAAACCATCCATGGGACACATGCTTACCTGGCCCAATTTATTTGTTGCAAATAATACTTATGTTCCTTTTAACTGGGATTTAAACGACTTAAATCAAAAAATTGATTTTTATTTGAAAGAAAAAGAACAACGCGAGCAAATTGCAATAAATGCGCAGAACCTATATAAACATATTCTATCTGAAAACGGTATGGTCGAATTTGCAAACAGATTAATAAAATTAATTAACTAGCTTGAAACCAAATTTCAATTTCTCTTTCATTAAAAAACGTCGTTTTAAAGATTTTTTATTGACCACAGGCTCGACTCTAATATTATATCCAATAAGGCTCGTGCGAAGCTATTTTGTTGCAAAATACTTAGGCCCTGCAGATTATGGATTGCTGCAGTCCATTGATTTAATTCAAAAATTAAATAAGTATGGTTCTTTAGGATTAAAGCCTGTTGCACAAAGAGAAATTGGCCATGCTATTGGAAAAGAGGATTATGAACAAGCTGATTATTTAAGAAATGTTATTTATTCATTTGAAATAATTTTATCTCTTTTACTCCTTATTATTGGTTGCATAAGTATTCTATTTATTACATCATCTCAAGTTTCGATTTTAGTTCTTATTGCCTCAACCGGTTTATTTCTAACAAAAATAAATGGAATATTTTCAACGGAAGGAATAATCCAAAAAAATTATAAGCTTTTAGCTTATAGTTCTATGATTATAGGCATTATTACTGCAATACTTGTTATTATATTTGTTCCATATCTTAAAATTTATGCTGTTCTTTTATCTGGAATAATTGATTCAATATCTAGTATTCTAATTTTGAAAAAAACGGTTAAATTTCAATATAAATTTTTATTCAACATTAAAGAGCTTAAAAAAATACTACCAATAAGTTTACCTTTCGTTTTTATTAATCTTTCTAACGGGTCTTTGGTTTATGCTGAAAGAATTCTTTTATTGAAATTTATTGGTTCTGTAGCTTTGGGTTTTTATGGTTTCGGAACAATGGTGGTGAGCAATATAGTAATACTACTTAAATCAGCAATAAAAGTCAGAAAACAAGATCTTTATGAATTCCTGGCAAAAAAAAAATATGTTGGGGTTCATAAAATTGTGTTAAAAGAAACCGGACTATTACTTTTAGTTTCATTTGCGGCAATACCTCTATTTTGGTTTGTTCTCGAATATCTTATACCCTTGATTTTACCAAAATGGCATGACGGGATAAGCTACTTTCAAATTATTCTCTTTACTTTGCCCTTGCAATTAGCAGACAATTATGCAGTTGCCATACTGAATTCAAAACTTATTAACAAGCAAGTTTTAGTGTCGGCTGTAAGATTATCTGGAACGCTATCTCTTTTAATCCTCTGCTTTTTAGTTAACTATTACAGTTTGTTAACTTTGAGTAAATTCATATATATTGCCATTATTAGTTATTCTATTTTTTATTTACCAATAATTTCTTTTTATTACACTCTCTTTTATAAAAAATATGTTATAAAAAATCAATGATAATAGATAAAAAACAAATAGAACAATTAAGGTTTATATCCATTTTATTGATAATTCTCTGGATATTCCGTGTTCCAAGTGATATTTCAAAATTAACCCAGATATACTTTAACTTTGATTTAAGATTCACCGAGGGGATATTTGTTTATATACCAACCATGATAGTCATTGCTATTTCCAACAAGAAGACAAGGCTTCCATATTTATTTATTTATACAATTTTCGCATTTTTTTATATTATAATGGAATCCAATATATTTAGATTAAATGCAAAACCAATATATAGTGCTTTGTTGGGTTTTTCTTATATTTATTGGTATTTCTTATTAATGGTGAATTTAGCCAAGAATTATGAACTTTATAAGAAGGTAATTCAAATAGCATACTATTGCACAGTATTCATATTTATTGTAATTCTTTTAGGTTATCTTGGTATAATAAATATCAATATACTTACAGACTTGTCATCAGGCACTATACAAAATGAAAGAATAATGAGTAAATCTTTTCATATTAATAGAATCTCTCTTCAGTTAAGTTTTGGGATTTTTCTTTTAATTATAATGAAAATGAGAAATATTAAAATTTTCAACTTGCACATTAGTAATTTATGGTTTTGGGTTAATATATTGCTCTATTTATTTATAATAATTATTCACTCAACAAGAGGTGCGTTTGCAATAAGTTTAATTGGAATATTTATATATCTATTTTATAATTGGAAAAAACCTAAAACATTTTATAAACTAATATTTATTGGCTTTTTCATTGCGTTATTTTTTACCCTGAATATTAACCTTGAAAGTTATTTTTCAAAATTTCATATCTATGAAAGATATGAAGAAACATCCTTATATCAAGGTCGAGGTCTTCAAATAATAGCAACCTGGAATAACTTTATAAATAATCCTTGGGTTGGTGTAGGGTATTATTATGCCGCTAGAGGGCTCTTGGAAGGAATAACTGAAAGTAATTTTTCATATACACAAATATTAGCATCGCATGGTATATTTTTCTTTATTCTTTATTTAAGTTTTCTTAAAAAACTCTTTGTAACAAATTTTCAAACTTTTAAAAAACAAACTCCACTTTTATTATTAATCGCAGGATTCATGCCATTAATGTTTTACAATTTATATTTATCAGTTCAACTTTCCGTTATTGCATATTTAGTTTTTTATGAACGAATCATCCAAAAAAAAGAAAATATTATTTTTTGACTTACATCTTCAATACTTATATACGTCAAAAAATAAAGTGGTAGGAGGAGCAGCAACGCAACAATTCTCATGGGTTGAAGGATTTGTTAAAAATAATTATAACATTGGAATCCTTGTTTTCGAAAATAACTATGAAAATATTATCTGTAATGATCCCAATATTACTTTTATTAAAATCTATGATGAAAATAAAGGCATTCCTAAATTTAGATTTATTTTTTACCGTATACCCCTACTTTTTTCTGCTATTTTAAAATATAAGCCTTGTTATATTTACCAAGCTTGTTCTGGTTTCAACACAGCACTAGCTGCAATTATATCACAGATTGTTGGATCTAAATTTATTTTTAGATCTGCCAATGACATTGATTCAGATGATAGATATAAAAAGAGGTTGAATTTAAAAGAACGATTAGGTTATAATATCGGGTTAAAAAGAGCAAAATTTATTGCTTGTCAGAATAATTATCAATTCTTAAACTTTAAGAAAAAGTTTCCAACCAAATCTATTTTTAAAATATATAATCCTATTAAATTAAGCTTTCTATATGAAACTAGTTTTCATCCTTTTAATTATCGCAAATATATTGCATGGATTGGTATATTTCAGCACCAGAAGAATTTAAATGGCTTATTGGAATTAGTTCAAAATTTATCAACCTTTAATTTTAAAATCGCAGGAGTAAATAGCTACCATATAGACCATATTACACAATCCGCAATTTCAAAATTAAAAGAATGTAATAATGTTGAATTTGTTGGTTTTATTGGAAACTCACAAAAAGAAGATTTTTTTTCTAATGCTATTTGCTTATTAAATACTTCCCATTATGAAGGTTTTTCAAATACATTTTTGGAAGCCTTTTGTTTTGGCACACCAGTATTTACAACAACAAAAGTTGATCCAGATAATATAATTAAAAAAAATAGTTTAGGAATAGTTAAAGATAATCTTAGAAATTTAATAAAAGAGCTTGATAAATTAAATTCAAAATCACATAATGAAATGCAAACCAATTGTATTAGCTATGTTAAAAACCATCATAACCCTATAAATTTAGCAAAAACGTTTATTAATAAAATTGAAAATAGATAGATTTCGATGCGAATTCTTTACGTAATTGACACTCTTAAAAGAGGAGGCAAAGAAAAACAATTTGTAGAGCTTCTGAAAGCTATTGCTGTAGACAATTCTGTTGAAGTTATTTTATTTAATAAGGCTATTGAATATCCGGAGGTATTAAATTTAAATATTACAATCCATTATTTTCTTTCTTATAAGAAATCTTTAAAGTTTTTAAAGTTTTTGATTTATAGAATTAAATTACTAAAACCGGATATATTACATAGTTGGGACCTAGTTTCTTCAATAATGTCAGGTATTGCAGCAAAATACACAAAGACAAAACATATTAACGGTTGCATTCGTGGCAGCGTTCCTCTAAATAATCTGCCCTGGCAATATTTTTTATATAATATTAGTTTCTTCTTGTCCAACGCAGTTATCTCAAATTCATACGCAGGGTTAAAGGCAAAGAAGAAATTAAATAATAAAAAATTCAAAGTTATTTATAATGGATTTGATATAAATAAAGAAAAAAGATTAAATACCGCACAAATAATTAAAAGTCTGAAAATTAAAACAGATAAGGTGGTCGGGATGGTTGCGAATTTTAGAAGCGGTAAGGACTATTATACATTTTTACAAGTTGCCAAACAAATACTTAAATTACGTAAAGACATTACGTTTATCTGCATAGGCGATGGGCCAAATTTTAAGAAAATGAAATCCTTGATATCTAAAGATGAAGAAAAAAATATAATTTTTACAGGAAAAGTTTTAAACGTTGAGGAGATTATTTTAGCCATGAATATTGGAGTTCTTTTATCATATACCACACCAAGCCACGGTGAGGGTATTTCTAATTCAATACTAGAATATATGTTTTATTCTAAACCAGTTATAACCAGTAATGTTGGTGGAAATTCGGAAATAATTGAAGATAAAATAAATGGATATTTAATTCCCTCACAAAATCAGAATGCATTTTTGAATACTTTAATAAAACTAATTGATAATCCAAAATTACAAGAAAATATGGGAAACAAGGGATTACATAAATTAAAAGATTTTTTTTCTCTTAATAAAATGGCACAGAATTATTTAGAACTATATAAATCTGTATAATTCAATGGAAAATTTAAATTGGATAATAACTAATCTGGAAAGCGCTTACCTTTCTAAATTTAAATATTCTCACGTATCAAAAAATTATCAATTTTATTCTGATTATCAAATTCAAACTGATACAACTAACAATATTCAGTTTATTATTGATGGATATATATTACCAAGGAAAAATATCTATTTTCAATACAAACATTATAAACAATATAACCTCTTAATAGAACTCTATTCTATATATGGAGACAAATTTATAAGATATATCAAAGGTGTATTCAATATCATAATTATTAAAAACAATACCTTTCAAATTTATAATGATAGGCAAAGTATAAAGAAATTCTTCAAATACGAAAAAGATAACTCTTTTATTCTAACTAACCTGTTAGAAAATATTTCCAGATTAACTCCTCTTTATGTTGATTATAATAATACACGTTTATTTTTTCTAATGGAACATTTTATTGATAGCAACACGTTATTTCAATATGTAAACTATAGCAAACCAGCTTGTTTTATAAGTTTCATTAACTCAATTGAGGAAAGACAATACTGGTCTCCATTAGAATTAACAAAACAAGAATTAAAAAACTATTCTTATAATGAATTAAGCCAATTATGGAATGAAATTATACAACAATACATAAACTATCTAAAGCCTAAAAAAATAACATTAACACTAACGGGAGGTAATGATAGTAGAATGATCCTTGCTTCATTATTAAATTTAAACATTAATACAAACACATTTTCTTTTGGCAATCCTCTATCGCATGATAGTGTTATTGCAAAAACACTAGCTGAAAAGAGTTATTTAAACTATAATAATTATTTTGTTTCAAATCCAACTAAAGATTGGTTTATGGAATATTCTAACAAAATAGTAGATTTTGGAAACTCTTTAATTAATATACATAGGGCACATCGATTAAATGCTATTGAACAAGAAGTTAAAAATAACCCTGAAACCGAAATGATCTTGGGCGGTTTTATGGGAGGAGATTATTTAAAAGGAATTGTTTATGACGATTATATTACAGCAGAAATTATTCGGCATATAGAATATTCAAAAGAACCTTTAGATTCAATTATACAATCAATTCTGGATAAAAATTTTATTACGTCCTCAAGTAATGATATTCAAGAAATTATGGACAAAATAAACCATTTTGAGTTCAGAATTAATAACGAAAAACTAATTCGTGAATTCTTATTTGTGTATAATATAGTAGGTTCAGTGCATGATACACAAGATACTAATATCTTTGGTAGTAAAATAAAATATACCGTAAACCCATATATGGATATCGATTTTCTAGAAATCGTTTTCTCAACTGAGCATAGTATGCTGTTTAAAAATAACTCTTCGCAGAATCCTCTTTCCAGAATTAATCAATCCGATTTACATATTAACATTACCAATATTCTTGCGCTTGATTTATCTAATATACCTTATGCCAAAAATGGTTATTACACTGCTAATGAATACTTAGGAAACAGATTAGTTTACATAGCAAAACGGTTTAATCGAATATATCTTAAAAGAAAAAAATATCCGCAAAGTTTTACTTATAGAGATTGGACATTAGAATTTGTTAAAAATATGGTTTCTAATCTTTCAAAAGAAATTAAACCCCTGCTTAACGAGAAAAGTTACACTTTTGATTTAAATCACAAAAATCATTTAAACACAGAATCATATTGGCATCGTTTCACAAATCTTATTAATATAGACCTTAATTATAAAAAATTTAGATATGGATAAATATCATGTTGCTATTCTAAAAAATGAAACCGACAGTGGTCACTTAATGTGGGTAGAAGCATGCAAAACTAAAGGGCTCAATTACAGTATTATTAATCTCATTAAAGATAGTTGGATCGAACAAATAACGAATAATAATTTTGACTTATTTCTTGCCACCCCATCTTCCATACAAAGTAAATTCAAAAAACTTTATGATGAGCGGTTGTATATATTGGATAAAATAATGAAATTATATGTTTATCCCAATTTTGATGAGGTTTCCATACATGAAAATAAAAGATACTTATCCTTTTGGTTGATGGCAAACAAATTACCCCATCCCAAAACACATATTTTTTATGATAAAAAAGAATCATACGGTTTTATTAATAATCACATATTCCCAATAGTAGGTAAATTTAACATAGGAGCTTCTGGTAAAGGGGTCAAGATTATAAAATCATTAAGTGAAGCTAAAAAATATATTGATGCGGCTTTTGGGACTAATGGCTTAAGACAAAACTATGGGCCAAATTTAAAAATGGGGTCTTATAAATCACGTATTATAAGTATAATAAAAAATCCATCTAAAATTATCAGGCTATTTAATAAGTATAAAACTCTTTATAATGAAACCCAAAAAGGTTTCATTATTCTTCAGGAATATGTTAAACATGAGTTTGAATGGAGAGTCGTTAAAATAGGTAATTCTTATTTTGGACATCAAAAGGTTAAACAAGGAGATAAAGCAAGCGGTACAAAAGGAATTGATTATATTGAGCCTCCTGAAAAATTATTAAACTTTGTAAAAAACATTTGCGAAAAATATGGTTTTAACTCTATGGCAATAGACCTTTTTGAAGATGGGCAAGGTGGTTATTTAATTAACGAAATGCAAACAATTTTCGGCCATGTGCAAGCTTATATATGCGAAAAAAAAGGTGTCCCTGGCAGGTTCTTATACCAAGATAATACATGGATTTTTGAAGAAGGTATGTTTAATATAAATCTATCCTATAATTTGAGATTAGAAAATGCTATTGATCTATTTTTAAGGAAATGAGAATATTATTTGTTAGCAGTTGTAATAATAAGGGCTTATTAAATCCAATCATTATAAATCAAGCCAATTCTCTTACTAATCTTAATGTGTCAATTACTCATTTTGGAATTTTAGAAAAAGGTATTAAAGGATATCTTAAAAATATTTTTAAATTAAAGAAGTATCTTCGAAAAAATAAATTTGATATTATCCATGCGCACTATTCGTTTTCTGCTATTGTATCTTTCATTGCTAGTAAAAAGATTCCTGTTATAGCATCTTTGATGGGAAGTGATATTTATCAATCAAAAATTGGTTTATGTATAGTCCGGTTTTTCATAATTTTTTTTTGGAAAACAACTATTGTTAAAACAATTAATATGAAAGAAAAAATAGGGTTTAAAAATGCAAAAATTATTCCAAATGGTGTAAATATCAAGAATTTTAAACCAATTGATAAACTTACAGCCCGTGAAAAACTTAATTGGTCATTTGAAGATATTCATATTTTATTTGGAGCCAATTCGAGTAGATTTGAAAAAAACTTTGATTTAGTAAGTTCTTCCATAGATACTCTAAAAAATAAATATTCAATTCAAATTCACTGTTTAAATGGCATTCCTCATGAGGATGCTCCCTTATATATGAATGCCTCGGATGTTGTCGTGTTATCAAGTTTATGGGAAGGGTCTCCAAATGTCATTAAAGAAGCTCTTGCCTGCAACCGACCTATAGTTAGCACAAATGTTGGTGATGTAGAATTATTGCTTAAAGGCCTCAAAGGCTGTTATATATCTGAATCCAACACCATTGACTTTTCTAAGAAATTAGATTGTGCTATTAAGTTTTCAATAAATAACCAACAAACGAATGGTAGATTACGAATAAATGATTTAAAAATAGATTCTAATTCTATTGCAAATACTATATATAATTTATACAAAGAAGTAATTTAATGTTGAACAATCTTCAAGTAATTACTGATATTAAGGATATTTCTATTGATCAATGGGAAACGTTGAACGATTCGAATTTTGCTAACTTTTTCCATACGCAAGAAGTTTTTCATTTCTTTAAACAATGTGGGTTCGATCCCTTTATAATAGCTATTAAAGATTCAAATAATATAAGAGCATTAGTTTCTGGTATCATCCAAAAAGAAAAAGGAATATTAAAATCTTTTTTAAGTCGTCGCGCTATAATTTATTCAGGACCTGTATTAAATAAAAACATTACAAATGAAGAGCTTAATTTGTTATTAAGTTCGCTTATTAGGTATTTAAAAAGAAAAGCTATTTATATAGAAATCAGAAACTTTAATAATTATTCGATCTATAAATCGATTTTTTTTTCAGCCGGCTTTCAGTATCATGCCCATTTGAATTTCCATGTAGATTGCACTAGTGATCAAGAGATAACAAAGAAAATTAGTAAAAGTAAATTACGTCAAATCAAAAAAAGTTTTAACGCTAGAGCAGAAATCATTGAAGCACAATCTGAAAAAGATGTTTTAGAATTCTATAGCATTTTAAAACGACTTTATCAAGAGAAAGTAAAAACACCTCTTTTTCCAAAATCATTTTTTATAGAGTTTTTCAAACAAAACTTGGGAAAATATCTCTTAGTAAAATATAACAAAAAAATATTAGGAGGTATTATGTGTCCTATATTTCAAAACAGAATTATTTACGAATGGTTTATATGTGGCGAAGATGGAAAGTACAAGGGAATTTATCCTAGTGTACTAGCAACTTGGGCAGCTATGGGCTACGCCAATAAAAACAACATTGCTTTATTTGATTTTATGGGTGCCGGTAAGCCTAACGAAGATTATGGAGTAAGGGAGTTTAAATCTAAATTTGGTGGTGAACAAGTTGAGTATGGTAGATTTCTTTATATTTCAAAACCATTTTTATTTGGTTTAGGAAAACTTGCCGTTAAAATTATAAAAATTTTTACATGAAAATTCTTATCGATAGTGGGCATCCAGCCCATGTACATTTATTTAAATATTTTGCATTAGAAATGCAAAAAAAAGGGAATGAAGTTCTTTTTACTTGTCGAAATAAAGAGTTTGAGATAAATTTATTAAACCATTACAATTTACCATATAAATCTTTTGGGAAAAAATATAATTCAATTATTGGAAAAATTTGGGGAATATTTGAATTTGGGTTTAAAGAGTTTATTGTTGGTTTAAAATTCAAGGCAGATATATTTCTAAGTCATGGTTCGATGTATGCTGCTCATGCAGCTTTTCTTTTAAGAAAACCACATATCTCGTTAGAAGATACTTTTAATTTTGAACAAGTTAGATTATATAAACCTTTTACTAAAGCAATTTTAACTGCAAACTATGCTCACCCTTATATGGGGAAAAACAACATCAAATATAGTGGATATCATGAATTAGCTTATTTACACCCCAATCAATTTAAGCCCTGTCAATCAATTATAAAGGATTTAGGTTTAAAATCAGAAGAAAAATATTGTATTGTCCGCTTTGTTAGCTGGCAGGCCAGTCACGATATGAATCATCAAGGAATATCTTTGGAAAACAAAACCCTGTTGGTAAAAAAACTTTCCAACTACCTTAAAGTATTTATTTCTTCTGAAAAAGAACTTCCCAACGAATTAGAAAAGTACCGCTATCCTTTATCTCCGGAAACTATGCACCACGCTATTGCTTTTTCTTCTTTAGTAGTAGGAGAAAGTGCCACTATGGTAGCGGAAGGTGCAGTATTAGGCATTCCGGGAATTTATCTAGATAATACAGGGCGTTATTATACAAAAGAAATGGAAGATCTATATGGAATTGTCCACAATTTTTCGGAATCAGAAGATGATCAAAAAAGAGCAATTGAAAAAGCTATTCAAATAATTAAAAATGAAAATAATCAAGTGTGGAAAAATAAACAGAAGGAGTTATTAAGTAAAAAAATAGACGTTTCAAGTTTTCTTGTTTGGTTTATTCAGAGTTGGCCAAAAAGTTATCAGGTAATGAAAAAAAAACCTGATTATCAATACAATTTTAAATAATTATGAATTCTAAAGTTTAGTATAAAATAAAGTTATATAACACCTGGACTTGCAAGAGATATAATAATCAACCTTATTTATTTTGTAAGGTCCTTAAGATATTACGGTTCAAATGTAACCTGCCCCGTTTGCGATAATAATTTTAAATCGTTTTATAAATCTGACACAGGAGATTGCCCTCGTTGTGGAGCAGGGGTTAGGCATAGGCTGTTTTTCTTATTTCTAACGTAATGAAACAAATTTCACGAACCAAAAATTTAATGTTCTATATTTTGCTCCCGAACATTGTTTCTATAAGAAATTTAGAAAATTGAAAATTTCAAACTATCTAAGTGCAGATTTGAAATCAGCTAGAGCAATGAAAAAATTGACATGACAAATATTCCTTTTCAGGATGAAAGTTATGATATAATTTTATCAAGCCATGTATTAGAACATATCACTGATGATTGGAAGGCCATGCATGAATTGTACAGGGTTCAAAAGAAAAAAGGAAATATGGCTTAAGTGAGAATGGGATAATTTATTTTTGTACTAAATAAATGGACTTTACCCTTAAAACATATAAAACTCTAATATTAAAACTTAGAAATCAAAACTATTCTTTCCAAACTTTTCAAGAATTCCTTAAATGCCCTGCTAAAAAAACAATAATATTGCGTCACGATGTAGATAAACTCCCTGAAAATTCTTTTCGTTTTGCGCAAATACAACATGAGTTAGGAATAAAGGGAAGTTATTATTTCAGAATCGTTTCAGAAAGTTTTAACCCTAAGATTATTGAAAAAATAGTAAAATTAGGCCATGAAATTGGTTATCATTATGAGGATGTTGACCTTGTGAACAAAAGTTCAAAATTAACTGAAAGGGACATTATAAACCATGCGATAAAACTATTTGATAAACACCTCCAAGAACTGAGAAAGTTCTTCCCGGTTAATACTATCTGTATGCATGGTAGTCCGCTTTCAAAATATGATAACAAACTTTTATGGAAATATTATAATTATAAAGATTTTGGAATTATTGGAGAACCTTACTTCGATATTAATTTTTCGAGGGTACTATACTTAACAGACACTGGTCGTAAGTGGAATGGTGAAAAGGTAAGTATAAGAGACAAAGTATATAAATCAAACGTGCTGTCATCCCCTGTCATAAAAAGAGGTGAAAACACAGGATACTTTCATGGTTTTAAGAAAACCCACGATATTATTTCCGCAGCTGAAAAAGGAAAATTACCTAATCAAATAATGTTTACCTTTCATCCTCAACGTTGGACCGATAAGCCATTACCTTGGATACAAGAACTAATTTGGCAGAATACAAAAAATATGGTAAAGTACTTCTTAAACAAACTAAGAAATTAATATTACTTCAACATTTAATGCTTTTTCAGTTATCCTTTCTGTTTATATTTAACGTTATTATTTTTTTCCTTCTTCTCTGAAAAACCTAACTTTACTGAGCTATTAATGTCATACTTGTTTGAAATAAATAATTTTATTAATTTAATAATTCAATGACAAAACGCTCTCTGTTTATTCACCTTTTATTTGATATACTCGCCATCCTGGCAGCTTTTTCATTAATTTTATGGATTAAACCTGGTGAGGCCGAACCATACTTTACTAAGTATGCAATCGGATTTATTGTTTTTATCTCAATCTGGTTATTTATTTCAATAATATCTCAAAAATATACAGCACCAAAAAGAACAAGCCTTTCCAATTCTGTTTTATATCAGGTTTTAGTTAATCTATTAATTGCTGGTATCATTGCTATTCTGATGTATATGCTGCGTACTCTTGAATATTCCCGTCTGGTGGTTTTTGGTACAATTGGATTTACCACCTTATTTGAAATAATTTTCGCAATTAACGAGTATTTTGTTAAACAAGCAAAAAAGAGTACAGATACATCAGCAGTATTTGAAAAGTATCAAAAAATTGTTGGACATTTAAATGTTATACCCGAAACGGAGATTTATCCAATTGAATATACTCTCGATCCCGTTCCTGAGAATATTAAAGAAACAATTATTGAAGAATCAAATATCGATGTTTTCAACTTTTTATCCGAAAATATTGATCTTAATATTCCAAACTACTCACTACTTTCAACAACAACTCGATTTAATGTAGATAAGTTACCGGAAAAATTTTATCTTAAAATTGTTAATCTTAAGAGGATAAATGACATTCGATTTATCAATAAATTCTTTGAGTCTGTAAACAGGAAACTGGTTGATGGGGGCTTTTTTATTGGGTGTGTAGAAACTAAAGATCAACGCAAAAAAAGAATATTAAAAAAATACCCTTTGGTTTTGAATCGAATATATTATTTTTTCGATTATATTATAAAAAGAGTACTCCCAAAATTTAATTTGACAAAACGTTTATATTTTTTTCTTACCCGAGGAGAAAATCGCGTAATATCTAAAGCTGAAACCTTCGGGCGTTTGTATTCTTGTGGTTTTAGAGTTGTGACCAAACGAGAAATACGTGGTTGGTTATATTATATAGCTAGAAAAACTCGTGAACCATTTTATGATATGGAGCCTACTTACGGGCCATTTGTAAAACTGCACCGTGTTGGTAAAAATGGGAAAATTATTAACGTTTACAAATTGCGAACGATGCATCCCTATGCAGAATATTTACAAGAGTATATTTACGATAAGTCTAAATTGCAGGAAGGAGGAAAATTTAAAGATGATTTTAGAATTACAACTGCAGGTAAAATTTTTAGAAAATTTTGGATCGATGAATTACCAATGTTAATAAATTTGCTGCGAGGCGATTTAAAAATTGTGGGAGTTCGTCCACTAAGTAAGCATTATTTTAGTTTGTACAGTAAAGAATTGCAAGAAAAAAGAACCAAAACTAAACCAGGACTTATTCCTCCCTTTTATGTTGATTTACCAAAAACATTAGATGAGATTCAAGCTTCAGAAATGAAATACTTGGATTCTTATCTAAAACGTCCATTCCTAACTGACTGGAGATATTTTTGGAAGGCTATTTGGAATATTATATTCAAAAAGGCCCGGAGTAGTTAACAGATATTATAATGAAAAAATATTGTTTTATTCTTACTTTTATTATTAGTTATAGCATTATTAGTGCTCAAGAGGTTTATTATCATACCTCAAACCATTCGGTTTATGAATTTTTGGATGAGTTTGCCAACCTCCGTGTTATTGAGCTTAATACCTCATTAAAACCATATTCCAGAGTATTTATAGCAAACAAATTGTTAGAGATACAAGAAAGTGAATACGTTTTGAACAAACGCCAACAAGAAGAATTAATTTTTTATTTAAAAGACTTTAATAAAGAACTTCAACCAGTTTATACAAGAAAAAACAAAACATTTGATAAACGATTTGATGTTCTATATTTTAAAGATTCCTTATTTACTTTTTCTGTGAATGTCATTTTAGGTGCACAGTATTTTATGAATGATAGTGGAAGTTTTTATCATCGTTGGAACGGAGCTGAAGCTTACTCCTATGTTGGTGATCACTGGGGATTTTATGCTAGCTTGCGCGACAATCACGAAAGTGAAATTTTAGTTAGAGAAGATTACCTCACACAACGTGTAGGTGCCAATTATAAAAATAATGATGGTGGTGGGGATTTTAGTGAAATGCGCGGAGGGCTAACTTATTCTTGGAATTGGGGAAGTTTTGGTGTTATTAAAGATCATTTTGAATGGGGAAACAATTACAATGGAGCCAATATATTTTCCGGTAGAACACCCTCTTTTGCGCATATTAAACTTAATCTTAAGCCGGTTCATTGGTTCGAGTTTAATTGGGTGCACGGTTGGTTAGTTTCTGAGGTTATAGATAGTGCCTCAACAATGGTATTTACCAATGCTTATGGAACTGATCAACGAGATCAAATGTTCGACAAATACTTGGCAGCAAACCTTTTTACTTTTAAGCCCTTTAAAAACTTTTATATTTCTGCAGGCAATTCCATTATATACAGTGCTGATGGACCACAACTACAATATTTAATTCCCGTAATGTTCTATAAATCAGTTGACCATACATATAATGCAACGGATAATTCTGGAAGAAATGTTGGACAAAATTCACAAATGTTTTTTGATATCAGTTCACGAAATATTAAAAAGGTACATTTATCGACTACTTTATTTATCGATGAACTTTCAACCAGTCGATTCTTTGAAGATACCGTTTGGAATTTCTGGAGTATAAAGACTAGTGTACGAATTTCAGATTTAATTCCCAATACCTCCATAACAGCTGAATATACTAAATCAATGCCTTTAACTTATAAACATAATATTCCTACAACTACCTTTGAAAGTAATGGTTATAATTTAGGACATTATTTGATGGATAACTCACAAGAGATTTACGTAGCTGTTTTGTTTAAACCTTTTAGAACTCTTTCTTTAAAGCTTTCATATTTGCATGCCCAAAAAGGAAAAGATTATGATGACTTAGGGGGTTCACGTTTAGGAAATCCATTTATGGATTCTGTTGAATGGGAAAATAAGACTTTTGCCTTTCGTGCCAGTTACCAAATTATTAATGACGGTTATATTTTTTTAAATTACCTAAATAGTAATATTTCGGGGGATATGGGTAAATATACGGCACCTGTGTTCCACGGGAAACAAAACACTATTTCTTTCGGTGCAAACTTTGGTTTTTAAACTTTTTCCTTTTTGTTTGAAAAAATTTTCGTGAGTAGATTATTCAATTCAATTTCTTTCTGTTCCTTATTAATTGAAGTTACTTCGGTAACATATAAATGATCCAACACATCCATACCACAAAATTCAAATACCCCATGTTCTTGTGTTATTTTTAAGCCCTCAAAAATCCTGGATTCAGTTAATGTTTTTTCTTTCATTCCAGCAGTGGTTATTAATCGCACCTTTTTATTCTTCAACAATCCTTCAGGTCCATTTCCATTAATTTTAAAGGCGAATCCATTAGTAAATACACGGTCAATATAGCCTTTTAGGATTGCAGGAAAAGCATTCCACCAAAGAGGGTATATAAAAGTTAACTCATCTGCCCATTCAATATAACTTTGTTCAACAACTATATCAGGAAAATTCTTTCCTTCCTTGTTTAGTTTTAATTCTTCCTCTGTAAGAACCGGCTTAAAACCGATTTCATATAAATCACGAATTTTAAACGAGTATCTTTGATTTATAAACTCCTTCTCCAGGGAAATCTTTATTTTATGACTAAAACTATCCTTTTTAGGGTGGGCTATAATAATTAATTGATTCATTTTGTCTATTTATTTTACTTAATAATTAGACAAGTTCCAGATTCATTTGTTCATCAATAGTCAATAAAAAAGCCTTCCAAAACAGAAGGCTCAATTATCAAGATTAAATATGTCTATCTCGCAACAATAGTTACCTCCGACCGACGATTAGCCTGATGTTCTTCTTCTGAACAACGTACACCATCCGCACAACGATTTTTCAACCTGGTCTCACCATAACCTTTAGCTATAATTCTATCAGCATTAATACCTCTTTCAACCATGTACTTAACAGCTGATTCTGCACGCCTTTGAGAAAGAACTTGATTAGAGCTAGCTGAACCTCTTGCATCGGTATGTGATCCTAGTTCTATTTTTATGGTTGGATTATCATACAAAAATTGAATCATATCATCTAATTCTTTTGCTGCATCTGTGCGGATATCCCATTTACCTAAATCATATAAAATTTGGATTTCGATACTTTTACCAACTTCAGCTTCTTCCATTTCGAGTTCCATAAATTCATTCAGGTTTACATAACCTGTATCACGACCCACCGTTGAATAAGAAACACGTTTGGTAAAGAATAATTGTTTTTTAAATACTAAGTCATAATTGGTATTAGGCTCTAATTTCACTTTAAAATTACCTTCCTGATCCGAAGTTATTTCTGTTTTTTCACCTCCATTTGGTTCAATACTTAAAGTCACCTCCGGGATTGGAGTCATATCCGGTAATAAAAACACATTACCATAGATACCATAAAACGGCCTTGGTGTTAGTGCAATTTCATGTTCAGTGGTATTTGATTTCAATTCTACCGATTCTTCGTAAGGAAAATATTCTTCATCATTAACCGAAAAAGATATTTCATTTACATTTTCCTCAACTTCTGTTGATATCAAACCATTTTGATTAGTAACTAATTCTGCCAGCAGATTTCCTTTTTTATCGAGAATTCTTACTGGTTTATTTTTTAGGATATTGCCTGTATATTTATTTATCAACTTAGAAGTTATCTGTTTCTTAAAGTTAACTCCTTTTAAAATCTTAAATCTATATATGTCATCATCTCCTTTTCCTCCTTCACGATTTGATGCAAAATATCCATTTATACCATCGGATGATAAATAAAGGCTGAAATCATCTTTTTGGCTATTAATAGGATAACCCATGTTTTTTACTTTGTAACTTCCATTACTTTTTATGGCAATAAATAAATCTAATCCTCCTAAACCAAGATGTCCATCTGATGAAAAGTACAATCTATCCTCTAAATCAAAAAAAGGAAACATTTCATCACCTTCGGTGTTAATTTCACTGCCCATATTCATTGGCTCTGACCAACCTTCAACCAATCTCTTAACATACCAAATATCTGATCCTCCTTTTCCTCCCGGGCGGTCTGAAGCAAAATAAAGTATTTTTCCATCCTTTGAAATACAAGCATGCCCGGTTGAGAATTTATCACTATTGAATGGTAAATCTTCTGGTTTTCCCCAAGAACCATCTTCTTTCTTATATGATATCATCAATTTTAAATGATTAATACCATCTTCCTCATGTTTAGGTAAAATACCATTTACATTATTACGAGTTAGGAATAATTCATTAGCATCTGCATTGTAATGAATTGGCCCATCATGATAAATAGATTTTAAATCAGTTGAATAAATATCCACTTTAGAATAACCATCATCTTTCAGTTTTACCTTGAATAAATTAAGGTATGGAGTTTCTTTCCAGGCATATTTCCTACGAATTATATAATCTATTTCTCTGGCCGAAGCAAAAACCAAATCATTATTGATAATAAATGCTCCAAAATCTGATTGTTCGGAATTAAAATCTACTTCCTTTATTTCATATCTTTCTTCGGATAAAATCTTTTCAATTTTTGGCAATGCATTGTTCTGTTTAACTGCGCGAGAATCTTCTTTGTTACTTTCCAGGTAACGAGCCATCATTCTGTCAGCTTCCGCATATTTCCCATTGTATTTAAGTGCTTGAGCATAAAAAAACAGATCATCTCCCCATAGGTTGTTTATAGAAGCAAAAACATTTTCCGCTTCTTCTGTCTTGCTAACATTTAAATATGCCCTACCTAAAGTACCTTTCACTGAATCAGGTAAATAACCCTTTTCATAAAGAGGTTCAAATTTCCTAACAGATTTAGCATATGCCAGGTTATCAAATGCTTTTTGTGCCTGATTTATTTGATATACTGTAACCAAGCTATCCAATGCGTTTTTATAAACCTTTGCTTGTAATTCACTTACCAAAAAAATCAGGTTTACAATTACTAATAATATGATAGGTCTTATTTTAATCATTGCTTTTGTTGTTTTTACCGGTTTAGTTTTAAAAGTATCTTGGTGATTTTACTTTGTTTTTTAAGAAACCGTCAAAATCGTAGCTTATAATTATCTCGTGGCTACCATTGTTAAACGTACTTAAATTTGATACCGAAAAATCGTATGAATATCCAACCATGAGTTGATTGTTTACTTGAACATTCGCTAAAAAAGCGATGGCATCACCAATACGATATGTTGCTCCCAGCCAGTAAACTTCTTTATAAAGAAATTGTGCTGTTAAATCTGTTGATGGAGGAGCTCCTTCTACCATTTTATAAATAAACGAAGGTTTAAATTTTATATCACTATTCACATCCATAATATAGCCAGCCATTAAAAAATAGTGGCGTTTTAATTCTCCAATATTCGTAGTTGCTGCTGTACTTTCTCCCAAGTCAGTTTGGAACATTTTGGGCACTGCAACACCCGCATAAAACCGGTCACTATACAAATAAAAACCCAAGCCTGCATTTGGTTGATACTTTTTCTCTAATTCCCCCGTAAACGCATCATCTGTTTCTCCTACATCTAAAGTATTTAAACCAACATAGTAATTATAAATACCACCTTTTAATCCCATCGAAAGGATCATTTTATCGGTAATATTTACACGGTAAGCATAGTTAAAATTTAAATAGTAATTATTTACAGGCCCATGGTTATCTGCCAAAACGGAAAAACCTACTCCCATCTTATAATTATTTAATGGTGTGTGCATTGTAAAATTGTACGACCTCGGGGCTCCTTCAATACCTACCCATTGAATACGTGACAATAATAACACGTTCATGGCATTTCGAGTACCTGCATATGCCGGATTTACCGAAACAGTATTAAACATATATTGAGTGTATAAAGGTTCCTGTTGTGCGTTTGATTGTTTCAATCCAATAAAAACTAACAAGCTGATTAACAGCCAGTGCTTTTTATATTTCATTTTTGATAGCATCTTCATCATTTTAATATTTTACCGGTTCAAATAAATATATCCATTCATCTTTTCACCTGTATCGTGAATGTGAATAATGTAGTAGTATGTACCAACAGGAAGTTCGTTACCAATACTCATTCCTGTGTTTGCTTTTCCATCCCAGTTGTTTAAATATGTATCTTCACTAAATACTACATTACCCCAACGATTGAATATCTGAATACTTACCTTTTCGTACTGATCTATCCATGATATTACGAATTCGTCGTTTGTTCCGTCACCATTTGGTGAGAAACCATCTAATACCTCATGATCATCTTCATTTCTTGTAACTGTAATGGTTACAGAAGCAGTATCGCACATAACAGGAGACCCGTCATCGCAAACTTCATAGGTGAAAATGTCCGTTCCATTATATCCTACATCGGCAAGATATGTAAATGTTCCGTCCGTATGAATTGTTAGCATTCCGCGTAGTGGGATATCAATTGGAGAAGTATTTATTTCCAAATTATCGCCGTCAGGATCGCTGTCATTATCTAATAGATTAATACCGTTCAATGTTTCTCCTGATAATACCGAATCCTCATCATCATTTGCAACCGGCTTTTGATTTACATCCTGGACTACTGTAATAGAGACAGTTGCTGTTGAACAATCACCGTCTGCATCACAAACCTGGTAAATAAAAGAATCAGTTCCATAAAAACCAACATCCGGAGTATAAGTATAACTACCATCTGTATTTAGAACCAGTGTTCCATTTGATACATCTGTTTGAACCGAGAAAGTAACAGGAGTATCTTCTAATCCGGAATCGTTGGCTGATACATTACTATCTAATGTGCTATCCTGATTGATTGTTTCTGAATCATCATTTGCAACCGGTACATCATTTACCGAATTTACAGTTATTGTTACTGTTGCTGTCGAACAATCTCCATCTTCGTCACAAACTTCATAAACAAATGAATCGGTTCCATTGAATCCATCGTTTGGTTCATATGTGAATGTACCGTCAGAATTTAAAGTCAATGTTCCGTTTGATACATCTGTTAAAACAGAGTAATTGACAGGAGTATCTTCCAACCCTGTATCGTTTGTTGAAACATCAGAATTTAAAATTCCATCTTCATCCGTAGATTCCGAGTCATCATTTGCATTTGGAGTATCATCAACCGGATTAACTGTAATGGTTACTGTTGCCTGATCGCAATCTCCATCCGTATCACAAACTTCATAAGTAAATGTATCATTACCATTAAAGCCTCCGTTCGGTGTATATGTAATTGAATTATCCCCATTAATTACAACTGCTCCATTTGCCGGATTTGAAACAACGCTTACAGTAATTCCTCCATCCTCTAATCCGGTATCATTTGTTAATACATCAATGGTAACATTGGAATCTTCATCAACATTTTCTGAATCATCTATTGCATCCGGTATATCATCAACATTATCAATATTTATACTAACCGTAGCCTGATCACACTCTCCATCCGTATCACAAACTTCATAAACAAATGAATCAGATCCGTTAAATCCGGAATTTGGAATGTAAGTATAAGTTCCATTATTATTTAATGTTAAAGTACCATTAATAACATCTGTAATTACACTGAAAGTTATTGGTTCATCTTCCAAACCTGTATCATTGGTTGAAACATCACCATTTAATGTTCCATCCTGATTAACAGATTCGCTATCATCATTTGCTCCAGGCGTATCATTTATCGGATTAACTGTAATTGTTACTGTCCCTGTCGAACAATCGCCATCAACATCACAAACCCGGTACGTAAATGTTTCTATTCCATTGAATCCTGTATTAGGCTCATAGGTATACGTTCCGTCATTATTAAACGTTAATGATCCATTTGTAACATCAGTTTGTACGGTAAACGTAATTGGGCCTTCATCCAATCCTACATCATTTGTTGAAACATCACCATTTAATGTTCCCTCTTCATCAACCGATTCCGAATCGTTATTTGCTACGGGCATATCATTAACCGGTGTAACTGTTATATTCACCGTGGCACTGTTTGACGTAACACCATCATTATCATCAATTGTATATGTAAAACTATCCGATATTGTTTCCGACCCGTTGTGAGTATATGTTACGGTTCCGTCACCATTATTAACCAATGAACCATTGGTTGCTGTTCCTAATACAATACTCGTAACATCAAGTGTTCCATCTACATCGGTATCATTATCATCCAAATCAATGGTAATTGAAGAACCTTCGTCAACGGTTCCTGTGTCGTCATTCGCAACAGGTGCATCATTTTGAGGAGTTATTGTTATGGATACGGTCGCAGAATTTGATGTCGCTCCATCATCATCGTTAATGGTATAAGTAAAACTATCTGAGGTTGTTTCCGACCCGTTGTGAGTATACGTTAATGTTCCATCACCATTGTTAACCAATGAACCATTGGTTGCTGTTCCTAATACAATACTCGTAACATCAAGTGTTCCATCTACATCGGTATCATTATCATCCAAATCAATAGTAATTGAAGAACCTTCGTCAACGGTTCCTGTGTCGTCATTCGCAACAGGTGCATCATTTTGAGGGTTTATCGTTATGTATACGGTTGCAGAATTTGATGTCGCTCCATCATCATCATTAATGGTATATGTTAAACTATCTAAGGTTGTTTCTGACCCGTTGTGAGTATATGTTACGGTTCCATCACCATTGTTAACCAACGAACCATTGGTTGCTGTTCCTAATACAATATTCGTAATATCAAGTGTTCCATCAATATCTGTATCATTATCATCTAAATCTATAGTAACTGACTCTCCTTCATTAACAGAATCCGAATCATCATTTGCCACTGGCGCATCATTTACATCGGTAACATTAATTGTCATTGAATAATCAATACTATAATCTGTGCCATCAAATACCTTGAAATTAAAATTTGTATATGAGTTACCATATTCATCTTCTGCAGGAATGTAAGACAAGTTGGAAATATCAGCCAATGCAATCACAAAATCCAGGTCAACTAAAGTTAATTCAATACTATTATAATATAACCTTCCATTAGCTGGTAGGCCGGTAATTTTAATGCCTGCAAAAACATCTCCATCAATATCATTATAATTATTATCAAATTCAGAAGAAGCAAAAGTATGTTCTGTATCCTCGTCTGTTGTTACAGATTCATTTGAAGCTGTAGGTTCATCATTAACCGGGTCAACATCAATTGTAATTGTATTTTCTGAAGAAGCATCAAGACTACCATCGTTAACTTTAAAATTGAATGTTGTATAATCATTACCGTTTTCATTAGTTACCGGCTTAAACTTAAACCTGTTATTGTCAAGATCAGTTTTTGGGATAACATCCTCATCATTAACTTCTTCTCCGGCATCAATTTCTCCATCACCATCAGTATCAACATATAATTGTCCACTAGCAGGTAACGATTTAACTAAAATACCTGCCAATTCGTCTCCTGCATCAGGATCAGAAAAAACAAAATCTGAAGTTGCAAAATCATAATCAACATCTTCATCTGTGGTTACTTCGTTATCAGAACTTGATGGAGCTTCGTTTACATCATTAACAGTTATGGTTATGGTAATAACATCTGTTAGCCCTTTGCTATCTGTTACTGTAACCTGAACGATATAATCATTATCTGAATTTGCATCACCAGGAATATCAAAATCAGGTGCAGATATAAAAGTTAATGCTCCGGAAGATGGGTTTATATTAAATTCACCGGAATCTGCACCACCTGTAATTGTAAAAGCTTCTGTATCTCCGGAATCCGGATCATCTGAAGTAACGGTCATTACAGTTGTTGTATTTTCATTTACTGATGTGGTGGCTCCGGAAGTAATTGATGGAGCGCGGTTTATTTCAATATTTCTTGAATAAACATTGCTGTCATCATCTCCATCATTTACTGTAATTTGGAAAACACGGGTTGTTCCATCTGTTAAACCTGTATTTTCATAGGTTAAACTTGCTATTACTGCTTCGTATTCACTAAGCGTTGCTGAACCAGTTAAAGTTATTTGCCCTGTTGCGCTGCTATAGGTACTAACTGTAATTCCATTTACCGTATTTCCTTCATGTGTTGAATGAATTGCTTCATTTGATCCATCTGGGCGATTTGTTAATTCTATTACAGCACTTTCAATGTTGGTATCATCGGCATCGGTAATATCTATATAGGAAAGAACAGAAACTGAACCATCACCTTCATTATATAATAGTTCTGTTAAAGGCCCTGCAATGGCTGGGGCACTATTTGTTGCCGTTACCTGAATGGTTGTTGTTGCTGTTAAACTTTCAAGATAACCATCATTTACAACAACGTTAATGATCCGGCTGGTTTCATCCGGAGACAGAGAAATATTATTATATACAATATATTGAAGAGCTTGCTCATATTGAGTGGTTGTTCCATCACCCGATAACTCAATAATACCGATCCCATTTTCGTAATCCGTAGTTATTTTAATATCGCCGGGAAGTGGATTTGTTATCGTATCAATTGATAAATTTTCCTTACTACCATCTAAGATATTCGAAAGTTGAACTGTCACACTCTCCAAATTAATAGAACCATCGGTAACAATTGAAACATCGGAATCAACAATTGTTAAATCTGTTGTTGTTCCCTCAGTAAATGATGTTGAATAATCGCGTCCTGTTGCTCCCGAACTATTGTCATCATCAAGGTCAAGGGTAGGTTCAATTTTAAGCAGCATAGTTGTAACAGCTGTATCGCTATAATTTATTCCGTCACTAACATATACTTCAATTAAGCGATCTGTTTTTGTGATATCTGCATTTGATTTTGTGTTTTGATATTGTATTTCCCGAATTACTTGCTCATATTCACCAAGTGTTCCAACACCTTTTATATCAATAAGAATTGAATCCACGTCGCCAGATTCTATGTTTTGATAGGATGTAGTTACTGTGAATCCGTAGTTTGTAGCCAGAGTTGACCCGTTAGTTGATAAAATCAAACTTTCATCAGCTCCATCCAAATGATTTGTTAGAGTAACTCTCGCGCTATCCATTTCCGTATCATCATCATCGGCAATTAATATATCGTAATCGGAGATTGCAACAGGGACAACATCACCAGGAACATCTTTTACTGCAAATGCATCTTCGTAATTTATTCCGGTTGTTCCTTCACTATTATCTCTATCCAAATCAATTTGCGGGCGGTTATTTACCGAACAATTGGTAATTGAAACAATAAAACCAACGTTGTTAACATAGTTACATTCTAACGTAGGAGAGTTTACACTATCAAGAGGTTCTGCCAGAGCATCACCTATTACTAAGGTTTCCTCATAATGATTAGCAAGAACATATAAATCCATAGTACCATCGCCGTCCGGATCTTTAACCGTATGATTTATATCTAATGTTCCTCCAACCTCTACATTTTCAGGTGTATAAATTGTACCTAAATATATGGCGTTTTCAACATAAGGGTCGCCATCAAAAATTGCTATGGGAGTATTCCTTGGCGCTTTCCAGTCACCATTATTTTCAAGAGTTACTGTAAATTCGACACTATCATGAGATACGCATTCATCAAGATCCACTAAAACATTTTCTGTAGTAAGGTCGCCAACAGCAAATGTTGGATCTCCATATTCTGTTAAATAAGTAGTTTGAACAAGAAATCCATTGAAAGCATTGTTGAAGTCATCACTAAAGTATGGGCTCGCAATTGCTTGTTGTTCCTTAGGTATGATTAATTCGTTTCCAATATTGGTTACAAAGTAACCGTGTTGATTCCAACTTTCACGAGCTGCTACCCAAGGAGCATCTTTTGAGCGATAAACTGAAATATAACCTTCTTCGGTATTGCTGGGCCCATTTCTATCCTGTGCCGTTATGACAATTTCAGCCTGCCCGTCTCCATCTGCATCTGCCACAAGAGGATAATCAGTTCTTGTTCCGGATTGGGATGTAACTTTTGAAAGCTCGGTGCCATCTGTTCCCTTCCAAATAAACAGGTTTTCTTCCTCACTATATACAACCTCAGCTGCCCCATCACCTTCAAAGTCAAAAACTGTAGAGCCGGTCATTTGTGAGCCATCATCAACCGGGTTTTTATCCCATTTTTTTTCAAATGTTCCTGCTACATCGTTATATTCCAATACCATATAAATATTCTTCCCTGCAGTCCCGATTTCCAAATCACCATCATTATCAAAATCTGCGACATTACACCTTCCGGCGTTTGTTGATGCGGAGCTTATTTGATAGGTTGAACCTATTTGTGTATCTGTATAAGGATCGTAAGCAAAAATGGCAGCTTTACCACTTGAGTTCATTCCTGTAACTATAACATCAATTTTATGGTCACCATTTAAATCCGCAATTGATGTAAAACCATCACCGCCATTGCTTGAACTTGATATATCTGATATAGTTGCCTCCAATGCTAATGTTAATGACCCGTTATCTTCAGTACCATCGCCTAAATCAACCAGATAAATCTCATTTCCCATAATTAACTCTAAACCATCGGCATTTGATCCAAAAGTACTTCCTCCACCATTCGGTATTAAATCTCCTTGTTGATAAACATCATATGCAATTGGCCATGAATCATTTAATCCTGGAATACTTCCTTGATTTTCAGCACCTGACCCGGACACAAGGCGAGTACCGGTAATAGCATTAAATATCATGTTTGTAGTATAAACTTCGGGAGTACCATCACCATCAAAATCTGCTAATTGAGGAGAGTTATGTGCATTACTTGCAGTTTGCGAAGATGTAAAAATTGCTCCTGAAGAAACTGTATCTCCGGCTAAATAATCGGTATGATTATATTCGTAACGTCTTATGTATCTGTCATTTTCAACAACAAAAATATCGCCATACCCATCTTCATCCACATCACCAATACATACCTGACTAAATGCATGAGTTGTAGATACCTGGTCAATTCCCTGAATTAATGAACCATCTACCCCGTGAAAAATATATAAACGGCCATAAGTTTGAGAAAACCCGGAATAATTATTCAGCTTTGGCGCTTTTCCAATAAGATCCGGGATATTATCATTATTCATATCTCCAACAAAAACGCCACAACGTTGATCCAAAGGATGTGAATTTTTGTTGGTTTTAAATTTTAATTCTAATGTATAACTATCTAGAACTGGTGGTTTCTCCCGGCAATCTGGAATAGGTTGCCCGAAATAAAAGCTTCCACAGTCTGCTGTACCATACAACTCACTATCGAAGCAATCTACATAACCATCATTATCATCGTCGATTCCATTGTTAGCTATTTCCTGTGTATAAGCAGCAAATGAGATAAGGCTAACAATAATAATAGAAATGGTTCTTAACTTAAATAATGTATAAACTCTATTCATTTCTAAATTTTTTATAATTAATGTTGTTATAATTTTTAAATCGTTCAATCTTTTTCTAAAGTATAGTTAACTGATATTTAAGTGGTTTTCATGTTGGCAAGTATACGCACAGCTATAATATTTGCTAAAAAATACAGGTAAGCAAAAGGTAAACAATTAAACTACAATAAATTGACCAAAGCATAACATTCTGTTTATAAGGCTTTTATACTAAATCCTATTTACAAAATATCATTCAATTTTGATGAACGGCTATATTTTTAAGATTAAAGTAAAGTTGAGTACGTGGTAATTAGAAACAAAGAAAGAATGTATTTTTATTAAAACGCGGACAAAAATGCTTGTAAGTTTTGGCATTGGTCCAACCCTAATTTTTTGCGAAGCCGGGACCTGGAAACTTTTACACTGTCAATTTCCTGGTACAATAAGGAAGCAATATCTTTAGTCGACAACCCTAACCGTAAGAAAGCACATAACCTTATATCGCCTTTTGTTAAATTTGGAAAACTCTTCATTAGATTTTTATTGAAGTGCTCATGCACAGAATAAAATGCTATACTAAACCTTTCCGAACTATCGTCATTAACTTTTGAGCTAATAAGTTTTCCCATACGGTTAATAATTTCTTTTTGGTATGTATCAGTTTCTTTTGAAACCTTTTTTAAATCATCAACAAGGGCCTTTAATTTAGATACAAATTCCTTATTTTTAATTAAATACAATGTATTCTCTGCCAGTTCCTGGTTTTTGGTTTCAATACTTTTCTGATGGTTTTTGGCGATTGATATTGCCGACTCTGCCCTTGCAACAAGTTCAACAGGATCAAATGGTTTTGTTACAAAATCAACAGCACCTGCATCTAATGCAACTTGTAAGTCGCTCGAAGAATTCATAATACCGGTAGCAATAATGATTGGAATATTATACGTTGATGGCTCATTTTTTAGCTGTTTTATTAATTCAATACCACTAAAAACGGGCATTTGCCAGTCGGTAATAATTAAATCCGGTAATGTTTTTTTTGCGATTTCCTGAGCATTATTTGAATTACTAGTTTGATAAATTTCGTAATTCGGGTGGTATTTCTCAAAAATAGAAACGATAAATTCTAAAACTGAAATATCATCATCAACGATTAAGATTTTACGGGTTTCCATAAAAGTAGTGTTTTATTCTAAATTAGTTAAGCGCATGAATTTTTCCTGATCTCCTTTATAAATACTTTCATTAAGTTCGTCCAGCCAATTTGTAATATTCTCACTTTTCTTTTCAATTTTGTGTATTATAGCATTTATTGATGATATTTCCCATATATCTAGAACTTTAATGTCATTAGCGAATGGTTTTAAATAATCTTTCTCTTCTTTGGATAGTTTTACCTGGCTGCTCCAAATTTTAAAATTATTGTCTTTTTTGTAACTGATTGTTCTTGAGCCTGGTAAAGTAAACCAAAATTCAGTTCCTATTTCTTTATTAGATTTAATCCCTATTTTACCAGAATGGGCTATAATTGCCAGTTTACAAAATGCCAGGCCCAACCCGGATGAAGCTGCCAAACCTAAATCTATTTTTTTATCTTGTTTATATAAATCAAAAATATATTCTTGTTTTTCTTTTGAAATTATGTCTCCTTTGTTGTTAACCCCAACATATAAATATTTATCAGTATAATTAAATTCAAAATTCAAGTTAATTATACCTTTAATCGGAGAAAATTTAATTGCATTTGTTAACAGGTTAATTAATACTCTTTTAATTACCTCCTTGTCAACATTCACCACATAATTTCTGTCTAAGTTGTTTAGTTTAACTTGTTGTTTTTGCGTTGAAAGCAAATAATTTACTTCATTCAACGTTTCATTAACAATGTCTGTTAATTTAGTTTCGGAGACATCTAATTCAAGCTTTGCATATTCGCTTTTATAAACATCTAGCATATTGGATATCAGGTTAAGCATTTGTTTTGCAGCATGTTGTATCACAATATTCTTATCTTTTTTGTAATTTAAAGAACTATACATTATAAAATTCAGTGGATTTTTAAGGTCATGAGCAATCATGCTTGTCAAATTTTCCCTGAATTCTGCCATTGTTTTCTCTGATTTATATGCTTTTTCTAATTCCTTACTTTGTTTATGTATTTTTTTATTTTTAATGATCAGTTCTTTGTTAATTATACTCAACTTGATTTTTGTACGGTATACGATAATAAGGATAACTAATATCAAAAAGGTTACAAGAGAGCCAAAAATACTAAGTATTATTTGTCTTTTTAATTGTCCGGATTGCTGCAAATTTACTTGTTGTAGCTGCTGGTTTTCTTTTTCCTTTTTAATATTCTGATATTTGCTTCTAATTTCTTCAAAATATTTTTTACTTGTTAAATTATAGATACTGTCATAATAAATCCCGTATTTTATTTCATAATTCCATGCTTTTTCATATTCTTTTAGTGCACCATAACTTTTGGATAATCCTTTATAAATTTTTACTAATTCCTCGATATTTTCGTTTTTTTCAGCAACGATCTTGGATTTATTAAAATTTGCGACTGCATTATTATAATCACCTAATTTATAGTTTAATTGTGCTATATTCGACACCGTTCTTGCTTCGGTTACCTCATTTTTTAAATTTTTACTAATTTCAATTGATTTATTATAATAATACATAGCAGAGTCGTAGTTATGTAGCTCTTTATGAATTATACCAATATTATTATAAAGCCTCTCTATACCACTTAAAATGTCCAGTTCTTTCTTGATTTCCAAAGAACTTTTATAGTGTTCCAATGCTTTTTCAAATTCACCAATACCTTCATATACAACTCCCAGGTTATTTAACACATACGATTCCCCTTTCCTATTTTTCCTGTACCTTCTTATTTCTAATGATCTATTTAAATAGTATAAAGCTGTTTCATGTTCCTTTTGTTTTTCGTAAAGCAATCCAAGATTGCTAGAAATTACGCCAGCTCCTTTTAAAAACTTTATTTCATCACATATATTTAAGGCTTTATAATAATATTCAATTGCTTTATCGTATTCTCCTTCCGATTTATTAAGCATTGCCAAATTGTTATAAAGCATCACTTTTAGCTTTTGATTATCAATTTGGTCTATATAATCTAATGCTTCGGCATAAGCTTTCCTGGACTCTTCTTTGTAGTTATCGTAATAAGCATATAAACCCATACTATTTAAACTTTTAACAATTCCTTCAAAATAATTGATCTTCTTTGCCAGGTCATATGCTATTTGAAGGTAATAAGAAGATGAATCAGAATTCTTTTTTTTGTGCCAAATAATTCCTTGAATAATATAAGATTCGGCTAGTTGTAGTTTATTTTTTAGCTCTTTGGAAAGTTTTTCTGATTCTTTTACATACAAAAGTGCTTTTTCGTAATCGGTATAACGTAATTCATTTCCAATCCGGTTTAAAATTGAAGCTTTCTGATTTAGATCGGAAACTTCATTGCTTAAAATAATTAAACTATCTAAATTTAATTCCTGTGCATATAATTCTTTGCTTATAGGCAGAAGCAACAAATGCAATATAATCAAGGCTTTTACTTTCATTGAAGTAATAATAATTACTTAGTAAATATAATAAACTATTAAAGCAGTTGATAACTAGAAATATTAATTTATCTGAAAATAAGCTTACTCACTCCTTAAAAATACTTATTCATCAGAAAACTTTTGCATGCTTTTTGTTTCCAAAGTTCCTTTGTTTAGAATTTTAACACTAAGAATTAATCTATTCTTAACGGGAGTGAACATTATTTATTGGAAATTTGTTCAGCATAAACAAAGGAAACTTTTTTTAAGTTTTTTGTTTCCTTGGTTTTTTGTTATAGTTTTGCATTATGAATAAAGAACTGGAAAATATTTTGGTAAAGGTAGGCGAACTTTATAACAAATATGGTATAAAGAGTGTCACAATGGATGATGTTGCCCGGGAATTAGGAATTTCTAAAAAAACATTGTACCTACATGTTGAAAATAAAAATGACTTAGTTTCAAAGGTGTTAGATTATTTGTTAAATCTAAAAAACCAAGAGTTTAACGAAATTTTATCAAAAAAACAGAATGCTATTGAAGAATTATTAGAGGTTGGAATATATATCATTAAAGCCTTTAGGGATTTTAACCCTTCAACCGAATATGATTTAAAAAAATACTATCCGGAAATATTTAATAAACTTCAAGATATACGTAAGGACAGTATGTTTAGGTCTACACTTAGTAATATTAAAAAAGGCAAACTTGAAGGGTTGTTTCGGGAAGATCTTGATGATGAAATAATAGCGAAATTTCAAACCAACAGGTTTTTAAGCATGAACTCAGATGATTTTTACAATCAGGATGATATGTTTAATCCACAATATATACTTGAACTTTTTATTTATCATATAAGAGGTATTGCTAACGATAAAGGAATTGAAGTTTTAGATAAAACGTTAGAAAAAATAGATATAAAAGATTATTTACAATAACATATAAATTCACATTAGAAAATGAAACATAAACTAATCATTACAATTTTGACATTAATTTTTTTACCGTATATAATTACAGCACAAGAAAATACTGAAGCTTTAAGTTTATCGGTAAGCGAGGCAATGGAATATGCTATTAATCAAAATCTTTCTTTAAAGAATGTTAGATTAGATATTGATAAAGCAGATAAAAGAGTATGGGAAACAACAGCTATTGGATTACCTCAGATTAATGGAAAAGTAGAATATCAGCACATACCTGGTGATATCCCTACAGCTAGTTTTACAGATAGCTCAACGTTGCAACTTTATCAACTCATATTTGACGAATTAACTACACTTGGTTCAACTTATGATTTTCCAACACTTGAAGCAGGAGAACCTTTCGAATTAGGTGTAAAAAATAGTACTACTTATTCTGTAACGGTTTCACAGTTAATTTTTAGCGGAGAATATATTATTGGATTACAGGCAGCTAAGGCATACTTAAAAATCTCTGAATTAAATTATGAAAAAGAAGAAAGAGATTTAAAAGCTAATGTATTAACTAATTACGCATCTATTCTAATTTTAAAAGACAACCTTAAAACAGTAACTGCATCGATTGAAAATATGGAATCTCTGGTTAAAGAAACTAAAGCTTTAAGTGAGCAAGGATTCTTAGAATCAACAGATGCTGATCAGTTACAAATTAATTTGAACACGCTAGTTAATGCAAAAAATACTATAGAACGTCAAATTAGTATTGCTTATGCCTTTTTCAAAATTATTTTAGGTACAGATTTAAATCAAGAATTGATATTAACAGATAACCTTGATAATGTTTATAATCAAATTATCGAAAAAGAAAATAGTGCCGGTTTTGATGTTACCAATAACATTGATTATAAAATGATGGATAATCAGGTTAAACTTAATGAACTTCTATATAAACGAGAGCAATCTAAATATTTACCAACATTAGCAGCCTACTACAATTATCAGGATAAAACAAATAAATCATCATTTGATTTTACAATTAATCACATAATAGGAGTTACATTGGATGTTCCAATTTTTACAAGTTTTCAAAGAAATGCATTAGTTCAACAAGCAAAAATCGATCATAGTAAATCAATTAATGAAAAAACATTGGTAGAACAAAATTTAACTACTCAAACGCAACAGCTAAGATACAATTTCTATAATAACTTGGAAAAATATCAAATATCTGTTCAAAATGTGGAATTATCTAAAAGAGTTTTCGATAATAACTCTATAAAATATAAACAAGGTATGGTTTCTAGTATGGACTTAACGCAGGCAAATAATACATATTTACAGGCTGAAACCGATAAAATAAATGCTCTTTATGAGTTAATACAAACAAAAATTGAATTAGAAAAAATATTAAACGAAATATAAAATGAGAAAGTTAATTATATTCGCAGTAATTGCTGCATTAGCGGCTTGTAGCCCACAAACAGAAAATAAGGATTTAGCTAAATTACATGCTAAACGAGACTCTTTACAGAAAGTACAATTGGATATTGAAAAACAACTTAATCATATTGAAGCTGAAATTGTAGAAGCCGATACAAGTGTTAATCCAAACGATTTAAAACTTATTAAACAAATTGCGGCGCAGAAAAATAGAATTGTAGGTATAGAATCTGCGATTAAGAAGCTCGAAAATCAAATGACCGCGAGAGAAGAGAAAAACCTAATACCTGTTGCCGTTAAAGAAATGCAACCAGAGGTATTTGATCATTTCATTATTACTTACGGTGAAGTAGAAGCTAAAAACTATGCGAACATAAGTCCTGAAATGAACGGTCGTATTGACAAAATATACGTTACGGAAGGACAACGTGTAAATGAAGGCCAGCTTTTGGTATCTCTTAATACAGATGCAATTGATAAACAAATTAAAGGTACAAAAAGTAGTTTAGAGCTTGCGACTACAACATTTGAGAAACAAAATAATTTGTGGGAACAAGGAATAGGTTCTGAAATTGAATATTTAACATCTAAAAATACAAAGGAAGGACTAGAAGCTCAATTGGAAGCACTAGAAGCTCAAAAGAAAATGTCTCAAATCAGAGCTCCTTTTACAGGTATTGTTGATAAAATATTCCCTAAAGAGGGTGAGATTGCTAGTCCGGGTTTTCCTGTTATAGAGTTTGTTAATTTAAGCAAACTTACCATAACTGCTGATGTTTCCGAAGCTTTTATAGGTAAAATTAAAAAAGGACAGGTTGTTGAAATGAGTTTTTCATCATTACCTGATGTAAACATTAAAACTCCAATTGTCCGTGTTTCAAAAGTAATTACGTCAGTAAGCAGAACATTTGAAATCGAAATGGAAATCGATAATAAAAGCGAAACTATTAAGCCAAATATGGTTTCTACCATAAAAATTAAAGACTTTACATCTGACGATGCTTTTGTAGTTCCTTCATTAGCAATAAGAAAGGATATTACAGGCGATTATGTTTATACGGCAGTGAAAAAGGATCGAGAATACATAGTTGGAAAAAAATATGTAACAACAGAGTTATCATATGAAGAAAATACAATGATTGCTAATGGCCTTGTAAATGGCGATCAGGTAATTGTTAAAGGATTTCATTTGGTTAGTGCAGGAGTACCTGTAAATGTTGTTAAATAATTTGAAATTGAATTGACATGACAGATAATAAATCAGATAAAAAAGTGATAAGGGAGTTTAAACTAACCTCCCTTGCTCTTAAAAATAAAAATACAGTATACCTTCTTGCAATAATACTTTTGTTTTTTGGTATATATTCGTACAGAAGTTTACCAAAGGAATTATTCCCTGAAATTGTTTGGCCACAAATCATGGTTTCAACAGTATATCCGGGTAATTCTCCGGAAGATATTGAGAATTTAGTTACCCGTCCGCTTGAAAAAGAATTAGAGAATGTTCGTGGTTTAAAAGAAATTACTTCGATATCTGCTCAGGATGCATCCATGATTTTTGTGGAATTCAATACGGATGTTGATTTGGAAGATGCTTTACGAAGAGTTAAAGATGGTGTTGATAATGCAAAAACTGAACTTCCTCCGGAAGGTCCTGAATTTCCTGGCCCAAGTGCTTTCGATATTGATTTTTCCGAATTCCCTATTATAAATATCAATTTATCAGGTGAGTATAGTATAGAAGAATTAAAGTATTATGCAGAACAATTGCAAGATGAGTTCGAAAGTATACCTGAAGTTTCCAAAGCATTAATTGAAGGAGTAAACGACCGGGAAATTAAAGTAAATGTTGATTTACATAAACTTGAGGCATTAGAAATCAGCTTTTTTGAAATTAGAAATGCTATTGTAAATGAGAATATTTCAATGTCCGGCGGAGAAATTATGTTAGGACGAACTCGTCGTAGCATCAGGACTGTTGGGGAATTTGAAGATATTAAGGATCTTGAAAATATCATCATAAAAAGTGAAGAAGGTAAAAATGTATATTTAAAAGATGTTGCTGAAGTAGTTGATGGATACGCAGAACCAAAAAGTTTTGCACGATTGAATAAGAAATCAGTTGTATCTATCCAGGTTGTTAAAAAAGGAGGAGAAAACTTGCTTTCAACAACAGATCAGATATATGCTAAATTAGAAGAAGCTAAGGAAAATAAAGTTATTCCTGAAAATCTTAAAATCTCGATTACGGATGACCAAAGTGTCGACATTAAGTTACAATTAAGTGCACTGGAAAATAGTATGATAATGGGTGTAATATTCGTTATCATCGTACTATTTTTCTTTTTAGGAACAAGAAATGCTTTATTCGTTGGATTAGCTATTCCAATGTCTATGTTTATTTCATTCGTTGTTATCGGGGCAATTGATTTCCGTATCAATTTTATCGTATTATTTTCACTTATTCTGGCGCTAGGTATGCTGGTTGATAATGCCATTGTAGTTGTGGAAAACATTTACCGGTATGTCGATAAAGGTTATAATCCATGGCAAGCAGCCAAAGAAGCCGTTGGTGAGATTGCGATCCCTATTATAGCTTCAACTGCAACAACTTTAGCTGCTTTTTTCCCATTGGTAATGTGGGATAGTATAATTGGAGAGTTTATGAAATACTTACCTATTACTCTAATTATTGTACTAACTTCTTCTCTGTTTGTTGCTTTAGTAATTATTCCTGTGGTAGTAGCAACTTTCATAAAAACAAGCGAGGACGAGAAAAATAATAAAACAAAAAAACAAAAACGAAAAGCCTTAATTATTGCCATAGTAATGCTAGTCATAGGATTTTTATTAGTTCTTGGCAAAGTAATGATATTAGGTAATTTATTAATCATATTTGGATTTATTGGAATTTTACATAAGTTATTCTTACAAAGAATGGAATCGTGGTTCCAGGATATTTTCTTAGTACGTTTAGAAAAGCTTTATAGTAAAGTACTTAATTACGCTTTAAAAGGTAAGCGGTTATTACTATTCTTTGGTGGAACATTGGCATTATTAATTATTACCATAATGCTCTTTTTCTCTAACGTTCCTGATATTGTATTTTTTCCCGATACCGATCCAAAATCGGTAAATGTTATTGTAAAATTACCGGAAGGAACAGATATAACAGAAACCAATGAAATTGTTAATACCATAGAAGAAGAAGTAACAGAGTTTTATAAACCCTACGTTAATGAATCAGGTATGCCAATTGTAGAATCTATTTTGGCAACAGTTGGGAAAGGTGATCCAATGGCAATTGGAGAAGGAGGAAAACCTAATGAAGCTATTATTATAATTAGTTTTATAGATTTTGAAGACAGGGATAAAGTAAGCACATCAAAAATGCTTAGTGATTTAAGTAGCCATATGCTTGGCAAATATCCCGGAGTTGAGCTTGAGGTGGCCAAACCACAAGACGGACCTCCTACTGGAAAACCTATTAATCTGGAAATTATAGGGCAAGATTTTGACCAATTAATTCATCTTGGAGACACCATCAAAAATATAATTGAATTAGCAAATATTGCGGGTATTGAGGGCTTAAAAATGAATATAAGCACTCAAAATCCGGAATTATTAATTCATATAGACAGAGATAAGGCTCAAAGATATGGATTATCAACTGTTATGATTGCTAATACAATACGACAATCTCTATTTGGTGATGAAGTTTCTGATTTTAAGGTAGGTGAAGATGAATATCCTATCATGATCCGGTTAAAGGATGAGTATCGTTATAACTTACCGGCTATGATGAATATGAAAATTCCTGTTTTTGGAGATGGTCCACCAGCTTATATTCCTCTTTCTGCTGTAGCTAATTATGAATATTCAACTACATTTAGTTCAATTCGCCGTAAGGATCTGGATCGTGTAATTACCTTATATTCAAATGTAATTGAAGGCTATAATGCAAACACAATTAACATGCAGTTAGCTGCCATTATGGAAGAATTTGAGATGCCTGCCGGTTATCGTTATGAATTTACCGGAGAACAACAGGAACAGGATGAATCATCAGAATTTTTGGCAAATGCGATGTTAATAGCCTTAGCATTAATATTACTTATCCTTGTTACACAGTTTAATTCTTTGATTCGCACATTAATTATTTTAACCAGTGTTCTTTTCAGTACAATTGGTGTTTTTGGAGGATTATGGACATTTAGAATGGATTTTGTAATAATAATGACCGGGATTGGCATTATTTCCCTTGCCGGAATTGTAGTAAATAACGCAATTGTATTAATTGATTATATAGAATTATTGAAGAAAAGAAAGCGTAAAGAGCTTGGTTTAGCAGAAGGCGAATTCCTTCCGGTAAGTGCAGCAACAGAATGTATCATTGAAGGTGGAAAAACCAGGTTACGTCCTGTACTGTTAACAGCAATTACTACAATACTTGGATTATTACCAATGGCAATAGGATTAAATTTTGATTTTGAAGGATTGTTCAGAAATTATGATCCAAACATATACTTCGGAGGCGATAATGCTGCTTATTGGGGCCCAATGTCGTGGACTGTTATTTTTGGTTTAACATTCTCAACGTTCTTAACGCTCGTAATTGTTCCTGTTATGTACCGTATGACAGTAATTGCCCAAAAGAAAATTTCCGGTTATACCGAAGGAATAAAAGTTAGCATTGCGAAGAACAACAAATAATTATATTGACAAATATTTAAAATCCGGGAGAAATCCCGGATTTTTTTATTTCATCATGTATTAATCTTTAGTAATTCATATACTGGGGCGTCTTGTTTTATTGACATTTATGCTTTCATTCTGTATATTTATATTGACTTGGAACGTAATTCACGATTAATTAATTAACTATGGAAAAACTGCCTTCATATGAAGAGTTGCAGGATAGGATCAACACCCTAGAAAACGAGATAATCTCCTTAAAATCAAAATATTCAGAAATAACATTTGATATTGATCCTAAGTTATTTTTTGATATCTGTGAATATTCAAAAAATGCTATTGCACTTTTTGAATCAAAGGATAATGGAAAAAGCTTTATTATTAAATATTTCAATAAAAAAGCTGAAGAGTTTGAAAAAGTGAACCGTAGCGAAATAATTGGTAAAAATCCGGCAGATGTTTTCCCATCTATTAAAACATCTGGTTTCCTGAATGCGTTACAACGTGTATTTAAACAAAACAAAGCTGAAGAATTTCCGGCGATTGCGTTTTCATCAGGTAAGATTATTGAATGGAAACAAAATTATATTTATAAGCTTACGGATAATGAAATAGTAAGTATCTACGTTGATGAAACCATTGCAAAAAATAGGGAATTTGAATTAAAAGAGCATCAGCAGAAGCTTCAGATTGCTACAGAAGCTGCTAGTTATTTTTCTTTTGAAATCGATCTTAAAACGTATAGAATTTCTGTTCTTCCCGAGATATATGAGGCTTTAGGATATGATGAATCGGAATTTGATGAATTATTAGAGAAAACAGGAAGTTTAATTCATCCGGAAGATTATAAAAAAGCACAAAAACTAATCTCAAAACATGCTCGGGGAATAAAAGCAACTTTAAACCTTGAATTTAGAGTTAAGCATAAAAAAAGCAATTGGATCTGGTTAAAAGCTACAGGAAGAATCATCGATTGGGATAAGGACTCAAAGCCTCTGAAACTTGTTGGATTAGTAAGAATTATTCAGGAAGAAAAAGAAATTTGGTTGAAACTTGAGGAAAGCGAAGAAAAATTCAAATCTCTTGCTACACTGCTTCCTGAGGTAATTTTTGAAACGGACGTTCACGGAAATATTACATTTGTTAATTTAAAGGGGTTTGAGATTTTTGAATATAATCCTGAAGATCTGGAAAACGGATTACATATTATTCAAATACTTGCTCCGGAAGAAATAGAAAGAGCACAAAAGAATATTAGTCTTTTACTCGGAAAAGAAAGTGTAACAGGAGAAGAATATACCGCACTTACCAAAAGTGGGAAAAGGTTCCCTATTCTTATATATTCAAATGTTATCAAAACTGGTAATAATATTACCGGTATAAGAGGAATAATTGTAAATATTACTGATCTTAAAAAGACTCAACAACAATTAGAAATAAGTGAAGGAAATTTCCGCCAGTTATCTGAAAATATTAATGATGCTTTTTGGTTAAGATCTTTAGATCAAAAAGTTATTTATGCTAATCCTGCCTGCTATAAAATTGTTGGAGAAAGGTTTAAAGAAATATTTGAAGATTTTGGTTCATACAGAAACTGGATTCATCCTGAAGACAGAGAAAAAATAGTTAGTCAACGAAAGTACAATTCACAGTATCCATATAAAAATCATTTTTACGAACATCGCATCATAAAACCTGATGGTAAAATTCGTTGGCTATGGATTAGAACCTTTCCTGTTTTTGACTCAAATGGTAAGTTATATCGCCGCGCTGGTATTGCAAGTGATATTACTAATCTAAGGAAATTGATGACCGATTTACTGGAAGCTAAAGAAAAAGCTGAAGAAAGTGATAAACTAAAATCGGCTTTTTTAGCTAATATGTCACATGAAATACGCACACCAATGAATGGTATCCTGGGTTTTGCCGAACTTTTAACAGATCAAGGTATCTCTGACCAGGAAAGATTAGATTATTTAAAAATCATTGATTCCAATGGTAAACAATTACTTAATTTAATAAATGATATCATTGATGTTGCTAAAATGGAAGCAGGGCAATTATCAGTTAATAAAAAAATATTTGAAATAAATCCGTTATTGGAAGAAGTTTATCAAATGTTCTTCGAATATCAAAAGAGACACAAAAAACAAGATATTAAACTTATTCTCAAGATTCCTTCAGGTAACACTAATTCTATTTTTACTGACGATTCTCGCTTAAAGCAAGTTCTCAACAATTTGCTTAGCAACGCCTTTAAATTTACAGAATCGGGATTGATTAGTTTTGGATATTCTATAATTAAAAAAGATGAAAAATCTTATTATCAGTTTTTTGTTTCGGATACAGGAATTGGTATTAATAAAAACATGCAGGATATAATCTTTGAACGTTTTGGGCAAATAGAAACTAAAAAGCATAATAATCAACAAGGAACAGGACTTGGCTTAGCTATCTCTAAAGGACTAATAGAATTATTAAATGGTGAAATTTGGTTCGAATCCACTCCGGAAGATTTATCTAATAACATACAAGGAGGTTCGATATTCTATTTTACTATTCCGGTTAGTCATACTACAGGCTTTTACGAACCTAAAGACATTAAATTTAAAACAACCGGTAATATGAAAAATTTAAAAAATGTGCACGTTTTAGTTGTTGAAGATGACAATGATAATCTTGAATTATTGAGAGGATTTTTGGTAAAGTTCGGAGCACAAGTTGTTATTGCTCGCAGTGGATCCGAAGCTATCGAAGTAGTAAAATCAAATAAACATATTAAAATAGTTTTAATGGATATTCAACTACCTGATATTAATGGATTTGAAACAACCCAACAAATCAAAGAGATTAATCCAAATTTACCTGTAATCGCACAAACTGCATATGCTATGTATAACGACCGGGAAATTTGTCTACAAAACGGTTGTGATGATTATATGTCAAAACCACTGGATAAAGACATTTTATTTGAAAAAATAAATCATTACATTTACAATTAAAATAAAATAATATGCAAAAATCACTCATAATCGGCTTATTATCAGCGCTTATTTTAGTAATATTCGCATTACGAAATAGTGTACCTATTGAATTGGATTTTATAATTGGTAATCCGGTTCAGGGATCCTTATCACTAATTTTACTTATTACAGTGATAATTGGTATTTTTGTTGGATTGTTACTTTCGTATCCAACCATTAAAAAATTAAAAACTACAATCACTGATAATAAATCTGAAATAACCAAGCTCAAAAATATTCTCGACGAATACAAAAAAGAATATGGGGTAAGTAAAAATAAAGAAGAAGAAAAAGAACAAAATGATAAAACCGAAGAAAAGACAGGGAATTAATTACTTGTTAAATTTAACTTAGTTTGTTGGATATCCTTTCTTTTTCCAACTCATAAAACCACTATTTAGGCTAAATACATTTTTAAAATTAAGGTCTTTACAGATAATTTCACAAGCGGTTCTACTGCGGCTTCCTTCTTTACAATAAACCAATACAATCATATTTTTATCGATATCATTCAGTAATTCTTTAAGGGCTATTTTATCAGCTGCATTTTGAGCTCCTATTATTCTTTCCTTTTTGTAGGCCCTTTGAAATCTTATATCAATAATTACAGGATCTTTATTTTCTATGATTAGATTAAAATCCCGGCAATTAATCTCGGTATAACAAGTATTGACTTCCTGGCTAAAACCTGCTATATTTAACGCAATTAAGAACGATAAATTCAAAATTAATTTCATGCTTTTTTTAATAATTAATTAAATACAAATTTAATTGATTAATTCAATAATAGAGGCAGTATTCTTAACTTTACATGGTAATTAAAATAAAGTAATCATGAAAATTGGCATTATAATAGGAAGAATTGGAGGTGTTGACGGAGTAGCACTTGAAACTGAAAAATGGATAGAAGTTTTTCAAAAAATGGGTCATGAAATATTCATTATATCTGGTCAATTTGAGGGTAGAAAAATTGATTGTTCACATGAAACCAGAGTACCGGAAATGTCTTTCTTTTCACCGGAGAGTTACTGGGAGCAGAAAAAAGCGTTTTTTCATCCGGATTTTAACCAGGATGAATTAATAGAACACCTTCAACTTTACGCTAAAGTTATTGAAGATAAGATTGTAAAATGGATTCATCAATACAAAATTGACTTGCTACTGTCTGAGAATGCTTCTTGTTTGCCTTCACATATTTCCATGGGAATTGCCATAAAGAATGCTGTTATAAAAACGAATAAGCCGATTATTACTCATGATCACGATTTTGCATGGGAACGAGGAGACAGATATGTTTCTCCTCATCCCAAAATCAATGAATTTGTAGAGAATGAATTCCCTCTGCGATTACCAAACAGTTATCATGCTGTCATAAACTTATATGCTCAAGAAACATTAAAAGTAAGATTTAACCGGAATTCAGTGGTAGTTCCAAATGTTATGGATTTTACCAAATCCTTTGGCTTAATTACTGATCATAATAAAAATATTAGAGAAGATCTGGGTGTTGAGAAAGATGATATTCTTTTGTTCCAAATAACAAGAATCGTTCGTCGTAAAGGTATTGAAACTGCAATTAAATTAATTGATAAGCTTCAAAATGATAAAATTAAGTTAGTAATTACAGGTAACTATGCAGATGATGCTGGTAGCGAATACTATATGGACTTGGTAGACTTAATTCATGATTTGAAATTAAGTAAACAGGTATTGTTTGTTTATCATAGTTTTTCTTCAAAAAGTCATTCCATAAATACAACCGGTAAATCCTATTCATTATCTGATGCGTATGCCCATGCCCGGGCATGTACATACTTCAGTACATACGAGGGTTTTGGAAATGCCTTTGTAGAAGCTGTTTTAGCAAAGCGTCCAATTTTTGTAAATAATTATAAACCTGTATATTGGCCGGATATTGGAAGTAAAGGGTTTAAAACAGTAATGCTTGAAGATAATGTAATAACTGATAAAGCATTAAAAGAAATGCAAGATGTAATACATAATGATAATTTGAACAAAGAAATAGCAGAATATAATTATGAATTAGGTAAAAAGTACTTTTCTTATGATACGTTAGAAGAAAAACTCTTTGAATTAATCAATATTGCTACCAAATAAAATTAAGGCAATTAGCTATAATATCAGGTGTTATTTCTTCTTTAATTATATAGTTTCTTGCACCTGCTTCCAGCATGGCTTTAATGTCGTCCAACTCGGAATGAAATGAAAGTGCAATTACTTTAATATTTCTGTACTGATCAACTATTATTTTGGTTGCTTTTATTCCATCCATAACAGGCATTTGCTTGTCCATAAAAATTATATCTACGGAATAATTTTTAATTATTTTCAAACATTCCTCGCCATTTTCCGCTTCGTAAATTTCATCATACCTATCACTGAAATGCTCCATTAGCATAAATTTAAACGCATTACGGAACTCCTTGCTATCATCAACTATCAATATATTCATATCACTTATTATGTTTAACTTCTGTTAATAATTCAAATTTAAATCCTTTATTTTTTTCAGAAGTTATGGAAAATTTACCATTAATTGTTTTGATTCTGTTTTCAATGTTACTTAAACCCAAGCCTTTCGTTTTATTCTTTTTTAATGCTTTTTCATTAATGCCTATCCCGTCATCTTTATATTTTAATATCAAATATTGATTTTCATATTCCAGTTCTATTTCTATTTTTTGTGCCTTTGCATGTTTTAATGTATTATTTATAAGCTCTTTAATAATCCTATAATAAACTGTTTCTATTTTTACCCCGAACCTTTCTTCCTTTATTTTGCTATTAAAATTGATATTAACAATTCCCTTTTGATTAAAAATAAATGATTTTATTGCAGATACTAAACCGTATTGATTCAAAACATTAGGACTTAAAGCATTTGATACTTCACGCACATTATTAATCGTTTCTTTTACTAATTCTTGTAATTTTCTTTTTATATAGTCTTGTTTTTCATTATTCTGATTTAACATTTCGATATACATTTTTAAACTGGACAATAATGGACCAACTTCGTCATGTATATCACTTGAAAGCCTTTGTCTTTCTTTTTCTTCTGTCTCTATCATTACATCAAAAATTCGCTGTTCCAGCTCCTTTCGTTCCTTTATATTTCTTATTACAGATAAAACGGCTTTTTTTCCTTCATAACTAATTAGCTTACTATTACCTTCAAATGGTATTTCTTCTCCTTTTTTTGAAACCATACTAAATTCGCGTGCAGTTAACTTTTCTCCTGCTAGAATTTTGGTAATTCTATCACCAACAATTTCCCAATCCGATCTTCTAATAATTTTTTCAGGAGATTTTCCTATTAATTCATTCGGAGAATATTCTAAATGTTTTTCGATTGCCCGATTAACGCTTATCATTTTTCTTTTTTTGTTAATAATTAAGATTATATCAGAACTGCTATGATAAATATTACTAAGTTTTTCCTCACTTTCTATTCTTAGCTTTTCTGCTACTTTCTTTTCAGTAATATCTCTTCCAACACCAATAATTTCAATAACTTTTCCTTTCTCATCTAATATGGATTTATTCGCCCAGGCTAACCATTTCCACCCATCTTTTGTTTTCGCTCGCTGTTCTATATAACATGTATAAGGAGATTTATAGAGTTTTTTCATTTCATCTTCCGTATGCTCCCGATCATCTTTATGTACTAAAGGCAAAAATCTTTTTCCTAACAATTCTTTTTCCTTTTTACCAAACATTTCACAATATGATGGGCTTACAAATAAAAATTGTCCCTGAGGATTGATTTTAACAACAATATCGCTTTGTCTTTCAATCAATAAACGATACTTTTCCTCGCTATTTTTCAATGCCATTTCAGCTTCCTTTCTTTCCGTTATATCCCTTACAATTGCCTGAATTCTTCTATTTTCATGAAAAGTAAAAACATTTAAGTTCACCTCAGCATAGAATTCTGTTCCATCCAGTTTTTTATGTACCCATTCGAAAGTTTTTCCTTCACCATTAAGAGCTTCTTTTATTTTCCTTGATGCTTTTTCTTTTGATTTCTCACCATCAGGTTGATATTTGGGACTAAATTTATAAGGCTGTTGTCCTATTATTTCTTCTTTTTTACAACCAAACATTTCAAGTGTTTTCTGATTACAATCAATGAATAATTCATTGTTCATCAAAAAAATTGCATCGTTTGCATTTTCAAAAAGTAGTCGATATTTTTCTTCATTCTCGCGAAGAATACTTTCAGCCTGTTTCCTTTTTGACATATCTCTGAATAAGGTCTGAGTTCTGCCATCTTCAAGAATTTTTGTGTTCATTTCAACAAAAATCCTCTTTTCATCTTTTCGAATAAGCTCTCTTTCTCTTACAACCGTATCTCCCCTTTTTACAAGATCATATCTCAATGGGTTATTATTCAATTCTTTATGATTAAACAACATGCTTATACTTTGTCCTATCAGATCTTTCTTATTATATCCTGATAGTTTACAAATACTTTCATTTGCTTCAACAATTTTACCAGCTCTAATACCGACTAAAATTCCATCTGCTGCTTGTTCAAATAAAGTACTATATTTTTTTTCGCTCTCTATTAAGGATTTTTCATGCTCTTTCTGCTTTGTAATATCTCTCCATACCGTAAAAATCATCTCTTTTCCTTTATAAGGGATTTTTGTCAATGCAACATCCATAAGCATCTCTTTAGCCTGCACATCTATATGTATCCACTCAAACCGATGATAACCTTTCTTATAAGCTATATCCATCATTTCCTGGGCCTTCTGATACGATAATTTTCCATCCGGTTGATATTCCGGTGATAATTTTGAAGGGTGAGTTTTAAATATTTCTTCCTTTGATTGAAATCCTAAAATTCGTACTGCAGCATCGTTACACTCAACAAAATAATAATCATCAATTAATAAGATAGGATCATTTGATTTTTCAAAAAGTAACCGAAATTTTTCTTCACTTTCTTTTAGTTGTATTTCCGCTATTTTCGAATCAGTAATGTCCAAATGTGTTCCTAGCGCCCGAACAGGCTTTTGTCCTTCCCATTCCAGAACTTTACCTCTAGATAGTATCCAAACCCAATTTCCATTTTTATGCCTCATTCGGAATTCTGTCTCATAAATATTTGTATTTGCATTTACATGATCTTCAAACCGTTTAATTGCATTTTCAAAATCATCTGCTTGTAACAAGTCTTGCCAAACCTTAAATGAAATGGTTGGACCACCAAGTTCTTTCATTGAGTATCCAATCATTTTAGCCCATAACTCATTTATTTTTAATGTATTATCAATCATGTTCCAGTCCCACATTCCCAAATCGGCACCAAGAAGTGCCATATTTAACTGCTCTTCCCGTTCCGATAATTTCGGTTTTGATTTCATAATTAATCTTTAAGAAATGATAAAATGATGTGATCAGAAATAAAGATTCCCTTTTTTGTCAATTTAAAATTATTCCCCGATTTTATCAAAAAATTCTCTTTTAAAAATCTGCTTGATTTTTTTTCAATGTGTTTTTTAAAATCTATTCCAAATTCGTGTTCAATCTTTTCGGTATTTAATCCCCACATTGTTCTTAACGATGTGATCAAATAATCATTAAATTTTTCATTTTTTGACAAATTTTCTTCTTCGCATGGTATTTTTCCTTTGAATATTTCGTCCAAATATCCACGAAGGTTTTGAATATTCCAATGTCGCGAAGTTAAATTATACGAATGCGCAGAAGGACCTAATCCTAAATACTTTATACCTCTCCAATAATTCGTGTTGTGTAATGAAAGAAATCCATCCTTGGCAAAATTGGAAATTTCATAATGTAAAAAACCTTTTTGCTCGGTTTTTTCTATCAACTTTCCGAACTGATCTAAACTTTCATCTTCCGGTGGTAAATTCAAATTACCATTTTGGTAATATTTATAAAATAACGTTTTGGGTTCAATTGTTAAATGATATGCTGAAATATGCTGAATATTTAAATTTAATGCCTGCTCGATATTTTTTTCCCACTGTTGCAAGTTCAAATCCGGTAAGCCATAAAGTAAATCAATACTTATATTTTTAAACCCTTGCTCCTGTGCATATCTTACCGTCCTTATTGCTTGATCAGCAGAATGTTTTCTTTTCATTCTCCGTAAGTCATCATTATTAAATGATTGTATACCAACACTTAACCTATTAATTCCAATTTTTTTAATCGCTTTTAGGTATTCTTTGGTTAAATCATCCGGATTTGCTTCTAATGTAATTTCGTTTCTTTTTCCAACATCAAAATAGCTACGTATCTGTTCAATGATTTTTTCGAGTTCTTGCGGTGAAAGTAAAGATGGTGTGCCTCCTCCAAAATAAATTGTTTGAATCGATTCGCCTTTTAAATAATCCTTTTGTAATTCAATTTCTTTGCAAATAGCTTCAATAAATACTTCCTTAAGTTTGATATTTCCAACCGAATAAAAATCGCAATATGCGCATTTACCTTTACAAAAAGGTATATGTAAATAAATTCCTGCCAATTTCTTATGAATTAATGTATCCCATTACTACGTTAGAAACCGCTCTTGGTTCGGGAGGAAGTGCATAAACATTTTCTTCGTATTGGCTATTGTATGGAGAAATATTTAATGTTTTACCATTAACTACTAACGTGCTGCTACCTCCCGGATCAAAACCCATTGCTGTTTGAATACCAAATTTCTTTAATATATCCGCCATATCGTAGTGTGTAGCACCAACTGATTCTCTTATTCTACCATTTATTGTAAGTACAATAAGATCACCTTCCTTGTCAATTCCTGCAGCTATTTTAGGTCCTCGCATATCGGTATAATCCAATCGTGCAGCTTGTGTTTTTATTGAGTTATTTGTTTTCCAACCTTCCAATTCCATATTTAAAACAACCTCTCCGTTCTTAATCAACATAGGTCCTGCTTCTACAGCATAATCAATATTTTCCAAACCATTAATTACAATATTTAACTCATCATTAACTTTCCAGGTACCGGAGAATTGTTTTTTTGGAAAAACAAAAGTTAAACCAACTGGAATGATACTAACTTTCTGTTTATCATTAACATATACAATGTCTTTAATGATATTTCCAGCCAACCTAACTATGACACTATTTTCCACTTCAATTTCATTTTTATCAAACATCAAATCGTAAAATACGGCTATGTTTTTTTGTGGTTTTGCATTATACTGATCTGCTGAAAGTTCGATGCTATCTGTTCCACGTGAAACAATAATACCTTTTGAACAATTTACCCTTGAGATATTAACATTGCCATTTTGAAATATTAAAGCCGGCTTATTAAATAGAGGTGCACTTAACAATTTTCGATTAGATATTAACAACCCTAATGGTGATCCTATGTAAGATTCCGGCAATCCCAACTTTCCAACTAACTCTGCATTAAGAATATAACCTCCATTCCATGCTATTTTTGCTGATTTTTTCTCTTCTTTTTCCAACTCCTTTACGAACTCTGTTACTTTTTTAGTTTTTTCACTTGATTTTGCAATAAATTTCCAATTTCCATTTTTACTTAAATGTGCTTTGGCAATTACGCCGTTCCATGGCATGCCGTCTTTGTAAACACCACTAACAAATTCATAACTAACAACGTCCTTCTCTTTATCCTTATTTAATAAATCTTCTATAACTTTTTTAATTGGAGACATTTTCGTTTCAGCATCCTTTCTTAGCAACTCATAAATTTCTTTCTCCCCATATTTTTCAACCGCATTCTTAAACTCTTCTCCTTTTAAATACTCGTTAAATTCTTTTGCGGTTTGTATCGGTGTTGGATAAGATAATGTTGTCCTTATTCCAGCAGGAACAAATTGTATAAATCCACTATTCATGGGAATTCCCAATATTGATTCGGTCCACTTATCTTCAACTTTACCAATATGGAATCTGTCGATATTGACAACATCAGTCATAACAGCTGAATCCTGACGATTAGATATCATGAAACCACTTTCTTTCTTAATTTCCTTTAAAATCGAAAGAGCCTTATCGCCTAATTGATTAAAATGAACTCCAATACTTAGCTGCTTTGTATCAACAACCTGAAGTATTTTATATTTATACAATAGTAGTAGTTCTTCATCTCTACCTTCCAAAATAAAATCACGAATGCTTTGACTATTATAATTTTCTATCGTTGTTACTTTACTTGCCATTATGTAAATTGGCGATATATAATTTCCATTTTCCTGGATTATCTTTTCTGTTAGTTCTTGTTCAATTCCTAATTCTAATCGCGAACGTACTGATTGCAGAGCAAAAAACTCTAATTCATTTTTAATATATTTTCCGGGAAAGTATGCTATTGGAACATTTGATTGCAGTTTTTTTATTAAGATTTTTCTATCATCTATAGCCAGGTATTTACTGGAAGTTAATTGTGACAAAGCTAAATCTATATCCGTAAAAAAATGTGCATTCTTTCTAATCTTTATTTTCTGCTCTGATTCAAGAATTAAGTGATATATAGAATTAATTAACCCACTTAATTCTTGGATCGTAAAATCCTGATAAGGATAATTATTTTTATTTCTATGCCTATAAGGTAATGAGTGATCATGCCGAATATTAACTTCACCATTTTTATAAAGGAATATTGCTTCTATCGCATTATAAAAATGTGTTTTTTGTTTTTCATTGAAATCAACAACTCTATTTTCCACTAATTCTTTGGCATAGTTAAATCCAATTCCCCGGAATAATTGTTCCTCCACTCTGAAATAACTTGGGTCAATCAAAGATTTTAACATGATCATAAATCTCATTCGCCCATATCCAGGTAAGTATTCCCGATTATCTGTATTTATTATGGATTTAAGATTTTTATTAGAATAACTACACAAAGTTTTGTATTCGCTTATTGCTTTTTTTACAAGATTTAGTGACTTCTTATTTGATCTCAATTGTCGAAACATGCTATAACAAATCGCATCAATATTGTTACGTAATGCATCTAAACTATAACGTTTATCAACAACCTGATGATTTTGATATATCTCACCCGAAAACCTGTGAGGGAAAAATACTCTTTCAACAATTTTTCTTACGTGTTTTTTTGTTATGTTTTTTCCATCAAATTCAATAACCTTTAATCTTTCTGAATGAGGTAAATGCTCACCAATTACTTCTGAGTATACATTTTCCGGATAGTATCTACTACAAAAAATCGGAGTTCCACATGCTGTAGCTTCTATAATTGGAAGTCCTCTTCCTTCCGTTTTACTTGGTAGTAATATTAATGATGCAATATTATATAATTCTGGTATTCCGACCGGATTTTCGAATTGGTCTTTGAATTGCCGTTTATCCAGTTCACTAAACAGAAATGCCAGATAAATTTTATTTCTTATTTCTTCATCCAGTGAATTTAATAGTTCATGGTATTTTCTTAAAAGTCGCTTAAAATACTCATAATGACCCGTAGCAATTGGTCCTGTAATTATAATGGTTAGTTTTAAATGTTTTGTCTCTTTAAATCGTTTAAAGAATTCTTCTTCCTGAAATAAATTTTCTATTAATTCAAATCCAATCTCAATTCTTTTTCTTGAAATGATCCTTGTCGGTTGAAGAAATACAATATTTTCATTTAGGAATTTCTCTAATGGTTTTGTTTTTTTAGCTCCAATCAAAATTGGTCTTGGATTTTCTGATGAAACTAAATCTGATTCAATTACATCTTTAGCTGAATAACTAATAAGCGTGTCGGAGTATCTACTTAAAATCTTTTCAAATTGATAGAAAGTATTTATTTTTTTTCTTTTTGAAATGTCTCTAAAGACAGTTGTATCTACAGCAGTTCCAATTTCCATAACCCTGGCAGGATTATGTCCATTGACTTTTATTAAATGTTCATTTTGCTGTTGATTAATATTTACATTAATCCATATCCTCGATTCCCATGGAAATAATATTTCTATAACAGAAAAGAATTCTCCAACATGCGAATTTGTAAAAAAGAAGTCTCTTGGTCCATCCGGTAAATCCTGTCTTTTTTTATCAATTTCTCTATTACCACCTTCCCAATAAAAATCATGGTTGTTGTTAATAACCGGAATACCTAAATATTCTGACAATAATACAACTGCTAAGCTTAAAGAAACATTTCCCGGATTTGAACATACATTAATTAAATAAAGCATTCGTATATTCTTTTCTATAATGTAGTTTCCAAGATTCTCAATTATATCCAAAGTCTGATTCCAGAACTTGCCTATTAAATCATTGTATTCCTTACTGCCACGTTCCAATTTAGTAAAATAGAAATCCTTATATAAATCCCAATCATCGAACGCTTGGATTTGTGGTAATTCGAATTTTTTTACATAATTAGGTACTATTTTTTTTGCTTCCGGATAAAACTTTCCAGCTATATAATGAATTTTTGATCCTTTAAATTTATTTCTAAATATTTTGGTATATTTTTCAACTTCAATACTTACACCATCAATTGAATACTGATAAGTTAAAAAGGCAAAATCACTTTTACAAATGTAGCTTTTGAAATCATCATATGATCCTAGAAATCTTTTTTGAGGTACTTTTCTATTTTCTTTTACACGATCTAAAAATAATCCTAAATCAAACCATGTTTTAATATTTTCGGATTTTAATTGATCAAGGATTTTTTTAATCTTTGCCTCTGAAGTTTTCATAACCAAAATTTTATGGATTCAAAAGTTATGAAAAAAATAATTAACAAGGAAGTAATTTTAAATTAACTTTAAATTGATCTGGTTAAGAATATGTTAGATAGAATTTTAAAGTACTGGAAACCAATATTAATTGCCTTAGTTATTTGCTATGGTAGTTTAGCTTCTAGCAGTAATTTAAACAAAGTCAACTTTTTAGCATTTAAAAACATCGATAAGCTTATTCACTTTTTAATGTATGCAGCATTAAGTTTATTATTTTTTATTGCTTTAAGAAAAAACAGTCAGTTTAAAAGAAAAGAACAAATTATCATTACACTTATGTTAGTTATATCGTATGGATTAATAATGGAAGTTTTTCAGTTTTATTTTACGAGTGATAGATCTGCCGAACTAATGGATGCATTTGCAAATATTTTAGGAACTCTATTCGGACTATTGATCTTTCCTATTTTCTATAAACTTAATTTAATTAAATATCTATAACGATATTTTACCACCAGACGCTTTAATTTGACTTGCCATATCTTCAATGTTTTCATTCTCAAACATTGTATACAACTGTTTGCTTATTGGCAAGTATTTATTGTGAATAGGGCATTGAACATCGTCGTGGTCATTTGCAGAACAAGATCTTAAACCAATTAAACATTCATTAAACAAATCCAAACCATCAATGATTTTAATTATTTGAAGCAAATTTATTTCTTTAGCTGGTTTGGCTAAAGAAAATCCACCGTTTGGCCCTTTTGTAGAATTTAATAATTTATTTTTTGCCAGAGTTTGAAGTATTTTTCCTAAAAATGGTGTAGGTATATCAAGAGCTTCTGATATTTCCCTTATACCAATTTTCCTATTATCTTCACCATACAACGCAATATAAATAATCCCTCGTATAGCATATTTACAAGTACTTGATAACATAATATTATAATTTTAATGAATCGGTATTTTTTTAATACGTCTTAAATGCCTTCCTCCTTCAAATTTAGTATTTAAGAATGTATTAACAATCTCTTTAGCTAAATTAAAATCAATGAATCTTGCTGGTAATGAGCAGATATTGGAATCATTATGTAATCTGGCTAATTCGGATATTTCCTTATTCCAACACAACGCAGCTCGTATACCTTGATGTTTATTTGCTGTCATGTTAATACCATTACCACTGCCACATAAAGTTATTCCATATTTAAGTTCCTTATTATCAACTGCTTTTGCTAATGGATGCGCATAATCAGGATAATCTGTACTTTCGGAAGAATAAGTACCATAATCCTTAATTTCATAACCTTGATTTAATAACTCTTCTTTCAATTTTTCTTTAAAATCAAATCCTGCATGATCTGCAGCTATTCCAATAGATATTTTTTTCATATTCCAATTTTAAATATTTTTCAGCTCAAAATTAACCAATTTATCTATATATTTTATTTACAGTTATAATTCGCTGGTTTAATGAGATATTTAACAATTTACCTGCAATTAGATTTTAATTGATTTTAATAAAATATTAAGAGCTAAGAATAAATGATAGAACATCAAATTTTAACACAATGTTAATTATTTGATGTTGTAGTGTTAATTGAATGTTAATTAAAGTCGATAAAAAGTTATAATATTAGTTTGTATTAAAACATCCACTATACTATATATAAATTTTCAATCGATATCAAAATTATTTTTTTAGTTTTGATTCCTTAAAATTGAACAATCTTTTAACATCAATTGTGTAAACTTTAAATAAGGATTTATTAATATAGAACGCTATTAACAAACTGTTGAAAAAAACAGGATTTAATTATTTTTCAATAATATAAGATAAGTGATAAGTGTTAATATTCTTTTAAAATCATTTTGAAAACGAAATAAGCAAGTAAATTAAGCAGAATTTTATAACAATATTAACAGGATATCATTATTATTATAATAGTTTTAAAAATAAATAATATATATAATATATAAACATGAGTGTTGAAAATAACATATTAAAGAACGGATTCGTGGATAAGAAAGTTGATGAAGGCCTAGATGTGATCGAAGAAATTAACAAATTGAAAAAAGAAAAGAATGCGGTTATTCTGGCACACTATTATCAAACCGGAGATATTCAGGATATCGCAGATTTTGTTGGTGATAGTTTAGCATTATCACAGAAAGCTGCAGAAACTGATGCTGACATTATATTATTTGCCGGAGTGCATTTTATGGCGGAAACAGCAAAAATATTAGCACCGAATAGTAAAGTATTAATCCCTGATTTAAATGCAGGCTGCTCTTTAGCTGATTCCTGTCCACCGGAGGAATTTAAAAAGTTTGTTGAGGCGCATCCTGATCATTTGGTAATTTCTTATGTAAATACTACAGCAGAAATAAAAACATTAACTGATATTTGTTGTACATCAACGAATGCTTTAAAAATTGTTGAATCTTTACCAAAAGATCAAAAGATAATATTTGCACCGGACAGAAATTTGGGTAGTTATATAAAACGAATGACAGGAAGAGAAGAAATGTTGATCTGGAATGGAGCTTGTCATGTGCATGAAGAATTTTCATTGGAAGCTATTTTAGAGCTAAAAAAGGAATATCCAAACGCAAAAGTGATTTCACATCCCGAATGTGAAAAACCTATTCAGCTAGTATCAGATTTTGTTGGATCTACAGCAGCATTGTTGAAATTTACTAATACTGATGATAATAAAGAGTATATTGTAGCAACTGAATCAGGAATTTTACATCAAATGAAAAAACAAAATCCTGAAAAAAACTATATTGTTGCCCCACCAAAGGATTCAACTTGTGGGTGTAACGATTGTAATTTCATGAAACTTATCACTATTAATAAAATGTATAATACCTTAAAATACGAAACACCGGAGGTTAAGTTAAGCGATGATATAATTAGTAAGGCTAGAAAATCTATTGATGTTATGCTAGATATGTCAAAAAAGTTGAATTTATAAGTCTGTATTAATTCAAACTATGAGCAGGGAAATTCTCCCTGCTTTTTTTGTATTTTTATAATCAATCAAAAATTTCAATTGAAAAGAATAATCATCATATTAATTCTATTGCAAATATTTAAGTTATCTCTTGGTCAGGAAGATAATATAAATAGGGAATATAAGATATTTAATTATCCAAATGGAAATATTGCAAGTGAGGGTTATTTATTGGATAATAAACCTGTAGGATTCTGGAAATCTTATTATATAACAGGTGTAAAAAAATCAGAAGGTGTTTGGAGAAATAATAAATTGGATAGTATTTGGATTTTTTATGATCAATTAGGTGATACAATTGAAAAAATAAATTATTATTCAGGAAAGAAAAACGGTTTCTTTTATAAATACTTCAGGAGTGATCAATTTAAAAATAAGATTGCTTTTACAGAGATGTATATAAATGGTAAAAGAAATGGTTTTGCAAAATATTATTATGGTAGTGGAGAATTGAAAGTTATAGTTCCATATAAAGAAGACAAAAAACATGGTATTGGTTTTGAATACGATGAAAGAGGAAAAATTATTACAATTACCAGATACAGAAATGGTGAGACGATCGTTCAGGAAATTATAAATAGATATAATGATAAAGGAAATAAAGAAGGAGTATGGAAAGATTTCTATTCTAACGGGAACATTAGGGAAGAGAAAACTTATCTGGATGGAAAATTAAATGGCTATGTAAAAAGATACAATGAAGAAGGTAGATTAGTTAATAGTATTAAATACAGTAATGGAGAAGTAGATTTAAGTGCAAAAGATGTCGATAGTAATATTCAAATTAAAGAAGAATATGATGAAAAGGGAATGATGATTTTTCAAGGAAGTTATAAAGGAGAAAATCCTGTTGGAATTCATAGATTTTTTAATGATGAAGGTAAAGTGATAAAATCTCAAACATATGATATAAATGGAACTTTAATAGCTGAAGGAGTTGTCTTACCAAACGGATGGAAGAACGGTAGTTGGATTTATTACTATGAAAAGGGAAGAAAACAAGCTACAGGAAAATACATTAATGACAAAAAAGTGGGAAAATGGACATATTATTATAGAAATGGTAAAATTCAACAAACCGGGACCTACTCAACAGATAAACTAACAGGAATATGGAAATGGTATTATAAAACAGGAGAATTATTAAGGGAAGAATATTACATATATGGAAAGTTAGATGGTGAATCTATAGAATATTCTGTTTTAGGTAACATTATATCAAAAGGAAGTTTTATAGAAGGAAATAAGGAAGGCAAATGGATCTATGTTATTGGTGATCAAAAAATGGAAGGAAAATATATATTAGACTTAAAAGATGGTGTTTGGTTAAGTTATTATTTGGAAGAAGGGACATTAAGTTTTAGGGGAAAGTATTTACAAGGAAATCCCGATGGAAAACATGAATATTTTTTTCCTGATGGCACAACAAAGGAAGAACAATATTATAGTGAAGGAGAAAAGGTTAGGTCATGGTCGAAATATAATGAAGGTGGTGAGTTAGTAATTGTTATTCAATATAAAGATGGAACAGCCTACAAAATTAATGGAGTAAAAGTAAAACTTAACCAGGAGGAAAATTAGTTTTTGTAACTTTGACTGCAAATATAATTGGATGGAAGATATAGATATAAGAGACTTGTCAGAGCATAACTCTGAGTTATCGGAGAAGGAGCAAGAGTTTGAAAAGAAATTACGGCCTTTGGACTTTAAAGATTTCAAAGGTCAATCAAAAGTTGTTGAGAATCTCAAAGTTTTTGTACAAGCTGCAATAATGAGAAATGAATCCTTAGATCACGTATTGTTACATGGTCCTCCGGGCTTAGGAAAAACTACACTGGCTAATATTATAGCAAACGAATTAAAAGTGAATTTAAAATTAACTTCAGGACCAGTATTGGATAAACCAGGAGATTTAGCTGGTTTATTAACTAATCTGGAAGAAGGAGATGTATTATTTATTGATGAGATACATAGGTTAAGTCCTGTTGTTGAAGAGTATTTATATTCGGCAATGGAGGACTATAAAATTGATATAATGATTGATAAAGGTCCGAGTGCAAGATCTGTTCAAATAACGTTAAATCCTTTTACATTAATTGGTGCAACAACCCGATCAGGTTTGTTAACAAGCCCTCTTCGGGCACGATTTGGAATTAGTTCTCATTTGGAATATTACGATTTTAAAATATTAACTTCTATTGTAAAAAGATCTGCAGGAATTTTAAACGTGGATATTAAAGATAATGCTGCAGTAGAGATTGCTTCAAGATCTAGAGGTACTCCAAGGATTGCTAATGCTTTATTACGACGAGTTAGAGATTTTGCACAAGTGAAAGGAAATGGTAACATTGATATAGAAATTTCAAAGTTTGCATTGGAGGCATTAAATATTGATAAAAACGGATTGGATGAAATGGATAATAAAATATTAACTACTATTATTGACAAATTTAAAGGTGGGCCGGTTGGTATTTCTACAATAGCTACAGCAATCGGTGAAGACCCGGGAACGATAGAAGAGGTATATGAGCCATTTTTAATTAAAGAAGGATATTTAAAAAGAACTCCAAGAGGAAGAGAAGCTACGGAAACTGCATATATTCATTTAAATAAGAACATTACAAAACGTGACCAGGGAAGTTTATTTTAGTTATGAATGTTAATTCAATACTGGCAACAATTAAAGAATATTTTGCACCTAAGATTATAGGTGAAGTAAATGATGTATATGTAAAAGTTGCAAAAATAAAGGGTAATGATCTTCCATGGCACAATCATAAAAATGAAGATGAGTTTTTTTATATTTTAGAAGGTCAGTTATTAATGGAGGTAGAGGGAAAGGAGAGCTTTATAATGAATCAAGGTGACTTTTATATTGTTAAGAAAGGTATTAACCATAGAGTATCTTCGAATACAGAATGTAAAATAATGCTTATTGAAAATAAATCAACATCTCATACAGGTGAAGTTAAATCAAAAATAACAAAAAGCATTGATGAGCAACTTAGTTAAAGGCGTTAGATATCTTCTCTAAAGTTTTTATATCAAGAATTTTGATTTTTCTGCCATTAAGATCGATTAATCGATCCTGTTTAAATTCCGAAAGTAATCGAATTACAGATTCTGTTGCAGTTCCGACTATATTAGCCAGTTCTTCTCTGGTTAATGAAATCTTTAAAACATTATCTTCATCCAAATCAAAAGTGTCCTTAAGATTTAACAAAACCTCAGCTAATCGTTCACGAACTGTTTTTTGAGCAATGTCTGTAATGTAAGAATTTGCTTCGCCTAATTCTTTACAAGTTTGTTGCATAATGGACATAGAAAAATTACCATTTGTTTTAACCAGGTTAATTAAAGTTTCACCAGGAATAAAACAAAGCGTAGCATCTTCTATAACTTTGGCTGATGAACAAGCAAGTTCATTACTTAGAATAGAACGGTAACCAATAATACCACCTTTTTGAGCAAAAGCAATAATTTGTTCACGGCCATCGATTCCGGTTTTAAAAATCTTAACGACTCCGGAATTTATACAATAAAATCCGTTAGTGCGGCTACCTTCATGATAAACTACACTACCTCTCTTATAGGTATTACATACCTTTTCTTTTTCTACCAAAGCATGTTCTTCCGGAGAGAGATGCTTAAAAATAGAATCTGCGCTTAATAAACAATTATCGCAACAGGGTATATTTTCCCGATTCTTCATTTGTTCAAAACCTCGACCAATTTAAGTGTTTTAAAATCAGTCTTTAATGATTAACTTTACCTAAGCATTAATAGATAGAACACAAAATTAAGTTTTTTGTTTTAATAACAACAATTTACAATATAGATTTTAACACTATATTTGTATAAAATTATATATAAAAATATCTAGAAGTATAGAACTAAAAAATAATTAATAGCAAATTGAATTATGAAAACATCTCTCAATTTAAACTGGTTAGAAGGAATGGCTTTTGAAAGCGAAGTTAATGGTCATAAAATTGTTTTAGATGCGGTTGAATCTGTTGGTGGAAAAGATAGAGGCCCTAGGCCAAAACCTCTTATGCTGTTAGCATTAGCAGGTTGTACAGGTATGGATGTGGTATCGATATTGAAAAAAATGCGTGTTGAATTGGATGATTTTAGTGTTGAAGTAGAAGCAAATTTAACAGAGGAACACCCAAAACAATATGATGAAATAAAGGTTATTTATAAATTTTGGGGAAAAGATTTACCTTTGGAGAAATTAGGAAAAGCGGTAAACCTATCGGATGAAAGATATTGTGGTGTTAGCGCTGTATATAAAAAGGCTTTAAATATGTCGTATGAAATTCAGGTTAATCCTGAAAAATAAAAAAGGCTCACATTAATGTGAGCCTTAGCTTAAGTTTTATAATGCAGACTTAAATTGTTTTAAAAATCGCACATCATTCTCAAAATAAAGGCGAAGATCCTTAACACCGTATTTTAGCATGGTTATTCGCTCTATTCCCATACCAAATGCAAAACCAGTATACTGTTTACTATCAATTCGGCAACTATCTAATACATTAGGATCTACCATACCACATCCCAAAATTTCTAACCAACCGGTATACTTACAAACATTACAGCCTTTACCGCCACATATATTACAGGCAACGTCCATTTCGGCCGAAGGTTCTGTAAATGGGAAATAAGAAGGACGTAAGCGTATTTCTGTTTGTTCACCAAACATTTCTTTGGCAAAATATAACAAAGTTTGTTTTAGATCAGCAAAAGAAACATTTTCGTCAATATATAATCCTTCAACCTGGTGGAAAATACAATGGGCGCGAGCACTGATTGCTTCATTTCTAAAAACTCGACCGGGAGAAATTGTTCTAATAGGAGGTTGACTATTCTCCATTACTCGAACTTGTACGGAAGATGTATGTGTACGCAATAAAATGTCAGGATTCTTTTCGATAAAAAAAGTGTCTTGCATATCACGTGCCGGATGTTCTTTCGGAAAGTTAAGTGCGGAAAAAACATGCCAGTCATCTTCAATTTCAGGTCCTTCCGAGATCGTGAAACCTAATCTTTTGAAAATATCAATAATTTCATTTCTTACTATCGAAATGGGATGACGCGTTCCAATCTTCATTGGATCACCAGGTAAACTTAAATCAACGCCAGATGTTTTGTCCGATTTATCTTCAAGATTCTCCTTTAAACTATTGATTTTTTCTTGAATAGAAATCTTTAGTTCATTTAGTTTTTGCCCAACATTCTTTTTGTTTTCACGTGGAACATTTTTAAACTCCGAGAAAAGATCATTTACTATTCCCTTCTTTCCCATATACTTAATACGAAATGCTTCAATTTCTTCAAGGGTTGAAGCAGCAAATTCTTTGGTTTCCTTTAAATATTGATTAATCTTTTCTATCATTTCTTAACTATAATTTTATTATACGCATTTTAACATCATTAACCGGTCTGTCGTTTTCATCAGTTTCAACAGTTGCAATTTTATCTATAACTTCTAAACCTTCAATAACCTCACCAAATACAGTATATGCATTATCTAAATGAGGTGTACCGCCAATAGTCTGATAAATTTCACGTTTAAAATCCGGAACTTTATGATAACCTTCTTCCTTAAATTTTTCTTCTGCTTTTTTACGAGCTTCGGGTAAAATAACTTGATAATCAATTATACCTCCGGTTTCAAAAGCTTCGTTTTTAGCTTCGTCAATATACTTGGTAACTAATTTATTTAAACGGGAAGCATTGATCCTATCTTCCACTTTTTCTATATCTTCGTCAGTAAATACATAACCTTGAACAATATAAAATTGTGAACCCGCAGATCTCATTTCTGGATTTACATCATCTCCCTGTCTTGCTGCAGCAATTACACCTTTCTTATGGAAAATTGTATCCATAAATTCCGCGGGAATAGTATATCCCGGACCACCTTCACCGAGCATTATACCTGGTTCGGCATTTCTTGAATCCGGATCACCAC
>JANQHE010000076.1 GCA_028282785.1 Bacteroidales bacterium | reverse complement strand
TAATACGTGAAACATACTTAAATATACTAATTAACCTGCTAAATAACAAATGTTTAGCAGGTTATATTTTCTTAACTTATTGACATTGGTCTGCCGACAGGCAGAGTTTCACAAAGCAGGCACAAAGAGCACTAAGACTTTTTGGACAACCTCACTTTATATAATAGCTATTCGTATCTTAATGTATCAGCCGGATTTTTAACAGCCGCTTTCATAGTATGGAACAAATTGGTTAGAATTGCAATAAGTAAAGCTCCTGCAATAGCAATAACAAAATAATACCAGCTCAGATTAATTCTATAAACAAAATTACTTAACCACTTTGACATATAATAGAACGAAATTGGCACAGCAACGATACTGGAAATTATAATTAGTTTTATAAAGTCTTTATTAATAATTTTCACAATATTAAACGATGAACTTCCCATTGCCTTACGTATTGCAATTTCTTTTGTACGCTGGGTCACAATATATGCAACCAAACCGTACAATCCTAAACAAGAAATTAAAATACAAATGATCGCAAAAATACCAAATACCTTCATTGAGTTAATCTGGTTCTTGTAGCGATATTGAAAAAGTTCATCAAGAAAATAACCTTCAAATGGCGATTTTGGGAATAGCTCATTCCATTTATTTTCAAGGTTAATTAATGTAGATTCTAAATTTTCCGGATGCATTTTTACAATTACCCGATGGAATCGATTTGGGTAATAAAAATATGCCGCAGGTTCAATTGGACTTAATAGCGAGTAATAATTATAATCTTTAATTACTCCGATCACCTGCCTATTGTTAATAGTATCACCATATATTGGTTTAAATTCTTTACCAATTGGGTTTTCCCAACCTAATTTTTTAACCGCAATTTCATTTAAAATCACAGCATTATCTTTATCCGTAGCATACTCATCACTGAAATAACGTCCTTGAACTAATGGAATTTCCATCATTTTAAAATAGGTATCATCTACAAATCCAAATCGAACCATAATTGACCCTTCAGAAGTGTCTGCCGCATGCAACTGACTTTGTGTTCCTGAAACACCTGTTGAACCCGATGATAAAGATACTGATAGTATATTAGGATCACTTGATATTTCATCTCTATATAACTCCATTTGCTTCACTCGTTGCTCTGCATCAGTTCCAAAAAATGATATTGCGTAAACCGCTTCATCATTATATCCTTTATCCTTTTTATGGAAATAGTTTACCTGTGCTATGGAAATCAAAGTTGAAACAATAATGATTATTGAAATAGTAAATTGAAAAACTACCAATACTTTTCTCAGATTTCCGGTTTCTCCCTTTTGTGTATTATTTTGTCCGCCTTTTAATACTATAACAGGATTAAAATTCGATAAATAAAATGCAGGATAGCTACCGGATAGAATTCCAATTATGAATACTAAGAAAAATAGACCCAACGTAAATAACCAGTTTCCAAGACTTATATCTAATTCAATTCCCAGTAAATTATTCATATAAGGTAGCAAAAGCTCCACAAGAATAATAGCTATAAGAGTCGATAAAAAAGTCAAGATAATTGATTCTCCCAAAAACTGAACGATTAATTTTCCTCTTTGTGCTCCGGCGGTTTTCCTAACTCCAACTTCTCTCGATCTTTTTACAGCCCTTGCTGTAGATAAATTAATATAATTTATACAAGCTACAATTAAAATTAATAACGCAACGGCAGAAAAAATATAAACCTGATTAATATCGCCCTGTTTATAATTATAAGTCTGAAACTTTATATGATTAGATTTTAAATGAATATCAAGAATTGGTTGAATATACATTTCTAAATCAGAAGACCAGCTATCTTTGGTATACTTTTTTATAAACTCCGGAAGCTTAACTTCAAACTCACTTTGTTTTGTTCCATTAACCAACTGAATATATGTATCCAAAGAGTTACTTCCCCAGGAGCGCATCCACTCATATTTATTTTCCATAATAGTAAATGGCATTACCATTTCAAAATAAATATGTGAATTTCGGGTCATATTCTCCATTACACCTTGTACAGTAAAGGGCTCATTAGCAATATCAATTATGTTTCCAATTGCATCGTCAATTGTACCAAAATACTTTTGAGCTAATTTCTCTGAAATTACCACGGAATTAAGCTCAGATAAAGCATTTTCCGGTTTGCCTTTAAGCAGCTCAATACTTAGCATATTAAATACATTAGTATCTGCATATGCAGTATTTTCTTCATTAAAACTTTTATCTTTAAAATTAACAAGAAGAGTTCCTCCACCTGTTATTCGCATACTCTGTTTTACTTCCGGAAAATCATTTTTTAAAGCTGCTGCCAAAGGCCCCATTGTAACAGCAACATGCTGTTCACCAACTCCTGGCGGATATTGTATTTCCACCATACGATATTTATTCCTGGCATCTTCAATGTGTCTATTATAACTTAATTCGTTTTGTACATAAAGTAGTATTATTAGAAAACTTGTAATTCCAACTGCTAATCCAAAAATATTGATAAATGAATACACTTTTTGACGTATCAGTGTTCGAAACGTAAGGATAAAGTAATTTTTGAGCATAATATTTTAAAATGTTATTGACTTAAAGACGGTATTAAAACTAATTTGATGCACTAATATTAGTTTTAACTACTCTACTTTTAAAAGTAGTAAAAAATATAACATCACTTTAACATTGTAGTCGAAACTAGAAGTACTTTTTTACGTAATAGGATTTAATAACGTTTTAATTAGGTATAGATGAGTTTTTTACAATGGACTGAAGATCTTAGCGTTGATAACATCGTAATTGATAATCAACATAGAGAATTATTTGACTTAACCAACAATTTAATTCATGAATGTAAGGATGATAAATGTTCTCCACTAATTGGTGAAACATTAAGTGATTTATTAAAATATGCAAAAAAGCATTTTAAAGAAGAGGAAAAACTTTTACGAGAAATTAAATATCCCAAATTAGAGGAGCATGAAAAAATGCATATCGATTTTATTTTTAAAATCGCAATGTTCTGTAAAGATGTCTTAAATGGAAAATCAAGTGTGGTAGAGGAAATGATTGCATATCTTACAGATTGGCTTATAAATCATACAAGTAGTGCCGACTTGGATTTTAAAAACTATATTAATCAAGTAGCTTAAATCATGAATTAAATATATTAACATCAAAAAAAGCGCAAATAATTATAATCTGCGCTTTTTTCTTTCAATACCCCTAAAATTTAATCCACAAAAATCATCTTCTGAGTTTGTGTGCCTTCAACAGCTAACAATTCGTTTTCGAGCTTATCCATTTCGGATACATTCCCCGTTAATTCGAGTAACAATAATCCGCTTGTACTAGAAACTTCATCTGTTACCTCATGTAATCCTAAACGGGTTTTAATTGAACAACCATATTTTGTCAGAACATTTTGAATTTTCCCAGCTTCTTGCTGTCTATCGATGATTAATACACCTAAAATTCTGGTTTCTTTACTCATAATCTTAAAATGGGTTTAGCAAAACAAGTTACAAAAATTATTTACTTAAGTCAAAAGACATTTTCTGAATATTTATACCTCCAATCTCATTCAATTCATTTTCAAGATTATCCCAATCGGATTTTTTCCCGGTTAATTCTAAAATAATAAATCCGTTTCTACTGCACACATCTTCGCTTAATTCGTGAAAACCTAAACGAGTTTTAATAGAAGTGGCATATTTACCTAAAACTTTTTGAGTTCTTCCCGCTTCTTTAATACGGTCAAGAACATTTATTCCAATAATTCTTTTTTCTAACATAATTTAGATAATTAGTGAATTTGTGAATTCGTAAAATAGTATTATAACAAATTTACTATTTTACAATTAAACTAATAAACGGCAACAGCCTTAAAAATACATATCTCGTTCACCCTGTTTTATCTTTTCAATTCTTTCATTAACCAAACACACCACTTTCTCATCATCCAACCCTTTAATTTCTTTGTTGATAATTCTCCAAGCCTTATCAGCTACCTCTGGTGTTGCATAATCCTCAATATATTCTGCCAAAGTTAGAATTGCATTTGGTGTACAGAATCTTTTAATAAAACCAGGTACTGAAAATTCCATAAAATGTTCTCCTGTCCTACCCAAGCGATAACAAGCTGTACAAAAAGATGGTAAATATTCGTTTTCAATTAATTCGTCAATAATTTCGGCTAACGACCTGTTGTCATTAATTGCGAATTGTTCACGGTTCAGGTTTTGCTCCTCATTCTGACTTTCGTGATAAGACCCAAGTTCTAGTTTAGTGCCACCATCAATTTGAGAAACACCGAACGACATAACTTCGCGGCGGACTTGTTCCGATTCTCTAGCAGTTAATATTAAGCCTGTGTAAGGAACCGCTAATCTTAAGATTGCTATTAGCCTGGTAAATTCATCATCTGTAATCATATACTTAGGATCCACGTTCACTGCTGATGCATCTTGTATACGTGGGAATGAAATTGTATGTGGGCCAACGTTATAACAAGCCTCAAAATGATTTGTGTGGCGAACCATAGCTAAAACTTCGTATCTCCAATCATATAATCCGAATAATGCTCCTATACCAACATCATCTAAACCGGCTTCCTGTGCTCTATCAAGCGAAGTTAACCTATATTCGAAATCTCTCTTTTTACCACCCAGGTGATATTTAGCATAAGCTTCAGGATGGTACGTTTCCTGAAAAATCTGATACGTACCAATTCCTGCATCCTTAACCGTCCTAAATCCGTCAATATCAAGGGGCGCAGCATTTATATTTACACGCCTTATTTCTCCGTTTCCTTTTTTTACACTATAAACCGTTTTAACATTTTTTGCTATAAACTCGGGAGAATAATGTTTGTGTTCTCCATAAACAAGAATCAGTCTTTTTTGCCCATTGTCTTCCAACGCTTCAACTTCTTTAATTAACTCATTGTCACTCAAAGTTTGTCGGATTGCATCCTTATTACTAGCCTTAAAACCACAATATTCGCAATTATTGGTACATTTATTTCCCACATATAATGGAGCAAATAATACTATTCTGTTTCCATAAACTTTTTCCTTTAAAGTTTTAGCCCCTTGTTTAATCTCTTCAATCAATTCAGGATCATTGGCGTTTATTAAAACTGCTGTTTCCTTAAGATTTAGCCTTTCCTTATTTAAAGCTTTGGCAATAACTTCCCGAACTCTTTCTTTAGTTGATTCCGTATTATTTATATAATCCCAAATTTCTTCCGGGTCAATAAACGGTTTCATTCGCTGGTCCTTAATCTTGTATTTTTCTGGATAAAATTTCATTTCATGTATTTTTAATTATTTCCTAAATTATTTCGTGTAACTACAGTAAACCATTTAAATTAAATGGACATAAAAATAACCGCTGTATAAGAAAGCTATTCATTATTTTTATTCTTTAAAAGTACTGACTTAACCTGAATACCTTTTAAGCGCCCAAGTTGTCCGGTTAAAGAACCAATTTCGTCGGTTGTACCTTCAAGAACAAGAGAAATAATATTTTGGCCATTGCTACGTGGTAAACCTTGTCGACCAATAATTATGTTGGAATGATTAAATGCGATCTCGTTCATTTTCTGAACGATATCTGAATTCTCGATTAAAATAAGTGCAGTTCCAATTCTCTTTTCCATCAGATTTCCTCCGGATTAGATTTATTCTTTAACCTTGAAACAGAAATATATCCGTTTCTCAGAAAGAGTAAAAAGATTTTACTGTTATTTTGTTAACAAAGGTAAGAACATTTCTTTAAAATGCCAATATGATATATAACAGCTTTTAACTTTAACTATAACTTTACTGAAAAAGACTATTAAATCTATTCTTTAGAAGGATCCTCTACCTTACCCATGAATAAAATTGAGTTGGTATATTTCTCACGAATAACAAATAAAAATGGTTTATTCACAATAAATTTAGGATAAGTTGGATCTGCGCTGGTTGTATTTATACCCACAATTGTTACTGCAGCAGCCTCAGTTCCTTTTTCGTTTACTTCTATAAATGTTTTATGTTTTACTTTACTTATATATAATTCTAATGCTTCACTTATATTTGAGAAATCGGCATTATCCGGATCAAATGCAACTGAAAGCCCCATCGGTTTTAACAAATCATTAAGCTTTTTTTCATATTTAAATTTGAATTTCGGAATACTAACTTCAACATTCCTTTCTTGAAGATTTAATAACCATTCGTCATAGTTTTCAGTATCCAACTCTTCAATAATATCATGAATGGATTTACCATCGCCCGGTAGTAAAATTAACATACTGTAATTTCCTCTTCCATAGGGTAATTCAAGCATTTGGAAAATATCATGATACATTACATTAGCGGTAACTTCCTGGTTCATAAAGGGAGTTTCAATCGTATTTCCATTACTCAAATAAAAATCATTATCAACGGTATTTTCCTCACTAAATTCAAATTTCCAGTTTCCTTTAAAGTACACTGCATTAATTAAAAACATAACTGTTAAAGGGTCAATTGAATCAATTATTTCATCGATCTTACCATTTGTTTTATTGTTAACCCATGAATTGATAAGATCTATAGTATTTTGATCAAATAGTTCTTCTCTAACCTCTGCATCATAGTAATTTTGATTTACCGTAATAAATTCAGGCTTCACAGATAAACCCTCTTTGCACCAAATGGAATTAGCAATACTAATTGTTATGCCAGGATCTACCTCTAATAGTGACTCAACCAAGTCTTTTTGAGCTTGATTAATCTCTTCTGCTGTTAAGTTATTCAGAAAAAGTGTTTCTTCAAAAGCACTTTTTGTATCTCCGGCAGCTCCATTATAAGTCATCAATAATGCCTGAGACAAACTTAGTGGTGAGATCATTAAATTCTTATCAGGCTCAATAGCAATGATCTCTTTGAAAAATTCAATTCCAAACTGATTATCACTGCTTACCATTTCTATAGATTCCGGGGATAAAATAATTTCTTTTTCCTCTGTTGGAAATTCTGGTCTACTTTCATCATTTTCGCATGATATAATAAGTGGAATTAATAACAAATAGCAGATTAATTTATTCATGGTGATTTTCTATTTACATGATAGATGTAAAGTATGATTATTTAGTTGCTTTCATCCTAAAAACGAATTCATAAATAATATTGGATGATTAGAACATAATAAAAACAATTATAAAATTGACTAATTTTGATAAAAAATAGATACATGAAAAAGATATATGGTGTATTTCTTTTATCAATTGTTTTATTAAGTTGTAGTGAAAAAAAAGATTCCGAAAAAATTAAAATTGCTACCTTAAAAGGTCCTTCAGCAATAGGAATGGTTAAAATGATTGATAGTTTAAATCAGGTTGATAATCCCAACATTGAAATAACAATTCATAATGAACCTATTCAGGTTCGTAAGCTAATGCTTGAAAATAAAGTTGATTTCGCAATACTTCCCACTACAATGGGAGTAATTCTTTACAATAAAGGTTTACCGTACAAGTTAGCAGCAATTCCGGTTTGGGGAACTTTATATTTATTTGGAAACGATACAACTGTTAAAACGTGGAATGATTTGAAAGGAAAACGAATTAATTTAATGGCAAAAGGAATGACCCCGGATGTATTATTTAAATATCTTTTAGTTCAAAATGACATAGATCTTAGTCGAGATGTAATTTTAGATTATTCTTTCCCTACCCATATTGACCTTGCAAATGCTGTTGCTGCAAATCAAGCTGACCTAGCGGTAATTTCCGAGCCTTTAGTTAGTCTTGTAATGCAAAAGAATAAGCAAGTTCATCCAATTATGGATCTAAATACCGAATGGCAAAAAGTAAATGAAGCACCAATCGCACAAACGGCTTTCCTGGTTCATGAAGATTTTACTTTGCAAAATAAAATTGAGCTTGAAAAAATCCTTCAAGCGTATAAAAATTCAAGTAATTGGGTAATTCAAAATCAAGAGAAAGCAGCTGAATTTATTGTAAAATACAATATCTTACCAAATACTGAAGTTGCTTTATCTACAATTCCGCGATGTAACCTGGATTTTAAGGAGGCATCAGAAATCAAAAAAGAAATTACGGAATATCTTAAAACCTTTTATAAATTAAATCCTGTAATTGTTGGAGATAAAATTCCTGATGATAATTTTTTCCTGAATTAACTTAGATTGGAAAATATTGTTTAAATTTATTTATTATTTAACCTTTTACTCATAAGAGCGTATACCTATAAGATTTTAAACTGAAAAAAATGGATTCGTCAAATATCTACGATTGGAGCAAAAAAAGTATTTTAATTGCTGACGATGAATTACATAATTATATCATTCTCGAAAAAGCACTAAGAAAAACAAACATCAAAATCTATCATGCAGAAAATGGTGAACAGGCAGTAAAAATATTCAAAGATAATCCTGACATTGACGTTATTTTAATGGATATTCGTATGCCTGAAATGGGTGGATTGGAAGCCACCAAATATATTCGCACAGTTAGCAGAAATATTCCAATCATCGCTTTTACAGCTTTTGCTTTATCTGATGATGAAGCCATTGCTCTCGAATTTGGCTGTGATGATTATATTTCCAAACCTGTTAGGCCGGATTATTTGCTCAAGAAAATTGCCGAGCATATTAATAAATAATTGTGCTTTTATACCTTTCTATATTTTAGTCCGATTTTATTTGTAATTTTCGATCAAATAAGTTGATCATGAAAAATAGTAATTCGATAAAAAGGATTATTTCGGTTATTTCGGTATTAGTATTAATAGGTATTTGGAAAGTTGCATCCATGTTATATCAATCGGATTTAATTCTACCATCACCTGAATCTACAATTATTGCAACATTAAACCTTTTTATAAATGAGGATTTTTTTAAAGTTATTGGAGCAACTATTTTTCGGGGAATTATTGGTTTTATAATTTCTTTTATTTTAGGTGTTTCATTGGGAATATTTGCCGGCACCAATAAATATTTTGATGCTTTCCTTAAACCAATTTTGGTTACAATAAGATCAACGCCTGTTATTTCTTTAATTCTTTTAGCACTTATTTGGTTTAAGGTTGATTTTGTTGCCATTTTTATAGCTTTCTTAACTATGTTTCCTTTTATATGTGGTAATGTAATAGACGGAATTAAAAATGTGGATCAGGATTTGGTTGAAATGTCCGGAATATATCAGATTGAAAACCATAAGATTATTAAAGAAGTTTATTTACCGGCAATAACTCCATTTATATTTTCCGGTGCATCCGGTGCAATGGGATTTGGATGGAGAGCCATTATCATTGGTGAAGTTTTAAGCCAGCCTCAGTTCGGTATTGGTACCTTAATGCAAACAGCCCAAACATATCTGCTTGTAAACGAGGTTATTGCCTGGACCATCATCGCTGTAATTATAAGTTATTTATTTGAATTAATTATTCGTAAAGTTGAACAATCAATTGTGATTTGGAGGTAATATGTCATTACTAATAAAAGGATTATATAAATCATTTGGTGAAATTATTCTTTTTGACGATTTCAATATTGAAATTGAAGAAAATACAATTACCTGTATTTTAGGACCTTCTGGTTGCGGCAAAACGACTCTTCTTAACATAATCAGTAATAACTCACAAGCTGATAAGGGACATTTTGAAGGATTTAGTCAAAAAGTATTATCATATATTTTCCAGGAACCAAGACTTCTTCCCTGGAAAACTGTAAAACAAAACATTGCATTTGTTTTAAACAACCAAAAAGCGAAAAGTGAAAAGCTGGAGATAGCAAAAAAATACATGCGATTGGTTGAACTTGAAAAGTTTGCAGATTTTTATCCTTCGAAATTAAGCGGTGGAATGAAACAACGTGTTGCAATTGCTCGTGCATTCTCATATAGATCGGATATCATTTTAATGGATGAGCCTTTAAAAGCTCTTGATTTAAAACTAAAGCAAAACCTCATAAAAGCGTTCGACCGATTATGGTTAACTGATAAAAGAACCGTAATATTTGTCACACATGACATAGATGAAGCACTACTTCTGGGTAAAGATATTTATGTTTTTAGTAAAGCTCCTGTAAAAATTAATAAAAAAATTACAATTGATATTCCATTTGCTGAAAGAGTATTAAATTCAGACAAAATACATCATATTAAAAATGATATTTTAAAGATAATGTGATCCTACAATCTATACATATTGACTAACAAATGGCTTTTTTTTAAATTTGTTTAAATCATCTTACGCTCGAACTATTTTTGGAAGTATAGAGATATCATTCTATAACAATAAATGTTAATCTTATGAAAAAACGTTGGTTAAGTTCTTTGTTCCTAATGTTTTTTCTGGTTTATTTCTGTAATTACATTAATGCAACCAACCAAACAGACACTCTTACCATTGAGGACTACTATGCAATGTCACTTGAAGAGTTAATGGATATTGAAGTGATATCCGCATCTAAGATTATGCAAAAACAATCTGATGCACCTAATATAATTACTGCTATTCCAATAAACAAAATTAATCATTTTGGCAGTTTAAGTATAAATGAAGTTCTATACTACCAACCCGGGTTTCACCCATCATATGATTATGAAAGAAGAACCATTGGATTTAGAGGAATGTTTGAAGGCTGGAATAATAATCATTATTTAATGCTTATAGACGGTATTCCGTATAATGATAATTTATACGGAACAGCATATACCTGGGAGATAACTCCATTAATTTTTACGAAGTCATTGGAAATAATACGGGGTGCAGGAGGTGCTTTATATGGAACCTGTGCTATGAACGGTGTTATAACCCTTAATACTAATAATGCAGATGATTTTGACGAGTTTGGTATCATTCGTCTTAGAAGAGAGTTTCAAAATAGCCAAATCTATGATTTTGCATTAGGAAATGAGAATAAAAAGTTTGGAATGGTTTTAAGCTTTAGTCATTATGAAACTGATGGAAATGAATACGAATCATACGATGATTCGAGTAGAATCGATTCCAATGGTGAGTTAATTAAAACAAAAACATTTGATCAAAGAAGCAATTCATATTTATTTGCAAAAATATATGGTAAAGATAAGCTTGAAGGCTTATCATTTCAATTTCATGAACAACACTGGAATTTTAGCACAGGACATGGCTGGCTTTTTAAAATTCCTGACCAGCCTGAAAGTATGAAAGAATACCGGCGAATATTTGTATTAAAGTATACTACGGAAAAGGATAGGTTATTTAATTGGGAATCTGCCATTAAGTATCAAAAACATGGTATAGATTGGAATATGAGATATAACGTTGACGGTGGTTCGGATAAATGGTTTTTCTATCCAAAAGGGCTAAGCGAGTACCTTAAGACTGATGCGCAAGATATTTGGGCCAGATTACAATGTGAAGTAAACCTTAATAATCATAGTATAATTACCGGGGTTGAAGGGGACATATTTTTATACAATGGTGATCAAGAACATACTTCAAACCTTGAAATGAATAATTGGAATACAAATCCCGATACTTTTTTTACAACTTATAACTTAGATCCATGGTTCGAATATATTGATGACAGGCCCGTAAAGAATGCTGCCATTTATATGCAGTATGTTTCTCCAAAATTCTTTAATAAACTTCAAGTTACATTGAGTGGCCGTTATGACCATATGTTTTTTACATATGACAGCAATTTAAACAATGATACAACACAGTTAAAAGATAAAAACTACGGCATGTTTACTCCCCGTGCTGCAGTTGTTTTAAGCTTAAACAGGAATTTATCGTTAAAAGCAATTTTTGGACAGGCATTCAGGACTCCCACACCTGCGGAAATGTTTGGTTCAAACACATACACTCTGGCTTCTAATATTGAAGAGATAGAACCTGAAAAATCAACAAATTTTGATTTAGGATTGAACTGGACAATAAATGGTAATATCAACCTTAAGTTAAATGGCTATTGGGTTAATTTTGAAAATATAATAGCATATAGTACTGTAAATACCAATTTAAGTACAAATGTTTTTTCACAGGAAACGGCTGGGTTTGAAGCAGAAATTCAAATGGTATATAACAGTTTTACAGGATTTTTTAATTATTCTTTTGCAAAGCGATTAGATGAAGAAATTACTGACACAACTATTGCTGTTAGTAAAAATACAGTCACCTGGACACCCTCATCTACATTTAATATTGGTTTATTTTATAATTATCGAGATTTTTATACAACATTTCTTTTCCATTATCAGGGAAAAGTAAAAAGAAGAGAGTCTGACTATTATAGTGGTATGGAAGAATTTAGACCTAAATCGGTAGATTCCTGGATAAATATGGATTTTAAACTTGCCTATAAAATTACATCCAAGATTGAGTTAGGAATAGCCGTAAAAAACCTTACAAATGAAAATAGATTTATTGTAAAAAATTATGCCTACCCATTTGATTATAAATTAGAAAAAAGATCCTTCCTGATTGATCTATTATTTAGGTTCTAATATATTAATTCCTCGATCTCTTCTTTATCTTTTTCTAATTGAACTTTAAGGCTTTGTGGATCATCTAATTGGAGTTCATCACGCATTCTCTTGTGAAAAGTAATTGTAGCTTCCTTATTTCTTAAATTAAAATTTGAATCATAATCGAATAAATGAATCTGAATACTAGGGAAATTTGAGCCTTTAAACGTTTTAATATTTAACATACCACGATATCTAGCACCTTCTGAAGTTAAGCTAACAGCATACACACCTTCCGGTGGAACAAGTTTGACATCTTCCCAGATAATCATTTCAAGCGTTGGAAATCCAACTTCTAAACACTTTGGATGGCCATCTTTTAATTTTCCGGTTATAATAAAGAAATGATCAAGGTAAGCATTCGCTCTTTGAATTCTGCCTTCCAACAATGCCTTACGAATAATAGTTGAACTCACCGTTTCATTTTCCAAATCCTGCTCCGGGATCTCTTCAACTTTAAAATCATGAGTTTTAGTTAACTCATATAAATACGAATAATCACCCTCACGATTATACCCGAAGTGGTGGTTGAAGCCAACAATTATTATTTTTGCATTCATTTTGGCTAACAAAATATCTTCGACAAATTCCTGTGAGGTTGTCTCCGAGAATTCTTTTGTAAAGTTGATTATTATCAAATGATCAAGTCCTGCTTTTTCAAGTAAATGTATCTTTTCATTTTGTGAATTAATAAGCTTTAAGTTTTTACCTGCAGTTTCCGGATATAAAACTCTCCTGGGATGCGGATGAAATGTTATCAAAACCGACTCACCACTTATATTTTCAGCCAATGTATTTAAACGGTCAATAATAACTTTATGGCCTATATGAACACCATCAAAGGTTCCTGTTGTTGCTACCGGATTCTTAATTTGTCCTAAACTCTCAAAGCTTCTGTGTACCTTCATCTTTAAATAAATATATTCAAATTCTAGGCTACTATTCTTCTGTTTGTTTTACAAAATATGCTACTTTTTCTAACGAAGTGATCATATCGTATTCTTCGAGGTACACATTTGGAGAAACGTTTAAAGGGGTTGAAGTATAATTCAGGATTCCCTTTATACCTGCCATAATCAATGATTCCGAAACCACTGCAGCATCTTCCGGTGGTACGGTTAATATTCCAATCTTAATATCTTGTTCTCTTATAACATTATTTAATTCGCTCATTGGATAACACTTAACACCGGATATAACTCTATTGGTTTTCTCCGGGTCAGTATCAAATGTAGCGGCAATTTTCAGCTTTGTTCTCTTTCCTTTAAAATAAGTCGTAATTGCACGTCCTAAATTACCTATTCCAATAACTGCAGCATTCAATCCTTTTTCGGTATCAATAATATCACCGATAACATCAATTAATGCTTTAACATCATAACCTTTCTTTAAAGTGGTTGAATATCCGATAAGCATAATATCTCTTCGAACCTGAACAGCAGTTATATTATGCAAATTTGCTAATTCGTGAGAATAAATATGTGTTTTGCCATCGGCCAAACAATTCAATAAGGTTCTTCTGTATTCACTTAATCTTCCTATGGTTTTTTCCGGAAGTCTATTCATATCAATTAATTTATTTAACTGGTCAATTTACAAAAAAAAATTACATTGGCAATATTATACTGAAAGTAGAACCTTCTCCTGTCTTACTTTCCACCTTAATTTCACCATGATATAGATCTACTATTCCTTTCACAATGGATAGCCCTAATCCACTGCCTGTTATATGTTTAGTTTGTTCGCTTTTAACCCTGAAAAACTCATTAAAAAGTTTCTTTGTTTCTTCGTTTGTCATACCTATCCCTGTATCAGTTACTGAAATAAGTAATTTGTTATTGTTCATTTCAAGTTTTACCTCAACCTTCCCACCATCTTTATTGTACTTAACCGCGTTAGATATCAAGTTATTAAAAATGATTTCAATATCGCTCGGATCAGCATTTAGTTCACAATTACTCTCATCAGTTAAACTGATGTTTACATCTTTTTGAATTGCATAAGGATTAATTGATTCAATTGCATTTTGTGCGACATTTTTAATTTTTACATTTTCTAATCTTTCTGTTTTCTTTTCTAACCTAATTTTGGTAAGGTCTAACAAATCCATAATAAGATTTCTCATGCCTTTGATCCTATTTAAAGATCTCTCAATCATCTGTTGATAATCTTCAATGTTCTCTCCTGCCTCTTTATTTTGCATCATGCGTAAATATCCATCTATTGCATTTAACGGTGCTTTTAATTCATGCGACAATACCGATAAAAACTGATAACGGATCTCTTTTCCTTCTTTGTTCATTTTCTTAGTCATTCCTCGAAGGAAAAGATGTTTGGAAACGTTTTCCAAAGATGATTTTAACTCCTGTGGTGTAAACGGTTTAGGAATAAAATCATGAGCGCCTATATTAGTTGCTTTAATCGCTAATTCCAATGATGCATAAGAAGTTATCATCATTACCAAAATGTCCGGTTTATTTTTATTGATAAAATCCAGTACATCAGTTCCTTGTATACCTGGTAATTTATTGTCTAAAAGAACAATCTCAATTTGCTCTGAATCGATAATATCAATTGCCTTCTCACCTGTTTCTGCCTCAATTACATTAAATCCAATATCAGCATCCATAAAAGGATAACTAACTGTAAAATTATTCAATATTCTACTCACTCCGGAACGAATTCCAGGTTCATCATCCACAACTAAAACATTTAATTTCTTCATCTAATATTAAATATATTTGATTTTAGAATGACGATTAACGATTTTAGAATGATGAAGTAATTTCAAAAATTAAATATTTACTTCTAAAATCAATATTCGTTAATCGATATTCATTATTCTTTTAATTGACGTGTTATGTTATAACTTTAATAATTTATTAATTTCTTTATGCAACTGATCTTTCCTGATACCTTTTTCCAAATATAAGTCAGCCTTTATCCATTGTTGATCAGTTGCAGAATTTACACCAAATGAAATCCCTGTTTCGGATGCTACGGCAGTAGCCAAAATAATTGGAACATCTGGGTGTTTTCTTTTCATCTTATAGCAAAGTATAAAACCACTATCATCCCTTTCCATCATTAAATCGAAAATTGCCAGATCCGGTTTTGTATTTTCAATCAATATCTCAGCTTCTTTTTGACTTTCGGCTCTTATCACATCAAAACCAAAACTTCGGATATACGTTTCCATTTGGAATAAATAATCCTCATCGTCGTCGGCTATTAGTATTTGTTTTCTTTTTTCTGCCATTATTATTTGTATTAATTACTGAAACCGGGGAATTGATATTTTAAACTCTGTACCTGTTGATTCCTTCTTAGGGTCATTATTTGAATACACTGTAATTTTTCCTTTATGCATTTTAACAATACCGTACGTAGTTGCAAGTCCTAACCCCGTTCCCATCCCAATTCCTTTTGTGGTATAGAATGGTTCGAATATTTTATCAATTGAATCCTGGTCTATCCCAATTCCTGTATCCTTAACTGAAAAAAGTACTTCATCGTTATTATCCTCAAGTTTAATATCAATTTTTCCTCCATCAGGCATGGCATCAATTGCGTTTTTGATCAAATTTGTTAACACCTGTATCATTTGTTCATGATCGATCATTGCATAGGGATCTTTTACATTCTCCTGATCGATAGATACTTCAATTCCTTTTGGCACAACCACTGCCTGAACACTTTGTTTAGCAAGTTTTACAATATCTATTTTCGAAGAATTAACCTGATTCTTTCGAGCAAAATTAAGTAACCCACTTACGATCTTTTTGCACCTATTTGTTTGATCAACAATTAATTTTAGATCATTGTAAATAGGTGAATCCTTAGGAGCTTCATCTAATAAAATATTTGCATACATAATTACCACTCCCAGAGGATTATTCAATTCATGGGCAATACCGGCAGATAGTTGTCCCATGCTTGCCATTTTCTCCGATTGTTTTAATGCTTGCTGCATTGAAGTAAGCTTGTCATTTGTTATCGCAAGCTCATTTACGGAATTATGCAATTGTTCTATCGTAAATGGTAAACACATCTCGTTTTCAGCCAACCCCTGTACAATTGCAGTTGCGTGATCTTCACATGATTCATAACCACATGCACCGCAATTTAAGTGATCTTTTGGAGTAAGTTTCCCCATAGATTCCAATACTTTCTGAATCTCACTCCAATCAGGAAATTTCAATGATTTGTGTTTTGGTTCGAATTCTGCAGATAAATCAATATCGATATATTCGTTGATTTGCTTTTGCCAATCTGTTTCGTTTAAGCTATTAATTTTTTTCTGAACATAATTATTTACTAAAATCCTTCGGGTATAGTGCTTCCCTTTACTTGACATTCCAGGGCCCATGATACAACCTTCACAACTTAATAATTCCAGGTGATGCGAACGTAGTAAACCATCTTCAAATTCTTTGATTGCTTCCTGGAAATTTGTTCTTCCTTCGGCGACTATTATATTTCCATCGAATACGTCATCAGTAATTCCTGCAGTTTGTAATAAACCTCTACTTACCGGAAAAATTGCTCCTTTACCTCCCAAAGGAGGATCAAATTCTGTTGGGACAACAGTTTTTTGGGTAATTCCTTTTTCTTCAAAAACACTTCTAAGTTCAGTAAAAGTGATCATCTCATCCACTTCATCCGATTCTGATTTTTTTGCAACACACGGACCAATAAAAATCAGGTTTATGTCATCACCATATTTCTTTTTAACTACCCTCGACATTGCAACCATGGGTGATGCAATAGGAACTAAATCTTTAACCAAGGCTGAATGATAATGCTCTATATAAGAAACAACCGCCGGACAATCCGAAGAAATAAAACATTTATCACTGCCTTTATCAATTAGTTCCCGGTATTTTTTTGCAACTAAATCGGCACCAAAAGCTACCTCGGAAACAATATCAAAACCAATAGCCCTAACCATTGAAACAAATATCTTATGATTCGAAATCTCCTTAAATTCTGCCGGAAAACTTGGTGCAACAATTGCTACATTTTTTCTTCCATTTTTTAATAAATTATAAAAACGGTCCACTGTATTTAAATATACTTTAGCTCCCTGACTACATACTTTGGTACAATTCCCGCAAACAATGCAACGTTCGTTTAATACTTCTGCCTGTCCGTTAATTATCTTAATTGCTTTGGCAGGACACTCTCTAACACAAGTGTAACAAACTCTGCATCGGTTCTTAAGCGTATATACTAAATCCCTGCTTGTATTTGCCATCTCACCAAATTTTATAATAACACATCGCGTTTTTTATAACTGGTATGCAATAACTTAATAGACTTTTCCCCAAATGGGTCTCCTAAAAATTCATTGTATAAACTAATTAAACTAGGATTTTTATGAGCTACTTTAATTGCCTCTTTTTCATCCAGGTCATAAATAGCCTTTGATCTGTTTTTCAATGATTTTTCATCCGTATCATAAGGTTGTCCTCCACCATTTATGCACCCTCCGGGACAAGCCATTATTTCAATAAAATGTGCTTTGCTTTTACCTTCTCTAATTTCCGATAATAGTTTATTAGCTGTCCCCAGCCCATTAACAACTGCCAATCTTACCTGGTACTTCCCTATTTTAACTTCAGTTTCGCGTATTTCCTTTGTACCTCTAAGTTTGGTAATTTTAAGATTGGATAATTCTTTTCCAGTTAAATGGTAACTTAAAGTTCGAACCAAACTCTCTGATAATCCTCCCGAAACTGAAACTAATTTTGATGCTGAGCTTCTTGTATTAAAGGGATTATCTGACATTTCTTCATCTATAGAATGTACATCAATACCATAAAGCCTTATTAATTTCAATAACTCCCGGGTAGTTAAAACCGCATCAATATCTGAAATTCCACGCTGGGTCATTTCCTCACGTTGCGATTCGAATTTCTTTGCCGTACATGGCATAACGGATACTGAAAAAATCTTTTCAGGTGCAACATTCTCTTTTTGAGCATAATAAGTTTTAATCAATGCTCCTAAAATTTGTTGTGGAGATTTTGTTGTTGAAACAAGATCAGTCATATCCGGAAAAGACTGCTCCATATGCTTAATCCATGCCGGACAACAACTACTTAACATTGGGATATTTTCTTCATTTTTAATCCTATCGGCTAATTCAGCGGATTGTTCAAAAATTGCAACATCTGCGGCAAAAGAAGTATCGAAAATCCTACTGAAACCTATTCTTCGCAGAACCGCATTTAAAATCCCGTTTAAATCTTTCCCCGGGCGTAATCCCAACTCGTCTGCAATAGAAACAGCAATACTTGGAGAATATTGAACAATTACCTCAACATCTTGATTGTTCAACATTTGTTGGACCACATCAATATTTGTTTTCTCAAATAAAGAACCTGTTGGGCAAACTACCAAACATTGTCCACAATGAACACAATTCGAAAAGTTCAGATCCTTATCCATACTGGTTGCAATACCGGTTTTATGACCTCGCTTTTTAAAGTCAAAGGTAGAAACCCCAAGAACTTCTTCACATACCCTGACACAACGACCACATAAAATGCACTTTGCCGGATCCCTGACAATTCCAGGGCTTGATTGGTCTATATTGGCTTTTGTTTTTTCTCCTGAAATTCTTCTCTCTCGAATATTAAGTTCAACTGCCATATCCTGAAGCTCACAATTGCTATTACTTGAACAATACAAACAGTCATCAGGGTGGTTTGAAAGAAGTAATTCAACGAGCATTTTTCTCGCCTGAATTACCCGTGGGGTATGCGTTCTTATTTTTAACGATTCTTCAATAGGATATGAACATGACGGAATTAAACCTGATTTACCTTCAACCTCAACTACACACATTCGACAAGCTCCGGTTGAAGAAAAACCTTCCATACGACATAAAGTTGGTACTTTTATTCCACTCTTGTTTAAAGCTTCCAAAACAGTCTCACCTTTTTTTGCCTGTATCTTTTTATTATTTACTTCTATATCGATAAGCATAATTCCTGATTATTTACTTATTACAGCCGAGAACTTGCATGTATCAAAACAAATTCCGCATCCAATACATTTATCTTGTACAATAAAATGTGCATTTCTGGCCGTACCAAAAATGGCTCCTGTTGGACATTTCTTAGCACATAATGTACATCCTGTGCAGGCTTCCACATCTATTTCAAACGTTCTTAGTTCCTGACATATTCCTGCTTCACATTTACGTTCAAAAATATGATCTTCATATTCTTCCCTGAACCATTTCAGTGTACTTAACACCGGATTAGATGCTTTACGTCCTAATCCACACATTGAGGTGTCCTTTAGAACTTCGGCCAGACTCTCCAATTGCATTACTCCTTTAAAACGCTGCAAAGTTGTATGCCCGTTTTCATCAACCGGACGCTTACTGATGTTTTCAAGTATTTCATGCATTCGCCTTGTTCCTTCCCTACAGGGTATACAAATTCCACAACTCTCCTTTTTCATGAAATTCATGAAATATTTTACCATATCAATAATACAGTTATCTTCGTCTAAAACGACTATTCCTGCTGATCCCAGAGAAACTCCTGTTAACATTACCGACTCATAATCAATCATTGTATCAAGATGATTTTCTGCTAAACTACCTCCGGATGGTCCTCCAATATGAACTGCTTTGAATCGTTTCCCATTTTTTATTCCCCCGGCAACCCTGAAAATTACATCTCGCAATTTGGTTCCCATTTCAACCTCGGCCAGGCAATTCAGGTCTACTTTCCCCGAAACAGAAAATACTTTGGTTCCTTTGCTTTCTTCTGTTCCAACTGAGGTGAACCATTCAGCGCCCTTTTCAATAATAATTGGAATATTTACAAGTGTCTCAACATTGTTTACAACCGTTGGCTGGTTATATAATCCCTGAACTGCCGGGTATGGTGGTTTAGAGTGTGGTTTTCCACGTTTACCTTCCAAACTGCTGATTAAAGCAGTTTCTTCACCGCAAACATAAGCCCCTGCGCCTTTCTTTATTATAACTTCAAGATTATATCCGCTTTCAAAAATATCATGACCAAGAATTCCATATTCCTTTGCCTGTGTAATTGCATTTTTTATTCTTTGGATTGAAATTTCATACTCAGATTCAATATAGATATATGCTTTTTGCGCTCCAACCGCATACGCAGAAATGGCAATCCCTTCAATTAATTTATGAGGATCGCTTTCCATAAGCAAACGTTCCATAAAAGCCCCGGGATCACTTTCACCAGCATTACAAATTAAATATTTCTGATCACTAGGTGTTTGATAGGCAATCTTCCATTTTTTTCCTGTTGGAAAACCTTCACCTCCGCGCCCCCGAAGCTGGCTATTTTCAATAATATCACAAATCTCTTCCGGAGTATGGAAATTTATGACTTTATAAAAAGATTTATATCCGCCTTTTGCAATATATTCTTCGATGCATTCAGGGTTAATAAATCCACAATTATTCAGTATTAATCTTTGTTGATTTTTAAAATATGCCAGTTCATCCAAATATGGGACACCTTCCCACATATCCTGGAACTCATTTCTTTGCTGTCCTAATACATTTTCCTCTTGGATAAAATTATTAAATGTCCCATCTAGAATAGAAATGATATTTTCAGGTGATACCTGCTTATAAAATAGTTGGGTCTTCCCTGGTAACTGAACCGATAAAATTACCTCTAAGTTGCACAGTCCAATACTTCCAACAGGAATTAACATTGCATCAATATCTCTTTCACTAAGGTATTCCTCTATCTTTTCTTTTAAATAAAAAACTTCTGAAACTATTGAGGAAGAATTAATACTTATTGTAATAATAGGTTTCTCAATTCTTTTTCGTTGTATTAATTCTAAAGTACTTAAAGCATTTTTTTCTGAGATCTCTTCTTTTGCCATAAGAACATTAGCTACCAGAAATTCTTTATATTTAAGCTTATCCTGAGACATAAATTATTCTTCCATATTTTTATAATAGTCAATTATTTCGGCAAGTTTCTCGATATCTACATTGGTATAGTGCCTATCATTAACAGAAATCACAGGTCCATACCCACATGAAGCCATACAAGATGATTCCTCAATACTGAAATTTCCATCCCTGGTTATCTCATCAGATTTTATATCAAGACTCTTCTCCAACTCATTTAAGATTATGGTATTTCCATTTGCATGACAAGAAGTTCCATTACAAACTTTTATATGGTATTTACCTTTTTTTACAAATCTAAAATGATGGTAAAAACTTGCTAAACCGTATATTTTAGCAGTTGGCAGGCTTAAATATTTTCCTACTTTAACAATGGCTTCTTCAGTCAAGCATCCAAACTCATCCTGAATGTCCTGTAATATTGGAATAAGATTATCTCTTTGAACAAATGGATACCTTTCCAGTATTTCATCTAAGCGTGACATAAACCATTTTTTTAATAAGAACTATTGCTGCAAATATAATCAATTATTGTTAATTTCAGAACACTGTTATTTTATTAACAATGAAGTTTGAAAAACCAAATATTACACAACCTACTAATAATAAATATCTTAAATCAAAAGTTGGATGTTTTAAATAAATTTACATCGTTACATATTCTACAACATAATATCGGATTTTACAGCAATAACAATAATTTTAGCTATCTTGCAAGAAAAATTATCGTTTTAAACCTTGAATTTGGATATAGCTTTTAAATGAAAAAAGAGATTGTAATTTGCCTGGGAAGTTCTTGTTTTTCCAGAGGAAATAAAAATACTGTTAAGATTATTAAGGATTATATTAAAGAACACCAGCTTGAAGATAAAGTTTTTTTCCATGGAAATCATTGTTATGGTAATTGCGAAAATGGTCCGATCTTGAAAGTCGATAATAAGGAATATCAAAATATTACACCTGAGAATGTAATGTATTTGCTAGATAACCTATTCGCCAAAGATTAATTATTATTGAGTATATGAAGCCATTAGTTGAGATATTAAATGATAAATGCAACTTAAGTTATTCCTGCGTACGGGTTTGCCCCGTTAATGCCATTGAGGTAAAAGCAAACAGAGACTATGCTCGCATTATTCCGGATCGATGTATAGGTTGTGGAAGTTGTACTTCGGTATGTCCGGAAAATGCAATAATTTATCGTGATTCTAAGTCGGAAACAAAAGAAATACTGGAATCCAAGCATAAAAAGGTTGCTATCGTAGCTCCAAGTATTTCAGGTGAGTTTCACGATATTACCGACTACCGCAAATTTGTTCAGATGATTAAATTACTGGGTTTTGATTATGTTAATGAGGTTTCATTTGGAGCAGATATCATAGCACTTAAATATGCCGAATTATTCAAGAATTTTAAAGGAAAATATTATATAACAACAGCTTGTCCCGTCGTTGTTTCTCATATTCAAAAATTCCAACCGGAATTGGTTGATAATTTAGCTCCATTAGTTTCGCCTATGGTAGCAACATCTAAGATTGCAAGAAAACTTTATGGAAATGATATAAAAGTTATTTATATCGGCCCATGTATTGACAGCAAGGATGAAGCTAATTTATTTGATGGTGATGGGAAAATCGACTCAGTTTTAACTTTTCATGAGTTACGGGAACTGTTTGATGAATTTAAAATTAAAGAAAGTAAAGTTGAATTTTCGGAATTTGATCCACCAATAGGCTATAAGGGTTCTCTATTTCCAATAGCCAATGGATTATTACAAGCGGCCAGCATTAGTGAGGATCTATTAGAAGGTGAAGTTATAACTGCCGAGGGAAAGATGAATATGCTAAATGCCACCAAACAGTTTCACAAGGACATTGACACGATTAAAAAACATTTTAATTTATACTATTGCGAAGGTTGTTTAATGGGACCCGGAACAACTAAAAACGGAAGAAAGTTCATTCGAAGAACTCGTGTAACTGATTATGCCAATAAAAGACTTAAAAATTTCAATAAGAAAAGGTGGCAGGAAGAAATTGACAAATTTTGGAATCTCGATTATTCCAGAACCTTTGTAAATGATAACCAAAGAATTGAAATGCCTTCTGAAGATAGAATTAATGAGATATTAAAAGCCATAGGAAAAGAGGGTAAAAATCCAGATCTAGGATGTAATGCGTGTGGATATAGTACTTGTCGCGATTTTGCTATTGCAGTTGCTAAAGGATTAGCTAAAGCGGACATGTGCTTAACATTCTCACTGAGAAACAGGCACGATTACATAAAAGCATTAAAATCTACCAATGAGAAATTAGCTCAAACCCAAAAGGCCTTACAAGAATCTGAAGAGGTAGCACAAAAAGAAAAAGAAGCTGCTAAAGAAGCTTCGGATACAATTGGCAGGATGCTTCAGAAATTACCATCAGGAGTTGTAATATTAGATAAAAACTTAAAAATTATACATTCCAATGATAGTTTTATAGAACTTTTAGGTGAAGAAGCCAAATCAATCGATGAAGTTATTCCCGGATTAATAGGTGCCGATCTTAAAACTCTATTACCATTTAATATCTATAACATGTTTACACATGTATTTTCATCCAACGAAAATATTTTAAACAGGGATATTCATATTGAAGACAAACTATTAAATCTTTCGGTATTTACAATTCGAAAAGGAAAAATTCTTGGGGCAGTTTTCAGAGATATGTATTCACCTGAAGTAAGAAAAGAAGAAGTTCTGAAAAGGGTTACGGATGTAATTGATAAAAATCTGGCTATGGTACAAAAGATAGGATTCTTACTAGGCGAAGGAGCATCGGAAACCGAGCAAATGTTAAATTCAATTATAGAGCTTTACAAAATGAGTAAGAAAGAATAACAATGGACCATAAGTTTTACATAGAAGTTGACTGTATTCAGAAAAATCACGAAGGTGAAAGGATATGTGGGGATGTATTTCTTTCTGAGAAAATAAAGACCGAAGAACGAACCATTGTTGTTTTATCAGATGGCATGGGACATGGAGTTAAAGCTAATATGTTAGCTACACTCACATCGACTATGGCATTAAATTTTACGAAAGAACATAAAGATGTTAATCGTATAGCTGAAATTATAATGAATACTTTGCCCGTTTGTAGCAAACGTCATATCAGCTATTCCACTTTTACGATCATAGACATTGAAGCAGACGGAAAAACAACTATACTGGAATATGATAATCCCGAAACAATCATAATCAGAAAAGACCAGGTCTTTGACCCTAAATGGCAAACTGTTGTTATGGAAGGAGAACAAAATGCCGGCAAAATATTAAAGAATTGTACTTTTCAAGCACAAAAAGAAGACAGGATTGTATTCTGTAGCGATGGGATCACACAATCAGGCTTAGGAAGTTCAAAATATCCTTTTGGCTGGGGACATGATAACCTTGAAGATTTTACAAAAAGGTTAGTTATTAATAATCCGGAAATTTCCGCAAATAAATTAGCAGGAAAAGTTGTTAACATGGCATACCAAAATGATGCCTATCATGCAAAAGATGATACAAGCTGCGCCGCCATATATTTCAGAAAACCACGAAAACTATTGCTTTGCACCGGGCCTCCATATGAAGAAGAAAGAGATGTAAAACTTGCTGAAGTTGTAAAAAATTTCGAAGGAAAAAAGATTTTAAGTGGAGCAACTACAGCGGACATTATTTCCCGCGAGTTAGAGCTTGAAATTGAAGACAGTTTTGAATTCCATGATCCGGACCTTCCTCCGGTTGCATATATGACAGGAATAGATTTGGTCACTGAAGGTATTCTTACACTTAGTAAAGTATCTGAAATCCTGAAAGTTTATAATAATAATTATATGCTTGGCAAAGGACCTGCCGATCAAATTGTTAAATTGCTAAAAGAAAGTGATGAGATACATTTTGTAATTGGAACCAGAGTAAACATTGCCCATCAGGATCCAAATTTGCCAGTTGAACTCGAAATAAGAAGAACAGTTGTTCGCCGTATCGCAGAAACTTTAGAAAGTAAATTCCTGAAAGAGATTAGTATGAAGTTTATTTAACCAAATATTTCTTTTGCAATTCTGTATGTATTACAATGTGCATCTACAATTTCATCTATATCCCGGGCATAACCTCCACCCATAGATGCTGTTAACGGGATTCCATATTTATGAGCACTTTCCAAAACTATTCTATCACGCTCAGCGCATCCTTTTTTGGTTACATTTAAATGACCCAACTGATCGTTTGTGAGAATATCAACTCCACATTGGTAAAAAATAAAATCCGGTTTTACGTTTTCAATTAATTTGGGTAATTGATCACCGAGCAAGCTTAAATATTCGTTATCATCTGTTAACGGAGCTAAAGCAATATCAAGATCAGATTTAGCTTTTCTTAAAGGAAAGCTTGTTTCGCTATGCATACTAAAAGTAAAAACCCTGCTTTCATTTGAGAATATATTTGCAGTTCCATTCCCTTGATGTACATCTAAATCAATTACAAGAATTTGATTAACTTCCCTGTTATTTAATAAGTATTGAGATGCAACCGCTATATCGTTGAACATACAGTACCCCTCTCCAAAATCGCAGTGTGCATGATGTGTTCCGCCTGCAGCATTAAACGAAACTCCATTTTCCATGGCAAGCAATGCTGCCTGCGAATTACCTGAACAAATTAATGCCTCACGCTTTATTAATTCAGGACTTAGCGGAAAACCCAATCTTCGTTCTTCCTGTTTAGTAATATTATTATGTTTTAATTTAGCAATATATTTATTGCTATGTACCAATGAAATAAAGTCATCTCCTGTTAATTTTGGCTCAAAGAAATTACGTTTTGTATACGTTCCCTCTTTTAATAGTTGTTCCGGTATTTTGATATATTTATCCATTGGAAATTTGTGTCCTTCAGGCAATGGATGATGATAATAAGATGAAAATGCTATATAGATCATTTAAAACTCTCCGGTTCGATTCGGAATTTAACAAATATAATCACTTTTTATGAATCGACTAAATAACTCTATAATTTAAAATGGGTAACCTATACTAACGTACCAACGAATGTTTTCATCAAAATCATTATCTGAATACATAATACTAATAGGTCCTAGGATTGTTGTTGCTCTTATACCGGCCGAAAAACCTTTTAAATAAGATTTCCAGGGTGCATTAGCAACATAATCTAACATATCATTTTTTGATTCCGTATAAAATCCGATATTTGCTCTGGATGATATATATACTCTGGGTATAATTTGAATATCTATTCCTCCTCCCAATAAACCAAAATTAGATACAATTGATTCTGAAAAACTCATCCCAACGAACGGTATATAACCAAATCTTTCCGTATAGTAACTGCCTCCAATCATATAATTTCCGATTCCCGTAGAAGAACCAGATGAAATACCTGTAGTAGCTTTCACACTAAGTGTTAATTTCTTTAAAATTGTAAGATACATCTCTAAATTTGTATACCCCAAATAAAAATCCTCCGGATCTTCATCAAAAAATGCAGCCGTTTCCATTGCAGCTTTATCTATATTGTTAATTTCATAATCTAACTTTGGTTTAAAGTTGTATTTATAACAAATATCTAACTTAAGCCCCCGGTTTGGAAAGAAATTATCGTCTGTCGTATTTATATTAAAACAAAGCTTATATCCAAATCCTTTGTGCCCATAACTTTCAAAACTTGGTACATCAAAATAATTTCTTAAGTTATCTTTTGGTTTAAATCTTTGAATCTCATAAAATCCAAGAACACTCATTTGTTGATTAACAGCTATTGAATATTTTACACCTCCACCGATCGTAAAATAGTTTAACCTGTACGATCCTATATCAATATTATTATCATAAAGAGAATGTTCATTTTGATACCAATCAACAAAATAGTTATCCATAATACGTTGATTTTTACCCCAATATTTATTAATATTAATCTTAAGGCCTGGATTTTCAGCAATATTTAGTGAAACCGTTGCTCTTGATTCCGGTGCTAAATAGTTGCGTAAGGTTAAATTTGTAATTAATCCCGGGCCAAACTGATTATCATAATGTGCTGCAATATTAAGAAATGCCCTGGTGCTTTCCTTTACTTTAAAATATAATCTATAATTTTCGTTATCTAGTTTCTTTAACGTATAAGTTACTTTTTTAAAATATTGTGTACCATATATTTTATCAACCGCCTCACTCATATCTTCTTTTGTTACATATGATCCCTCTTCTATGCCTGATTTCTTTATAATGAAACGGTCTGCAACAAAAGGTCGATCATTTATTACTTTAATTTCCTTAATAAATATTTTTTCGGGCTGATCTATCTTTTTTACCGGCCTGTACGAAAGATTTAATGAATCTGCCAGATGATATAACTTTTTCTGTATTTCAAGAGCTGCTACTTCACCGTAATGCTCAATTTTTTTGTTTTTAGCAAAATCCGAAGCACCTAAACCATTCAGGTTAGGTTCTATTAAAAGATTTGTTTTTTTCATCTGCTCTTTTGAATCAAAGATTCCCAGAAATACTGTTGCCCTTGAAAGAACATCTGACAGTGAAAATAAATCCTCTTTAGTTACTTCTTCTTCAAATCCAACAAAAACACCAATCACGTAATCTGCTCCCATTTCTCTAACCTCATCCACCGGAAAATTACGTAAAACTCCACCATCAACAAAAACCATAGTATCTATAATTTCCGGTGCAAAAATACTGGGTATTGACATACTTGCTTTTATACTTTCTTGTAAATTACCTGAGTCAAACTCAATTAACTTTCCACTAATTAGGTCAACACCCATACAATGAAAAGGAATTGGCAAACTATCATAGTTTTCCATTTCGGGCAACGGCCACATCAATGATGCAAAAAACTTTTCTAATTGTTGGCCTTCTATCATACCAGAAGGAAGTTTAAACTCATAATTACGAATTGGAATTCCCCAGATATATTTTTTATATTCATATTTTTCTTCGAAAACCACTTCATTTAAGGGAATTCGATCTGACAATAGCATTTCCCAATCAGCATTTTCGTTCATTTCAGAGATTTCATCTGCTGTATATCCCATAGAATATAAAGCGCCAACTACGGCCCCCATACTTGTTCCAGTTATATAATCCGGAGAAATACCTATTTCTTCTAACACTTTTAATACTCCAATGTGCGCTAATCCTTTAGCTCCACCACCACTTAAAACCAATCCTATTTTTGCTTTGGGAATTGTATCATTTTCTTGAGAAAATGTAAAGCCTGCTGATATAAATAAAATGATTACTAACAATAACTTAGTTTTCATGTTAAAACAAGGAATTTGAGTTTTGTAAAGTTACAAATCTGACTTTAATTATTAAATTATCAATACAAAGGAACATAACATCCATGAAAATAATATTAAAATAAGAATGAACAAGTAATATTAAATCTTTAAATGCTTTTTTCCTGACTTGAATAAAATGTACCATTTCTTAAAAAAATATTAAAAAAGAATGCTACACTAAACAGCGTAGCACCTTTTAATCCCTTAAAAATTAATGCCGGAATTTAATTTTTTAATGCAGAAGATTCGTAATCAAACTCACTTTGTGTTTTTTCATCTTCTCCAAGTTTCTGAAATAGTTCAGTATTCTTAATTTTTAATTCTTCAATTTCACGCAACAACTCTTCTTCTCTACTTGCTAATCTTTCCTGTGTAACAGTAAGCTCTTCCATATTCTGCCTCATCTCTTCTTCCTGCGTTAACATCTCTTCTGCTTGATTTTTAGTTTCTTCCAGCAAATTATTGGTTTTAATATTCATTTGTACAAAATATAACTGTGAAGCAACATTTTCAGCTATTTTCTCAACAAATTCGATTTCATGTTTTTCTAATTTATTAAAAGATGCTATTTCGATCATTCCCAGCACTTCCTCTTCTCTTTTTAATGGCACTATTAATAAGCTGCTAGGGTTGGCTCCTCCCAAACCTGAAGTTATTTCAATATAATGATTTGGAATTTCGGTCATATAGACCGTTTTAGCTTCTATGGCACACGTTCCGAGCATTCCTTCTCCAAGAGAAACTCTTTTTTCTAAGAATTTTTTACGATCATAAGCATATGCCGCAGTTAGGTTGAAATAAACATCGCTTTTGTCTTCTTCATTTCTAATAAAGACTCCCCCCTGATTTGCATTTAAGTATTGTACAAGATTCTTTATAATCTCAAAAGATAAATCTTCAATATTATTATTGTTTGAGCGAAGTATATCTGCAAACAGACCTATTCCTTCATTGTTCCAAATTCTTCTTTCAGATTCGATTTGTTGCTGCTCACGCTCAGATTGGACTTGTAACAACTTCTTTCTCATTAAGATCAAATTACTGCCTAATTCTCCTTCTCCATTAAATACATTTATTTCTTCTTTAAAATTACCGTTACCAACTTCAATCACAAAATCTCTGGTTTGCTTTAAATTCTTCGTAAGTTCATTGATCGATCTTTTCATATCAGATATCTCATCCGTATTTACTACTTCAATCTTTCCGGGCAATTCTCCTTTTCCAAGACGATTAATATATTGTCTCAAACTATTAATTGAATTTACTATATATTTCGAATCTCTGTATATAAAAACTAAAATAGTAATGGAAAAAAATCCAATTAATAAAAATAACATTAGCGTCGCTTTTGATATTTTTCGTTTTGAATTCTCATAAATAGAAGCATATAAAATAGCTAAATTTTTCTCGATTTGAACAATACTCTCATTTAATGAATTCATTAAACCTCTATCTTCTTTTAGCCCAATAATCATATCTTTTTCAATTACTCTGTGGAATATATCCTGGTAATTCCCAAGGTATTCAGCAATAGTCTCTGCATCTTGAGATCTGCTTACTTCCAATACCTTTGTAAATTCATCAACCACTTTATCAAATCGATCGCGATATTTTAGATCTTTTCTTAACAAATAATCTTTTTCATGTCGTCGAAGTGTTAGCATTAATTTTGAATACTGAAGGTTATTTTGTTCTTCAACGATTCCTTCTACCGAATGTATCTGAGCACGCATTTGTCCAACTAAACCGAAATCTTTAAACCCCTTTTGAATAATTTGTGTTTTTAGTAAGTCGAAATTATGTCTGTAATCTTCAAAACCATTTTCAATTAATGTAACATTTTGAAATAGTCCAAGATTAGATATTATGCCATCTTCTTTCAAAAAGAATATTTCACTTTCGACATTTTTCAATGTTGAATATAAAGAGTCTAGTAAGACACTATTCTCTGTTTTATAAAATTCAGTATTAGAAGTTTCTTTTAATAGAAAATCTTTTTCGTATTTCCGAATTTCCAGCTCCTCTGTATTTATAGCGTCAACTATGCTTAATAAAGAATACTGCTTAAAGGTGTTCTTTAAATTTATGTTGGTAATTATACCAAGGCTAACTAAAATCAATGTAATCCCAATAGCTGTACTAACCAACCTTGATTTAATCGTAGCGTTTATAAATTTCATCTTTTTTTTGGAAACAAATGTATTTTTTTACCCAAAAAATATGCAAAAATTAACATTAAGTATTCGTTAAGATAACATTTAGAAGTTACTGAAACCCAGCATAAGTTAAGTAGCTAATTTATAGTCCTATATAAACTTTCCGTAGTTCGGAAATTTCATTCTGATTTTATTTGTTAATTCTTCATTTTCATTTAAAAATGAAAAATCACTAAAATCAAATCCCGGGGCTACTGAGCAACCAACCAGAGTATACTCACCAGTTGTTTCTGCAGCCTGAAATACACCTCCTTTAATTACCTTGATATAAGAATCCCGGCCAATGATAGTTTCGCAAATCTCACTATTATAAAACTCAATTAATTTTAAAGGAGCTCCTTCATAAAAATTCCAGATTTCATCGTGATAGACTTTATGAAACCGACTTACCTGATTTTTGACTAAAAGAAAATAAATATGTGTTAATGCATTTCTTTCATTATTATTGATTGGCGAGTTCACTATCTGCTCTGACCTATATACTTCTCTGTAATACCCGCCTTCTGGATGTGGCTTAAGTTGGTACTTTTTAATTAAATTTTTTACTATTTCCATTTAATCTTTAATATTAAGATTACAAATTGCAAATGCATTCCGAGGAACTACATATCCTTTTGATTCTGCTGTTTTGAAATCTGAGCAGGCTTCAGAGAATCGTTTAAGTTTTACAAGGATCACTCCTCTAACGTAATATGCCGCTGCTATTTCAGGATCTAATTGTATTAATTTACTGTAATCAATAAAAGCATTATTGTTATCACCTATAAAATAATATAATTTACCCCTCTCGCTTAATAAATCTATATTATCGGAATCTTGTTTTAACCCTGAGGTAAAATCTGAAATTGCTTCATTATATAATTTAAGTTGTGCTTTTATTCTACCTTTAAGATGATATATTTCAGGATTTTTGTTTAAATAATCATCTGGAATGCTATCTAAATCTGATAATGCATTATCAAAATCTTTTACCTTGTATCTGCACTGCGCACAAAAATAATAACTTTCATAACTATCACTATTATTCTCAATGACCCTTTGAAATGTTTTAATAGATTCTGTAAACTGCCCCAATTCTTTATGACACATTGCTTTATTGAATAAAATATCAAAATCTGTAGAATCTTTTTTAATGAAAATTTCGAAATCTTTTAATGCTTCGTTAAACTTTTTATTCTTCATGTATGATGTACCTCTACACCGATAAGCAATTTTTGCCGTATCATTATGATTCAAAAATGTTGTAATGTAATTGATTGACTCGTCATATTTTTTTTGCCTGAAATGTAATATTCCCAGCTTTAAATAAGTTTCTGCAATAAAAGGATCTTTATCCAATGACCTCTCATAATAACTAATTGCTTCTGGGTAATACATATAATTTTCATATTCATTCCCTTTGAAATAATTTATTAAAGAACCTGAACTGTCAATCTTATAAGCTTCATCAATTTTTTCTTTGGCATATTTATAGTAACCATAAATTGAGTAACATAAATACCATTTTAACATAGGTTTAATTGTATCTTCCACAAGATGAATATTCTTATCAAAAACAACTAATTGTTTTACAGTATTTTTTACTTTCTCGTCATTAAAGTCTCCAAAATCCGAAAAGAGGTAGGTTTCTCCACTAGTTACATTGATCATATGTACAATTTCATTATAACCGTTGTCAATGTCATCATTATTTAAATACCAAACTCCTCTAGACAACAGGTATAATGGCTTATCCGGTTTAAGCTCAATTGCTTTATCCCAATATTCTTTAGCTTTTGTTTCTTCATCATTATAATAATAAATTAATCCAAGTATATGATATGCACTGGAAAATTCTTTATTTGCAGCAATAGCAGACTGAAAATACTTTATAGCATTTTTTGGTTCATGATATAAAAGTTCAATAATACCTATATTATAAAACCCTTCATAAAAATCCGGATTTATTTTCACAGCCTTTGTATAATATTGCTTTGCATTAAGAAATTTACCCAATGAAAAATACATATTTCCTAATCCGTAATAACCCAAAAATGATCTTTTATCTTTTTTAATTAAGGATTTATAGTATTCCTTTGCTTTATCATATTCATTAACAATCCTACTTATATAGCCTAGGTAGAAGATAGTAATTTCATTTTGATCATCTATTTGGTTAGCTCGTTCAAAAGCTTTTTTTGATTGAGGAATAGAATCTAATTCGATACAGCATAAACCTTTTAATACAAAAGGGTAATCACTTTCGGGATCAAGCTCAATTACTTGTTTAATATCTTTATATGCCTCTATAAAATCACCTCTATACATTCTGTCCATCGCTTTAGTAGCTTTAGCAAATGCAAGTTCCTTATTTATACCCTTTTTTAAATAATCTTCATCCAGATAACTGTAATCAATATCTTCTTTTATTTGATTTTTAACGTCGTACCAATGAAAAAAGTCCTGGGAAAATACAATTAAACTTATTAGATTTAATAATAAAGCAACAATACTAGTTCTCATAATCAATCTTGTTGTAAACTAAACAGAAGAAGTGTCAAATATAAAAAAAGTATAAGTCTTAGTTGCAATTATACCTTTATAAAATAAAATATTACCAAGAGTAAACTGTGAATCATATACTCAATATTTTAGGACAATTTTTCTAATTAACATCTATAAAACACCAATGATTTAAATTGAAATTTGTCCCATTTAAAACAAAAAATGTTCATTTCAATTATTGAAATGAACACTGTATAATAAGTACCAAACCTTAATACTTAACTTGTAATTTTTTCTGTATCTTCTGTTGAATTATCCGCATATGCCGGACAATATGCATGCGATGAGCAAGAGCTTAAAATTACTGCAGTAAACAATACTAAAAATAAAAGTATTCTTTTCTTCATATTTATTAATTTTTGTTGTTGTTATCATTCATTACGATAAAAAAGCCTACTGGTTACAACATACAGAAGATTTAATCTTAACTTAAGAAATAGATTTTAATGTTATGAAAGTTAAGTTTTAGTTATTCATTTACCGAAACTTAAAACAAATCATATAAACGTTATTTGTAACTATTTGCTTTGCAACTCACTTTAAAAAGTGTTTTATAACATACAAAAACTTCAGAGCACCGCATAATACGGTGCTCTATAAAGGTAGATTTTAGGGCTAATTGCTAATTGGGAAGGGCAATTTATCTCTAAATTTCTTTTCCCATTCAATTCAATAACCCCATTCTTTAAAGTGTGGGGCTCAAATTAGCAATTTTATCTTTGAAAACCAAATGAACAAAATAAGGCTTATTTTGTAAACTGCTGTAATCTAACCATTAAGACAAAAAGACTTTTAGTTCATAAAAAGATTGCTTACTTTTCACCAAACTAATACTCTAAATTATGGACAAAATTTCAACTATTATTTTAGCTGGTTCATTAATTATAATTATGCTTGGAATGGGATTATCATTAGTAATGGATGATTTTAAAAGAATATTTGTTTACCCGAAAGCAATTTTAATCGGGCTAACCAATCAGCTAATATTATTACCATTAATAGGCTTTATAATTGCTTTAATATTTCCATTAAAGCCAGAAATCGCTATAGGAATCATGATTTTAGCTGCATGCCCGGGAGGTCCAACTTCTAATTTAATAGCCCATTTGGCTAAAGGAGACCTTGCATTATCTGTTTCATTAACTGCAATTAGCAGCTTTATTACAATATTAACCGTACCTTTTATTGTAAATTTTGCTTTAATACAATTTTTAGAACAAGGTCAAATAATCAAGTTAGATGTAATTTCAACCATTGCCCAAATATTTGTTATAATCGTTATACCTGTTGGATTAGGAATGATAATAAGAAAATATAAAGAGAACTTTGCCCTGAAAATGGCAAAACCAGTACGAAAGGCCTCTGGAATTGTAGTTGCATTGGTTATAATTGGTGTTGTAATAAAAGAAAAAGAAAATGTTATTCCGTACTTTCAACAAGCTGGAATTGTAGCCCTAATATTGAATATTGCTACAATGTTGGTAGGTTTTTATACAGCTAAAATATTTAAAATATTGGACAGAAGGGCTGTTTCTATCTCAATCGAGTCGGGAATACAAAATGGAACATTAGCAATAACGATAGCAGTTGTCTTACTTGGGAACAGTGAATTTGCTATTACTCCCGCTATTTATAGTTTAATAATGTTTTTTACAGGAGGTGTTGCCATTTATTTTGGAGTTAGAAGAAATAAGAAAGAAGAAGCTTTAAGTACTATCAAAATTTAATCCTTTTTATATGACATCATAAAAACCTTTCTGACCTAGACCCTTTTTAACTCGTTTTGCTCATGAGAACACTTCGCTTAGTTATTACTTTTTTTGAATCAAGTCAAAAAAAGTTGACTAATAATTTAAAAGGCACCCCATTTTTGAGATTTTTTGTTTAAAAGTCAAAAGTGCATCCACAAACCTTATTTTGCATTAATGTACTTTTTTAAATCAGAAGTAAGAATTTGCTCCAATTCTTTTTTATTTTCAGCTGATGTCTCGGTAAACATGATTCCAAAAATGGGATAATTTTTAAAATCAATCTTCCTTAACTCTAATATATTCTCAAAATCATTCAATAATAAGTTATAATCAAATGATTTAATATCGTTTACATCAATACCTGAATTATTATCTAATATGACAATGCTGTAAATTTTGTCTTTTCTGGATTCGAAAATTTTATCCCAGTTTGGCTTTTTATTATTTAAAAAGTAATCATATGAGTTTATACCATAAGCATACCATATAAAATCACCGGAAGTATGCCAACCACCAAATCGCAATGGGTTTATTTCAATTGGATGTATTTCACCTTTTTCATTTATTCTTACTTCAACGTGGGCAGGAAAATTCTTAAGATCAGTTTTTGCACCTATAGTTTTTAAGAATTCGGATATTTCATTATAATATCTGAACATAATTTCTTTCGAACCAGAATAAATGCGATCGCTTACATCACTTTCTGATGAAAAAATATGGTGCATAATGTTTAGAATAACCAACTCGCCATTTTCATCGAAATAACAATCAATTGCATATTCTTTACCTGTAATTATATCTTCAATTATGAAATCATTAACATCCAATACCTCTTTAGGATAAACCTTCTTAAAAAGTTCTATTTCATTTTCTATTTTTTCCAATGATTCATAAAAACTTTTCTCATCATCAATTTTGTAAACACCAATACTAAAAAATCCAACCGCCGGTTTTAAAATAAATGGGAATTTCAAATCTTTAAGATCAAGCTTTCTTAACTCATCATATTTTACTCCTTTAAAAAAGTATTCCGGATTTAAATCTTTTATAAGCTCCCTAAACTTAATTTTGTTTTTAAAAACATTAATATTTTTGGAAAGATCTGATGAATTAAGTTTTTGCTCAATCCAAGCTATCGAATTTTCGGAATTCGTATAAACTCTATTGTTTTTATTTTTCCGGTGTGTAATAATTGCATCTTCCTCACTAATCCAATTAAAATCATCATTCTTAAGCATCTCTCTTGCCGTAGGAGTATCAATTACAGGAAAATTATTTTCTTTAAGATTCTTTATAAAAAAATCCGATATGTAAGGTTTATCAACTAATATCATGTTAATATGAATTATCTGCCTTTAAAGTAAAGCACAAATATAACATACATTAATATTTAATACGGACAAATGAGTTTTTTTCAACAACATTTTATAATATAAGTAAAAAGCACCTCTCCCGTCTCGATATTTATCGGGAGCTATCGGGATTGAGATGCTTTTTGTTTGGACACACTTTTGCTAAGTAATTATTACTTAACCCTGAACCTGCCTATTATCGGCAAGCAGACTAAAACTCCTTTGAAGAATTTTTATATCATTAATCTTGAACCCTAAATTTTCAGATTATATAATTGTTTTAGAAACTATCATGTGTCATTTTCTTCAAGATAATCTAAATATGCCCGGAAATTGTGCCTGGAATCTTCATCAGGCAACAAATTTCACTTTTATTTTCCAACATATTCCTCTAAAATTTCTTTTACTCCCTCGGGAGATACACGGCCATATGTTTTTTCGCCTACTAACACCACAGGAGCCAAACCGCAAGCACCTACACAACGTAAGCAACTTAACGAGAATTTTCCATCTTCAGTAGTTTCACCCACTTCGATATCTAACTGGCGTTTAAACTCTTGCAAAACGTTGTCTGCCCCACGTACATAACAAGCTGTACCGGTACAAATAGAAATTGGATATTTACCTTTTGGGATCATGGTAAAGAATGAGTAAAAAGTTACTACTCCGTATACCTTAGCCACTGAAACATTTAATTCTTGTGCAACTACTTCTTGTATTTCAGCAGGTAAATATCCAAAATGCTCTTGGGTTTTATGTAAAACATTGATTAATTCGCCTGGTTTATTATCAAAAGACTTACAAATTTCTTTTATTGTATTCAGGTCTTTTTCTTTTACTTTAACTTTTATATCTGACATTGATTTTCCTCCATTTTTTTAATTTAACCACTCACTTACTCGATTTCAATCTTACGGCTCATATCAAAATAAGCAGTGTGCAATAAATGATGTGCTTTTTCGCTCATTGGCTTGCCTAAGAATTCCTCATACAACTTAATAATATAAGGATTTTCGTGAGATTTACGGATTGGTTTGCCAGCATCTTCCTGGTAAATTGCTTTTGCTCGAGCCTTCAGAATTGTTGAATCACTGTGGTGCAATGGTTGTCCACCACCGCCAATACAACCTCCCGGGCACGACATGATTTCTATAGCATGGAATTCTGATTTCCCAGCTTTAATTTCTTCAAGTAATTTACGTGCATGTCCCAATCCGTGAGCAATTCCAATATTAATTGGAGTTCCGTCAAAATCGACAGTAGCTTTACGTACAGCATCGAAACCCCGTAGCTGTTCGAAATCTAATTTTTCAAGTTTTTTACCAGTGTGTAATTCGTAAGCAGTACGAACAGCGGCTTCGATAACTCCACCTGTAGTACCAAAAATTACACCAGCTCCGGAAGACTCACCTAAAGGTTTATCAAAATCTTCGTCGGGTAATGTATTTAAATCTAAGTTTGCTTCTTTAATTAAGTGAGCTAATTCGCGGGTTGATATAGAGAAATCAACATCCGGGTTTCCATTCACTTTAAATTCATCGCGCTGAGCTTCATACTTTTTAGCTAAACAAGGCATGATAGAAACAACTATCATATCTTCGCGTTTTGTGCTTATTTTATCGGCAAAATAAGTTTTTGCAATCGCACCAAACATTTGCTGAGGAGAGCGTGCAGTTGATGGAATATCTTTCATTTCAGGGAAATGATGCTCGAAGAAACTTACCCAGGCAGGGCAGCACGAAGTTAAAATAGGAAGCTTAACTTCTTTATCACCATTTAAATGTTTAGTTAAACGATCTAATAATTCCGTTCCCTCTTCCATAATGGTTAGGTCAGCTGCAAAATCTGTATCGAAAACATAATCGAAACCTAAACGGCGTAATGCAGAAACCATTTTTCCCGTTACCAATGTTCCGGCTTCCATTCCAAATTCCTCGCCTAAAGCAGCGCGTACTGCAGGAGCAGTTTGAACGATAACTTTTTTGGTTGGATCGGAAAGCGCATTGATAACGTCTCTCGTATGATCTTTTTCTGTTAATGCTCCGGTTGGACATACAGCCACACACTGTCCACAATATGTACAAGGAGAATCCTCGATATCCATTTCGAATGCAGGACCAACTGCCGACTCAAATCCACGGTGGAAAGCGGAAAGTGCACCAACAGTTTGGAAATCATTACACATCATTTCGCAACGGCGGCACATGATACATTTGTCCAGTTCACGAATAATAGAAGGTGAAAAGTCTGTTTTGTAAGTTGACATTTCAGCATATTCTTGTCCCGGAATTTCTCTGATACCTAATTTAACGGCCATATCTTGCAATTCACAATTGCCGGATTTAGCACAAGTTAAACAATCTTTCGGGTGATCAGAAAGAATAAATTCCATTACAGTCCTACGGGCATTGATTACTCTCATGGAGTGAGTATTTACAACCATTCCATCCCAAACTTCCGTTGAACATGAAGGTGCCAGGTTATGGCGCCCCTCAACCTCAACAACACATATACGGCATCCTCCCGGTTTATTTTCAATGTTTAAACCTTCAAGGTTCATGTAACACAACACCGGGATCTCAATTCCTAAATCTTTGGCAGCTTTATAGATCGTAGTCCCTTTTTCTACTTCTATTTGCTTGTTATCTATAGTTAATTTTACTTTATCCATCGTTCTAATAATTTATTATTTTACAATGATTGCATCAAACTTACATCTCTCTTCGCACGCGCCACATTTAATACAAATCTCTGGATTTATAAAATGTGTTTGCTTTTTCTCTCCTGTGATAGCACCTACAGGACAAACTCTTGCACAAGCGGTACAACCTACACAGTTTTCTTCTACAACAAAATATGTCATTAAATCTTTACACTGGCCAGCTGCACACTTCTTATCAATTACATGTTGAACATATTCTTCGTAGAAGTTATCTAAAGTAGATAAAATCGGATTTGGAGAAGTTTGGCCTAATCCACAAAGTGAGGTATCTTTAATTACAGTACTCATATTACGAAGGCGTTGAAGGTCATCCATTTCACCCTTTCCCTGAGTAATTCTATCTAATAGTTCGTATAACCTTTTATTACCAATTCTACATGGAGAACATTTTCCGCAAGATTCTTCAACAGTAAAGTCTAGGTAAAATTTGGCAACCGATACCATACAATCATCTTCGTCCATAACAATCATACCCCCTGATCCCATCATTGAACCGGCTTGAACCAGGTTGTCAAAATCGATTGGGGTATCCAAATGCTTCTCAGTTAAACAACCTCCTGATGGCCCACCGGTTTGAACAGCTTTAAATTTTTTACCATCTTTAATTCCACCACCTATTTCGAAAATAACTTCGCGCAAGGTTGTTCCCATTGGAACCTCAATTAGGCCTACATTGTTAATTTTACCAGCAAGGGCAAATACTTTTGTTCCTTTTGATTTTTCTGTTCCTATTTTACTAAACCAACTTGCTCCTTTGTTAATAATTACCGGAATGTTTGCATAAGTTTCAACATTATTAACATTGGTTGGTTTTCCCAAATAACCTTTTTCTGCCGGGTACGGAGGCTTAATAGTTGGTTCGCCACGTTCGCCTTCCATAGAATGAATTAAAGAAGTTTCTTCGCCACAAACAAAAGCTCCGGCTCCATAACGTAACTCAATATCAAATTCGAAATCTGTTCCAAAAATATTTTTACCTAATAGTCCGTATTCTCGAGCTTGTTCGATAGCAATTTTTAACCTCTTAATTGCCAAAGGATATTCAGCGCGAATGTAAATTAAACCTTTTGTGGCTCCCATTGAGTAACCACAAATAGCCATAGCTTCAAGTACAGCATGCGGGTCGCCTTCTAATATGGAACGATCCATGAAAGCCCCCGGGTCACCCTCATCAGCATTACAAACAACATATTTTTGGTCTGCTTCGTTTTTAGCTGCAATTTCCCATTTTAAACCGGTTGGGAAACCTCCTCCTCCACGGCCTCTTAAGCCCGATTCTTTAATTTCATTAATAACATCAGCCGGTTTCATTTCGACAAGACACTTACCTAATGCCATGTAACCTTCGCGTGCAATATATTCATCTAGGTTTTCCGGATCAATAAATCCACAATTCCTTAAAGCAATGCGTATTTGCTTTTTGTAGAAATCCATATTTTTTGAATCAGCTACAACCTCCTCTTTTTCAGGATCTTTATATAATAACCTTTCAACCTGACGCCCTTTAACTAAATGTTCTTCTACTATTTCAGCTACATCTTCAGGCTTTACCTGAACGTAGAAAGTGTTATCAGGAGATACTTTTACAATAGGGCCTTTTTCACAGAAACCAAAACAACCAGTCATTATTACCTGAACATCATCCTGAAGGCCTTTATTTTCAAGTTCCTGTTTCAGGCTCTCAACAATTGAGTCGCTTGCAGCCGCTCTACATCCGGTACCACCACAAACTAACAAATGCATTTTATATTTTGCCATTTTTATATCCTCCAATTTTTTATTTATCGTCATCAATAACTTGATAGTTTACAGGTATGATACCATCTACCAATTCTCCCTGTTTGATATACTTCTCAATAATTTCATCGGCTTTTTCGGTATCAACATAACCGAAAACAATTGGCTCTTCTCCTGGTTTTTTAACCTCTATTGTTGGTTCTGCAAAACTGTAACCCATGTCGCCAGTTTGAGTAACAACAGCTTCAATGTTTCTTTTTTCAAGAGCTTCAATCAAAAAGTCCATTACTTCTTTTGCTCCAGAAGCAATTCCGCTGGTTGCCATACCAACTTTAATTTGCACGTAGCTTTCAGGACTATCCCCTTTTTCCCTGATTTCTACTTTTGATTGCAAATCTTCTTTCATTTTTTTTAGATCTGCTAAAGTTTTGATTTTTGCCATGTTTACTTATTAATTTTTAAAGTGTTATAATCTATATTATTTTACAAAGTTATTATTTCATGAATTAAGAATCATCTTAAATAACATTACTTAATCATGAATTTTACATATGTCATTTACATTTTCTGATATCATTTCTTTTAAATACCTCCTTATTTTAGGATCACTAATTTTAATATCACCCAATACTTCTTTAATATTGAGTGTATTAAACTCATACTTTTTATCATTAACCTGATGAATATATTTGAAATCGATATCCGGATTTGCTGCCGTCAGCAAAACTATAGTTCCTGCTAAATCTCCCAATGGAGGCCTATCTATATGGCCTAGTTGAAAAACCACATTAACCAACGTACCCACTCCCAAGCCGGACTGAATTTTTAACGACCCATTTGCTTGTTCAGCTGTATGTTTGAGCAATGGTAAACCCAAACCAACCTTTCGGGTGGTTCGGGTGGTTGTATAGGGATCCGTAACATGAGCTAACATTTCAGTATCCATTCCTTTCCCGTTATCTTTTATTTGTAATTCAAGCTTGTTTTGTACCTGTTGCTCTCGAATAATTATTTCAATTAAGCTTGCATTCCCTCGAATTGAGTTTTGTACAATATCTAATATATGCATCGAAATATTATTCATGAAATTAATACCTTTCTTCCATTAATCGCTTTTAAAGCAAGTTTCACTTCGTGGAATGATTTATCAAGTACTTGGAAACTTGTATAAGCATCACCAATGTTTTCCAGAAAATGAGCATCGGAACTTTGAATGAAAGAATAATCTGCCAGGTAGTTATTCTTTTCCAAAAACTCTTTTCTTGAAGCGTATTTTGAAAGCTCCAGTGCATCAATTTCTAATCCGGTTGGTATAAAGCCCAGTTGACTTATGATAGAATAACTCTTTCTATCGATATGAGCCGGAATAAATAAGCCATCCAAACTATGAACTTTTTTTTCGACCTGAATAAGGCTTACATCTAAAGCAGTTATTAAAAGTTTATCTTCCTGAGCTAAAATATTTTCATTTTTATCAACTACAACCTGGTACCCAAACTTATTTACATCATTCTTTACCATAGGTAGATGCTCTTCCAGGTATTTCTGAAAATCAAATAATTCATCATCTTTTTCAAAGAACGCTAAGCAATGTATTTCTTCTTTCGTGGTAATTTCTGCTCCCTTTAAAATCAGGATATCATTGCTTTTTGCCAGATCTTCAACCGCTTTACAATTTCTAGTGCTGTTATGATCTGTAATTCCCAGTATCTCAATTTTTTCTTCTTTACACCTTTTAATTATATTTTGTGGACCCATCTCCAAACTCCCACAAGGAGATAACACGGTATGTGTATGTAAATCTGCCTTGTATGAATTCATCTTATTTTAGTAACTCATATAATTTTCCTACAATTTCAAATGTAGTTTCCGTTGTGCCCAACACAGGAACTCCTTCTACTTCGCCTTGCTCAGCCATGTCCTCATCAGGCTTAAAACCTTTAACTAGAATGATAGCTGATAGGTCTTTTAAAGAAGCAATAGCCATTACATTTTTATGAGTTTGCAAAGTACACCATATTTGTCCTTCCTTTGCGTGCCCCATAACGTCACTTAATAGGTCAGATACATATCCTCCGGTTATTTCCTTATCAATACCTGATTGCCCTGAAAAAACTGTTAATCCTAATTCATTTATTATATCTGATACTTTCATTCTATTATATTTTAACATTTTCTGTTTAGTTTTTCATCACCCCAGATATCCTGCATTATTTGGTGTGATTCTTCCCAATCAATTATTCCTTTTTTCTCGAATATCCTTTGAATGAATATGCAGTGATTAATTACTGCACGTTCTTGAACAATATCTTCAGCTAATGCCTGGCAGTTAGGTGCACCACATGCTCCACAATCCACGTCAGGAAGGCACTTTAAAATTTCTTTAACGCGGCGCATTTTCTTCATTGCTTCAGCCATATTTTCATCGAGTTTCATCATCGATCGTGGCTTAATTTTGCCAAGAGTTATTTTTTGATTTAAGTATTCTGAGTGATTTAGTATATCTTTCCTTTTATAATCAGAATAATTCTCTTTAATATAGGCGGCTCTTTTTCTTAACCGTTCAACTGTTAAGAAACGGTTTTGAGCGGTTAATACTCCTCCTGCGCAACTTTCGTCACATGCTCTTAACTCCAAGAAATCAACATCTTTTATTTCCTCATTCTCTATTTTCTCAAGAAAATCCATCACATTATGCACTCCATCAATAGCCAAACATCTACCTTCCATCATATCAGCTTCACCATTGGTTAAGCTCCAAACAGTACCTTCGGGAGAAAGCCTCTCTGCTTTAAATTTCTGGCCCGGGATATAATCGCTTCTCTTAACACCTGTATAGACTTTATTGTATATAAAATCCATATTGATTACTCCATCTATGTGAGATTTATCCTCACCAACCGGACTCTTTATTGCAGCTATTTTTGATGCACAAGGTGTTACATAGAAAATCCCAATATCCGATTCATCTACTCCTTCGCTTACCAACTTTTGCCTATAGTATAAAGCAGCTATATCCAATGGTGGGTGAAGCGAAATAATATTATCAACCAACGCCGGGAATTTTACCTGTATTAAACGAACAACTGCTGGGCAGAATGAAGATATTAAAGGTTTGATGCCCTTATTTCTGTCAACATATTCTTTCATGGAGTCCTTTAAGATATCTACTCCGTGTTCTGCTTCATAAACATCTGTAAATCCGAGGCCTATTAATACATTGTAAATCTGGGATGTTTTGATATCTTCAGGAAATTGGCCAATCAATACTGCCGGCAACAGGGCTATTCTGTGTTTATATTGAAAAATCTTGTTAAAATCATCTTGTTCAATAATTATAGCGTTAACTGGGCAAACCCTAAAGCATTCACCACAATCGATACAACGATTTTCAAAAAGTTCAGCTTTACCATTCCTAACACGAATTGCCCCGGTCGGACAAATATTCATGCAATGAGAACAGCCCATACACCGATCTTTTTGAATTTTTAATGCGTGATGAAATACTTTTTGTTCCATATTATATGGTTTTCAGATAAGCTATTATTTCAAGTTTTGTTCCTACTCCAACTTCACTGGTTATCTTAAAATCATCGGAATTGTTTTTAATATTTGACAATCCCATTCCTGCTCCGAATCCCATTTCCCGTACCTTTTCCGATGCTGTTGAAAAACCTTCTTCCATTGCTTTACTTATATCTTCAATACCAGGTCCTTTGTCATTTATTTGAATTTTAATTTTATCAGTATCAATATCAATAATCACTACTCCCAAATATGCATGAGCTACAACATTTACTTCGGCCTCATACAGTGCCACAACAGTCCGTTTAACAACCTTATGGTCTGTTATAAGCTGCTTTAAAACTTTCTTTAACTGACTTGAAGCAAAACCAGCCTTTGAAAAATCACCACCTTCTATGTTATATTCAAAATGCATATTAAAAAACAGGTTTTATTCCAGCTTTATATAATTTTCCAGCAGTTTTAAAAACCGAACTAGCACATTCAATAAGGATAATATTATTTTCTTTCGCAAGTTCCATCATTTCTTTGGTTATTTTCTTATTTCGAGCAAAAACAATACAAGATATATCTGACATTTCAGCAGTTCGAATAGCCTGCAGGTTAGCCAACCCGGTAATTAACAGAACATTATCGGAGTCCAGCGTTAAAACATCACTCATTAAATCTGATGCAAAACCTCTCTCTATTTCAGTATTAATCATGGATTCTCCACAAATTAATTTGCCACCAATAATATCTACCACTTCTTTAATATTCATCTCGGTAAAGATTTAGTCGATTTAGTACCTTAAAATGATTTTTGTTTTTTTCATGTTACAAATATAATATGCTTTTTGTTATTTTTATAACACTGTTATTTGATTAACAATTAAATAAAATAAATCTAAATAATCAACCTAATCTTTTCGACTGATTTACTGGTACTTATTATCTTATTTTAAGAAATATGTTTTACAACAAATATTAGGATTTTGATGTAATTTGATTAGAGATCCAAGTATACCATTGACTCATTCCAATATTCTTTGTACAAGAAATCTCCATTAACGGAACCTTACCATTTACATTATTAAGGTCTACTTTAAAACTGGATTTATTAAAATTGGTATATTCAATCAGGTCTATTTTATTTAGTAAAATAACTTTGGCTTCTCTAAATAACATAGGATATTTAATTGGTTTATCATCACCTTCGGTTGTGCTAACCAGCGCTAATTTGAATGATTCGCCCAAATCAAAATGTGAAGGACAAACCAAATTTCCCACATTTTCTACAAAAATTATATCGAGTTTATCCAAATTAAATTCAGGAAGCACCTTAGATATGCTATGAGAATCAAGATGGCAACCACCTTCGGTATTTATCACGACAATTGGAACCCCATGCCCTTTTAAACGTTGTGCATCGCGGTCGGTAGTAATATCACCCTCAATAACCGCTATCTTAAACCTACCCTTTAGGTTCTCCAATGTTTTTTCAAGCAATGTTGTCTTTCCGGCACCTGGGGAACTGATCATATTTACCATTAAAACGTTTTTTTCTTTTAGCAGCGCTCGTACTTCGTTGGCTTTGTTCTTATTTCTGTCAAGAACGTTCTTACGTATTTTGATTTCCATAATATTTAGTTTCAAGTTACAAATTTTAGATTTCAGACTTCACTGGATACTGCCGCTGCCAACTAATTTACTCTTTCACATTTTCACCGATTTACCAACCTACCATTTTACCATCAAACCTTTAAACTACTTTTCTCCTTCAATGCTTTCCACAATTGTTTCTCTTCCTTGGGTCATTTCCAGGTCATTTGATCCGCACAACGGACAAACAAATAACAAATCATCTATTTCGGTTTCTCTTTTACATTTTTTACATATGAACTTTACTGCTAATATTTCAAGATTTAATTTTGCTTTCTTAGCAATAGTACCTTTTACAGCACCTTCGAATACAGAATGAAAAATTTCCGGAACAATCATTATCATTTTGCCGAATTGAATATTAACCTTGGTAACCTTTTTAAAATTCTCAGATTCGGCTACTTGTAACACAATTCCTAACAATTCCTCTGCTATTTTTAATTCATGCATGCTTTTTAAAATTTCAAATTTCAGATTCCAAATTATCTACTTAGCAAATCCTTGGTAGTTGTTCTCCTTGCAGCATATTTATAATTCGTTTACCTCCTATCTCTGTTTTTCCAACTACAATTTTTGGATGTTCAGTTGTAATTTCACCTATTATTTTACTGTCTTTACCTAAAGGGTGATTTCCCATGATTTTAATGGTTTTATCAGCATCTTCAGAATTCACTACCATTACAACTTTCCCTTCATTTGCCAAATACAAAGGATCAAATCCTAAAACTTCACACAATCCCTTCACGGAATCACGAACCGGAATTTCTTTTTCTTCTAATTCAATCCCCAGGTTTACCATATCTGCCAATTCATTTAAGACGGTTGCTAATCCTCCTCTCGTAACATCACGCATAAAATTCACTCGTACTCCAGTTTTCAAAACAACTTGAACAAGATCGTGCAAACATGAACAATCCGATTGAACATCAACTTTAAAATCCAATTCGTTTCGCGCACCTAAAACTGCAATAGAATGATCACCTAAGAATCCGTTTACAATAATTTTATGCCCACTTTCAATTTTTTCAGCGGTACTTATATGTGAATAATCCTTTTCCAGAATTCCAATTCCTGAAGTATTTATAAATATCTTATCACATTTCCCCTTATGAACCACCTTTGTATCACCAGCCACAATTTTTATATTGGTAATTTTGGCTTGTTCTTTCATCGAATTCACAATCTGTTTTAAGTCTTGTATTAAAAAACCTTCTTCAATAATAAAAGAAGCAGTTAAATATTTAGGTACTGCTCCCGAAACTGATAGATCATTAACTGTACCGCAAACTGCAAGCTTTCCAATATCACCTCCGGGGAAAAAGATAGGATCAATTACGAATGAATCTGTTGTGAATGCTATTTGGTTCTTAGAGGTTTGCAAAACAACTGAATCAGACAAAATAGCATTGGTATCGCCAAAAGATTTAATAAAAACATTTTGGATTAAATCCTGCGAAGCCCTGCCTCCACTACCATGATTCAATGTAATAAACTCACTCATAGTTTCTATATTTATAAAAAGCATGACAAGCTCCTTCGCCAGATACCATGCATGCTCCAATTGGATTATCCGGTGAACAAACCATTCCAAAAAGTTTACAATCCTTTGGAGTTTTCTGCCCTCTTAAAATCTGGCCACAAATACATACTGCATTCTCTTTTGCATTACTAATTTGAATATTAAATACATTTTCCGCATCAAATCTTTTATACTTCTTCTTTAATTTTAAACCACTTTCCGGTATTTCACCAATACCCCGCCAATTATCCGGTCGGGTTTCAAACACCTCATTCATTATATCCTGTGCCTTCTCGTTTCCCTCACTTTTTACAACACGAGAATATTGAATTTCGACTTTAGGATTATTTTCATTAATCTGCTTTGCTAACATATAAATTGACTGTATCAAATCAATCGGTTCAAACCCGGTTATAACACATGCTATTTTATATTTTTCGGGAATAAATTCATAAATCTGAGAACCCGTAATAGTACTCACATGACCCGGACAAATAAAACCATCTATTTTCACCTCTTCATTTAATAAAGCTTCCATTACCGGCGGCATAATTTTATGAGCACTGAGAACAAAGAAATTTTTAGTATTCTCTTCAAATGCTTTTTGAATTGCCACTGCTGTTCCAGGTGCTGTTGTCTCAAAACCAATTCCTAAAAAAACAATCCTTTTACTACTATTTAATTTAGCGATTTCAAGAGCTTCAAGTGTTGAATAAATGATTCGAACATCTGCCCCATTTGCTTTTTCTTTTTCGAGGCTGGTTTTTGAACCTGGAACTCGGATCAGATCCCCATAGGTTGTTATGATCATATCCTTTTGCTGAGCTAAATCAATAGCCGCATCAATAAACCCAATTCCTGAGACACATACCGGACAACCCGGCCCTGAAATCAGCTTAATGTTATTTGGTAACAAAGAAGGAATACCAAACCTATGAATCGCCATTGTATGACCACCGCACACTTCCATCAAAACAATTCTTTTCTTGCTAACTTCTTTTATCCTTCCGAAAAGTTCCTGCACTATTTTAGAGTCTCTATATTCTTGAATAAATTTCATATTCCAAATTCTGTTCTAAATGCTGTCAGGTTTTTCATTCACAATATCAACACACAAACCCTGACAGGTTTATTTTACTGCAAACTGCTTATTGACAATATCATTGTTCATTCATTTCCCGAAACAACTTTAAAGTTTCCAATGCTTCCTTTTCATTTATTTTTTGCAATGCAAATCCGGCATGTACTAAAACATAATCGCCTTCTTTAACATCATCAACCATTTGCATACCCACTTTTACTATGGTTCCACCAACCGATACTTGCGCAATATCACCGGTTATTTCAATTACTTTTCCAGGAATACTTAAACACATATTACATATAATTTGATGCTATTAATAATTGTCCTAAAGCAATCCCGCCATCATTTGGGGGTACTAAGTGGTTAGTATAGGTTTCAAACTTGTTTTCTTTTAATCTATATATAGTATTTTCTAACAGGTACTTGTTTTGAAAAACACCACCGGATAATACAACTTTATTTATTCCTGTTTCTTTTCTCATTTTATTAATCACTTCACATATTACATTAACCATTGTGTTGTGAAATTTCGCAGATATCCTGGGGATAGAAACCTTATTTAAGTCACCCAGAATCCGATTTATTGTCTCTTCAAAGCTTATAATCCCTTCATTAAAAGTAAATGGATAATGTCTTTTTTCCGATTCATCAATTATTGACTCTAAACGCATTGGCCCTTCAGCATCGAAAGAATTTTCCGAACATAAGTTTAATAAGCAAGCAACTGCATCAAATAACCTTCCTGCGCTTGAGGTTAAAGAAGAATTAATAGAACTTTCAATCATTTTTCCTACCAATTCCAGTTTTGTACTGTCAATTTTTGCAAAACAATCGAGTTTATTTCTTGCAACAATTGAATATTTGCTTAGATATGATAAAGCCATACGCCATGGTTCTTCCGCAGCCAAATCACCACCCGGCATTTTTACATATTCAAAATGAGCAAAGCGTTCAAATGATCTTGAATCACAAACCAGAAATTCTCCTCCCCAAATATTTCCATCCGAACCATGACCTGTACCGTCGAAGCTAACTCCAATAACTTTATCCTCAATTTGACTTTCTGCCATGCAAGAAACAATATGAGCATGATGGTGTTGAACCTTAATTATTGGGACACGATTTCCATTCAAATTACCTTTAACCAAATCTTCAGAAAATTGGGTTGATAGATAGTCTGGATGCAAATCACACGCAACAACTTTTATTTTGAATCTATATAAATCAAAAAAATTAGTAACCGTACTTTTATAGAAATTATATGTTTCTAGGTTCTTTAGATCTCCTGCATGTTGGCTTAATATTGCATTTTTACCTTTACCGATACAAAAACAGTTTTTTAATTCGGCACCTGCCGCAAATACTCCCTCAACATTTTTACGTATTGCAATTGGATTTGGAACATATCCTCGTGCTCTTCGAATTATTTGATTTTTATCATTTACAACTTTAACAACAGAATCATCAATTGGATTTTCTATATCCCGATTATGGTTTACAAAAGTGGCTACATTATTTTCCAGAATTAATGAAGCTTTTTTATCATTCCAAATAATTGGTTCTCCGGAAATATTTGCGCTGGTATAAACTATTGCTTTTGATTTAAGTTTTTCGAATAGTAAATAGTGGAAAGGTAAATAAGGTAGTATGGCACCAATACTTGGTAATCCTGAATTAATTTGCCTAGCTAATTGCTTTTTTTCTTTTAATAAAACAATTGGTTTTCTCCATGATTCAAGGATTTCTTTTTCTGCTTTACTTAGGTAACAATAAGTCTGTACTGTTTCTAAATCAGGAAACATAACTGCAAACGGTTTTGCATCCCGGCCTTTAATTTCCCTGAGCTCAATTACTGCTCTTTCATTAGCTGCATCACATATCAGGTTATAACCGCCAAGTCCTTTAACTGCAACTACTCCACCATTATCTATTGTTTCTGTAAGCTTATCTAATATTAAATTGAAGCCCGAATGATTATCCACTTTATACTCTGGGCCACAATTATTGCATGCAACAGGTTGAGCATGAAACCGCCTATCGTCCACATCATAATATTCAGAATTACATATTGGGCACATTTCAAACTTATCCATGGTAGTTTTAGACCTATCATAAGGAAGAGCTTTAATAATTGAAAACCTTGGCCCACAGTTGGTACAATTAATAAACGGATAGCTTAACCGATGTTGCTGATTTTTCATATCATTTAAACAATCATCGCAAACTGCAATATCGGGGCTTATTTCAGTGATATGATCATCTATAGACTTGCTGGGTAATATGTAAAAATCATCCGAAAAAAAATCATCAATAAAAGTTTTATGTATATTTTTTATTTCTACTGCAGGTGGTGCTAACAATTCAATTTCCTTTGTAAATACATCTATTTTTTTTTCATCACCGTATAGATTTAAAACAACCCCGTCTGTTCGATTAGCTACATTACCACTTAAATGGTGCTTTTTAGCTAACCTGTAAACAAAAGGCCTAAATCCAACACCTTGAATAAGCCCTTCAACCAATATGGAAACAGACTTTTTTATAACAAAGGGTGTTTAATTTTAAATCTTATATAATCATATAACTTTTTGAGTGTAATAAATTACACTTTCAAGCTCATCGCAGAGATTTATATTATTAACAATTATATCTTCGGGTGTTTTCAAAATTACAGGTGCAAAATTTAATATCCCTTTTATCCCCAAATCATATAATCGATTAGCAACATCTTGAGCTGAAATTGCAGGTACAGCTAAAATAGCTACTTTGACATGAAACTTTTTGATTATATCATCCATCATTTCTAATGGTAAAACAGGCACATTCCAACGTTTTGATTGTTTTGCCGGATCAATATCAAATGAAGCAACAATAATCATTTTCCGCAGTTTAAATGTTTTATATTGCACTAAAGCTCTACCAATATTTCCCATTCCCACCAAGATCATATACTGATCATCCTGATGTTTTATTACTTCATCAATTGCTCTTAACAATTCATCAATGTTATACCCACCTTTTTTATTACCGGTAATTTTATAATTAGAAAAATCCTTTCTAACCTGATCAGCACTTACGCCAGCCTCTTCGCCAAGGGTATAGGAGTACAAACGATCAAATCCCTTTCGCTTAAAACCAATTAAACATAAACGATACGTAAATAATCTTTTTAAATCATTCCGAATAACATGTTTTGTGACTTGTTTCACATTAAAATTATTTTATATAATCTTTTTTGCAAGTTATGCAAGTTTTTTGAAAAATAAAATTTTATTTATTATATGTTGATTTTTAGTATATTAACATATTTACCAATATGTTTTATAACATGTTTTTTACAAAAAGCTTGACAATGCGAAATTTGTACTTATAAATTTATATGTGAACGATGTCACAGATATGAAAAATTATTATTCATTATTAAATTCAGACTGGAATAGCGCATTAGAACAGCTATTTGGAGATTATTTAATTTATGCTCCATTAAAAACAGGTGAATCCATAGATTACGAACTCATTCAAAATGAAAATATTCAGGAAATCATTTATAATGTTCCAAAACCAACTACGCCTTTAAAAACTTTCTTTTTACCAATCAAAGAAAACTTAACATCAGAAACGCCCGATAGTAAAAGAATAATTATTGGAACACCTAATTGCGATATTCATGGATTAAATATCCTGGATGAAATATACTTGGATAAAGACTACATTGATTATGCATATCAGGCACGAAGAGAAAATACCATTTTAATTTCATCTTCTTGTTTTGAAACCTTAGAGCATTGTCATTGCATGACATATGGAGTTAAGCCATTCTCTAAAGAAAATGCTGATATTTCTCTGGCACAAATGGATAAAAAAATCCATTTAGAAATATTATCTGAGAAAGGAGAAAAACTCATCAGCGAATTACAAAATATTGCAAATATTTCAAATTCTACGGAATCAGAAGTTAAAGATATTGAATTAAAGCAACATAAAATTGAGAACGAAATAATCGCAAATAATACAGGCTTACCAGATTATAAAAAAACTGGAAAAATAGTTGATCAGGCCGATAACAAAACCTGGATCAAATATTCTTCTAACTGCGTTTCATGCGGTGCTTGCGCGACAATTTGTCCTACATGCACATGTTTCTTGTTAATCGACAAACCAAATTTCGAGAAAGTACGCCAATTAGACGCTTGTCAATATCCTGGTTTTGAAAGAGTTGCCGGCGGAGAAGATGCATTGGGGGAACTTCCAAAAAGATTTAAAAACAGATACTTCTGCAAATATGTTTGGAAACCACAAAAATTTAAATCTCTGGTTTGCACAGGTTGCGGAAGATGTATCGAAGCATGTATTGGAAAAATAAATAAAAACGAATTATTCAGAGAATTAGCTTAAAATGGCTGAAACAAAGAACATATACAAACCTATAAGGGCTAAATTGTTGGATGTTATTTCCGAATCACCAACAATCAAGACATTTATAATGGAACCTGAAGAAGATTTTTCTTTTAAAACCGGCGAATTTATTGAACTTACTGTTGATGGTATAGGAGAAGCACCTTTTACACCTTCTTCTTCTCCCCTTGAAACCAAGAAAATTGAGGTTACTGTGATGAAAACCGGTTATGTTACCGAATATTTACACAATATGAAACCTGGTGAAACTCTTGGTATTAGAGGACCATTTGGGCGTGGTTATCCGGTTGAAAAATTCTACGATAAAGAAGTACTCATTCTTGGTGGAGGTTGTGGCTTTGCCCCTATCAGGTCTTTACTATACAATTTGGCAGCCATTTCTGATAAATTAAGGAAAGTTACTTTATGTTATGGTTCTAAAACTCCCGATGAGTGTATTTACAAACCTTATGTTGATGAACTTAGAAATACACCGAAATTCGAAGTCTTAAGAACTGTAGATGAACCAAATGAATCCTGGTCCGAATCTGTGGGTGTTGCAACTGTATTGCTAGATCAGGTTAAGGTTGATATTAAAAACTCGGTTGCAGTTTGTTGCGGCCCTCCGATCATGATGAAATTCGGAACAATGAAATTTCTGGAAATGGGGTATCCTGAAAACGGTATTTACTTATCAATGGAGAAGAACATGTCATGTGGCCTTGGGAAATGCGGGCACTGTATGATGGGTAAATATTTTGTTTGTAAGGAAGGCCCTGTATTTACATATGATGAAATTAAAGATCAACCAGATATCTGGAGTTAAGATATGGACAAAAAACTATTAATAAACCTAAGCAAATTCCGTGAGTGTGGTAATCAGAGTTGTGATGAAACACCGCCTGAAGGATTTTTTAGTCATTTAACAGGTACTACTGGCTTAAAATCAATTCGGGAGTTGGCTGTATTTCAGTTTACTTGCCGTAAATGTGAGGATGCTCCTTGTATCACCGTATGTCCGGCAGAAGCATTGGAAAAAGATGACAATGGTATGATCGAAAGATATACCAATTTATGCATTTCATGCAAATCTTGTGTTGCTATTTGTCCATTCGGAACCATGATGAGTGATTTCTTTGATCATCACCGAAAGAAAGATCTATTTTTTGATTTGTCTGATGAACATGAATTAAGAGAATTTATTAAAGCTTGCCCGGTTGGTTCAGTTGAACTGGTTGATATGGATGAAAATCCGGAACAAAACATTTACAAATTAAATGATCAAATTTTAGTTAAAGAAAATATTTGGAATACTGATAAACAGTAATTTTATTATGGCAGAACAACTATTTTATTTTTTAATATATCCGGGACTGCTTTTTGCAGCAGTTATAGGAGCTTTATTATCATGGTATGATAGAAAAGTAACCGCCTGGGTTCAATTTAGAAAAGGGCCTCCAGTGCTTCAGCCGTTTTATGATTTCTTTAAATTATTATTAGTAAAAGAAACTATTTTACCTAAACACGGCTCGAAAGGTGTATTTCTTTCAGCTCCAATATTTGCAGTTTTTGGAGCCGCCATAGCAGGAGTTTTTATTTTACTGCCATTACTAGGAATAGAAACCGGGTTTAAAGGTGATATTATAGTAATTTTCTATTTATTAACCATACCATCATTAACCTATATAATTGGGGCACTAGCTTCGGGCAACCCTTTAGCTGCTATTGGTGGGTCAAGGGAAATGAAATTGATTTTAAGCTATGAACTTACTTTCTTACTGGTTCTGGCAGGAATTATACAAAAGGCAGGAATGACGATCAGTTTTAGTGAAATCATTTCTATTCAATCGTTAAACGGCGCATTTGCAGGAAGCATCTCTGGAGTAATATTGTTCATAGTATTTGTTTTCTGTATCCAGGCAAAGTTAGCTCTTGTTCCTTTCGACGCTCCCGAAGCAGAAACCGAAATTGCAGACGGTATTATGATTGAATATTCAGGAACGCCTTACGCCATGATTAAACTGGCTAAATATATCATGTTTTTTATCCTTCCGGCATTTTTAATTGGATTGCTTTGGAAAGGATTAAACTTTGAAGGAATCAATATTCTCTGGTCAATATTAAAAATATTATTTGTGGTACTGTTGCTTACTCTGATCAGAAATACTAATCCAAGAGTAAAAATCAAACAAGCTATTAGGTATTTCCTGGTTTGGATGAACCTTTTGGCCATTATTGCAATTGTGCTATCATATTTTGGATTATAAAAATTAAAACTGTGGGATTTAAAGAATTCTGTTTTAAAAAGTCTTTGTGGTTGTTCCATTTCGGAGGAGCATCATGTAATAATTGCGACATTGAAATTCTCGATTGTTTAACACCACGATTTGATGTTGAACGATTTGGAATGTTACTCGTTGGTAGTGTCCGCCATGCCGATGTTTTACTTGTAAATGGTTCAATTAATAAAAAAGATAAAAGCAGGTTATTAGAAATATATGAACAAGCACCCAAACCTATTTTGGTAGTAGCTATTGGGGCATGCGGTTGTACAGGAGGGATATTTGCCGAAGGAAATACCTTTGCAGGCCCGGTTGATAAAATAATACCGGTCGATGCTTATATTCCGGGATGTCCTCCTAAACCCGAAGCCATTTTAGCAGGAGTTGTTAAACTTTTAAATAAGTAAAGAGATTCTATTATGAATACCAATGAGATCTTAAAAAATATAAAAGATAAGTTTAGTTCCGATGTAATTGATGTATTCAAGAAATCGGAAACAAGGGTTACCGTTACAATAAAACCGGAATCTCTTTTACAGGTTGCCGAGTATGCATATAAGGATTTAGAATGCAGGTTTATTATTGCAACAGCTAATCACACAAAAAAGGGATTTGAAATTCTTTACCATTTTAGTAAAGACAATATTGGACTAATTGCCAATTTACATGTAATTCTTCCGGTTAATAAACCTGAAATCGAATCATTATCAAATATGTTTTCGGCAAGTAATTGGATTGAACGTGAGATGCACGAATTATATGGCATTGTATTTAAAAATCATCCTGAACCCGAAAAGTTAATTTCAGAAGGAAACTGGGCCGAAGGAGTTTATCCTTATAGGCGTGAATTTAAGTAATAAGTGATATGTAAAAGAATAATGAATAATGAATAATGAATAATGAACACCGAATATTGAATTAAAAAGAATAAAAAATTAAAAATAGTCATTCACTATTCGATATTAAAAAAGAAAAATAAAAGATACATAATTCTAAAATGGCTAAAAAAACACTTATACCAATTGGTCCTTATCATCCGCTTCAGGAAGAACCTGAACTGTTTAAACTGTATTGCGAAGGTGAAATTGTTAAGGATATTAAGTGGGAAACAGGTTATAACCACCGTGGTATTGAACAATTGAGTGAAAAGAAAACTTTCGATCAATCTTTCTTCCTTGTTGAAAGAATATGTGGAATTTGCTCTACATCTCACCCATTTGCATTAGCAAACGCACTAGAAGAAGCCGGAAATATTGAAATTACAAATCGTGCAAAATATATTCGATCCATAATTGGCGAGCTTGAACGCGTTCACAGCCATCTCCTTTGGGTAGGGCTTGCCGGCCATTTCTTAGGTTATAATACCGTATTTATGTGGGCCTGGAAATACCGCGAGCCGGTTCTTGATCTATTTGAAATGATAACTGGTAATAGAAATAGCTATGCCATGTTTAAGATTGGAGGAGTTCGCAGGGATATAGAAAACATTATGATCCCTAAAATAACCAAAATACTCGACATGGTGAAGAAGAAAACCGATATGTTGGTTGGAGCCGTTATGGACGACCCCGTTCTTCATGCACGCCTAAAAGGAGTTGGAACTTTAACTAAACAAGATATTATTGATTATGCAGCTGTAGGGCCAACAGCAAGAGCATCCGGTGTTGATATTGATGTTCGTAGAGATGATCCTTATGCAGCATATCCATTAGTAAACTGGAAAGTAATTACAGCCGAAAAAGGCGATGTATTTGCTAAAGCAGAAGTACGTTTGTTAGAAATGTACGAGTCAATCTCAATCATAGAACAATGCCTTGAAGGGTTGAAAAAAGAAAAAGAAGGCGATACGGAAGTAAAAGTGAAACATGTTGCTGCCGGTTGGGGGACTGGCCATGCAGAAGCACCACGTGGAGAAGTATTCCATTATGTTTTAACCGATGGTTCTAATTCGCCTGCAAGGCATAAAATTCGTGCTCCCAGTTATACCAATATTGCAACATTTAAGAAATCGTGCGTGGGTCAAACCATTTCAGACGCAACGATTTCTTTAGCTGCTGTTGATCCATGCTATTGCTGTACCGAGAGAATGGCCGTAGCATATGACTGGAAAACAGGCGAAAGAATCCTAAATGGAAATGAACTCATAGCTTTATCAGCGAAAAAAACAAGCGATATTAGAAACAAATAGTCTATTAAAATGAATGAACTTTTATACATCATTATAATTCCTGTAATAATTGGGTCAGCCTTATTTCTTATTCCAGGAAAATTCAACATTTTAAAGGGGATTCTGGCAATATTTACTTCTATTTTGTGCTTAGTTTATTCTGTTTTAATCTTTACCGGAAAGCAATTTGCTTTTACACCTTATACAGCATTAGATCGATTAAATTCAGAATTTTTGAGATCAATAAATTTTGATTTAATTAAATACTCTGCATTTAATATTGACTCGCTAAACCAACTCATATTATTATTCGTAGCAATCTTTGCATTTTTAATTCTACTTTATTCTATTGTATATATATCAAAAGAAAAGAAAATCAATAATTATTATGAATATTTCTTATTAACCCTGGGGTGTTCTTTTGGAGCAGTAGCTTCTGACAATTTACTCCTGTTTTTAATATTCTGGGGAATTCTCGGGTTAACACTATACAAACTGATAAAGGCGCATAATGACGAAAGCTCTGCTGCAGCGAAAAAAACTCTGATTATTGTTGGAGCTTCGGATGGAATAATGATTCTGGGTATTGCCATTTTATGGAAAATTACCGGCACTTTAAACATGAGCGATATAAATGTAGATACAAATAATGCACTTACAATATTAGCTTTTTTTACTTTGCTTATTGGTGCATTTACAAAAGCAGGTGCATTTCCGTTTCATTCATGGATACCTGACTACACTAAAAATGCCCCGGCTTCTTCATCTGCATTTTTACCGGCATCATTAGACAAATTACTGGGAATATATTTTCTTGCAAGAATCTGTAACAATTTATTTGTTCTTAATGATTGGTTACGAGTAGTTATTTTATCCTTAGGAGTAATAACAATTATTACTGCTGTGCTTATGGCACTTGTACAACACGATTATAAAAAACTACTTGGCTTTCATGCTGTATCTCAAGTTGGTTATATGGTTGTTGGTTTTGGATTAGGAACCATGCTAGGTATCGCAGCGGGATTATTTCACATGGTAAATCATGCACTTTATAAAAGCGGATTGCTTCTATCTGCAGGATGTGTTGAACACCGAACAGGTAAAAACAATATAGAAGAAGTAGGTGGATTATCTAAAGTAATGCCAATAACATTTATAGCGGCACTGGTGTTTGCGCTATCAATTTCGGGAATACCACCCTTAAATGGATTTGCATCTAAATGGATGATATACCAAGGAATAATTGATTTTGGTGCAGGTTCCGGAATTGCCAATAACTTATGGATTGTTTGGTTAGCACTAGCAGTTTTAGGTTCGGCACTTACTCTTGCCAGTTTTATAAAATTTATAGGCGGCATATTCTTAGGACGTAAGAAAGAGGAATTTAAAGCTATTAAAGAAGTATCTGTTTTAATGTGGTTACCTCTTGTTATTCTTGCATTATTCTGTGTAGGATTTGGTGTTTTTGCATCTGGTTATATAGTTCCAAAGCTGTTTTATCCTATAGCAGGTAATTTCAGTTTTGTGGGAATTTGGCAGTCAGAAATGGTATCCTTACTAATACTGGTTTCCATAATTCTTGGACTAATTATCTATTTTATTGGAAATATAAAAAATTACCGAACTGCAGATAGTTTTGTTGGAGGTGGCGAAAAAATGATAGAAAAAGGAAATTACAATGCAGTTGAATTTTATAAAACCATATCTGACTTTAAGCTATTGAATGATATATACAAAAAAGCCGAAGAGAAATGGTTTGATATTTATGATTTAACAAAACGATTTGTACTATGGTGTAGTCATTCGTTCAGCAATGCCCACAATGGCATTTTAAGCAATTACACTATTTGGATTTTTGCCGGCCTGATAATAATGTTATTAATTATGATTTAAAAAGTGAAACAATGGAATTAACGCTTTCTATATTAATCGGATTTATGATCGTTGGGGCACTATTTGCTATCCATGCCGGCGATCTGCTTTCTGCTGTTATTACAACCGGTATTGTAGGATATAGCCTGGTTATAGCTTTTCTTTTACTAAAAGCTCCTGATCTTGCAATTGTACAAATAGTTATTGAAACTATTACACTAATTATAATGGTAGCAGTTGTATTGGATAGTACGCGAGAAGAATTAAAAGTTAAAAATGATTTTAAATCATATGCCAATATCTTACTATCCCTAATTTTTAGCGCAGTTCTATTGTTTTTCTTTTTAGAATCAATATCCGGACTTAATCTATTTGGAGAGCATACCTTAAGAATGTCTGAGGCATATATAACCGAAGCAACTGAAAAAACAGGAAGTATAAATTTAGTAACTGGTGTTTTATTTGATTTCAGAGGATATGATACTCTGGGTGAAGCAACGATTCTGTTTGCTGCTGCATTGGGTGTTCTAACAGTTTTAAGAATTAAAAGCAAAAAATAAGCATATGAAAGGCATGTCAATCATAGTAAAAAAAATTGCTCAATTAATTTCCGGATTTATTTTCCTTTATGGAATTTATATCATAATACATGGACATTTAACTCCCGGAGGAGGTTTTGCCGGGGGTGCTATAATTGCAGGAGCCTATATCTTAAATATACTTGCATTTGGCTCAGATGCAGTAAACCTTAGGAATAAAGAAAAAGGTTCATCTTTATCCGAAAGCCTTGCAATATTCATTGTACTTATGCTTGCAATTTTTGCCCTATTTATAGGCTCTAGAGTATTTTTATCAAACTATTTACCAAAAGGTCAGCTAGGAGAAATTATAAGTGCAGGTGTTATTCCATTATATAACATATTCATTGGAATTGAAGTAGCTGCAGCTATTATTACAATATTTTTAGCATTAATTATTTTTAAAGAGGAAACAAAAAGATGATTGTATATATTCTTTGTTTTATATTATTTCTGGTAGGATTATATGGAATTATAACCCGTCGAAATCTTATAAAGATTGTTATTTCATTATCAATAATGGAATTTAGCGTATTCTTATTCCTTGTTTTAATTGGTTATATCGATTCAGGTGTGGCACCTATCGTTGATCCTGGTAACCCCACAGAAAAATATGTTGATCCATTACCCCAGGCGATGGTATTAACAGCTATTGTAATCGGTTTAGCAACAACAGCTATGTTATTGGCAATAGCTATAAGGCTTTACAGAAAATATAAAACATTTGATATCAGAGAAATAAATAATTTAAGAGGATAAAAATGAATTCGTTGATACCTATATTTGTTATTGTACCATTAGCAACAGCTTTTCTCATAATGATTTTGGGAAGAATAATAAATGGATTTCAAAAAACTGTAACTCCGTTAATTCTGCTTTTTTTAACAATACTAAGTTTCTATTTCTTAATTAATAATAATTCAAATTCATTTGTATATTCCATTGGAGGTTGGGAGCCAATTGAAAATGTACCGATTGCAATATATTTTGTAATGGATGGTTTTTCTTTAATTCTACTTTCAATTATAAGTTTAATAGGATTTTTAGCTTCTATATATTCCATTTCTTATATCTCAAAATTTACATCGGAGAATAACTTCTATTCTTTATTGTGTTTAATGATTACCGGTATGAATGGTGTTGTGTTGAGTGGCGATCTTTTTAACCTTTTTGTATTTCTTGAAATATCAGTAATATCATCATATGCATTAGTTGCATTTGGCACTCAAAAAGAAGAACTTGAAGCGTCATTTAAATACCAGGTACTGGGAGGTATAGCTTCATTTATAATACTTTTTGCTATTGGATTGATTTATTGGAGAACAAAAACTTTAAACATTGCTGATGCATCTATATTTCTTAGCTCCGGTAATTCTAATACATTTGATTTATTCATACAAATATTATTAATCACCGGATTTGGTTTAAAAGCAGCCATGATGCCATTCCATGCATGGTTGCCAGATGCACACTCTTCTGCTCCATCGCCTATTTCAGCCATGCTTTCCGGTGTTTTAATTAAAGCAGCAGGAATTTATGTGATCATACGTTTATTCTTTAATATGTTTGTTGCTTCAGAAGAAATTTCAATTCTACTAACTACTTTAGGAACCATTTCAATGGTTATTGGAGTTCTTTTAGCCATTGGGCAATGGGATATAAAAAGATTACTGGCTTATCACAGCATTAGTCAGATGGGCTATGTTGTGCTAGGTATAGGCATAGGATTAATAATTATTGCTCGTGATGGAAAACCATCTATAGCAGCACTAGCCATTGCCGGAGGATTGTTTCACATGGTTAATCATGCTGTTTTTAAGGGCCTACTATTTTTAAATGCAGGAGCAATTGAACATCGAATTAATACAAGAAACCTGAAAGAAATGGGTGGCCTAAGCAAGGAAATGCCTGTTACATCGGGAACATCTTTTGTTGCATCTATGGCTATTTCGGGAATTCCTCCATTCAATGGTTTCTTTAGCAAGCTTATAATCATTATTGCAGCAATTCAGGCTAGATTTTATCTGCTTGCATTCTTAGCAGTTTTTGTAAGTATCATAACTCTTGCTTCATTCATGAAATTTCAGAGGTATGCATTTTTCAACAAAACAGAACACAGCAACAAATCTACTTTAAAAGAAGTTCCATTTCCGATGGTGTTTAGCATGATACTAATGGGAATTTTGTGTCTATTGTTTAGCCTTCTGGCATTTCCCGGAATCCGGGAACAAATTCTGGGCCCTGCCATCGAGGTCCTAACAAATACGGATCAATATGTGAAATCTATAACAGGCATTTAATTATGAAATACATAGCAATTTTTATATTATCCTTCATTTTCTGGTTGTTTCTAACATTTAGTTTAGATTTATCAAACATTATAATTGGCGTGGTTGCTTCAATTATAACTGCCTTCATTTTTGGCAGATATTTTCTAAAAGATGTGATTCCATTTTTACAACCTCAGCGTTATTTCTGGTTAATTGTGTACCTGTTTATTTTTACCTGGGAATGTATTAAAGCAAACTTTGATGTAGCATATAGAGTGTTGCATCCTGCAATGCCTATTAAACCGGGAATAGTAAAGGTTAAACTTGGACTAAAAACGAATATCGCAAAAACCATTTTGGCAAACTCAATTACTATGACACCCGGAACAATCTCTGTAGATATCATTGGTGATGAAATTTATGTACACTGGATATATGTTTATTCAGAAAATCCAGAAGAATATAGTCAAAGAATCTCAGGAAGATTTGAAAAATACATTAAAAAAATATTCGAATGATTGATTATCTGAACATATTACTTTATGTGCAAATCGCATTATGTATATTCTGCCTTTACAGGATAATCCGAGGACCTTCTATTGCCGACAGAATGGTTGGCATCGATATTTTCGGAATCCTGGTAGTTGGAATATGCGCTATTTTATCCATTACTACCCAACGAAAGTTTATTCTCGACATTGGTATTGCATGGATTATTTTAAGCTTTATTGGAACCTTAACACTGGCTAAATATTTAAGTGGTAAAAAACTAAACGAATAATGGAAACTATAGGCTTTATATTTATATGTACCGGAATCCTTTTTAACTTGTTTGGCTGCATCGGTTTAATCAGATTACCGGATGTTTACAACAGGTTGCAATCGGCTACTAAATGTGTTACTTTAGGTACTTGTAGTATTTTGGCGGGAGTAATTTTTTATTATGGTTTTAACGATGCAGGATTTAAAGCAATCATTGCTATTCCATTGTTGTTTTTCGCAGCTACGGTTGCTGCACATGCTTTAGTTAAAGGAGCCTACATTTTCGGGGTAAAACTAGGAGATAAAAGCGTTAAGGACGACTATAAAGATGTTCCAAAAAGTTAGTAATCCGTCTAGCCGTTTAAATCGGCTTGACGGATAATCTGAGATCTGAACCGAGTATTACAAGCTGAACGAATGAAATAAGTTAAATCCGGAACTAAAATGAAGTATCCAAAAATAAGAGAAGTAAAAGAAGCATTGGTGTCGTTATTTACACCTGCGTATACAACCAAGTTTCCTAAGGAGCCTCATGTTCCCTTCGAAAACTATAGAGGTAAACCCGAAGTTGACGAAAAAAATTGCGTAGGATGCGAAACCTGCGCAAATGTTTGTCCTCCGCATGCCATTACTTTTGAAGACGATAAAGTAAAGAGAATTCGAACCATTAAAAGAGATTATGGCAAATGCATTTTTTGTGCCGAATGCCAGATACATTGCATAACTCAAAAAGGAGTTATATTATCGGATAAAATATTCGACATTGCTAATTTTGATAGAAATCAGGCGGTTGAATACCAGGAACGAGAACTAATTATATGTAAAAATTGCAGTGCCATAATAACAACTAAAGATCATTTACAATATATGCATAAGAAATTAGGACCAAAATCATTTGCATCTATTCAAAACTTGAACGTACTTAATGAAAAACTTCGATTAGCATCTACGGAAAATGCAGAATCAGATATAAAAGATGGTTTAAAAAGAAAAGATATGTTCAATATCTTATGTCCTAATTGTTTAAGAGAAGTTTTAATAAAATATACCTTTGAGTGATCGAAACCTTAGATAGTATAATAAAAGAAACCAATAAAAAAAAGCTCTTTGTTGGGATTGGGAATGTTCTAAAAAGTGATGATGGTGTTGGAGTTTATATAAGTAATAAGTTAAAAGAATCTTCCGATGTACAAAAACTAACAGTTGAAGTTAGCATCGAAAATTATATAGGCAAAATAAACTCTTTAAACCCTGATGTTCTTATACTTGTTGATTGTGTAGATTATGGAAAATCAGCAGGATATGCTGAACTTCTTCCTGCAGAAAAAGTCAAGGACTTTACGCTGAACACACATAACATCTCGCTAAAGAGGATATCAGAGTTATTTAAGATGCCTGTTTATATATTAGGAATTCAACCTGAAAATGTTCAGTTTGGGGAAAATATCTCTGAAACTGTGCTAAAAGCAGCAAACAAATTAATAAATAAAATCAACCACTAAAACCCAAATACTATGGCAAAAGATTATTACTGTCCGATTTGCAAAGGTCAATTAAGGGTTAAAAACTCCATTTTGCTATCGGCAAAGTCAGAACAGAACGAAAAGGGTTTAATTTTTTTAAACTCTGAAATCGGAGATTACTCAATTACTACTCATCCTACTTTCAAGGTTCACGAAGGTCAGGAATATACGTTTTTCTGCCCTATTTGTCATGCTACACTTAACAGGGAAGAGAATCCACAACTTGTAAAGATCTTTCTTAAAGATGGTGATGAAGAGTTCGAAGTTTACTTCTCAAGTTTAGCAGGAGAAAAATGTACATATAAAATCAGTGACAAAAGCATTGAGCAAATAGGTCCTGATGCAAATCACTACAAACAATACTTTGATGTGCCCGAAGAAGATAAAAAGTATCTTTAAATTTGAAATATTATGCAAATTGAATCAAGTGCTCTATACTTGACAGCTGCCTCAATAGGTTTTTTTCATACTCTTTTGGGGCCTGATCATTATTTACCATTTATCGTAATGTCCAGAGCTCGCAAATGGCCTCTTTGGAAAACAAATCTTATAACTTTTATATGTGGAATCGGACATGTAGCAAGTTCAATTATTATAGGTTTTATTGGAATTTTACTTGGAACAGCTGTTAACAAGCTAACTCCTATTGAAGCTACACGTGGATCAGTTGCAGCCTGGTTAATGATTGCATTTGGCCTGGTTTATTTTATTTGGGGATTAAGACGAGCCTACAAGCAAAAAGAACATACACATGAACACGTACATGAGGATGGTACTGTGCATATTCATAAGCATTCTCATTTTAAAGAACACTCCCATATACACGAAAAGAAAAGCATAAAGGAACTAACGCCCTGGATACTATTTACAATATTTATTTTTGGACCATGTGAACCATTTATACCTATGCTATTATATCCTGCAGCTCAGAACAATGTTTTAGCAATGATAATGGTTACTCTAATTTTCAGCATTGTTACCGTAGGAACCATGATGTTGGTCGTTACAAGTTCATATTTTGGATTTAAATTTCTTCCGAAATTAAATATTGAAAGGTTTATGCATGCCATTGCAGGCGCTACTATCTTTTTATGTGGAGTAAGTATTCAGTTCTTAGGGTTATAGTCGTTTGGGGTCAGCATCTCATACAATGCATTAACCCATAAACCGGAATCATTTAAACTTTTAACCAGCGTTAACTCTTTTCCTCCACTTGCCAGGAATAAATCTTTATATTCTTTCTCAATTTCTATATTTGTTTCCAAACAATCTGCTACAAACGATGGGGCCACCACCAAAATTCTTTTTTTGCCTCGATCCAATAATTTTAAAATTAGTTCATCGGTAAAAGGCGAAAGCCATCTTTTTGTAAGACGGGACTGAAATCCGACCGAGCATCTTTCCTCAGGAATCTGTAATTCCTTTATTAACAAACGAGTTGTTTCATAGCAAGTAGCCTTATAACAATATTTACCGTGTTCAGGCAACTCATTTTCACAATTACACGTTTCATGTTTTATGTTAGGATGAATATTAGTTATATGGCTCAATGGTAAACCATGATATGAAAATATGATATGGTCATAGCTTTTATATTCATAGCTTTTAATTTGTTCTACAAAAGCGTTAACAAATTTAGGATGATTATAGAACTGCTCAATGATTTTGAGTTCAGGTATGTGTTTCCATGTTTTTGATTCTTTTTGAACTAAATCAATCACAGATCCGGTTGTAGATGATGCGTACTGCGGATAAAGAGGTAAAACTAATACTTTTTGATAATGGTTATTCTTTATATTTTCCAATACTACTTTCAATGAAGGATTTCCATATCGCATTCCTAAAAATACTTCATATTTCTCAGGTAGTTTATTTTGCAACTTTTCTTGAAGTTTTTTTGAATAATATAAAAGAGGAGAACCTTTTTCTGTCCATAATTTTTGATATAATTTACTCGATTTCTTGGATCGAAAAGGTACGATAATACCATTTACTAATAATCTCCTTAAAATAAAAGGCAAATTAATTACGTATTTATCATTCAGGAATTCCGACAAGTATTTTCTAACATCTTTCAAGGAAGGGCTTTCCGGTGTACCAACGTTAGTTAATATAATAGCAATACTTTTCAAGATATTCCTTTTTTAAACTTATAATCATAAATAATTTTACCTATATACTGCCCGGTAAAAAACATTATCACAAAAAACGTTATAAACTGCCATTTAAATTCTATATTCAGGATAAAGCGTATTAAAATGGATATGGCCACTGGAATATGAATAGCCAGGAACCATTTAAAGGAAAACCTTTTTTCATGTTTTCTCCAAATACCAAATGGTATATTTAGAATTAAAATTAAAATAGCAGTTAAAATAATCATTATCTTTCGTTAAGAATTATCTTCAAAGCAATTTGCTTGCCTTGCTTTACTCTGTCGGCCATACCAATACCATCCCGAATATTACCTGCCAAAATCAAACCTTTATATTTGCTTTGAGTCTGATCAATGATTCTTAACCTGGCACCAGTTGACTCCTCATATTGAGGAATTGCTTTTTTATACCTAAAGATTTTTAATTTATCCGGATTCTGTTCAGTTTTAAGTGTTTGTTTTATTTCTTTCATTACAATCTCTTGTAATTCCTCATCTGATTTATCAAACATTTTTGGTTTTCTAATGCCTCCAAGAAAAACAGATAGTATTGCTCCTTCTTTTGGGGCTCTAGCTTTAAACAAACTAGCAGGAAATAATATTCCCAGGCTATCTCTCTTCTCTTTCGAAGGAACTAAACCTCCAAATGCATTGAGATCAATTCCGTTCCAGTTTTTATAACATGCAACGACCTGAACAACTTTTGCATAATTAAGATTTGTTAAATCATCTAATTCCCGATCTGTTAAAAACGGTAATAAAGTAGACAAATTTTCAGCATCAACCGTTGTTATTACCTTTTCCGAATTTATTTCAACGGATTCATCTTTTTCATTGATCAGGCTTGTGATAAAACTTTTCTCGTTGGTCCGTATTTTTATTTTCCGGCTACCTAATAAAAAATTTTCAGAAGTAATTTCCTTTTTTAGTGCTTCAATCAAATTATTTAATCCGCCTTTTACAGAGAAAACCTCACGAGTTACTCGTTTCTCTATTTCAGTTTTAGGCTCTTTCTTTTTCTTCATCGCACCTTTTATAAAACTTCCATAGTTTTGTTCAAGGTTATACAGCTTTGGAAGCGCATAGCGGGTAACAAGCCTGGAAGGATCACCTGCATAAATCCCTGAAATAAACGGATCGACAGCATATTCCAAATAGCTTTTTCCCATTCTTCTTAATACTAACTGATCTACTGTTTCATTGGGATTATTACCCGGTTTACGAAAGGGTTCTGCTAATATTCGAAATTTATCCCTGAAACTAAATAATGGAGTAAAAATCGCAGAAATGAAACCGGAAGGTAAAGCGTGCCATTTACCATTCTTCCAAATCCATCTATTTTTAGCTTCGGAGTGAGGAACTTCAACTTGAATTTTATCTTTCAAATCATCAAATAACTCTACTAATTCAGGTGTTCCAATCACACCGGTATTAGGGCCAGTTTCATAGGTAAAACCATCCTCGTTAATTGTGTTTATAACTCCTCCTGCCCGGTTCTCCTTATCAAGTAATAACACTTTCTTGCCATGCTTTTTAAGGTAAAAGGCCAATGTTAAACCAGTAAGGCCTGCACCAATAATTACTATATCCGTATTTAAATTTGTCACATTAAACTGTTTTGGAATATTTATTCTTTTGTTTTGTATATAAAGGATCAAACAAAGTAGCTATGTTTCTTATAAATAAAGAACCTGTTTCAGTTACCCTGATTTCATCATCATTAAATGTAAGTAAACCATCATTTATAAATTCCTGTAGTTTTTCATCCGTGAATCTCACAATTGACTTTAATTTATACAGATCGATATCAAAATCATCAGCTATTTTTTTCAGATTCAATTGCTGATTACACATCAACTTTGTAATTAATTCTCTTACAATAATTTGTTCATCATTTAGAACCAAACCTTTCTCAATAGGTAATTTTTTATTTTTTATTTTTTGAATATAAGTTTCAACTTCTTTAACATTTTGTATATAAGCATTTTCCAGTTGACTTATAGCAGAAACACCAAATGCATAAACCTGCCCTGTTGTTCTTCTGGTACAATACCCCTGAAAATTTCTATGTAACTGATTGTTTTTGAGAGCAACACTTAATTCATCCCCGGGTAAAACATAATGATCCAATCCAACAGGAATATATCCACCCTTAATCAGTATTTCCCGTGCAGTTAAAAACATCTGCATTTTTTCTTCTGAAGAAGGTAATCCTTTTTTTGCTAAAATCTCTTGATGCTTCTTTAACCAGGGAACATGGGCATATGAAAATGTAACCAATCTATCCGGTTTAATCTGTATTGCCTTTTCAATTGTTTCATAAAAACTAACTTTACTCTGACCGGGTAATCCGTAAATAAAATCTAAATTCACCGTTGCCGTTGAACTTTTCTTTAAATACTTCACCAATTGATCTATAGGTATTTCAGACACTGATCTGTTTACAGCCTTTAAAACATCTTGATTAAAATCCTGAATACCTAAGCTAAAACGATTAAAACCTGCTGCTAACAATCGGTCCATATATTCATAATCGAGATATGCAGGATTACACTCGATCGCTATTTCCGGATGATCTATGAATTCAAACTTATTAAAAATTAGTTCATTGATCTTTTCTAAAAACTTTACATTAACAACATTTGGTGTTCCTCCACCAAAATGAACCTGTGAAACTTTTCTATTTGTATCGAGATGCTTTGTAACTAATTCAAGTTCGTTTTTTAGAGCTTCAAAATAATCTACAATCAATTGATCGCTTTTAATGGTGCAAGCATTGCATCCGCAATAAAAACAAATCTTTTTACAGAAAGGAATATGTATATAAATTGCAATGTGCCCGGGTCTCCTTGTGTTTGATTCCTCAATAAATTGTATATAATCTGATTCCTTAAATTCATTTTTAAAATGATTTGCAGGCGGATAGCTTGTATATCTAGGTACGGGAACATTATATTTATCCAATATTTTCTTGTTAATCATCATTTTTTTAGTTTTAACGGATAATTAATAAGAATCACCAAGAAGGTTAATACACCCAATGTAAGCTCTACAATGTAAAGCCCTTCATATCCTAAGCGATCTCCGATCCTTCCACTTAAAACGGCAATTATTAAGCTACTTAAATGGGTAATCACAATTTGAACAGTAAAATCAGTTCCTTCCATGCCTTTTCTAACCGCATCCATCGATGTAGTATATATTATTACGGTAGATAATCCATAAGCTCCCCATAAAAGACATATTCCAATATATATATCAGCTAACGTTGGAGTATGACCTGCCAGGTATATAAAAAATACGACTGCAATAATATTTACAAATGCAAACAAATAAATGGATGTCTTTCTTCCTATTAACTTTATAATAAATCCTGCCATGAAAGCACAAATTGCAGCAACCGATGTACCAATAATACCTGACATCAAACCTATTTCCTTTACATTATAACCCAAATCAACCAGGTAAGGTTTTAACATAGCTAAAATACCTATGATACTTGAGTAATAAAAAATTAATAAAAGCAGTCTTTTACGTTTGTTAAAATCATTAAAAAATAAAAAGATATCTCTTATTTTAACCTTTGGTTTTTTAGAAGTTGCCATTTCAATTTTCTTGCGATAAACAAGCAATGGAACAATGGCAAAAACCACAAATGCCGATAATAATATGAGCAGGTTTTTCCAGCCAAAGTAATAGTATGCCAGTAACAAAACACCGGTTCCAAATAAACTTCCAACAAAACTTCCAGCTGATTGCATGCTATTACCGGTACCTCTTTCCTGAGGTTTTAAAATCAAAATAGCAAAAATATCAGTAGCAATATCCTGAGTTGCTGATGCAATAAATGCAATCACTATCAATATAATGATTACGCTGAAATCGGTTTGTAAATCAAAAAAACCAGTACAAACAATTACTACAGCATAAAATAATTCGGACAATATTATCCATCTTCGTATTTGATTTCCTGTCTTAGCAAAGTTATCTACAAGCGGAGCCCATAGAAATTTCAAAATCCAGGGTAATTTTACCAGTTGTAACAACCCTATGGATTCCAAACTGTAGTTTTCCTGCCGCATGATCACAGGCACTACCGTAGAGAAGAAGCTCATTGGAATAGATTGAGCTATATATAAACTAAATAGTACAGGAAACTTCTGCCAATTCTCAATTTTTTTCAATTTACTTACCTAAAATTTAAATTTTATGTCCATTCCAAAATTTATCGGTCTTCCATTTTGGACAAAATTATATTCATAAACACTGAAGAAGTGTGTATAATAATTTTCATTGGTTAAGTTCCTTCCCCATATGTCAACCTGAAAGTTGTTTCTAACAAATGAAAGGTTAGCATTTAATACTCCATAAAAATCCTCTGAGGCTGTATTGTCCTCGTTAAAATATAACTTACCCAAACCCTTGTATAACAGATTAACTTTTATATTATCTATGATATTATTTTTCAAATAAAATATCTTGTTCAACTGAAATGATAAAGTATTCTTTGGGATAAAAGGGAGAAAATTACCTGTATAATCTTCTTGTTCATCCACTATATAGCTTTTAAAAGTAGCATGAGTATATCCATAGTTTATAGAAACATTGTATCCATTCAATGGCTCTGCTTGTAAAGAAAGTTCAATACCTTTACTTTCTGTTTCACCGGCATTTGTTAATCGGGAGCCATATCCACTTGGGTTTGTTTGGTAAATCTGTTGATTATCCCAATCAATATAAAATATTGCGGCATTGGCATACATCATTTTATTAAAGAACGAGGTCTTCACTCCTACCTCATAATTCCAGCTATATTCAGGTTCATATGTAAAATCCTGCGGCCTGTCTTCATCAAAAGTAGAATTAAATCCTCCTGTTTTATACCCATTTGTTACACCGGCATAAACTACACTTTCACCAATCTTATAATTTACAGCCAGTTTAGGAAGTAATACAAAAGATTCCAATGTTCCTGTAGTATCGTCCACTGTTGTATACGACCCGGCTACTCCTCTGTCATAAAGATAATCTTCGGAATCCTTTTCGTAATCCAAACGAATTCCTGTTGTTATCGAAAAATTCCTAATAAGAAAGTTATTCAGGCTTGATTGATGAAACAGGGCACCTCCATAAATGGTACGATCATAATTTTTTATTACATTCATATCATAATTATAGAGATCAACATCCACTTTTTTATCAAATCTCTGAATAAATCCGTATCCCCCCAAAAGCCAACTGTACTTCTTTTCATTATCGGACCTAACTATGATTTCCTGGGATAACATATTCTGAATCTGATCTTGATCCGCAAAAAGAGTAGAGTCATTCGTAAAGTCCTGATCAATTTTCTGCAGATCATCCAACAACTGATAAGATGTTGTTGATTTGATATTAACATTTGACCCGGCATAATCAACGATTAAAGCATCAGAAAATAGTTTCCGGTTATAGCTACTGTGCTGATTATAACTTATTGGTAAATCTCCCATGATAGTACTGTCATATTGAGCATACGGATATCCCCCTTCATCGCTTGATTCAAAAGAAGCGATGTTCTTAATGGTAAGATTTGAGGTAACTTTCATTATCAAATTGTTTCTAAAACCAACTGAAATCAAATCATCTGCTTTGTTGTTTAAAAAATCATTTTGATAATATCCTCCTTTATTAACATAATTTACTGATAATGAATATCCTAATTTATTGCTCAAAACATTATAATGATTGGCATTTAATACATATGCATTGTAAGTTCCTACGGACATTTTAACATTGGTACCTTGATAAGCAAATGGTGTTTGGGTCTCAATATTGAGTATTCCACCCATTGTATTTCTTCCGTAAAGTGTACCTTGCGGACCTCTTAAAACCTCTATTCTTTCAATTTCAAAGAAATCAAAATTGAACGCTGCTTTTTCGAAATATGGAACACCATCTACGTACAATCCAACTGATGGAGCATTTATCCTGGAACCGATACCCCTGATATATACAGGCGATGTTAACTTAGATCCATAATCAGGCATAAAAAAATTGGGTACAATAGCCGATACATCCGGTAATGCATCAATTTTATTTTCTTCCAGTCGTTTTGAGCTTAAAATACTAACTGATGCAGGTATCTCTTTTAATTTTAAATTGCTTTTGGAAGCACTTACATATGCTTCATTAATTTCTAACTCGGGAATACTTGTACTATCTTTCAACACAATAATATCTTGAGCTAATACCTTGTTATTTATTGCAAGAAGTAAAACGAATAAAAAAATCAATTTAGATTTCATAAAACTCATATTTAAATTAAAAAATATTATTCAATATAACATACGATGTCTTTCAATCTGTATATTGAAAATTTGAATTTAATACCTGGTAGGTAGGAGTTTTATGAGTTGCTTGGAGGAGGTCTTGAAAATAAATAATGGAAGTAATAGTTTTTTATTATATCATCGTCAAAGACCTTTCGGCTAAATAAAATATTTCTAATTTGATTAGCATTGTTAAAGTTAATCTCGGACAACTTAGCTTCTACAGTATAATAATGATAGTCTGCAGAGATTTCCAGATTTTGATTTTTTAATTCATATTGAGTTGTTATATTCGTAAAATCATAGCCCTTATCGTTTTCCAGGGCATTCATACCCAGAAAACCAATATAGCTTATACCAATTATTAAATATGGTATAAATGTTGAAAATAGTCCAAACTGAAACATAAACTCAATTTCTTACTACAAAGTAAAACATATTCATTAAAAAAACATACTTTCTTGTCCTTTATTTATTCTAAATTATATTTGCCACGTTTGATGTAAGCATATATTGATAAAATAATAAGTGTTATGACAGATATATAAACAAATTTAGGAACCGGAACGGGATCTCCACCAGCGTAAGAATGTAATCCGGATAAGTAATAATTTACTCCAAAATATGTCATTAAAACAGAAGAAAAGGCAAATAATGCAAACACATTAAAAGTATAAAAACCTTTTAATCCTTTAATCATTCCCGAATGAGTTACAAAAGTGTAAACAATTATAGTTATTAACGACCAGGTTTCTTTAGGATCCCAGCCCCAATATCGCCCCCAGGATTCATTTGCCCATATAGCACCAAGAAAAGTTCCTATGGTTAACAAATATAAACCAATTGTCAGTGATTTGTAATTAATAACCGTTAGTTCTTCAATGGTTGATTTTATATTTAATTTACTTTGCTCAGTACTTAACGAATATAAAATCAATACAATAATTCCTATAATCGCTCCTAAGCCGAAGAAACCATAACTTCCGGTTATAACTGAAACATGGAGTGTTAACCAGTAAGATTGTAATACCGGAACAAGGCTGGTAATTTCAGGATCCATAAAGCTTAAATGAGCTACCATAAGTGTAAATCCACCTAAAACCGATGTTGCCGCTAAAACAAATGCAGAACGCTTCCCAAAAATGAACCCGGCTAAAACCGTTACCCACGATATAAATATCATTGACTCATATCCGTTACTCATTGGTGCATGTCCCGAAATATACCATCGAATAGCTAAACCAAGGGTATGAAAAATAAATCCGGCAACTAATATCCACGTAATAATACTAACTACTATTTTCATATCCCGTTTTTGGGTAATTATTCCATAAATAAGAATAAAAAGAAGCAAAACACCTAAGGTTGCATAAAAAGGAAACAATCTATCGTATAACTTTGATTTATAATAGAAAATTTCTGCATTTACCTTGGATTGACTCGGTAATTCATAGTTCGCAAATTTTCTTTGATAGCTCTGTATAGATTCAGCCAGACTATTGGCCTGGGAAATATCTCCTGCCTCAATATTTTGAGCATAAAAATTCACAATATTTTTCAGAAATAATGAATCTTCACTGCCATTAGCAAACTGATATGCATCTTTTGGCCCATGCCATTTATCCGAGTTATTATTTACAGGAAAGATTTTCAAAAACTCACCGGTATATATCATAAAGCAGATATTAAGTCGTTCATCTACCTTAATAACTTCTTTATCGAATTTATTTCGAGCACCTGAAGGTTTGGTATAAGCAGCATCAACATATGATTTCAATTTATAAGTATTAGTATTCAAATCGACAATATTCGAAAATGAAGCATAATCTCCCTGAGTATTAAGGATTCTTTTAATTTCCTTATTTGAAATTTTTATTAATGGTATATTCTGCCAATTCTCAAAATCGAAATAAAAACCCAAAAAAATCTGCATTGGAGTATATCCACCAAACTGTTCTGTCTCTCTGCTAACTTTCCTTAAAATATCATTACTTAAAGTATATAAAGGTTTTGTACGCCCTTTTTGGTCCTGAACTAAAATCCTTCCAAACTCTTGTGCCGAATTTTTATCCACAACAAATTTATCGTCCTGCGATTTAACAACCAGCGATGCACTTAAAAACAATATTAACAAGATTGAAACTTTCCCTATATTTGATTTAAAATGATTTCGACTTACAGTTCTAAACCTTGAATTCTTATTTAATATTGAAAGTATGATAAATAAAAACAACAAAGAGTAACCAATATATGTTACCATCATACCCCAAAAATCTTTGTTTACGGATAATATGGTGCCCTTTTCATCCTGATCGTATGAAGATTGATAAAACCTCCATCCTTTATATTTTAAAATATGGTTCATATAAATTGAATAAGGTATTTCTGTTTTTTCCTTTTCATCAATTACTACAACATTACTTTTATATGATGATGGACTGTTTGAACCAGGATACCTTTCAAGGATAAAATCTTCAAGCTTTAATTTAAAAGGTAATTCAATTTCTAATGGACCGTAAATTAATTCAAGTTTATGTTTATTCAAGTTTACTTCTGATTTGCTTTTTATGTTTTGACCTAACCATACATTCACCTCTTTCGACTCATTATTAACTTCCAGGTTAAATACCAAAGCACTTCTCCTTTTATGTTGAAGATCCCTTTCAGTATTTATTACTTTAACTTTTCCCTTTTTATTAATTATTTCAGGTACAATCTTAATGCCCTTAACTTCATAAATTTTCATTCTTTCTAAAGGAATAAGCTCTTCTTCGTCATAAACAAGAGAAGTTTTTGACATCATACTTAATTCGCTTATTATATATTTTGAAGCTATGTAAAAGGTATCATCCTTAAGAATAATCCTTATATCAGCAGAATCATTCTCTGAAAATCCAATTAATAATCCTCCTGCTTTTTTAAGATCTCCTTGTGAAAGAAACACCTTTTCCCGAAACATCATACTTTTACTTAAAATTAGCGATACGATCGGTTCTCCATTTAAATCATTAACTATTGTTTCAATGGCATTTGGTAGATAATTTACCAGTTTTAAAGAATATTCATCTTTTCCAATATCAAAATTATTTTTGTATTTAGTGTTTATATGATTCAAATTAATTTTCTTAAAATCGCTATAAATATTATTATCATTTATGTCCGTTACCTTTACATATAAATAATTATCTAATGAAGAACATATATTCTGAGTATGATTTTCTCGAATATGTACAACTCCTTCGAATCCGAAATATCTTGTAATTCCAGCTCCAATAATCATTAATATAAAAGCCAAATGAAAGAAAAGTACGGTGAGCTTTTTTCTTTTGAATAATTTATACTGAATAACTTGTCCAATTAAATTTACTACAAGAAGCACCATTAGCAACTCAAACCATTTTGTCTCATAAACCAATGCTCTTGCAGCTTTTGCCCCAAAATCATTTTCATAAAAAGTTGCAAATGCCATCGCCATAACAAATACAATAAACAATACTCCCATAAACCAAGGAGTAAATAAAAAAAATCTTTTTTCTTTCATATGAATTTTGTTTTACACTATCCCATATTGGATATTAATTGAAGTTTTTCTTTATCTAAGATTTTAATATGCGGACATTTATCTTCTATAATATGATCTTCTGAAAAATCTTTTAAGATTCTAACAACACTTTCTTTTGCCATTCCTGACAATTCACCTAGTTCTTGCCTCGATAGCAACATATCAAATGTATCTGATTCATGAATCAGGTTAGCTAAATACAATAATGTTTCTGCCATTCTTCCATGCATTTTCTTTTGAGAGTGACTTAGAAACCTATAAAATGTATTTAAAGCCTTTTTACTAACATCAATTAAAAATCCTTCAGCAAACTTACTATTTTTTAGAACAAGCTCTTTTAACACATCCATTTTAATAAAGCATGCTTTTACATCAGTTAACGCCGCTAATGTATAATGATGTCGATTATCTACATAAGTACCGGGCCCGGCTATTAATCTTTTTTGTTTGGCAATACCTATCATCATTTTTTTATTATCATATCCTTCTATATACAATTTGCCCATCCCATTTATTAAAAAAACAGCACTTGAAATAGGCGAACCTTGTTTAAAAATAATCTCTCCCGGTCGAAACATTGCCTGACTTCTATTTTCACATACATATCTTAATTCATCTTCTGTTAGATTCTCAAAATTCTCCCACCCCGATTCACAGTCAGTACAACTCGATACGATACAATTTTCTACCATGATCCTAAATTTAGATATTATGATTTTAATATCTTTTAATCTGCATTGATATATATCAATACACACATTGATGCTTTTTGTTCGATATTGTGATCATTATCAATTGTTAATAACATAACAATCAATACTGAAAAATAGCAATTAATTACCATAATAACTACTTTGCTGTTTAGAAAATTAATTCATTAAAATCATTACAGCTATGAAAAATTTAATCAAATTATTAAGCATCCTGTTTCTTTTCGGTTTGATTTTAGGTGCTTGTGAGGGACCTGAAGGACCAGCCGGTTTGGATGGAGAAGATGGAGAAGATGGATTAAACGGTATTGATGGTACCGCAACATGTTTTGTTTGTCATGATGGGACAACAATCGAAACAGTTCAAGGTGAGTTTTATTCATCTCAACATGCCCTTGGCGATATCGCTGTCGATTATGCGGGCGGTAGAAGTTATTGTGCTCAATGCCACTCGCACCAGGGATTTGTTGAATATCATACAACAGGGAGTATTGCTGCAAATTATTCTGCCCCAGAAGCGTGGGAATGTGCCACCTGCCATACCTTACATACTGCATTCGATAGTACAGACTGGGGCTTTAGGGCATCTGATGCAGTTACTTTTCTTGCTGATGGTACAACCAGTTTTGATAATGGAAATAATAATCTTTGCGCCAATTGCCATCAATCGCGAAGAAACGATGATTATTATGATGTATACACAAGCGATACGACATTTACCAGAACATTTACCGGTGATGATATAAGTGCTTATACTGCTGCTGCAGTTGGCCCTACAGGATCTGCAACACTTAACGGAACAAATGATACGCTAACTGTTGTATTCGATGTGCCTGGTGATTATGTTTATATAAGTAGCACTCATGCTGGTCCGCACCACGGGCCTCAAGCAAATGTATTTTTAGGTGTAGGTGCTGCCGGGTCCGTAACCGGTACAACCTATTCAGCACATTCGGGCGGATGTGTGATGTGCCATATGGGATCGGCAAGTGGACATAGTTTCTTACCGGAAGATGGAAATTGTACCGACTGTCATACAAGTGGACCCCCAACTTCTGCAATGGATGAAATTGCAGATCGTATTGCTGCAATTGCCGATGAATTGGAATCACTTCACGCAATACATTACGATGAAGAAGAAGGTGTTTATCACCCAATGTATGCATCAATTACAAGAGATCAGTTTCAAGCGTTCTGGAACTTTATGATTGCACTTGAGGACAGAAGTGACGGTGCACATAACCCAACTTTTGTTAAAGCTTTATTGACCGATGCAGAAACAAAATTAGGACTGTAATTTCATAGCTAATAATAATTTAAGAAGTTGTTTGGTTCTGCTAAACAACTTCTTTTTATAAAAAGGATACGAACATGAAAAAATGTTTATTATTTATAATGGGATTCATTTTACTTACAATTTCTGCGTGTGAATATAAGTTTATTGATCCAATTGAGATTGAATTACCCGATGAACCGGTAAGTTTTTCGGAACAGATCGAACCGGTTTTTCAGGACAAATGCATTAGCTGCCATTCTTCAACAAGTCCTATTTTAACTACTGGTAGTGCATATGATAATCTTATAAATGGAAATTATGTAGATACGGTAATGCCAGAACAAAGTGCATTGTATGAAAAAGTAAATGATGGTCATCCGGGTGGAAATGAGGCTTTAAACCCAACCGAGTTAGCCCTTATTTTAAAATGGATACAGGAAGGTGCAAAAAACAATTAAAAATATAGGTTAAATTAAAATTCAATATCATGAAAACATATATTATTAGAATAATCCCGATTATATTAATTATTTCAACTTTTAATTTTGGTTTTGCACAAGAAGAAACAGAAAAGAAGGAAGATAAACCAGTTCGCAATCCTTTCCACGCTTCAACCTTAATCGAAAGCCAAACCATAATCGGTTCTTCAGCCAAAGAATTGGAAATGATAATTCATCACCGTTTTGGGAGTATAGATAATGGTTTTTCCGATTTATTTGGAATTTATGCCGCATCTAATATCAGATTAGGACTACAATATGGAATAACTGATAAACTAACTGTTGGTATCGGAACAGAAAAAAATAATAAATTCAATGATCTAAATGCCAAATATTCGATATTTCAGCAAACCAGAACAGGTAGTATGCCTTTGGCGCTATCAGTTCATGTTAATTTTACAATTGATTCAAGGGATGAAGAGCTATTCGGCACTGATTATGAATTTATAGATCGAATTTCATATCATGCACAAATTATTGTAGCAAGAAAATTCACAAACTCACTTTCATTACAGCTTGCTCCCAGTTATTCGCATTTTAATGCGGTAGATACCATGTATCACCATGATAAAATTGGTTTAATGTTTGGTGGACGGTTTAAGTTTGCAAGTAAAATGGGTGTAATATTTGAATATCATCACCCATTTAGAATTAATCCTCAGCACGATTATCAAGAAGAAATTCAACCCGGAGCAGCTCTTGGTCTTGAAATTGGAACAACTACGCATGCATTCCAGATTTTTGCCACAAACTATCAACATATTTTGGCCCAAAAAAATTATGTAATGAATACAAACAAATTTGATAGCGAAGGCATTTTATTAGGTTTTAATATCACTGTAAGTTTTTAAAAAATGTCCTGATATGGGGAATAAAAGCAAAAAAAGTAGAAGAAAATTTCTTAAATATACATTTGGAGCAGGTTTAGGGTCTTTAATAGGTCTTCCATTAATTACCAATAGCTTCAATTATGATGATAAATCCTTATCCAGTGATAAAATTAAACTTTTAACTACTGATGGAAAAGTAATTGAAGTTGATAAAGCTGAGCTTAAGAGTATGGCATCATATGCACATCCGGCAGTTGATAAAGCTGCACGAAAGGGTATTCCAAACCGGAAGTTTGTAATGGTAATTGATCTTGCAAGATGTAAAAATGCCAGAGTTTGTATAGAATCTTGTCAATATGCACATCAGTTGCGTCCTGAACAAGAATTCATGAAAGTAGTTAAAATGCAGGATGCTGAAGAAACAGCTCCTTATTGGATGCCTAAGCCATGTTTCCATTGCGATAATGCAACCTGTGTTGATGTTTGTCCTGTTTATGCAACTTATAAACGTGATGATGGATTGGTTCTTGTAGATAGTGATCGTTGTATTGGTTGTAAATATTGCATGGTTGCCTGCCCTTATGAAGCCAGGGTATTTCACTGGAAAGAACCCTTTAGAAAAGAAGAATTTAAAGGAATCAAATATTCTCCCGAAACGAGTGTTCCTGTTAAACAAGGTACTGTTGGAAAATGCGATTTCTGTCCGGATTTAGCAAGAAATGACAAATTACCATACTGTGTTACGGCTTGTCCTGAAGGAGTGATATATTTTGGCGATTTTAATGAAGATACAGTTACTAATGGATACGAAACTCACAGATTGAGTGAACTTCTGGAACAAAAATCGGCTTATCGCTATCTTCCGCATTATGGCACGGAACCCAATGTCTACTATTTACCACCGGTTGACAGAATATATCCATTTGAAGAAACAAAAAATAGTTAATCATGAATAATAAAAAAACATATGTGGTTTGGCTAGGTTTTTTAGGGATATTTCTGGCCTTAGGAGTTTATGCAGCCTTTCGATTATATACCCAAGGAAGCGATGCTGTTTTTCATGCAGATGATACGATCCCCTGGACCCTCCTTATAGCTAGTTATGTATTTTTTGTATTAACCAGTACCGGTGCTACAATAGTTGCATCGCTATCATTAGTATTTGGATTTAACAGATATGATCCAATAGTAAAAAGATCAATATTTATAGGTCTTATTTCATTAGTAGCAGGTTTTATTTCGATGGGAATGGAATTAGGTAATCCTTTAAATATGTTCTATTATTTCCTTTCTCCGAATTTCAAATCACCAATTTGGTGGATGGGTTCATTTTACATGTGTTTGCTGGTAGTGTTAAGTGTAAAATTTTGGCAAATTCATAAAGGGAAAGGTTCATTTAAATCTAAAAAAATATTATCAATTAGTGCATTAATTTTAGAAGTTGCTGCGCTAACTACTTTAGGATCTGTATTTGGATTTATTGAAGCAAGACCAACCTATTTCGGTGAATTTATTCAGGTATATTTCCTATTTTCATCAATCATAGCAGGTATTTCTGCAATTTTCTTTTTTAGCCTGATTGTTTATAAAATCAGATACAATGGTATTCCGAAAAATTTAAATGAAATGTATGATGGACTTTCCAAAATATTCGGAGCATTTATTGGAATTACCCTTTTGTTCTCTATATGGAGAATTTTGATTGGACTTTATGCTAACCGTCCTGAATTCGATGCTCTTAACTATATAATTGAAACATGGCATTATAGAATTGAAATATTTATGGGTTTAATGGTACCATTTGCAATCATGATAATACCGAATTTCAGAAAAACATTCTCCGGAAAATTAATTGCTTCAGTTTTGGTATTTCTTGGATTAAGTATAGAGCGTATGAATATGGTTATGCTTGGTCAAATTCGTCCAATCTTTCCGGAAAGCACCGAAGGTTTCCATATCATAACATATTTCCCGACATTTTGGGAATGGGCCATTGCTGTATTCTCACTAACAATTCTGTTCTTTTTATATACTTTAGGTGAAAAATACCTAGATCTTGATACAACAGATTTTTTAACTAATGAATAAAAACCATGAACCCAATTTATATACATACAAGATTATTTCTAATTATTGTACCATTCTTTATTAGTTTAATTTCTTTTAGTCAGGAAAAACAGAAGGTATATATGAGCATGGATACAAAAATGGTTGTTGATGAATACCGGTTAATTGAGGTTACTTTGCGAACTCGTGTGGAAGGAAAATTTCATCCAATTCAGGATGCTGAAGTCGAGATTTTAATGAAAACAGAGAAGAGTGACAAAAACCTGGCGAATATTTTAACTAATACGGAAGGTGTTGCAAGCCTTGTTATTGAAAAGGATTATTCTTACTTCAAAGATGAACAAGGAAAGTATACCATTTTAGCACAGTTTAAAGGCAATGATAATTTTAAAAAAGCAAATAAAAAAGTTAAAGTACGCGATTTGTTTTTAGAAGCAGGCTTTAATGAAATCGATTCTATTAAAAAAATTAATATCTCTGTGTTAGAATTTATAAAAGATAGTTTAACTATTCCTGAAAAAGATATTGATTTTAAAGTATTTGTTGATAGAATGTTTGCCGACCTGGAATTAGCTAGCGGTAGTTTCACAAAAGGTAAGTCCGAAGTTATTATTCCAAATAATATTCCTGGTGATCCAAATGGTAAAATAAACCTGATTATTGTAGTTGATGAAAGAGATTATAAACTGGTTGAATTAACAAAGGAAATAAATTGGGGAGTTCCTCTTAAAGTTGAAGAAGTTAGAAATAAAAATGCAACAACCATTTCTTATATTGCATTTATGATTACTTCAGTAATTGTTATTTCGATTTTTGGACTTTTATTGAGTAGGCGAATTAATAATAAATCATAAATCAAAAGCTATGAAAAATTCAAAATTATTAGTTATTTCAGTAATACTTGCCGGTTTCTTCTTTATGGCAATGGGTCATACCATTTCTAATGAATGGATAGTTCCTGATAAGTATAAAAACATGAAGAATCCTTATGCCGATTCTGATGACGATTACGGTGCTGAACTTTATGAAATACATTGTGCATCCTGCCACGGTGATGAAGGCTATGGAGATGGAAAGAAAGCAGATAACCTTGAAACACCAATGCGCGAATTAGGCTCTGAAGAAGTTCTGGCTCAAACCGATGGTGAACTTTACTACAAATCATTTATTGGCAGGGATGAAATGCCAAACTTTGAGAAAAAAATAGATAGTGAAGAAGACCGTTGGCTTATAGTCAATTTTATGAGAACATTAGCTGAATAAATACAAATCACACTTCGACAAGCCTGTTTGCCGCCTACCTGTCATGCCTTCGGTAGATAAATCGGCAGACAGGGACAGGTGGGCTCGGTGTGACATTTCATGAAGTTGTCATACTGAGTTTATCGAAGTATGTACAACTTTCCTTTTTTATTCCTATTTCATCATTACCAACATACTTCTGGTTATATAAGCGATAAGCCATCATATGTGCAAATAATGTATATCTATGAAATTTTTTGGAACTATACTATCAGAACCATTCTTTCTAAAAAAGCTCCACACTTAGAACTACATCAATTAACATACCTAATAATGTAAAATACCAGCGTTTAAGTATTGACAATTATAAAGTATTTTATTTACCAAAAAAGGAGAGCTAATTGCTCTCCTTTCGTCATAATTTATAATAGTTCTAATGTCTCTTACGTTTTGTGTAATGAGTATGTAATAACTCATGAGATTTGTGTCCCAGAGGTTCTCCTAAGAATTCTTTATAAATTTGCTGTATTTCCGGATTTTCGTGTGATTTACGAATTTTCATACCTGAATCTTCACGATAAATTGCTTCAGCACGTTTTTTACGGATTTCAGGAGTTGTTGGGATTGGTTGGCCTCCACCACCAATACATCCACCCGGGCAACCCATTACTTCAACAAAGTGGTAACTAGCTTCTCCTTTCTTAATTGCTTCCATAATTTGGTGTGCATTAGTTAAACCGTGCGCAACAGCAGTTTTTAATTCAACACCTTCCAAGAAACTCCAATCAGGTAATAAACCTTCTAATTTAATAGAAGCTTCCCGAACACCTTCCATACCACGAACCGGCGTGATATCTAAGTTTTCAAATGGCACTTCTCTTCCTGTAACTAACTCATAAGCAGTACGTAATGCAGCTTCCATTACACCACCTGTAGCACCGAAAATAACAGCAGCACCGGTAGATTCACCCATTAAGCTATCAAAACCTTCATCTGGTAAAGTTTCGAAATCCATACCTGCTTGCTTAATCATTACAGCTAACTCACGAGTTGTAATACCTAAATCAACATCTTGATATCCGCTATCTCTCATTTCCGGACGTGCAGCTTCGAATTTCTTAGCTGTACAAGGCATAATAGATACACTTACGATCTTAGAAGGATCTAAGTTTTTCTTTTGTGCATAATATGTTTTAGCAAGTGCTCCAAACATTTGTTGCGGAGATTTACAAGTAGATAGATTATCCAAATATTCCGGATATTGATGTTCGATAAACTTAATCCAACCTGGAGAACATGAAGTAAACATAGGAACTTTAACTGAAGTGTCACCGTCTACTAATGCTTTCTTAAGTCTTGTAAGTAACTCAGTACCTTCTTCCATAATTGTTAAGTCAGCAGTAAAATCAGTATCAAGAACTGAATCAAAACCTAACTTTCTTAATGAAGCAGCCATTTTACCAGTAACGATTTCACCTGGTTCCATACCTAAGTCTTCACCTAATGCAATACGAGTTGCAGGAGCGGTTTGAACGATTACATGTTTTTCAGGATCGTGAATAGCATCCCATACTTGATCAATGTAATTCTTTTCAATTAATGCACCAGTAGGACAACGGTTGATACATTGGCCACAATTAGTACATACTACATCGTACATTGGGTTTTCGAAGAAAGTAGAAATCTTCATATGGTCACCTTTGTAAGCAACTCCTAATGCACTTACATGTTGTAATTCATTACAAGTCCTTACACATCGCTGACAACGAATACATCTGCTATCATCCTTAATGATTGAAGGAGATTGTTGATCTTTTGTGTATTCTTTTTCTTCTACTAAATCGATATATAATTGCTCAGTTTGAACTAAATCACTTGCAAGATCTTGTAATTCACAATTCTTGTTTTTGTAACATTTAGTACAATCTGCATTATGTTCTGATAATAGTAATTCTACGATATGCTTTCTTGCATTTCTTACTTTAAGCGTATTGGTATTAATTACCATTCCTTCTTGAGCAGGCATTGCACATGAAGCAACAAGGTTACGAGCACCTTCTTGTTCAACAACACATACTCTACAGTTTCCAGCTACACATAAATCTTCGTGATAACAAAGAGTAGGAATATGTATATTTAGCTCCTTCGCAGCATCAAGAACAGTTTTTCCAGCCTCAACACTTACGTCGATTCCATCTATTTTTAAGTTTACTGTATTAGCCATGTTTATTTTATTTATTTTTTATACAATCATTTAGTTAACTTGCCTGACGCCTGCCTTTCATGCCTTCGGCAGATAAATCGGCAGACAGGGCATCAAGATTAGTAAATCATTTCTTCCTTGAAGTTATCAACTATAGAATAGAACGAGTTTGCAACTGATTGTCCTAAACCACATTTTGAAGCAACTTTCATAGTATCTGCTAATTTTTGTAAAGTATTTAAATAAGCAGCTGATTTATCACCTTTCTTAACAGCTTCGATACCTTTCTTAAGCTGCTGACAACCTACTCTACAAGGCGTACATTGCCCGCAAGATTCTTCTTCGAAGAATTCAACATAGTTCTTCAATACATTATACATTGAACGAGAACTATTGAAAAGCATCATAGAACCTCCTGTAGGAACTCCTTCGAAACCAATGATTGTATCTTTGAATTTCTTTCTTGGTACACAAAACCCAGAAGCACCCCCAACCTGAACAGCTTTCGTATCGCCATCACCAAATTCCTCAACGAAATCTTCTAATGACATACCTAGCTCTAACTCGTATATTCCTGCGATAGGAGTATCACCAGATACGCTAAATAATTTAGATCCTCGAGAATCAGTAGTACCTAATTTTTGGAATTCCTTAGCACCTATTCTCATGATCATAAGCGTATTAACGAACGTTTCAACGTTATTAATAACAGTTGGTTTGCTAAATACACCTGACACAGTTGGATAAGGAGGCTTATTTCTTGGTTCGCCACGCTTACCTTCAATTGATTCAAATAAAGCAGATTCTTCACCACAAATATACGCTCCGCTACCCATTACGATTTCGATTGTAAAATCAAAATTATTTTTCTTCGCTACTTCGTGGAAAACATCAAGCTCTTTATTTAAGTTTTCTAACATATAAAGATATTCACCTCTTAAGTATAAGAAACCTTTTTTAGCGCCAGTTGCTTTTCCACAAATTGCCATTCCACTAAAAACTTTACGTGGAACTTTTGTTAAAATTTCTCTGTCTTTGAATGTTCCTGGCTCACCTTCATCAGCGTTACATACAACATATTTAACCGGATCAGCTTCAGCAGCTGTATATTTCCATTTTAAACCTGTTGGGAACCCTGCTCCTCCACGCCCTCTTAATCCAGATTCGATTACTTCAGAAATAATTTGATCACTTGATTTACTTAATGTTTGTTCAAATACTTTATACTTTTCCTGAGTATAAGCACCGAATATTATATCAACTCTTTTAACATTTTTCATTTTTAAATCTCCTTATTTACGAATGTATTCCATAATGATTTCATTTACCTTAGCTTCATCTAAGCTATCATAAGGGGTTGAGTTTATTAACATTGCAGGTCCCTTATGGCACCAACCAAGACAGTTAGTTTCTAATAAAGTAAACTTGTTATCTTTAGTTGTTTCACCAACTTTAATCTTAAGCAAATCTTCAATATTCTTGATAATTTGCTTTTTACCTTTCATATCGCAAGTAATAGTTCTACAAATGCGAATAACATACTTGCCTCTTGGTTTAGTGTCTAGGAAAGAATAGAACGTTGCTGTACCATATACAAGCGCAGCAGACATATCTAACTCTCTTGCTACTTCAGTCATTGCAGCATCAGAAATAAATCTTTCTTCTGCAATAATGCCTTGCAAAATAGGAAGTAAACTTTCTCTGTTTCTTCCATGTTTTTCGGCTAAACCCTTAACTAATTCTTTAATTTCTGGCATTTTAATCAAGTTTTATTTAGTTATTGTTAATCTTCTAACAGTGTTAATTAGGTAACACTAAAATTATTTTCAATTATTTGATTTTCAGGATTAAATATAGAATTCATAACCAGCCATAAACATGACATTTCTTAGAATCAAACATGACAAAAGTCATGATTTCATTGTGCTCAAACTATTATTCGATTAATTTTCAATTATTTAGAAAATCGATATGTTGACTAACATATGGAACAATGAATTGGCAAGTGTTTGGAGCAGTTATATTATCATTAGTCCATTGCTCCAATTGTTTATCCGTAAGTATAGGTTCATTATAGTATTTATGATCTTCTCCTCCGCTATAATGGATTAATGCTATTTTTTTCGGGCAAATACTTTTAATAAAAGATTCTATTGTAAAATGAAAATCTCTGATGGGGATTTTTTTATCTAAAAAATAGTTAAAACATCGTCTGTAATTATCAGAAGCTTGCACTTTAAGATGTGGTTCCAATAATAACCCAATGGAACATTGGTTAATAAAATCTTCTAAATATCGTACTTGAGCTTTGTTTGAATTACAGATACTCCAATGGTTACTTTTCGGATAGGGGAACCTGTTATTTGCATCAACTACCACCAAATCTAACTCACCTAAAAAAGCATCATCTTCTTTCCTTAATAGTGGAGTTAAAATATCACCGGTAAACAGAATTCTTCTCTTGTTATTTTCATCATTTATTTTAAATAATAGCATTGAAGCACCTATTGCACTTTTTCCATGGTAGGCAGAAATCGGAATAAGTTCAACATCTTTGACTTCATCTACCTTTCTGTTTTCATAAGGTATTAACTCTTTAAACCGAATCATTCCTTTTAGTTGTGGAAATGTTAATTTAACAAATTCCCAGCACAATATGGTTGCATAAACAGGATATGGTTTCTTATAAGTTTTATAGAAACTTTGAACAACCCAATCTAATCCCAATGTGTGATCAATATGCGGATGTGTTAAAAAAACCGCTTCCGGAATTCGATTACAATTTTTAAGTAAATATTGAACAGCACCATGGCCGGCATCAATCATTAAATCCCATTTTATTTCTTTTTCATTTGGTTCCTTTAGGTCCGATTTTAAAATGGAAAATGATGCATTTGCAAGATCCTGATAATTTTGGCGATCATAAAAAGGATGGTCCTGGCCTAAAACAACAGGCCAGGCATTTCCTCT
>JANQHE010000003.1 GCA_028282785.1 Bacteroidales bacterium | reverse complement strand
TAATTTATTGGCTGTTGTTATAGGATTCATGGTATTTATTTTTAAGTTAACACAAACGCTAAATTAGTATTTTAATATTTATGAGCAAAATTAGTTTTTCGAAGATTCGTACCATTAGGAAAATCTTTAAAATATTATATGTTACCTTTCATAAAGCCATTTGGCTACTTTTACATCTTCTAATACATCAAAAACATTTTTATATAATTCTTTTAGTGTTTTGTTCTTATTAATTTCCTTAAGATAATTGTTAATTATTAATATGCCAATATTATATTGATTTTGAGAATCCTTGTCTGTAATATCCCAAATGACATTTTCCCTTTCAATTAAATGAATATATGGTATCAATACTGTTTCTTTTAATATATTTATTAGAAGTTTTAACTTGTTTTCCATTTCTTTATTACTACCATTTATATTGATTATAGACAAGCAAATAATAAATAGAATTCCAACTGAATCTTTTGCAAAAGTTGTAGAAGCGTAACCACCATAAAACAATGGCTTTATCTTATACAAGATACTTTTTAAATTGTTATTAATAAATTTTTCTTCAGTATTTAAAATTAAAATTAAGGCGTAAGCTAACGCTATAGTATATTTATTATCGTTCAATTTATAATTATTAAAAGGATTGATTCTATGCTCTGAACTGATGTAATTTGATGCATTATCAACAATTCTCTCAAATTCACGAATTAATCTTGTTGTTATATTCGTCTGATTTAGGTCCGTTATATGAGTTTTTAAAACTTCAGGGTTTTTGTACATCCAGTAGAATAAAGAAATAAAACCATCCGGAAACGTTAATGATAAAATCCATGAGTTATCTTTTTTATCATCCTTAATTTTATTGAGAAGTACTTCATGATAATATTCACGAAGTTTTTCATACATCATATTATCATTTTTATTCCTATAACTTATACCATAAATATGTTGAAAAGTCTGACTTCCAATATTATTCCAATATTTACTAATAAATACTTCCACTACATCACGTGACAGCCAATCTGGAGCTTGCTGTTCAGGAAGCATATCATCTAATAAATAAGCACTAAAAAATGAAGCTTCTATTTCATTGTTTTCAATAATATTTAAAACTTCAGAAGTGGAAATTTTTATGTTCCAACCATATTTTCCGATTATAATTGACCGTAACAATGGTGACATTATTTGTATATAAGAGAAATCTATTTTTTGCTCATCAATTTCCGCAAATAAGATTAAACACGTTAGTGGGTCTGAAATTGTATGATAATACTGAGCTGATGTGAATAAATCTAACCAATCGTTTGTATTAATAGGTGCAGTCTTATTTATAGTAATATGAGAATAATAGTTTTCATTCAGTGATTGTATCAATAAATTATAAACACTCCTTAGAATCTCTTTTGTTAATAATTCTTTTGTAGAAGATATTATCTTTTCAATTAAAGGACTTCTGTTCAGTCTAAAAATAATGATAAAGATATTTGATAATTGCTTCTCTTTAGTTTTAAATTTTATAATTAACTCTTTTAGTAATTTTTCAAACTTTGATTCATCCTTAATTGTTATATATCCTAAATTTTTATTAAATGGTTCTTCTCTATCAATTGTACCATCTACAAAAGAAAATTCTATATCGGAGTTATGATTTAGTTTCTTTGATAAATCATGTACAATAAACCAATGAATATTATTGTTCTTATTTAATAATTCAACTAAGACCTTTTTTAATTCTTCCATATTTTAAATTTCTAACCTGTTAATTGAATAATCATTAAACATTGCATATTTTGACATAATTTGATTTAACTGGATTTTATCATTTATATGTATAAAATCTATTTCATCAATCTTGCCTTGTATACTGTTAGTTAATACTACTAATTTCTCAAATTTAATAGCTCCATCATTTTCAGTAAAACCAAACCAATACCTATTATGAAATCCTTGATTTGATTTTTTAAAAATGAATGTATTTGGTTGAAAATATCTCTTAATTTGATTTGAAGAAACAATATCACGAATTAATTTTTCATATTTGCCAATATCAACTTTCTTGTTAGAACCTAACATTATTAGTTTTTCTAAACCTTTATCAATAGCTGAGCTAATAAATGCATTTACGAAAGCTTTTTGCCTATCTCTTAATTCATATTGATCGTTAATTTCGTTCATTTCTAGATTATCAAAATAATGTGGATCTGCTATTAATACTTTAGGTCCTAAAAAATCTATTATTTCTTTGAACTTATCTGAGAGTGTTTGATAAGCTGATTTAGAAGTGGAAAAATTCTCAATTTGCCATGTGAATGGAGTTATACTTTTCGGGCGTTTCTTTGTTTTACTTCTTATTGAAATTTCTCTTCCATATGCATCTTTATATGTAGAGTTAACTATTTCTGAAGAAAAGTTTATTCCTTGTAGTAATGTATAGTAATAATCTCTCTCTAATGCTGAATCTTTCTTAATTTCGATATTTGCACTTACAAAATAATCGGATAATTCAGTTTTAAAAATTCCATTTGTTTTATCAATTATACAATTACCAATCTCATTATTATTATCATCTTTAAAAACCACTCTGTAATCAGAGGCATCTGAAAAATTAGCTTGATAGAATCCTATCATATCTTTACTACCTTTACCTGTTATTGAAGTTTTTCGATCTCCATGAAAAGTTAAATAAGGTAATCTATACTCAATAACTCCAAATATTTCTTTTTGTAGATTATTGTAAATAAAATCTGATTCATAAATACCTAAAGGGAAAAAAGCTTTTGTTCCTTCTTCGAGAGGTTTATAACCAGAAAGTGTATCAAGAATTTCCTTTTGTTTAAATGAGTGAGGTATTTTATAAATGTTATCAATGTGTAAAAGTTGATAGTAGTATTTTGTTTTTTCTTCCGTTTCAGCTTTAAAGCTTGGAATATCTAATGAAACAGAATCATTTAGTTTTTTATTTTTTAAAAGATTATTGTAAATGTTGATAATATCTTCATCTTTACCTACAACAACTCTTTCTCTTAAAGTCAAACCATTTTTATTCCAAACTGAATTATATCCTTCCTTTGTATACCAAAATGGATCAGAGTTATTAAAATAATCTGGAATTGGTTTTAAATATAAAAAAACAATACTTTCACATTCTTCTTTTACTTCTGTAATAACACTAAAAATACTTGCATTGGGATATTTTCTCATTTTTTATTATATGAATTTACATTCTTTTTATGTTTGTATGCTTTCTTAACTTTTGTCAATATTTTATTTTCCTTCTCTTTTATTAGACAATAAAGATCAAGGGCTCTTGACCAATAATTACTTTGTATTTTTACAAACGATATTAGTTCTTCTTTTGTAAATACTTTTAGGTAATAATTTCCAAAGTAATAAATAACATCTTCAAGCGAAATTAAATTATCCTTTACCATTTTATGAAGTTCATCATAAAAACCAAAAAAATGATTTACTTCATAGCTTGATGGTTTTGCCTTTTTACTGCTATTGTTTACACTTAAATATTCTAAAACTTTCAGATTAATGGGATCTGTTTTAAATCTTTGTCGAAATTCAATAAATGTTTTTGTTTTAATTTCTTTTCTATATTGTACAAACTGTCTTAGTGCAATTAAAATACCTAGTATTGTAACAATAAGAATCAGCCAATCGGGTAAACTACCCCAATTAATTTCATAATTATAATTAAATATTTGCATAGGGTACTTTTTAAATTTTAATGTTAATGAAGTTAATAAAAATTATATGTTCATGATATTATTAAAACTGAATTGTTTTTTATAAGCTTTAATATACTTGAACTTAACTATGTTTGTTTACATTATCCTTAATTGCTTCGTATGTATTACGATCAATTTCTTTTAAGAGTTTAAAAAAAGCATTCCGAGTTGTACGTATCATTTTTCTGAATTTTCTCTGAGATAAGTAAATGTAGCTCTTAGAAATATTTTTATCTAATCTTTTATAGAGCACACCATTTTGAACTAAATATCCTTTCCTATTTCTAAAGACAAAATAACAATCATCTCGTAGAACAAAGTCTTCAGCATATACGAGCCAGTCATTTAAGATTGAATTATCTATTTGTTTTTTCAACCTTATTCTATGCTGATTTGATGAAATCTTGAAGATAGAATCAATGTTATTTAAATTGGCTGGTTGTAAATAGCAATCATATTTTTTAAGTTTTCCAAGATTAATATAATCCGTGTAAAACTTTTTATATAAATAAGGAAGTACCTTTCTATTAAATAAAATAAATAAACGGTATAATGTGAAATGCTTAATTTCAAGTAATGTTTCATGTTCTTTTTTTTCACCATTACGAGTGATATGAATATCAAAAACCTTAGATTTAGTACCGAAATGAAAGGTTAAATGCGTATTTTCTGCAATTGGACCTATGGAAAATTTTTCCTTACCTTTTACATCACTATAATAAAAAAAGAAACTTGGTAGTTGAACTGAATTCATTGTAAATAAATTGATTATGAAATTAGTGAAAAAATAAACAATTTTAAAGTAAAAATGAAAAGGTTACTAACCTCCAGTACTTTGCCATAATAATTAATACAAATCTTTTATCTGCTAAATATGTTTAAATTAATATCACAAATTATGCTAGCAACAAAAATTTTTTATTATTAGTTATTGATACAAAATGGATGAAAATAGATTATGTATTTTTTCTATATATAAGTAAAAATAATATCTTGAAAAAGATTACTATATTTATAATGGTATATAAATTAATAACTTAATTCTGTTTTAATGAGATTTATTGTAATATATGGTCCCCCATGTGCAGGAAAAACAACAATTGCTATAGCCTTATCAGAAATCTTAAATATGCAGCTAATTTCATCTGATATTATTAGAAAAAGAATAAGTGGTGATGATGTCAAATTTACGACAAGTACAAATGAACATATATTTAACGTATTTATTAAGGAAACTCAGGAAGCATTGCAAAAAGGTAAATCTGTAATTTGTGAAGGTTTATTTATGTCTAATGAAAGGAAAAAAAAGATTTGTGATATTTTACCTAATAAGAGTAGTTTGTTATATGTAACGGCACCCATTGAAAAGTTATTGATTCGATTAAATGGTAGGAAACAATATCTTGATAAGGAAATGATGTATCCATCTAATATTCAATTACCGGAAGAAATGCTAACAAACTTTTTTCTCAGATCAAAACCTCCCAAAATGAATAAGATAATAATAAATACTGATAATCTAACTGTACAGCAATCTATATCAAATTCCCTGGAATTAATTAGTAAATATGAATTCTTAAGATCGGAATTCAGAAATGTTTTTATGTATGATAAAGTATAATCATTTCAGCATATTTGGGATATCTAGTTTACCAAGTTTTGGAGATTCCAAGAGTCAAGACAATACAGATATATATTCTATTAATCCTTTAAGTAAAAATCTAACATTATATATTCATATTCCGTTTTGTAAAGCAGAATGTAATTTCTGTAAATTAAGACAGGGTGGATATGGAACTCCTAATGTGCCTGATGAATATGTAGGTGCATTGTTAAAAGAATTAAAAATAATTGCTAACCGCTATAATGGTATTGTAATAGACTCAATCTATTTCGGAGGAGGAACACCTTCATTACTTAACAATACTCAACTAGAGAGAATTTTACATACCGCAATAAAAAATTATAACTGTTCAGAAGATATTTCAATATCAATTGAAGGAGATGCTCATACACTTTTAAATAAGGATTTCATAATGATGTTATCTCAAAATAACGTAACAAAAGTAAGTGTTGGAGTCCAAACCTTTAATAAGGAAATGAGAAAGCTATTAGGAAGATTTGATGAAGTTAATGAAATCTTCAAAGTACGTGATGAAATATGTAAGTTTGGAATAGATGATTTTAACATTGATTATATGTATAATTTACCTGAGATTAAAGGTTTTGCTATCAGTGATGATTTGAAGTTGTTATATGATCTAAATCCTACTAGTGTAGACTTACAACCATTAAAATATGCTAGTTGTAAGTTCACCTTTCTTCAATATATTGTTAATAATAAAATTGATCTGCCAACATCAGAGAAAAGAATCAATGAATTAGAATCCATTAGGTCAAATTTAAATTTGCATGATTATAAGGAACAGTATATTGGTTATTTTTCTAACATTAACAGATATGAATCTAAATATTTAGGTCGACTTTGTGGATATCATGGAGGTGAATACATTGGGATTGGATTGGGAGCAAGAAGCTATATTGGAGATTATGCGTTTAAAAATACACACAATCTAAAATATTACATTAATAAAATTAAATATTATAATGAGAAACCTGTGGATAAAATTGTTTATGCCCCATTATCGAATAGCTTTATTGCTTCTTTTCCTAAGAGAGGGACGAGGCTTTTATTATCCGAAGTAGACAAAACAACTAATCCAGATTATTTCCATTCTCTTTTGAATGATTTAATATATGGAGGTTATGTTAAAAAAGAAGAGGATTGTTACAAATTAACAGATGTAGGAATAAATTGGTATCAAAATATGCAAGAAACACTGCTATCTCCAGACCAGAAAAAGAGGCATCTTGAAGATCTTAAAAAATGGACACGTATGCTATATAAATTTAATGGATATTTTCATAATATAGGAGGACTTATATGAATATTAATAGAAATTTGTTGAATAAATTTCTAAAATCAATTGCGCATCAAATCCGCAAATCATTTAAAGGATCAAATGTAATTTGGTTTGGAAGTACCCTTAATCCAAAAAATGTAGATATTCATGATATTGATATAATGATTATTATTAAAGGTGAAAAGAAATCTAAAGATTTCGAGATAAAATTAAAAAGCCTTCGAAATCAAATCTTGTATCATGATTTTGCTGAAGGATTTAAGATACATAATGAAAATCTAGCTCACATAATTAATCAACAAATAGCCAATTTTGGCTTTAAAAATTTAATGTTAAAGCAAGTTTTTGGACCAATAATGGAACCTTATTCTGATACTAAAGAATCTAAAAATTGTTATATGCACATTAAGGGACCTATTTCTGAAGAGGAATTCAAATTGTTTTGTATTTATTTTCCGTTTCATGCAAAATCTATAATAAATAATCATAATCAGCTATATGGTGATGTTAATATCAAAGAATTTGAACGTTATATATATTTCTCAGAGGATGAATTAACCTTATGGGCAAAGTCATTAAAAAGAAGATTCGATAATTTTCAATTTCTATTTCAAAAAAAGAAATGTCTTAACAAAATTGTACATATGATTGATCTTTATGTCGGAGAAAAAATAATTGACGATAATTTTCTTTCTTACAATGAAGTACAGAATAATAATGAATATGTTGATAACAATTTTTTTAAAGCTTATAATAAATGTTTAAACTATGGAAAAAATAAATTTAGAACACATAAGGTATTTAAATAGTATTAATGAGGATATGAAAAGAAGTATATTTGCACGCTCATCTATTATCCTAGCTATTGTTGGTGTTGTGCTATCTATTATTGGAGGAAATGCTCTTAATAATTGGGAGATATATGAACAATTTAAATTAAACTATCTGTTATATGCTTTCCTAGTTATTATATTCATTTTTGGAATACTATCGGCTTTTTTTGTTCTAAAAACTATCATCCCAATCCCAAAAGTCCAGAAGATATCGCGAATAATTAAGAAGCAGAAAAATCAACAACATAAAATAGAAAATTTCTATTCCTCATTTTCCATGTTTAATCATATTGTAATGCTTACAAGAAAAAGTTTCATTGATAAAATAACAAACGCATCCCAAGAGGATTTAGCTAAAGACTTATTAAATTCACTGTATGATTTATCACATGTTATCCAGCATCACTATAAAGTATTATATTGGGCAAGTATATACTTAGTATTAGTACTTATCTTCTTTTTATTTTTTGTTTTTACCATCATAGCAGAATATTTGTATTTAGGAGGTATATACTGATTTTATTGAATTATTTAACAATACGATTTTTGTAAATCTAGCTATAATAGGAATTTTGGTAATTGGTTTGCTAATATTAACAATAATAGATTGACCTAACAAGCAAGTATTAATAAAGAATATAAAGCTAACATATTATCCACATAACTAATTAAATTTTAGATTCAACGTAAGGATTAGTAAAACTAAAAGGATTGTAGTACGAAAATTTAAACTTTTTGCGGCGCAGCCGCAAAAAGTTTAAATGTGCGGATGCAAGAAGCACCACGCAGCCGTCAGGCTGCAAAGCGCACTGGAATATTATTTTTTTTACTTGTCATAACAACCGAACCAATCTCAAATAAAACGTACTATCAAACTGCTACGAATTGAAATAATACTTTCATTGTCAGACCGAGATGTAGTTTCCAACTTGCAAAAAGTGTCAACCCGATAAGAATTTAAATTTGATTTAAGAACCTGAAAAGATGAAAAGCAGTTTACCTTTTCTGAAAAGGGCGCATTGTGTGTAACCTTGTTTTACCAGGACAAATTGTCCTGATAATTTCCAAATATGGGTGTTTATCAAGACAAATACTGCCTTATAATTCTTTGCATGAAATTATAAAAAATAGAACGTGAACAATTCCTTATTTCCATTGTTTTTTAAATAATTAACATAAATATTAACATTTTTTTGTTTAAGTGTAAATTATATGCGTATCTTCGCAATGAATTTTTAATACCAAATTATGAATAAAGGAAAAGTAAAATTTTTTAATGAATCTAAAGGTTACGGATTTATTAAAGACCTGGAGTCAGAAAAAGAATATTTTGTTCACGTTTCTGGTTTAATCGACGAAATTAATGAAAATGACGAAGTTACTTTCGAATTACAAGAAGGTAAAAAAGGTTTGAATGCAGTAAATGTGAAATTAGCTTAGACTAAAGATATTTAATGCTCATTAATGAAGTAAAGCCCTGTCCGAAGCGACAGGGCTTTTTTTATGTTCTTTTTTTTAAACTTTATTCGTGTAAAAGTATCAAATTGTTAACTTTATGGCTTTAAAAGTTCGTAACCTTAAATATTTATAAAATGAAAAAACTATTATTAATTCTTATTGCTTTTACTATGATAGCAGTGTCATGTAATACAGAAGTAAAAGAAACCAATCCGTTATTGGCTGAATGGGATACTCCATTCAAGGTTCCTCCGTTCGAAGAAGTAGAAATTGAGCATTTTACTCCTGCTTTCGAAGAAGCTATGAAACAACATAAAGCAGAAATGGAAGCTATTTTATCAAATCCGGAAGAACCAACTTACGAAAACACCATCGAAGCATCTTATTATGCAGGTGAGGCCTTAGGAAAAGTAGCGGTTGTATTTGGTACTTTTAACAGCGTAAATATCAGTGATGAAATCCAGGCATTAGCACAGGAAATTTATCCTAAATTATCCGCTCATAGCGACGAAATCAGACTTGATCCAAGATATTTCGAAAGAGTAAAAGTTGTTTACGAAAATAAAGATCAGTATGATTTAACCGAAGAACAATTATTCTTACTGGAAAATGATTACAAAAGCTTTATCCGTAGCGGAGCAGCTTTACCGGAAGATAAAAAAGAAGAACTTAAAAAAATTAACCAGGAACTTTCAGGATTGACGTTAAAGTTTAGTCAAAATGTTCTTGCTGAGGTTAATAAGTTTAAACTGGTTGTTACTGATGAAGCTGATCTGGCCGGATTACCTGAAGCTTCGGTTCAGGCTGCAAAAGAAACTGCCGAAAAAGATAGTATTGAAGGCTGGGTATTTACCATCAATAAACCAAGTATGATTCCTTTCTTACAATATGCCGATAACAGAGAATTAAGAAAAGAAATTTATGCTGCATATATTAACCAGGGAAATCATGATGATGAGTATGATAATAAAGAGATCTTAAAGAAAATTGTTAATTTAAGAGTTCAGAGATCTCAACTTTTAGGATACGAAAATCATGCTTCATTGAGAACTGAAAACAGGATGGCTCAAAATCCTGAAAGAGTTTTCAACTTATTAAATCAGTTATGGGATGGTATTCTTCCGAAAGTTAAGGAAGAAAGAGCTGCATTACAGGCGATGATAAATAAAGAAGGAGGTAACTTTAAATTAGAGCCACACGACTGGTTTTATTATACGGAAAAGCTTCGTAAAGAAAAGTACGATTTAGATGAAAGTGAAGTTCGCCCTTATTTTGAGTTGGAAAATGTACGTCAGGGTATTTTTGATGTTGCGGAAAAATTATATGGAATTACATTTACTCAATTGGAAGGAATTCCGGTTCCACATCCGGAAACTACGGTTTATGAGGTAAAAGAAGCTGACGGATCTCACCTGGCAGTATTCTTTATGGATATGCATCCAAGGGCCAGTAAAAGAGGCGGTGCCTGGTGCAGTGGATTCCAGGATCATTATATTACAAAAGATGGTAAAGAAATTACACCTTTAGTAACCAATGTTTGTAATTTTACACGCCCAACCGGCGATACTCCTGCATTATTAAGTGCTGATGAAGTTAGTACTATGTTCCACGAGTTCGGACATGCATTAGACGGAATGTTTGCCGAATCGTCTTATCCAAACGGATACATTGCATGGGATTTTGTTGAGTTACCATCACAAATTATGGAGCACTGGGCATTCGAACCGGAAGTTCTTAAAATGTATGCTATGCATTACGAAACCGGCGAAGTAATTCCTGATGAGTTAATTAAGAAATTGGAAGCGAGTGCAAACTTTAACCAGGGTTTTGCTTTAACTGAAGTTTTAGCTGCTTCGTTATTGGATATGAAATTTCATATGATGACAGAAGTTGATCCTGATTTAGAGGTTATGGATTTCGAAAAAGAATATATGGCTGAAATTGGATTAATTCCTGAAATTTATTCAAGATATCGTCCAACATATTTCCGTCATATTATGGGTGGATACGATGCCGGTTACTATTCTTATACATGGGCAAGTGTTCTTGATAACGATGCATTCGAAGCTTTCAAAGAAACTGATATTTTTGATCAGGCTACAGCAAAAGCATTTAGAGATCATGTTCTTGCATTAAATGGTATTCAGGATGCAATGGAAATGTATGTTGGTTTCCGCGGACGTGAGCCTAAGATTGATGCTTTATTAAAGAGTTTGGGAATTGAGAAGTAATAATTCTTTGATATATAGATTGAAAACCGCTCCAAAGAGCGGTTTTTTTATGTATAAAAAAATGCATTTCGCGAATCGATTTATTCAGTTAGGGTCCTTTTATTAAAGAGCGTTATTATTACTTTTTATATTTGGAAAAGAATAATTGGTGAATATATCGGTTATCAACAAACGAAGTATAGTTTCTATCATAGTAGCGAGTATTTTTAATTAGCGAAGCCTTCCATACGGAAGGTTTTTTTGTTTAGGGAAAAGCATTTTCATTTCATGCAGAGATTATATCATTTCACGAACATATTTAAAAATAAGGACTTCGAGCATAATACATTTGTATTAAAATAATTTAAAAATCTTATCAAATGAAAAAGAATAGAATTTTGTACAGTATGGTTATGTTCAGTTTGGTTTTTACATTTGCTTGTAAAGATATAGCAACTGATCAGGTTGAAGTAGCAAAACTTGTTAAGGTAGAACAAGTTTCTGATCATCAAAATGTTGATTATTTAACATTTAATGGTAAGGTTAAGGAAAAGAGTTTAACCATGTTATCATTCAGGGTTGGTGGTCCGTTAGTTAAAGTAAATGTAAATGCAGGCGATTACGTAAGAGCTGGCGAAGTTATTGCCCAAATCGACAGGCGTGATTACCAGGTTCAATTAGATAATGCAAAAGCTCAGTACGAACAAATTAAGAGTGAATATGAACGATACAAAGAGCTTTACGAAAAAGAAAAGATACCTGCCAATACTTACGAAAAAGTTCAATCAGGTTATAAAATGGCAAAAGCCGGATACGAGAATGCATTAAATCAGCTAAATGATACTGAGTTAAAGGCTCCGATTTCCGGTTATATCCATGAAAAAATGGTTGAGAACTTTAACACGGTTGGAGCAGGTCACCCAATAGTTTCTGTTATAGATATGTCTCAACTGGAGATTACTATCAGTGTACCGGAAACACAGGTTTTAGATATCAAACAAAATCAAAAAAGTTACTTGTCAGTAAAAAATGCAAATGTTTATGATGTTCCGGTTGCATTAAAAAGTGTAAATGAAAAAACCGGTAGTGATGGACTTTACGAAGTAAGATTTGTTCTTGATAACAAAGATAAATACAGTATTTATCCGGGGATGACAGCCGAGGTAAAAGTATTATTTGATGATGAAAAAGATGCAATCAAAATATCTTCAAATGCAGTATTTATGAAAGATAATGTAACATATGTATGGGTTTATAATTCAAGCAAACAGCAGATTCAATTGAGGGAAGTTACCATTGCCAGTATACAACCGGAAGGTCAATTACAGGTAATTAACGGATTGCAGAATGGTGATCTTGTTGTTACAGCCGGAGTTCATTCATTAACGGATGGACAAAAAGTTAAACCAATCGAACATGCATCATCAACAAATGTAGGAGGATTATTATAATGTTGGAAAGATTATTAAATCAAAAGGCATTACTGAATACTTTACTGGTAGGTGTTTTAATCGGGGGAATATTTGCCTATTTTAACATTGGAAAACTGGAAGATGCGGAAATTCCTATCAAATCAGCTGTAATTGTCACTTTATATCCCGGTGCTGATGCACATGAGGTTGAACTGGAAGTAACCGAAGTGTTGGAAAAAGCCATTCAAAAGCTTGAGAATATCGATAATATTACTTCACGTTCTTTACCCGGATATTCGGAGATTACCGTAAATATAGAAACAAATGTTACAACATCTGAAATGCCTCAGTTATGGGATCATTTAAGGAGAAAAGTTGCAGCTGCAAAATCAAGTTTACCACAAGGAGCTTACGATCCAATTGTAAATGATGATTTTGGTGATGTTTACGGAATATTTGTGGCTGTTACCGGCGAAGGTTACGAATATGATGATTTTTATGATTATGTAGATTTTTTAAGAAGAGAATTTTTAGAAGTTGAAGGTATTAAAAGAATTGAATTATTTGGAACACAAACAGAAGCTGTTGATATCGAATTCTCTTCGGAAAAATTGGCAAGTTTAAGTATAAATCCTATGATGATCGTTCAGGCTATGAACGACCAGGGAAGTGTTGTAGATCCGGGAAGTATTGTTTCAGGTTCCGAAAGGATCAGATTAAGCGTAGGAAATAAATTCTCTACGACAGAAGAAATTGAGGATGTTTTGGTACAGGTACCGGGCGGAGGTAGTTTTAGGCTGGGTGATATTGCTGAGGTTAACCGCTCATTTTATGAACCAAAAAGAGAAGCATTAACTTTTAATGGCGAACGGGCGATAAGCATGGCAATGTCAACAGAAAGCAGAGTAAATGTTATAACGGTTGGCGGATTAATTGATGAAAAAGTTAAAGAGCTTGAAACCAGGGTGCCTGCCGGTATCGAAATACATAGTGTTTATTCGCAACCCGATAGAGTTCAAAAATCAATTAACGGGTTTATTTCAAACCTGATTCAATCGGTGGTTATCGTCATTGTAATTCTTCTGATCGCAATGGGAGTGAGATCCGGTTTCTTAATTGCCAGTGGATTGGTTTTTACCATTCTGGGAACTTTTATTGTCATGTTGGTAATTGGCCTTGATCTGCAAAGAGTATCATTATCTGCGATTATTGTTGCCATGGGTATGTTGGTAGATAATTCCATTGTAGTTGCCGATGGTATTTTAATAGATCTGAAACGCGGAATGGATCGAAAAAAGGCATTTACGGCCTCGGCAAAAAAAACAGCGGTACCATTACTTGGTGCAACCATTATTGCAATTCTTGCTTTTTTCCCTTTATACATGTCACCCGATGCTGCCGGAGAATATATGAGTTCGCTATTCACAGTATTGGCAATTTCACTATTCTTAAGTTGGATTTTTGCTATGGTTCAAACGCCATTTATGGCTGCCGGATTTTATAGAAAAGAAACAAATGGAAATAAAGCCGAAAAGAAAGATCCTTTTAATAATGCTTTTTATCATAAGTTTAAAAATCTGGTACATTATTCATTATCACATAAATTAGTTTTTTCAATTTTAAGTTTGATTGTCCTGATTGTTTCTCTTTATAGTTTCAGATTTGTAAAATTCGAGTTTATGCCATTGCTGGATTACAACCAGTTCATCATTGAGTACAAACTTCCAAAAGGTTCCGATTTAAGTGCCGTTGAAAAGGATATAACTGATATCAGTAAAGAAATAATAAAATGGGATGAAGTTGATCAGGTAACAGCTGCCTCAGGGCGAACTCCTGCGCGTTACACTTTGATACGCCCAATGGCAACATCGGACAATTCATATGGAGAACTTATTGTTGATACAAAAGACTATGAAACAACCATCGTTGCAGGAGAGAAAATACTTAAATACATTGAAGAAAACTATCCGCAGGCCGAAGCAAGAAAAAGAATTTACGGTCCGATATTTACTGATTATGAAATAGAAGTGCAATTCTCCGGTCCGGACCCGGCAGTTTTAAGAAAATTAGCAGATCAGGCAAAAACTATCATGCATAATGAAGCAACGGCAACTTCTGTAACTGATAACTGGAAAAACCAGGTTAAAGTTCTTAATCCCGAATACTCGGTTGAACAGGCAAGAAAAGTTGGAATTTCAAGAAGCGATATGGCTAATGCTTTAGCTGTAAGCACCGAAGGTTTAACAGTTGGTGTAATGATGGAAGGTAACTCTACTCTGCCGGTTCAACTTAAATTGGATGAGCCTTTGGGTAATAATGTGGAAAAATTGACCAGTATTCCGGTATGGGGTACTTACAGTCAGGCAAGTATTCCGTTGGGGCAGGTAATCGAAGATGTGGAGTTAAAATGGGAAAACGATGAAATTTATCGATACAATGGACAAAGAGCTATTAAAGCTCAATGCGATCCAAAACAAGGATATTTAACCGTAGAAGTGGAAGAAAAGTTAAAACCAGCTATAAATGCAATTGAAATACCTGACGGTTATACCATGGAATGGAAAGGTAGCGGTGAATCAAGCGCTGAATCTCAAGCGAACCTGTTTAAATTTTTACCATTGGCATTAGGGTTAATGTTAGTTATTGTAATAGCATTATTCAATAACTTGAAACAATCGCTGGTGATTTTCTTGATTTTCCCATTCGCATTTATTGGTATCGTAGTTGGTTTTGTGTCAACCGGGGCTACTTTTAACTTCATAGGAATTATAGGCGCACTTGGATTGATTGGTATGATGATTAAAAATTCCATTGTTCTGCTGGATGAGATCAACATCAACCTGAGACAAGGAAGAACACAACTTAAATCAATTACAATGGCTGCTATATCGAGGTTAAGACCTGTTGTTATGGCTTCTGCAACAACTATTCTTGGTATGGTTCCTTTACTTTTTGATGTAATGTTCCAATCCATGGCTATTACAATCATATTTGGACTGTTATTCGGAACGATTATAACATTATTAGTGGTGCCCGTATTATATGCAACCATTATTAAAGTTGATATTTCACCGATTTTAAAAACTAAAGAATTAAAGAGAAAATAGGAAACGATAATTATCCGGGCTGAATCTACCAGCCTGGATTTAAAGAATGGAATCATGAAGAAATTATTTATTATAATATACATTTTAACTATTGGCATTCAACTTTCAGCTCAAAAAGTTATGACTCTGGAGGATTGCAGAAAGCAGGCCGTTGAATATAATAAAGAACTTAAAAAGGCTGATTATCAAAAACAAGAAGCGGTTGCTAATCAAAAAACTGCACGTACTGCTTATTTACCAAATTTAAGTGCAAGTGCAAATGGAATGTTTTTACCTGATGTTGACGGTTTTTCTATCCCGGGTGGTTTTTTACCAACAGCGGCAAGTGAAGAAGCAGCTCTTAATGGTGAATATACTGGAGTAAGCGATGTTTGGTATCCCGGAATGAGTGTGGAACTGGATAACCTTTCAATATTATACGGATCAGTTACTGTAACCCAACCTGTTTATACCGGAGGTAAAATTATTTATGTCAATAAACAAGCCGATGCCGGAGTAGAAATTTATAAACATAACTATGACCTGAAATACTCTGAGGTTATTGAACAGACAGATAGGATCTATTGGAACATTGCATCTATATCGGCCAATGTAAAACTGGCGGAAAAGTACATCGAGATGCTTACAGAGCTTGAAGATCAGATGACAGAAATGTACAGTCTGGGTTTAACTCCTGCAAGTGAAAAATTAAAAGTAACTGTTCAAAAAAATGAAGCGGAGTTAAATCTTATTAAAGCAAAAAATGGCCTAAGAATATCAAAAATGTATTTAAATCAGGTTTTAGGTCAGAATTTAAACACAGATATTCAGATTGTCGATTCGTTAAATTATGACACGCAATTAGTGAATATGACCAACGGGGTTAATTTGGCGTTATCAAATCGTGATGAATTAGCAATTTTAGAAAAGCAATTGGAGATTACAAAACTGGATAGAAAAATTGCCCTGGCGGATTTCTTACCTCAGGTTGGTGTTAGTGCAGGATATTCTTCTTATTATGTAAGTGATTTAGTTGAAGATCCAACATTTTCTCCTTCCATTGCAGGACAAATTACAATTCCATTATTTCATTGGGGCGAAGGAAAACATAAGCAGGATGCTGCTAAACTAAAGATTATGCAGGTTCAAACCGATTTGGATAATACAAATGAATTGATAAGCCTGGAAGTACAACAAGTAAAGATACAAATTGAAGAGGCATATGAATCTATCCAATTAGCAAAGAAAAATATTAAGGAATCTCAAGAAAGTCTGGAAGAAACTCAGGCAAGTTTCGAGGTTGGGCTTAATACAACAACCGATGTTTTAAATGCCCAGGCCGAATGGCAGGCAGCAAATTCTCAGTTGATTGAAGCACTCGCACAGTTTGAAATTCTTCAGACAAGCTGGAAAAAAGTTACTGGAAGTTTAAAGCCAATAGAATAAGATAATTTTTATAACTTGGACACAGTATAAAATTATATTTATGAAAGCAGATTGTAAAAAACATAAAATTAATGGGAGTCATTTTATTACAAAATTACCAAGTTATAGTTTTTATTCTATAATACTTCGATTTACTGTAGTTAGTATTGTTGGTGTTTTGGCAATGCAGTTTATAGTTTTTCTAATAGGGACACCGGAAGTTATTAATGACAGACCCGGAATTAAAGACTATATATTAATAATTTTAACATTTAACCTTTTAGCTGAGTCAAATATAATTGTTGATATCGTATTTGAGAGGTATATGCCAATACCTAAGAAGATTAAGTTAAGGTTGGCCATACAATCCATGGTAGGTTTATTATTAATTGTTGCTATTTATCACTTAATTCAGTTATTAGTTCCGGAATACAAGGAGGTTGGGCGAATGGCATTTTCACCGGCGGTTGCAATGGGGTTAATTTTTGTTAATACGTTTTCAGTAGGATTGGTATTACTTCGTTTTATGGATAAATGGGTTTATGCACAAAAAAGAATAGATGAGATGAAACAGGAAAAGTTAAAAATGGATTATACCATGTTGCAGGACCAGATAAATCCACATTTTTTGTTTAATAATTTAAGTGCATTAAAATCACTTATAATGTTTGATAAGGATACAGCAATAAGTTTTACTCAAAACTTTACTGATGTATATCGTTATGTATTAAAAAGCAAAGATTCAATGCTTGTTACTTTAAAGGATGAGCTACAATTTATCGATAAATATGTCTCTCTTCATAAAGAAAGGCTTGGTGAGGGATTGGATGTTCAGTATATGATCGATAAGGAATATTCGGAAAAGGATATTGCTCCATTAACATTACAATTACTGGTGGAGAATGCAATTAAACATAATGTAGTTAGCAAAGAAGACCCATTACTAATTGAAATAGTAACTGAAGATAATTATGTAATAATAAAGAATAAAATTAACCTGAAGGAATCATCATATTCTACAAAAACCGGATTGATAAACTTGCTGAAAAGGTATGAACTGTTAGATAATAAGAAGGTATTGGTTGAAAGCGATGATTACAATTTTGTTGTAAAAGTTCCGTTGTTGTAAAAATAAATCAAGCATTATGAAAGTGGTAATTGTTGAGGACGAGTTGCATAATAGTAGAATGTTGAAAGGAATGATACAATCATTACGTCCGGATTGGGAAATTCTTGCAAGTTTGGAAACCGTAAAACAATCTGTAGAATGGTTTAATAATAACGATCATCCTGATCTAATTTTTATGGATATTCAGCTTACTGATGGTATATGCTTTTCAATATTTGACAATGTGAAAATTGAAAGCATGATAATTTTTACAACAGCCTACGATGAATATGCAATCCAGGCTTTTAAGGTTAATAGTATTGACTATTTATTAAAGCCGATAAAAGAAGAAAAATTAGAATTATCCATAACTAAATTTGAAAGGTTATTTAATAACACTTCGGAAGATAATAATCAAAAGAGCTATGATGCTATTTTAAAAGCAATAAAAAAAGGAGAGAAAACATATCGAAAAAGGTTTCTTATTTCCGGTTCAACTTCATTTTTTAAGATTGAAACACAGGATATAGCTTATTTTTATACTGTTAACAGAATTACCTTTGCAGTGATGTATGATAAAAAAGAGCATATTGTTGATTTTACAATGGAAAAACTTGAGGAGGAGCTGGACCCTGATATGTTTTTCAGAGCAAACCGAAGTCAAATCATAAATATTGATTCCATTAGGAAATTTGAGTCTTATTTTGGAGGAAAACTGATAGTTCGTTTAGTTGATCCTTTTAATGAACCGGTTACCATTAGCCGTTTAAAAGCTTCGGAATTTAAAAATTGGCTTGACAGGTAACAAAATCCAAACAAAAGCTATGAAAAATACACTAAAATATAATCCAAGAAACAGTGCATTAAAAATTAAGCTCCCTATTCTTGATCCCCAAGAGGATTATGAGTGTTGGTATTTTGAGAGTATATTAGAAAATGGGGATCAAATCAGGATATCGGTTAGAATTAACGAAACGTATAATTTGCCGATTACATATGGTATACAGGTAGAACATATTGAACGTGGTGAAATAAGGGTGATTTCCGATTCATTTTCGAGTGATGAAGTAGAATTTAGCACTGAAAAACTAAATCACAAACTTGGAAATAACTGGTTTCTGGACCTTGGAGATTATATAGAGATTCATACAGAGATAAATTGTACTATAATAGATTTGAAATTTTATCCGGAGATCGCGGGATTTAATAATCGCAGAGATGGTAGAATAAATCAAAATATCCCGGGAACTAAATATTTCGGCTGGAATATCCCTATACCAAAAGCTTTGGTAAAAGGATTTATTAATAGAGATGGACAAAAAATTGACGTTAAAGGAACCGGGTACTTTGATCATTTTTGGAGTAATTCATTACCCGAAAATAATATAAACCAATTATGCTGGGGAAAAATATTTGATAAAGATATTTCGATTTATTATATTTTAATTTCCGAAGATGAGAGGTCTATCTCGAGTAAATTAATTATGGCCAGTAAAGAAAACGTAATTTTAAAAATGCAGGGCTCATCATATAATGATATTCTAAAAGCAAAAGTACTTGAATATGTAAAACGTGATGAATCGGAAATAACCATTCCAAATAAGATATTATTACAACATAGCGGTGAGTTTGGTGATGTCAATATTAATATAGAATTGGATGAGATAAATCATGAAATAGTATCGGAAAACCATAGGTTAGGTGGTAAGAAAGTATTAAGATTTATTGGTAATGAGTCTTACACAATAAAGAAGGATAGTAAGGAACTATCGGGGACCACAAAGTCTTTGCATGAAATTATCGTTTTCTAGAAAACAGTTAGATCAGTAGTTTTTATAATTTAATTAAATCTTAATCCTTTTATAATAGCATGATACAGATTTTCATGTTGTGTAATAGGCTTTTTTTTAAGATATGAATTTTCAATTTTGGTATCTTTGGGATGCGAAAAAAATGAAAATCAAAAACACAATATTATGACAAATTTAAACTGGGGTGAATTGCCTTTTGGTTATCTAAAAACCGATTATAATGTCAGATGTTATTACAGAGATGGAAAGTGGGGAGAGTTGGAAATTTCGTCGTCTGAATATTTAAACTTACATATTTCTGCTACTGCATTACATTATGGGCAACAAGCTTTCGAAGGAATGAAAGCATACCGTGGAAAAGATGGAAAAATTCGTTTATTCCGTTGGGAAGAGAATTTTAAACGAATGGAAAGATCTGCACATGGTATCCTAATGCAACCTATCACAAAGGAAATTTTTAAAGAAGCAATTACCAAAGCGGTTTTAATGAATGAACGTTTTGTGCCACCTTATGGAACAGGTGCTGCTTTATATTTGCGTCCGTTATTAATTGGTTCGGGTGCTGAGATTGGTGTAAAACCGGCAAAAGAATATTTATTCATGGTATTTGTTTCGCCAGTTGGGCCATATTTCAAAGAAGGGTTCAATCCGGTAAAAATTGCTATTGTAAAAGATTCGGACCGTGCAGCTCCATTAGGTACTGGAAACATTAAAGTTGGTGGTAATTATGCATCAAGTTTACGGGGAGTAATTAAAGCGCATGATGCCGGTTATGGTTCACCTATGTATCTTGATTCTGTTCATAAAAGATATATTGATGAAATTGGTGCAGCTAATTTTTTTGGAATAAAAGATAATACTTATGTTACACCAAAATCAACATCAATTTTGCCATCTATCACGAATATGAGTATTATGCAATTGGCAGAAGATATGGGGCTAAAGGTAGAAAGAAGGCCTGTAGCTGTCGACGAATTGGAATCATTTGAGGAGGTAGGAGCTTGTGGAACGGCTGCAATAATTTCTCCAATAGGTGAAATTTACGATATGGATGAAGATAAAAAATATACTTTCTGTAAGGATGGTAATGCAGGTCCAATATCAACTCAAATTTACAACAAACTGGTTGCTATTCAATATGGCGATGAGCCGGATCCACATAATTGGATTGAGATCATAAAATAATATTAAACCTTAAAATAAAAAAGGGCTTTCGAATAGAAAGCCCTTTGATTTTATAAATGCCAGTTTATTGCGCAAATTCAATTAACTCAATTTTAATACCTGATTCTGCTTCAAAATCTTCAACTTCATCAACCATATCAGGATCACTCTTATCATAATACCATTTTACTTTAACTTTTCCACCTTCATCTTCATAATCCTTCAATATCTCTAACATATCTAATACACATTTAGTAGAGCTTGTATTTAGATAAATAAGTTTAATATTAAGTTCTATTGGCCTCTTAATATTATTAGTAAAATCCTTTATCCAATTTATTAACGGTAGATAAAACTTATAAGTCTCTTCCATATACGATTCTCCACTTATTTCGCAAGTTCCTTTATTAACATCGAAGTTAACCTCAGGGAAATAAGGTGTAGTAGGTGAGCTTGTTAAAGCAATATTTTCCATAACATGAATTATTTAATTTTTATCAACTTTTACAGTGAGTGAAAAATAAGAAAATTTTTCGTTTATCTGATCTATATGATATTCTAATTTATTTTTTGAAAGCATTACAGCTTGTATCAATCCTATTCTTGCCCCGAATTTTTCTCCCGGAGAATTTAATCTTTGTTCCCGTTTCAATTCTCTTAACTTTAACTGATCTGATGCATTAACTAATTCACAACGTTCCGCTAAAATACTTGCATCTTTATCTTTTACTTGATTTCTGGTTGTAAAAACATATGAAGCGTCTGTTTCTTTTAAGGTAAGTTCTCCAACGCCAATTCGTTGAACATTATTAACCATATGAAAATCTTCAGAATAATTAGATACGTTTTGTGAAAGCTCAATGAATATCTTAAATAGTTTTTTGCGGGCATTGCTAAAAGAATCATTAAAATTTCTAATGTTTGTTCCAAAAACGGAGATTAACTCGATGTAGAATGGTCCTTTATATGATAAGATCGTTTTGCCCGTCATAATTAAAACTGTATCATTCATTAGGTTAATTTATTTTAATGCCAATTAAAGTAATATCATCTCTTTGTTCCTCATCTTTTTGGAAATTACTCAATTCACTTTCAATCATTTCTTTTTGTCTTTCCATTGACTCTGAAATATTATTTAAAATAATTTCCCTGAGCCTGTTACTTCCAAATCTTTTTCTTTCAGAATTATTCTGATCAGTTAAACCATCTGACGATAAAAATAAAATATCTCCCACTTCCGTATCAATTATATGGTTATTAAATTCTTCATCTTTATTTTTCCTTTTCGCACCACCAATTGATAGTCGGTCTCCTTTTATTTCATTAAACTCGGATGTCTTTTTATTGAAAATGAACAAGGGCCTTTTTGCTCCTGAAAATGTTATTTTCTTTGTTTTAATATCAATGGATATAAAACAAACATCCATTCCGTCGTTATTTTCAGTTTCGTCTTGCCTTAACGATTCAATTATTTTTTCGTTTAATAAAGATAATATTTTTGCCGGTTCTATAATATTTTTTTCTAAAACAATTTCATTTAAAAGACTGTTACCAATCATAGACATAAAAGCTCCCGGAACACCGTGGCCCGTACAGTCAACCGCTGCAAGAAAAGCAGTGTTTTTTACTTGTGCGAACCAATAAAAATCTCCCGATACAATGTCTTTTGGTTTATATATAATAAAGCTTTCAAATAAGTTTTCTATTTGATTTTTTACTGGTAATATAGCTCTTTGTATATTCTGGGCGTACTGGATACTTGAGTTTATCTTCTTGTTTTGTAGATCAAGTATATCTCGTTGTTCTTCGATTTGTATTTTTTGTGATCGTATTTTTCTGTATAATGCGGCAAGAGCAACTAAAAAGACTAAAATGGCAATAATACCCCATGTTAAAATATTTCTTACTAATCGCTCAAATTTTAATTGTGCAGCCTGTTCTCTAATTTTAGATTCTTTTAATTCAAGTTGCATTTGCTGCTCTTTCGTAATTTCTTCAACTTTTGCTAAAGATGTTTCGGTTTGTTTAAGCTTATCAGTTTGTTTTGCAAGTTCTTGTTGAGTTTGTTGTTTTTCTTGTTGTGCTTTTTGAACCTGAGTTTCAGACTCTTCTTTTATGGTTTTAATTTCTTCTTTCTTCAAAAACTTATCTATTGAAGCAAACAAGTCGAAATATTGAATACTTTTTTCAGAATTTCCAAGACTCTGGTAATTATTTGCAAGAATTCCATAAAAACTTCTAACCAGTTTTAAATCATTAATTTCTTTGGCAACTTCAACTCCTTCCAATGCAGCCTTGTTAGATTCATCATAATTGGTTAATTGTTGATAAATTTGCGAAATATTCAAAAGTGAAGAAGAAATATTTTTTTTATCATTTGAGTTCCTATAAATATTTAAAGCTTTTTTGAAATAGTCAACTGCAGTATCATAATCTTGTGTTTCGTCATATATTACACCTAAATAATTGATACTTAGAAGAACTCCATTTTGGTTCCCTAGTTTTTTATTTAATTCAAGAACTCTTTTGAAATAACTGATTGCTTTATCGTACATTTGATTATCCCAACACAAAAAAGCCGCTTTATTTAAATATTCTAATTCAAGCGAAGGGTTGTTCTCTTGTTTGTGTTGTTCAATTTTTGCTTCATAGCCTGCGAGTTCATTTTTTATATCTTGAGAAAAGGATAAATCACATAAAAGTGTGCTTAATAAAGAGAGTATAAATACAATTTTTGTTATTTTTCTCACAACTATAATATTAACAAAGGTTAAAGTTATTTTATTTTTATGCCAAAAACAAGAATATCATCAATTTGCTCTGTAGATCCCCTCCATTTGTCATGCGAATTATTAAGAATTTCTTTCTGAATATTCATTGGTTCATGGCAAATGTTAATCAATAATTCTTTAAACTGTTTGTACCTGAATTTTTTGTTTTTAGGGCCACCAAACTGATCAGCAAATCCATCTGAAAATAAATACAACTGATCATTACTTTCAATATCAATGATCTGGTTAGTAAATGGTTTATCGAAATTTACATGAATCCCGACAGGCATTCTATCACCTCTTATTTCTGTTAATTCCTTATTTTTAATAATGTAAATTGGATTATTTGCTCCGGAATATTGTAATTTCTTTTTATCACAATCAATTACACACAAAGCAATGTCTAATCCGTCTTGTGTTTCTCCTGATTCTCCTGTTTGGTTTAACGATCGCATAATATGATCTCTGAGTTGCTCTAAAATATCGCTTGCGGTTTCATATGTGCCTGCACTTATTATTTCATTTAAATAAACTGAACCCAACATATGCATTAAAGCTCCGGAAATTCCATGGCCTGTACAATCACCAACAGCAATAATTTTTCTATTGCCCTGACAATTTAGCCAGTAAAAATCCCCACCAACATGACTTTTGGGCTGGTGTAAAATAAAATACTCTTGTAAATGCTCGTTTATATATTCAATACTAGGAAGTATAGCTTGCTGAATTCGACTGGCATAACGAATATCAGCCATTATTTCTTTATTCTTTCGAATGATTATTTCTCTTTGTTTTAATTCATTCTCAATCTGAAACTGAATACGTACATTTTTTTCTTCAATTTCGCGCTCCTTTTCATATATAGCTTCTTGTATGTCAATAAGTGCCAAAGTAGACTTTATATTTGAAATTAGAGTTACATCCTTGAAAGGTTTTTGAATAAAATTAATCGCACCTGCATCAAAAGTATCCTTATGTATATTTTCCGACGAAAATGCAATAACGGGTAAGTTTAAATCATGACTAATTCTATACAGTAATTTTTCACTTTTTTCTTCAGGATTTAGCTGATTATCCAAATCAAAAAGAACTATTTCCGGGGATATTGCTTGTATGTCAGATAAAATATCTCGATGATGATCTAAAATATATAAATCAATATTAGGATATTCGGAATTAACAATAGAATTTATTCCTTCAATGCTTGTTGAATTAAAATTTAAAACTAATAACTTGAAAATCATTTAAGGTTTCGAGTTTTGAAAAAAATAAAAATAACGATTGTTCGGTAAATTAACCAGAAACCGTTACGTTATTTTCATTTTTTAGTTTAAAACCTATTCTAAATTTTGATGAAAGCCTAAATTATTAGTACGAACTGTAATAATACAGAAGATAAAAAAACGCTGAAATTCGACCGAATTCATTTTAAAATTTATATTTTTAAACTCGTATACTGATAATTATAAACGATTTCAAATTCTATGAGTTATAAAATATTAATTGCAAGTGATAAGGGAAATTCTTTCCATTATTTGCAAGAAACTCTAAATGATGATTTAGATAGATTTGAAATTGTTAGATCACTTCGTAACGAAATATATCAAACAGCACTTAAAGCAAAACCAAATATCATATTAATAAGTGTTGATTCTCTTGCTAAAAATGGTATAGAAAGTATCATGTCATTAAAGCAGGATAATTCCACTAACAGAATTCCTGTTATTTTAATTACCGAATATTCTCCTCGTACTAATTTTGATAGAGTTTTTGAATACGGAATAGTCGATTTTATAAGGAAACCGTATACAAAGGATGAATTACTAATGCGAATTGAAGCGGCAGAGAGTAGAAAAGAATTTCAGCATGAAATCTATATAGAACATGAATTGCTTCGCGAGCTTTCGATTGTTGCTAAGAAAACTGCAACCGGTGTTGTAATTATTAGTCATGATAATGAAATTGAGTGGGTTAATGAAGGGTTTGAAAGAATGTATGGTTACTCTCTGGAAGAATTTAAAGAGAAATTTGAGTCAATTATTTTTGATCCCGGCAGAAATCCAAAATTGGCAGATGCAATTGAACAATGTAAAAACGGTGCTGAAAGTATTTTATACGAACAAAAATGGGAAACCAAATACGGGGAACCGATTTGGATACAAACAACATTAACTCCGGTTTATAATGAACAAGATATAATAATAAAATACATCGCTATAGAATCAAATGTTACAGCGTTAAAGGAGGCAGAGGAAAGATTAGAAGCAAAAAATGAAAGTTTAATAACCTTAACCGAACATTTGGAAAGTTCTAATTTATTATTAGAAAAGCAACGAGAGGAGATTGAGAAACAAAAAGAATTTATTGAGGAGCAAAGAAAGAAATCGGACGAACTATTATTGAATATACTTCCTTTTGAGACCGCTGAACAATTAAAGAAAAAGGGATTTGCAAAATCGAAACAATATAAACTGGTAAGTATTTTATTTACAGATTTTAAGAATTTTTCGAACCTGACCAATGTAATGGATAGTCAAGAGCTTGTTAAGGAATTGAATGTTTATATACAAAAGTTCGATGAAATAATTGAAGGGCATTATATTGAAAAAATAAAAACAATCGGTGATGCATTTATGTGTGCCGGGGGATTGCCATTAAGAAATAAAAGTAATCCAATTGATGTGACATTAGCCGGTTTAAAAATTCAAAAGTTTATGCGGGATTATGCCGAGGAGAAGAGAAAACAAAACGAAACTCCCTGGGAACTTCGATTAGGAATTCATACTGGTGAAGTTATTGCAGGAGTAATAGGTAAAAAGAAATTCGCTTATGATATTTGGGGTGATGCCGTAAATAAGGCCAGCAGAATGGAGCAATCAGGAGAGGTTGAAAAAGTTAATGTTTCCGGTGATACGTATGAATATATTAAGGATTATTTTGAGTGTACCCATCGTGGAAAAGTTGAAGTAAAAAATAATGTTCAGCTTGATATGTACTTTGTTAACAGGCTAAAACCGGAATTTTCCGAAGATAAAGAAGGGATTACTCCTAATGCAGAATTCCTTAAAATCTTATCAAAATACTAAAATCTATTTTAGCATTTCTTTATTAAAATTAAATGGTAGGAATTGTTTGATTCCTTCTGCTACCGTAATTTTATCTTCACCATAAAGCAGTACTTTAATAGGATTTTGCCTGCGATTCTCGCTTTCCAACATAACTTGCAAACATGACCCACATGGTGGAATTGGCTCTTTAATAAATCCCTTTTCTGTATTAGCTGTTACAGCAATTGCCTTTATGGTTACATTCGGATAGTTAGAGTTTGCGTAAAAAATTGCAACTCGTTCAGCACATAGTCCTGAAGGATATGCAGAGTTTTCCTGGTTATTTCCTTGAATAATTACATCATTCTCTAATAAAACAGCAGCTCCAACTCTGAATTTTGAATAGGGAGCATAAGCCTTTTCAGCAGCTTCCTTAGCTTTTTGGATTAATTCCCGGTATTTAGAATCAAGTTCGGCAAGAGAATTGTAATCTATTAAGGTGGACTTTATTTCGCGCTTGTTCATAAGATTTTATTACTTGTGCAAAATACCAATCTTAAAAAATGATATTTATAGTTACATTTGTTCAAAATAACAAAAAAAAAATGACAAAAAAGTTATTATACCTGTTAATACCACTCGTTGTAGTTTCATGTAAAGTACGACAAGTACCTCAATCAACAAAACAACCGGCACCAAAATACATAAGCCTGGATCGAAAAGAATATATTAAAACTTATAAGGATCTGGCTATAAAAGAAATGAAAAGAAGTAAAATTCCTGCCAGTATTAAACTTGCACAGGCTATGTTGGAGTCGGATAACGGAAATAGTACCCTGGCGAAAAAAGCAAACAATCATTTTGGAATAAAATGCCATAGTAGTTGGAAAGGCGGAAAAGTTTATCACGATGATGACAGAAGAAACGAATGTTTTAGAAAATATGAAACTGTTTATGAGTCATATATTGATCATTCTGAATTTATTGCGAAAGGCCAACGATATTCCTTTTTGTTTGATTTAAGCCCGACTGATTATAAATCGTGGGCAAAAGGGTTACAAAAAGCGGGTTATGCTACAAGTAAAACCTATGCTAGTATGCTTATTAAAATTATTGAAGACAATCAATTGTATGTTTATGACCAGGGAGGAAGTTTGGCATTTGATGAATCAGAAAGTGTTTCGGATTCTGGTCATACATATTTAGGCGATATTGATAACTTTAAGATATATACGGAGAAACACAGAGTGTTTAGTAGAAATAGAATTGATTACATTATTGTAAGAAAAGGAGATACATTTAAAAATATAACTGAAGAATTAGGAATGCTTTCATGGGAACTATATAAATACAATGAAATTGAAGGAGATATAGACTTAGTTGAAGGTCAAATCTTATACATTCAGCCAAAAAGAAATAAAGCAGAACATGGTTTTGATTTTCATGAAGTTAAAGCAGGAGAAACAATGTATTCTATTTCTCAATTATATGGAATAAAGATCAAAAAGCTCTATGAAAAAAATCTGATGGAAGAAGGTGCAGAACCGAAAGTGGGACAAAAACTTTGGCTACGAAGCATTAAAGAGCATTCCGATGTTATTGAAGAAACTCCGGTTATAGAAGATTTCGATAAATAAATTATAGTTTACATTCAATTAAAGTATGACTAATTCCTAAATCGTCTGTAATAGTTTCAATTCTTAATCCGGCTTCTTCTATAAGTCGCATCATATCTTCCGAATGATACATCCTGCTGTTTCCATTTGCCAAGGCAGTAAAATAAAGTGAGGTATTATTCAAACAAAAAGTGGAAATATCAAATTTTTGCCTGTCCCAATATGTTTCTAAAATAAATAATCGAGTATCTTCATTCATAGATTGAGCAGTTCTTTTTAAAATTTGCAGAATATGTTCTTCTGAAAAACAATCTAAGAACTGACTCATCCAAATAGCATCAAATCTTTTAGGAAAAGGTTTTGAATGATCTAGAATATCAGTTGGATGGCTCTTTATTTGTTTTTCAAAACCTTCTTTTTTTGCGTTTTCCAAAGCAACATCCAACTGCCCGGGCAGGTCCATTATTGTAATTTCAGCTTCAGGACTATATTTTGCACAGAGCAATGAGAATTTTCCCGTATTTCCACCAACATCCAGAATTTTCTTTCTGTTTTTATCGAATATGATCGGTAAAACCAATTTAAAAACATTATCAGAATAAAAATGATCAAACGCAAACCAGCTTTTTTTAACCTGATCTGGCAATTGCGATAAACCATGGTATATAGTTGGCCAGTTACCAAAAACCTTTAAACCATCAGGCTTTTCGTTTTTTATTGAATCTTCCAAATAAAACATTCCATTGTAACAAACATCTTGCACAAAATCCATATTTATATTTGTCATTTGATCGGCAATAAAATAATATCCGGTTTTTGTTAATAAATACCTGTTATCTTTTAACATTACAACTTCGGCACTTAATCCTGCATCTAATAAAACTTTTACTCCATATTCGGAAACATTAACCTTTTCAGCAATCTCTTGCGGAGTTAATCCTTCTGAATTCTGATTGAGTATTTCTAAGATTTTTAAATTTCTTAAGGATAAAACCGCCTGAAAAACAATTGGAGCAAAGGCGATTTTTTGAGCATCTATTTTTGCATCTAATGCAGACTTTTGATCAGAACCGTAGTTATTCATAATATAGATTTGATGATTTGTATTAATTTATTGAAGAATATTTCTTTAGTTCAGAATTTAATTTATAGTTTCAAATTTTAAATTTGCTGCCAACTGCCGCCTGACACTTATAATTGTTTCCCCTGTTCACCATTTCTCGTATTTTACTAATCTACCAATTCACTAATTAACCAGATTCAGATAAATTCTTTTTAATCTATATATAACTGTTGCGTTAAATTATGATTTGTTTAAAAATAACATTAAAGCTAAGCTTTTGTTGAAAATTTGTAGTCTTTTATTCCTTGAAATCCTCTTAAAAAATCTCCAATATTCATTCTTTTTTTGCCTGCTTGTTGTAATTCAAGTATTTGTATAAAACCACCATTAACTGCTACCTTTAGAAAAGTCTTTTCGTCCGTATGGATTTCTCCTGGTTCAAAATGGTGATTTATGACTTTTTTATCTGTTTTAAAAATTTTTAATTGAATTGTATCTTGTTCATTGTTTATTTCAGTCCAGGAAGCAGGATAGGGACTTAATCCACGGATTAAATTATGTATTGAGTCAATGTTTTTTGTCCAGTCGATCTTACAATCATTTTTAAATATTTTTGGAGCGTTTTTAATTTCAGTATCAACTTTAACTAAGTCTTTTTGATTTATTTTAGGGTAGTTATTCGCAATAATTGCATCAACTGTTTTTATTACAAGGTCAGAACCGGTGTACATTAACTTATCATGTATTGTTCCGGCGTTATCGTTTTCTGTTATGTCAATTTCTTCCTGATAAATCACATTGCCTGTGTCTATATCATGTGTTAAAAAGAAAGTACTTACACCTGTTTTAGGATCACCATTTATAATTGCCCAATTTATTGGTGCAGCACCTCGGTATTGTGGCAACAATGAAGCATGTAAATTAAAAGTGCCTAATGTAGGCATGTTCCAAACTACTTCAGGTAACATCTTGAAAGCAACCACAATTTGCAAGTCGGCATGCAAATCTTTAAGTTCATTTAAGAAAGTTTCATCTCTGAATTTTTCAGGTTGAAGAATTTTTAGATTATAATTTACGGCAAATTTTTTTACAGCCGATTCCTGTATTTTCTGACCTCTTCCTGCTGGTTTGTCAGGATTGGTAATTACTCCAACTATATTATAATTATTCTCAATGAGCTTCTTTAAAGGTTCTACAGCAAAATCGGGCGTCCCCATATAAACTATTCTTAAACTGTTTTTATCCATTTTAACTGATTTCATTAAATTTGAACACAAATTTAAATAATCTTTTAAACTTTGGATTTTAACACAGGTCTTAATTAAAAACTATTATATGAGCAACAGATTTAATTGGCAAAGCTTTATAAGTATCGGATTGCTTTTATCTTTTATTATAATGTTATTTTCCGGTATTATTCTATATATAGCACCGGAAGGGAGCCTATCAAGGTGGATTGGATGGGATATATTAAACCTGACAAAAAAACAATGGGAACAACAACATACAATTTTTTCTTACCTGTTTATTTTATTTACAGTATTTCATTTATTTAAAATTAACTGGGTATATTTTATTTCATATTTTGTTATTGAGAAACTAAAATTTAAGTTTTTAAAGGAAATTACCGTTGCCTTGTTAATTACAATATTGGTATTTATTGGAACATTTAATAGTTGGATTCCTTTTAAAAATATAATTGATTGGGGTAAAGATATTTCCGATTCATATATAATTGGTGTTGAATTAACCGGTATTCCGGATGCAGAAAAGCTTACTTTGGAAGAATTTGCGAATCAGGTATTTCATATTTCTTATCAACGTATGGTTGAAGAACTTTCTGATTATAACCTAAGTAATACTTCAAAAACTACAATAGTTTCCGAATTTTGTAAAATAAATAAAATTACTCCTGAAGAGTTTTATCTTAAATTAAAGTCAAGAATATTAATAGGAGGGAGTATAAGTTACTTTAATTTATCTTCGTCAAATTCTTTTTTTGATCAAACGATAACCATTTTATAAAAAAAGACCAAGATTGGTCTTTTTTGTTTTTATTTATTATTAAATTCTGGCTTTAAGTCTACAAGCTCTAAAGAATGTCCCATTTTATGCCGTTTTGTTTCTAAATAGAACTTGTTATGTTCATTGGGCTCTATTTCCAACGGAATGTTTTCTACAATTTCAAGACCGTAAGCTTCAAGTCCTTTTCTTTTAATAGGATTGTTTGTAAGTAACCGGATTTTTCCTAATTCAAGTTCGCGTAAAATACTTGCACCGACTCCGTAATCTCTTTCATCATCTTCGAAACCAAGTTCTATATTAGCTTCGACCGTATCCATTCCTTCTTCCTGAAGCTTGTATGCTTTTATTTTATTGAACAAACCAATCCCTCTTCCTTCCTGATTCATATATAGAACAACTCCTTTACCTTCCTTATCAATTTTTTTCATTGCTTCATGTAATTGCTGACCACAATCACATCTTTTTGAACCAAAAATATCACCGGTAACACAAGATGAGTGAACTCTGACACAAACCGGATCATCCTTTGTCCAATCGCCTTTTATAAGCGCAACGTGTTCCAGCCCATTTGATTTTTGTTTAAAAGGAATCAAATCAAAATCGCCAAATTCCGTAGGAAGTTTAACTCTTACACCTTTTTCAACAAGACAATCTTCAATTAAACGGAATTTAATAAGGTCTTCAATTGAGATGATCTTCAGGTCAAATTTTTTGGCAATTTCTAAAAGCTCAGGTAAACGTGCCATGGTACCATCCTCATTCATAATTTCAACCAATGCACCTCCTGGTTTTAATCCGGCAAGCCTTGTTAAATCAACAACAGCCTCGGTATGGCCGGCTCTTCTGATTACACCACGTTGTTTTGCTTTTAATGGAAAAATATGTCCCGGACGACCTAGATCTTCAGGTTGTGTGTCAGGATCAACAAGAGCTTTTATTGTTTTTGCTCTGTCAGATGCTGAGATTCCTGTTGTACATCCGTGCCCGTTTAAATCAACCGAAACTGTAAATGGGGTAGCATGTAAGGCAGTATTGTTACCAACCATTAATTCAAGTTCCAATTCTTCACATCTGTCTTCTGGCAATGGAGCACAAATTAAACCTCGTCCGTGAGTAGCCATAAAGTTCACTATTTCCGGAGTTATTTTTTCTGCAGCTACTACAAAATCACCCTCGTTCTCTCTATCTTCGTCATCAACTACAATGATTACTTTTCCAGCTTTAATATCCTCAATTGCTTCATCAATAGTATTAAGCTGACTTGTTTTATTATCTTGATTATTAGACATTTTACTATAATTAAAGGGAAAATGATTGTGCAAAAGTATAACAAGTGTTTAAATTTCCCTAAAAAACACATTATAAATTAGGGTTTGTTACTCTCTTTTTGCTCTTTCCCAGTTTACAGACTGTTTTTTTCTAATAAATCTGATTAATCCGATAATCTCTGCAAGATTCATAATGAAAAGATAATAGGGGGCAAAGATAAATTTGAGGTTTGTTTTCGTTTTTTGTAATAGAGCACCTGTCAAAACTGTCAAATAAAATATAAGTTGTAAATAAAAAATTATCATATAAAATCCAATCCAATTAGCATCGAATGCTAAAAAGAGGTTAGTTATAAAAACGATCAGAAAGGAAAAAGGTACAAGTACCCACCTGAAAACTTTATGCGATAAGTATTGAAAAGAAAGAAATGGATATTTGAATGGGTTGAGTAGCCCTTTTAATCGTCCAATAGCCTGGAAACCCCCAAATGCAATTCTGGTTTTACGTTTTAATTCTTCTTTTATGTTAGCAGATGGTCCTTCTGTTGCTATTGCTCTTGGTTCGTATTTGATTTTATAACCTTTCATTGCAATTCTTAAAGAGATTATAAAATCGTCAAGAATAGTATCACTTTCGATTTCGTCGAACAATTCCGTTCTTATGGCAAATAATTCACCAACAGCACCAACTGCAGAATTAATTTCAGATTCGCATTTTTTAATTAAGGATTCATATTTCCAGTAGATTCCTTCTCCGGCATTTACAGCATTTTCTTTATTTTTAGCTTTAATTCTTTTTTCTCCGGCAACACATCCGACTTTTGGATCTTTAAATACTTCGACTATGTATCGAATTGACTCTGGATTTAATATGGAATTAGCATCGGAAAAAATTACTATTGGAGTTTTTACAAATTGCATTCCCCTGTTAATGGCACCTGTTTTTCCATTTCTTTCAGGAATATGGTGCACTTTGATACGATCAAATCTTTTTATTAATTCCGGAGTTCCATCATCAGACCCGTCAGTTATCCATATATGATGAATTTTCGCTTGAGGATAATCCAGGGAAAATGAATTTTTGATTTTTTCGTTGATAAAATCTTTCTCATTATAGGCTGCAACAAATAAAGTCACTTCAGGAAAGTCATCTTTAAATGCATTCTTGATCTTTAATATGTTAAATAACTTTATGAATAAACTTATTAAATATAGTATGGCAGGATAAATTACATACGAGTAAATTATGATAAATAAAGATATCCAAAAAAGTATTTGTACTGTTTTAGCCAATCTGATCTATAATATTTGAAGCAATTTTGGTAAAGTTATATTTTTCGTTTACAAAACGAAATGCATTTTCGCCAATTTCTTTTTGAAACGCTTTATTTTTTAAAGCAACTAAAACCAGTTGGGAAAAGTCTGTGGCAGAATCAGCTAATAGTATATTTTCGTCATTACTACACTCAATACCCTCTGCAGCAACACTTGTAGCTATAATTGTTTTTTTAAGAGCCATACATTCAATAATTTTTACACGCATACCACTTCCGGAGAATAAAGGAACTATAACCGGACCGGCATATTGAATAAAATCATATGCATTACTTACTTCGCCAAAATATCTAATGTTTTTGTGATTAAATTTCTCTACTAACCATTTTGGAGCATTTCGACCTGCTATATTTAGTTTAATCTCAGGAAATGAATTTATAATTTCCGGTAAACAACTCTCAATAAACCAAATCAATCCTTGCTGATTTGGGATCCAATCAAGTGCACCAATATAATTTACGGATTGTTCAGAATTTGTAATTTTAATATGTTTAGCTTTAAAACTATTTAGGTCCAATCCAAAGGGAGCTAAAATTGCAGGCTTATTATTTCCAAGTCTTTTGTAAATATCCAAATCTGTATTTGTGATAGGGATAATGTAATCATACTGATTTAAAAGTGTTTTTTCAAACTTCAGAAGCCTTTTGCCAGTTATTTTAAAATAATATTTCTTAATGAAAGATTTTGATTCAATTGAATTTCTTTCCCAGATTAAATATTCCAGATTATGAGGCCTATATAATATTTTGCCTTTATATATTTTTCGAATATCATGAATATATTGAAGTACATATAAACCTTCTAGTTGAATAACATCAAAAGTTTCATTTTTAATAATTTCAACAAGCTTGTTCCTGAATTTTTCAGATATGAATCTTACGGAAATGTAAGGTTTGGTAGAAGTAATGAGATTTATTATCAACTTAAAAATAGAAATTCGAGTGTTTATTTTTACACCCGTTATTTGAAATGGTTCTGTTTCCCCTTCCTCAATCTCTTCGAATTTATTAATATGCTTATGAGTAATCATATTTAATAAATGAACTTGATTACCATTGTTAATGTATCCTTTAGCAAGATTCAAAATGGCTAAAGTTCCTCCATCAGGTGGGTATATTGCTTTATTTGCAATTTGCAATATCTTCATCTAATCAGATTTCTTAGAAAATCTTTTAAATAGTTTTTTGAAGAACAGTAAATATGTATCTGCATTCAGAATAACAGAATCGGTTGTTGCTTTATAGGTTAAAAATATTCCTAATGGCATTAAAATAAAAGAAGATAACCACATGCCAATATGTGGTAACATAACTCCTTCTCGAGCAAATTTTTCTCCTGTAATAGATATGATATAATATAATATAAAGAAAAGAACTGAAACGACAACGGGTGTTCCAAACCCGCCCTTTCTTACAATTGCACCAAAAGGTGCACCAATAAAAAAGAAAACTAAACAGGCAAAAGAAAGTGCAAACTTTCTATGCCATTCAATTTGATGTCGACGAATACGTTCTTCTTTATGATTAAATTCCTTTTTTGAATTAGTAATAGTATTGTGAGTAGCTCTTGCATAACTTAGAGCATAATCTATTGCCTGACTTTTACTTCTTCTATTTAATGAAAGAAGTATACTATCAGGACTAAACGGTCTGTCAAGCGAATCATTAGATATCTTAACAGTGTCATTTAATGGAGATTGCTTAAAGTCATCCGTATCTTTAATCTTTCTTATTTCTCTCTTTTTTCGATTCTTTTTATATTCATTTAACATTACTTTCTCACGTTTAAAATACTCAGTTGAGGATAAGCTGTTTGAAAATCGCTTAACTCGCTCATTGTGAGATTTTATCAATGAATCTTCTGCGTATTGTAATTGTTTTAAATTAAACATTTGAAAGTTATTTTTGAAAAGATCTTCGTCAGTTCTGCTGAAATCAAGTCCAGTAAGTTCAAAAATAAAAACTTGTTTTTCAAACTTCTGTCTTTGATGAGGATAAGCTTTTTCTTTTGGTCTGGTATTTTTCGATTCTTCAATTTCTTCGTAAGAATATCCGTTATACAGCGTAAAAATTAAATTTCTTTCATCGGCTGTCATTCTCATGTAACCGGAATCTGCTATCGTAACCTTTTTATTCTCTTTGTTGTCACTATGATCATAAATCATAATGTTTTGTAAAAGATTTGTTTTATAATTTTTCTTTGCGATTTTTATACTATATCCATCAATTCCGTTATAAAACATACCTTCCTTTATTTGGAGCTCTGGTCGTTGGTTTTTTACATCATAAATTAATGCTCCGGTTTTAAGATTTGTATAGGGTATAATATAATCAGAATAAAAAAATGCTCCAATGCTTATAACAATGGTTAAAATAATTAGGGGTGTCATAAATCTTTGAAGTGATACTCCGGCTGATTTTATAGCAGTTAACTCAAAATGTTCGCCTAAATTACCAAAAGTCATGATTGATGACAATAAAATAGCCAATGGTAATGCCATAGGAACTAAACGAGCCGAAGCATAAAGAATGAGTTCAGCGATAATTGTCCATTCCAGACCTTTTCCTGCAAGATCATCAATGTATTTCCACAGAAATTGCATCAATAATATGAATAGAGATACAAAGAATGTAGCTACAACCGGACCAAAAAAGGATTTTAATATAAACTTATGTAATCGCTTCACTAATTATTTTTTTACAAAACGATTACAAAAATAATTTATTTTATTAAAGAAAAGGCGTATTGTTCTAATTAAAGGCCTAAGGCATGTTTTAATTCAGCGATTTGGGTATCCCAAAGTTCAATAGTATCTTCTTTTTCATCATCTTCAGAAAAATCAGTTATTACTAAAGCAACTTCCCCGGTTAATTCATCTTTTCTGATTTTAAATTCAAAATAGCTGTCTTCATCTTCGTCAAGCCACTTAAATCGAACAAGTTGATTGTCTTTTTTATTAAGAAGTTCAGCTTGTTGTTCAGTCCCTTCCCAAATAAAAGTATATATATTACCTTGAATATTGATATCGTCAGCAAACCACTCTGATAATCCCCCAGGTGTGCTCAATCTCGTAAATAAAATCTTAGGTGAAGAATTTATTGAGTATTCTAATTCAAATTTATTTTTCATAGGTTTACTTGTTAGCAATTTTTCCCTTCATCGCAATATATAATTTTTTTTTTATAATTTCTGTATTGAAGTTATAAAAGATAAAATAAAATACTATATTTGCAGCCCGGTATTCGATACTGAAATGGCGAGGTAGCTCAGGTGGTTAGAGCGCATGATTCATAATCATGAGGTCGGGAGTTCAAGTCTCCCTCTCGCTACAAAAAAGCAGCAATAAATTTTATTGCTGCTTTTTTATTAATTTATAATTATGTATTTCGTTTATATATTACAGGATCACTTGAAAAACATGGTGGATTTGTAAAAAACTTATGCCCATATTTTAGCTACGATATAAGAAAAACTTAATGTCAACAACACCTCTTAACGTTGCCCTAAAAGCTTTCAACTTGGCATTAAAAGACTCTGCTGAAGCATTCGTACTACGATTGTCAAAATAATTTAGGATTTCTCGATAGTGATCATGAATACGGAAGAAGAATTCAAATTAATAACCAATAAACCCAATTCTAATGAAAAATACACCTATAATAAACATTTTAGTCAGGACATCAAACCGCCCGAATTTCTTTGCCAATTGTTATCAAAGCATAATAGAACAGGATTATAAGAAAGTTAATTTGATAGTAAGTTATGATGATGAATTTACCAGAGAATATCTTAAAAGTTACCAAATTGATGAATTGGTTGGATTTAACAGAATAGAAGATTGGTCTGGAATTTCAAATGAGGTATTTCTTCCCGGTTACATAGAAAAACCATTTCCTCCCAACGAATATTTCAACATGATGATGGAATATACTAAACCAGGTTACATCATTTATTTAGATGATGATGACAAGTTTAGCTCCCCGGATTCATTGAGCAAGATCATATCCAGGATATCGAATGAAAGGCAAATGTTACTTTGGAGAGTCCAATTCCCAGGATACTTAATTCCGGATAACCAACATTTTGGTCAAACTCCTGTATGCTGTCAAATAGCTTCTTCGGGATTTGCTTTTCACTCTAGCTATATTAAACATGCCCAATGGGATGGATACAATTACAGTGACTTCCGAACGGCTTTAAGTTTATTCCTGCATATTCCGCAAAAAGGTTTTATCAATGAAGTAATAACTGCATTACAAAGTATTACAGGATCAGGATTAAGAAACAATTTGCCTATTCAAAATCGAATTGAAAATGAAATATAAAATCCTGCTGATTGTTTATCCAAAAATAGAAGGTTGCCAGTATCACAGGCAAACTCATCCACATGAATATTTTACTCGTTTCAGTGACTTTGAGATTGCCTGTAAATATGATTTTAATATTATTTCAATGGATGAGTTAAAATATTATCACCTGATCCAGTTTCATAAAAACTATGTTACTCCTGATAACCTTAGTAAACTCAAACGATTAGGTGTAATATCTATGGTTGATTTTAATGATTATTGGCATTTACCAACAAATCATTTGTCTTTTCAGCAGTATAAACAGGATAACCAATCATACAAGTTTATAGAGATTCTTAAGCCAGCAGATTGCATTAGTGTTACTACGGAGTTATTACCGTTAATCCATAAATCGGCAAGGTGCATAGCTCCCTCGAATTCTATGTAGCAGATTTGATTCTTCCAGTTCTTATCTGCTATAAATTGCTTTTTATAATAACATACCCCTTGCCATTGATCCTTTACTGTTAAATCTTCTATTTTAGCAGTATGGGGTAAGGATATGTTTTCCTACTTAGCAGTTTTTAACTGATTGAATTCAGCCTGTATTATTTCCTTAGATATGTCCAGATCTGACTTGGATGAGATTTGTGTGACATTGTATTGCGATGACCATTCTGTTCCTTGTTTTTTTAATTCTGCATTGTTCAGGTTAACTTCATTTAAACGGGTAAATTACCAATTGCTATTAAATAAAAATATATTTGGTTGAGATCTCTCTTTGCATCCCGGGAGAGAGATGATGTTCATCAAGCAAGCTGTAAAAATGAGTCTGTTCATAATTTTATTCGTTTTATATTGAACAAAGTTGACATTAGTGTTTTTATCTAAAGGTTTGATAGTTTAAAGTGCATTTTATTGATCTTTTCCCGGGAAAAGATCAATATATATTAGACAAAAATTAATTAAATGTTTGCTATAAAACTATATAAGTCAACTTCAGGATCGATATTTATTTTCTTTCGCAACCTGTTTCTTCTCTTGTTTATAGCAATGGGTGTTATATTAAGCAACTGAGCAATTTCTTTTGTAGATAGATTTAGACGCAAGTATGCACATAATTTCAATTCTTCATTGGTTAAATCTGAATATTTATCCTTTAATCGTGCAAAGAATTTTGGGTGTGTCTCTTCAAAATGTATTTTAAAATGTTTCCAGTCTTCATCCAGATGAATATTGCTATTAATTTCATGAATAATAGCATTGATAACTTGTTTATTCTTGCTCAGGAAATCTTGTTTTTTAAGGTTTTCTTTTATTTGATTTAATATTTGATTTTTGCTGCTGATATGAATTGCTTGTGAAGCCAATTCTCTTTTTTTATGGTCCAATTCAGTTTTTAGATGTCTGCGTTGTAATTTTGCAATGATTTCAGATGCTTCTAATTCTTTATTGATAGCAATAAGTTGTGCATTTTCAGATTTCCTTTTCTCGCTTTCCATTTCAGTCAGTTCCTTCTGGTTCTGTAATAATTTGTGTTTTTGTTTAACCGTCCTTAATTTTAGTTTGTAGGTATAAAGTGTTAGGAAAACTATTCCAACTAAAAGAACAGATACCAGAGAAAATATGATCGTAATCAGTTTTTTCTTTTTGTTTTGCTCAATTGATAACTGCTCCAGTAAATCAATTTTTTGGATTTGCTTTTCTATTTCTAATTGAGTTTCTGTGAGAACTAACTCTTCTTGCTTTTCAATATTGAAGATTTTTTTTTTCAGTTTGGTGTACTTTTGATAATTGATGTATGCATTTCTATAATCTTTAATGGCCTCATAACTAATGTAAAGTCCTTTATATGCATCACGATGGATAATATCTTCTTGCACTTCATTGGTGATATCATATAAAAATGTACTTCTATAATTTCTAATTGCCTCTTCATAATTGCCTGTTTCGTAATAATAATTTCCAAAACTTGTATAAATAGCGGCTTTTTTCTCATTATCATCCAGTTGGAAGATAAGTTCTTTGCTTATAGTAAAGTAAAGATATGCTGAATCATATTGTTGTAGGTTCAGATATACACAAGCAATGTTGTTGTAAGCTGTCGCTTTTAACATAGGCCTTTTCTTGTTCATTAAAAGTTTAAGGGCTTGGTTATAATAGTCCATAGCTTGTCTAGGTTGGTTCTGGAATCTATAAGTTTCACCCAGATTGATGTAGGAGGCGATTAATCCATCATCAAGTTTATATTTTTCTGCAATAGTATTCTGAAGCTGGTAATACTTCCTTGCTTTATCAAATTCTTTAAGGTCATAATATAATGATCCAATCTTTGTAACTATATAAATTTGATGTTTGGGAGGTAGATTATTAGAGATATTATTAGCCTCCAGGAAGTACTTCAATGAAAAAGCAAATAAAGAGTTTTCAAGATATTGATCTCCAATTGTTATATAAAGATTGAAATATTTAGTTGTATCAAATTTTTCTTGCAACTCATTTAAGTAAGATTGGATAATCATTTCAGCCTGTTGAACAGAATCATGTTGTATAAAATGAAAAGCATGCAATAGTGAATTCGTTGTATCTTTCTGGACAAGTTGTGTTTGAATCGGATTAGAATGATTTTCCTGTGGAATATTGGTTGTTCCACAAGCCATATCGAAGAAGGTATATATACAGATCATTAAAAATCGTAAAGACATAATAGTGATTTTGCTTAGATAATCTTGTAATATAATAGGCTAATATAAGTAATAAACTTTCTTAAATCCAAATAAAAAGATTGTTATATATGGGTGAATGTTATCTGCAAATATTTCTTATTTATTAGCCTGTCAAGCTCCAAATCGTTGGAATTAGATGTTTTATAGGAATTACCCCCTTTTTATTTTTCTTTTATATGTCCTCCGTTGTCATACCTGTTTTTTTTGATCTGAACTCTAAAAATAGAATTTTAGCATCATGAAAATTTTGCATAAAAGGATTTAGACAAATTTATAAACAGACTAAAATGAAAAAGATAAAAATTGCAGCAGGTATGGCTCATATTGATTATGGCCATTTAGTAGATATTGTTAAAGAAGCTTCTGATGCCGGGTCAGATTATATACATTCCGATGCAGCGGATATGCATGATTTAAAGAATTTACAGATAATGGGAGGGCATCAGATTATTGAAGGAATCAGGCCTGCTACAAATAAACCTATTGAGTGCCATATATATACACGTGACTGTGATCGGCTTTTTATTGAGAAACTCGCAGCTGTGGGAACTGATATGTTGATTCTACCTGCAGAACATTTCATTGGGGCACCTCTAGCCTATATTATAAATTATTGTCGTGAATTTGGAATGAAAATAGGTCTGACCGTAGGTTGTTATACTCCACTTTCATTTGTTGAAGAATCGATATACGATATTGATAGATTGCATATAGTAGTACATGGTGTTGATGAAACTGATGGACAAGAGAATTGGGCTTGGAGAAGAACATCGTTGGATCTTATAAAAAGAGCTCGGTTATTAATCGATGAAAAAAATCCAAAATGTGAATTGGCCATTGATGGAGGTATAAGGGCTGATAACCTTGATGACCTTATTGCCTGTAAACCTGATGTGGTGGTTTGTTCATCAGCAATATTTAAGCATCCGGAAGGAATAACCAAAGGTGTTCAATCTGTGAGAGAAGCAATAGAGACGGCAGTAAAAAAATATAACATTTAAATAGAGGAGTATAGATGAAATTTTTAACAGCAGAGCCATTTAGAATAAAAATGGTGGAGAAAGTAAAGAAAACTACAATTTCGGAAAGACAGCAAATATTGAAAGATGCTCAATTTAATGCGTTTAGAATTAAAGCTGAAAATGTATATATAGATTGTTTAACTGACAGTGGTACTTCTGCAATGAGCAATGAACAATGGAGTGCTTTAATGTTAGGGGACGAATCATATGCCGGATGTAAAAGTTTTTATAAACTGGAAGAATCGGTTAAAGATGTTTTTGGGCTTCCTTATGTTCAGCCAACACATCAGGGAAGAGCTGCTGATTATATCATGGCCCAGATTTATGCAAAACAGGGTAAGTATGCAATTGGCAATATGCATTTTGATACATTTAGAGGTAATGCCGAAATGTTAGGAGCCTTGCCTGTTGATTATGTTATTGATGAAGGAGCAAAAGCAAATAATGAATATCATGCCTTCAAGGGAAATATTGACCTTAATAAAATGCAAAGCCTGATTGATGAAAAAGGAAAAGAAAATATTTCTGTTGTAATTATTACCATCACTTGTAATAATAATGGAGGCCAGCCGGTCTCGATGAAAAACATTAGAGAAGTTAGTGCTTTAGCAAAGAAATATGATATACCTGTAGTTCTTGATAGCGCAAGGCTGGCTGAAAATGCATATTTTATTCAACAAAGGGAAGAAGGCTATAAAGATAAGTCAATTAAAGAGATAACCAGAGAAATGTTTTCCTATTGTGAAACAGCAACCATGAGTTCTAAGAAGGATGGCTTAGTAAATATGGGTGGAGTTTTAGCAACCAGAAATAAAGAAGTTCTTGAGATTGCCAATCAATTAGCCATTGTTCACGAAGGATTTATCACTTATGGAGGTATGTCAGGAAGAGATATGGAAGCTTTGGCAGTAGGCCTTCAGGAAGTATGTGAAGAAGACTATTTAGAATATAGGATCAATCAGGTTAAATATTTGGGGAACAGGTTAAAGGAAGCTGGTATTCCTATTATTCAGCCAACAGGAGGTCATGGTGTTTATGTTGATGGAAGACAATTCTTTCCTCATATCCCACAATATGAATTTCCATCTCAAAGATTAGTTGTTGCACTTTATGAGGAAGCTGGTGTAAGAGCAGTTGAGTTAGGTGCATGTGCTTTTGGATCCAAAGACCAAACGACAGGTGAACCGATATGGCCTGAGTTAGAAACAATGCGGATTGCAATTTCAAGGCGGGTTTACACAAATTCTCATATGGATGTTATTGTCAATGCACTTTCACATATCTATAGCAACAGAGATCAATATAGAGGTATGAAACTGATATATGAAGGGAGGATTACTTCTTTAAGACATTTTACAGCAGGTTTTGAACTTTTATAATAATGAAGATGACAAACAAATTTGACTTTTTTTTACCAACCAGGATAAGGTTTGGAGTAGGAAGGGTAAATGAAATAGGAGATGTAGTGGCAACCTACGGAACTCGTTGCCTGCTTGTTACAGGTCCTTGCGTTGAACCGATAAAAGAGACTTATGATAGAGTAAAATCTATTCTATCTAAAAAAGGTGTTGATATCGTTCATTTCGACGGTGTTGTCCCTAATCCAACCATAGAAAGTATCAACGAAGCAATAGAATTAGCTAAACAGAAACGTGTAGATTGTGTATTAGGAGTAGGCGGAGGATCTGCCATTGATTCGGCTAAATTAATTGCATTAACATATTCCAGGAAAAAGGAAATAGACTGGAAACATATATTTACTACATATACTAATCCCTTTTTATATTATCCGTCCCCAAAAGAGTCACTGCCGCTTATTTCCCTGACAACCACTTCAGGTACAGGTTCACATGTTACTCAAGCAGCAGTGGTTACAAATTCATCAACCGATGAAAAACTCACGGTTTTTCACCCTTCGAATTACCCTTTGGAAAGTATCGTTGATCCTGAATTAATAGTTACGATGCCTAAAAGAGGGACGGCTGCTACAGGATTTGATGTGTTTGCCCATGCACTTGAAAGTTATTTAGGAAACAGGACAAACCGTATAACAAGTTTATTGTCAAAAATAGCCATTAAAACTGTTTTTGAATATTTACCAAAAGTACTGGATGATCTAAATAATATAGAATTTAGAGAAAGAATGGCCAGTGCTGATACTTTGGCAGGAATTTGCCTGGCAAACGGAGGTGCAACCATACCGCACCCACTTAGTGAGATAATTGGAGGTATATGTCCCAGAATCTCCCATGGTGAATGTTTAGTCTTAGTATACCCTGGTTTTTTAAGGTATGCCGCCACTAATTCAGGTGCAGATAAATTTGATAAATTATATAAATATGTAACAGGTGAACAGTCAGGATCTGCTGAATCAAATGCAAGTGCTTTTGTGGAGAAAGTACTTCAGTTTATAAAAGATATTAATCTATGGAATTCACTTAAAGATTATAATGTGAGAGAATCGGAATATGAAAAGATTATGAATAATGAAATATTAGATCATTTACCTTTTGCACCAAAGGAAGTGTTACAGAAAATTCTTCAGGAAGCTTATGTTCGTGAATAAAAGATGATAATGATATGAAATCAAAGATAATTAATAGTGAATTGATACGCCTTGATATGGAATTGGGGTCAAAAGATGATGTGATAATGGAGTTGTGTAAACTACTTTTCTTAGAAAATAAAATATCATCAGTTGATGGCTTTATTAAAGATATTAAGCATCGGGAAAATTTAATGTCTACGTTTTGTGGATTTGATGTAGCCATTCCTCATGCAGTATCTGAATTTGTGAAAGAACCGGCATTCGCTTTTGCCAGGACATGCGAATTCCCATGGGGTGAAGAAGATGAGATAGTTAAGTACGTCTTTTTATTAGCTATTCCGGTTTATAAGGAGATTGACGAGGAATCAAAACCACATATAGATATGATGTCAGGTATTGCCCAGTTAGCTCTGGATGAAGATGCCCGAAGAGTTTGGGAAAAGGCGAATACGAGAAATGAAATACTTGAGAGTTTTAATATTGAATAATTGAAATGCAATGACTTTTTTAGAAGACACAAGAGATATTTTTAAAAACATAGGATTACACTTTAGAACCGGAGTTTCCTATATGTTACCAATATTATTGATCGGAGGTTTCTTTGGCAGTGTAGCAGTAATAGGAAAAGACTCAGATGCTGAAATTTGGGAAATGTTCAAAAATATAGGGGAGATAGGATTGAAATATTTTGTTCCGATTATGGCAGCATATGTTTCATTTAGTATTGCTGATACACCAGGAATTGCACCAGGCTTTATAGTAGGAATCCTTGCTCAACAAACTGATTCCGGGTATTTGGGAGCCCTGTTTGGAGGGATATTTGTTGGATATGCCACCTTCATGGTTCTTAAAATCAAACTTCCAGAAATCATACAAAGTACATGGGGAATGATTGCTCCCGTTTTTAGCACACTAATCGTAGCTTTTCTGATTGTTTTTGTCATTGGACCGCCTCTAGCAAACCTTATGACTGCAATAGGTAACATGTTGCATTCATTAGGTAGTAAAGGTAATGCAGTTCTTGGGGCCATTATGGGAGTTTTTGGCGGAGTGGATTATGGCGGACCGTTTAGTAAAACTCAGAGTACATTTGCTACAGCAGTCATGGATTTAAAATCATATATCCCATTAGGAATAACCGCTGCATTTGTTACTGTGCCTCCTTTGGGATTGTGTTTGGCGACTTTTTTCAAACCTAAATTATACACAAAAACAGAACGAAAATATGCAAAAAGTTCATGGGTATACACACTTGTTGCCGGTTTTACTGAAATAGCAATACCACTTGCAGCCAATGATATAATAAGATGTACAGTAGCAACAATTTTAGGCTGCGTAGTAACAGGAGTGATTGCTGGGTTTTTTGCATTAGAACTGTATACACCGGTTTTAGGAATCCCTCAATGGTTTTTCTTTAATAAGCCTTTGGTTTATTGGGGTAGCTTAAGTGTTGGGGTCATTACCACGGCTTTAAGTGTAAATTTCCTAAAATCTATTAGTAATAGAAATATCGAAGAACTAGAAAAACAAGAAGAAAGTATTTAACCTAAATTATTTCAATTATGAAGATAGCATTGATCACAGCATGTTTGGCAGGTTTAGCTCATAGTAAAATGGCAGCAGTAGCCATGGAAAAGGAAGCAAAAAGAAGGAAACATGAGATTGTTATTGAAGAACAGGGTGGACATAAAATACCTGTTAAGCTGACCCAGGCCCAAATTGACGAAGCAGATGTTATTATTGTGGCCAAGGCTGTATCAATAGCAGGAAAAGACAGACTTAATGGAAAAAAAGTTCTAGAGGTTAATATTAATAGAGTTTTACGGGATGTAAAAGGCACCATGGATAAAGCTGAAAAACTATTTAAACAAGGTTAAATGAAAGAGGTTAAAGTAAAAGTGAATGATGGTATAGGACTTCATGCAAGAACTGCTTCTGTCTTCGCTAAAGTAGCTGCAAATTTTGATTGTACAGTTATGGTTAAAGGTAATGGTAAGATTGGTAATGGCAAAAGTATGTTGACTTTAATGAGTTTGGGAATAAAAAGTGGAATGGATATAGTCATAGTCACAGAAGGTAGTGATGAGGAAAAAGCGCTTGATAAGTTATCCCAACTGGTTGAAAATAAATTTGAATTATGAAATATATTCAAGGGGTTCATGTATCACCAGGTGTGGCAATAGGAAAACCATATCATTTTAGAAAAGATGAAATAAAGATTCCTGACCATAAAATAGAGAACCCTAAAGAAGAGATTAGTCGTTTTATGTCTGCAATTGCAGATTCCAAAGCTAAGCTTATTGAGCAAATTAATAATGATACAAAGACTGGATTGAAACAAGAAAAGGATATCATGAATTCGTATTTAACAATGCTGGAGGATCCTGAACTTATTAACCTGGTAGAATCACATATTGTAGAGAGAAGAACAAATGCTGAGATGTCGTTGATGATTGCCAGCGATCATTTTATATGCCTTTTGGAAGATGTGGATGATGAATACCTAAAAGGAAGAGCTAATGATATTAGGGATGTTTCTAACAGGATATTAGAGCAACTGATGCAAATTAAATCAGATCAATATTCAGGGTTGTTAGTTCCTTCTATTTTAGTTGCAGAAGAGCTAACAGTGAATGATATTGTAGGTTTTAAAAAGGATAAAATACTAGGAATAGTTACAGCCAAGTGTGGAATCACAGATCATGTAGCAATCATGGCTCGATCTTATGAGATACCTATGATAACAGGAATTGAAAATATTACAGATATTTTTTGCTCTAAAAAAGAGATCATTATTGACGGGAGAGAAGGGTGGATTTGTATGGATGCTGATAAGAATATGCTTTCCAAAACAAAGAATAAGATCGATCTAGAGAACAACTTTAAGAAAGATGCCTTGTCCAAAGCATTTTTGCCCGCAATCACGAAAGATGAAGTTCATATAGATGTTTATGCTAATATTGGCTCGGTTGAGAATGCTGAAAAGGCTATATTTAATGGAGCAGATGGGGTTGGTTTATTTAGAACTGAATTTCTTTTTATTGATAATCATGAAGTATTAGACGAAGAAACACAGTTTCAATATTATAAGCAGGTATTTAATTTATTCCTTGATAAAGAGATAATAATAAGAACACTGGATTTAGGGGGTGATAAGCAAATCAGGAATTTAAAATTAAAGAAAGAAGAAAACCCGGCCTTGGGGCTTCGAGGACTTCGTTTAACCATGCACTATAAAGAAGAGTTATTAAAACCACAAATAAATGCTATACTAAGGGCAGCATCAGATCATGAGATTAAAATTATGCTTCCAATGGTAACATCTATTGATGAAGTGAAGTATTTCAAAAAGATCTTTTCCGAGTGTAAAAAGGAATTAAGATTGTCAGGCAAGATACCTGAAAAGAGTAATATAAAAATTGGAATCATGATTGAAGTGCCTTCTGCAGCTATTTTGGCTGATAGATTTGCAAGCGAAGTGGATTTCTTTTCAATAGGCACAAATGATTTGACCCAATATACCTTATCAGCTGATAGAACAAATGCAGAAGTTTCTTATTTGAATCAGGGTATACATCCGGCAGTTCTTTATTTAATCAATAAGGTTGTAAAATCGGCAAAAAAATATTCCAAGCTAGTAGGTATTTGTGGTGAGCTAGCTACTGATTATTATGCTATCCCTATCCTAGTTGGACTTGGTATAAATGAGTTTAGTGTTAATCCAGTAGCAATACCGACAGTAAAAGAAATAATTAGAAGTCTATCTTTCAAAGAAACACAACAAATTGTTAACAGGGTGTTAGAATGCAATGATTGGGAATGTACAAAGAGAATGATAGACTCAATATTAGGAGGTACTAACTAATTAAACTTTTAAACATGAAATTCAGATTTGAAGTATTGATTTCTGTAATTGTTCTTATTTTTATTATAACACAAAGTTGCTATAATAATCACTGTTCGGATTATATCGAAAACGATACCTTATACCCCTGCATTGAAAATAGGAAACTCGCAGTAGTTTTAATTACATTTCCGGATATTCCTGAACGAATAAGTAAACAATTTCCAACTGTTGATGAGGCACAGAATTATTTTTTTAGTAGTTCTATCAAGGAATATTTTAGAACTATTTCCTGGGGCCAGTTTAAGTTTGAAGGGGATGTTTGTGGATATTTTGAAATGCCGGATTCGTTAAACAAGGAAAGAAGGAATAATGAATATATTATAAAGACAACTGAAAGCTTCGATCTACAAATACCTGAATTTGAAAAAAAGGAGTATGATGCAATAGCTTTTATCATTTTTCATGATGAATATGAGCAAGGTGGATTATCTGCTGCAAATTTTGCAAATTTTACTGTAAATGGGAAATGGTATGAAAAGCAGAATGTTATGTATATTGGAGCATGGATTAATGATACTACTAATACATATACTCGACCTATTAAATGTAAGGTTCGATATGGTAATAATCCAAATGATGTATTAGAAGAAGAACATCCTATCGGGTGGAAATATAACCAGGCCATCTTCACACATGAATTTATTCATTTGATTCGAGGGGATATAACTCTGCCGCATGCTAATACAAGTACTAATAATGGAAAAGCTGATTATGAGGAACCAGACACTATTGATCAACCCAAACGATTTCTAAATCTGGAATATGGAAATAAGTTTGATATCATGGGAGGTGGATCACTGGGATTATCATTAAACAGTGGCTATAGAAAACTCGCAGGATGGTGTAATCAAGAAAACACGATAGAGATATCGAAAGCATCCGGACAGGAGATAATACTGCACCCACTTAACTCAGATAGAGGAATACGTATGATAGAGATTCGTAATCGTAACAAAAAAATGCATAAATACTTTCAGGAATACCCAGGTTATTTTATAGAGCTTAGAAGTGCTGATAAATGGGACGCGTGTATTGGTAATGAGATGTTGAAAGAGAATTTAGGTGGTGTGATGGTATACAAAACCGATGGCTTCACTACTAAGCTTTTAGATATGAGTCCTTCGGTAAATTTCATAAATTCTGAGAATGGAGAACATACAGTTGATTATCGTGATTTTGCATTAAAGCCTGGTAAGACTTATGAAAATGATGAGATTGTTATTACCAATAAAAAAATGTATAAAGGTACTTGTAGTGTGGAGATACAAGTTAAATAGATATGATGGAATAATGGGTTTTCGTAGATTAGACCTTTTAGTCTGTGTAGCTATTAGGGTGGGGTTATAGGAATGTAAAGCGTCCCTAATCAGGCCGCTTTGCATTCCTTCATTAATAATGAAATGATTATTTGTTGAGTAGAAACACTAATTAACTAACTAATAAACTAATGCCTATGACTATAAGAATCCCCTATTAAGAAATCGGGAAATGGAGCAACATTCCCCGATTTAATTAAAGATTAAACTAGTGATAAACTATTATTTAACCTAAAATCGAACAAATCTATGAAAAAAAAATCGAATGAAAGTTGTTTTGATTACTTTTCGAAAATCTTGCTAATCACCAAGCTATTAATACTTTTGTTGTTGATTAGCAGCATTCATGCGAATGCTAACAGATTAAATAGTTCTGTTTTGAATTCCGACAATAAAATCGAGCTCAACGAAGATTCCCAACCTCAACAAAGAGAGGTTAAAGGAATTGTAAAGGATGAGAATGATGAACCTCTGGTTGGTGTAAATGTCTATATTAAAGAATCCTTAAAAGGTGCTGTAACAGATATTAATGGTGAGTTTACCATACAAGTCGAATCCGATGAAGATATACTTATTTTTAGTTCCATAGGTATGGAAACTCAAGAAATAATGGTAGGTACTCAAACATTTATTTCAGTTATTCTCAAGCAAGCTTTATTAGCTATCGATGATGTGGTAGTAGTTGCTTACGGAACCAGAAGAAAAGGAGCGATTACAGGAGCAGTAGAAGTAGTTGATGCGGAGCAGATGGATCAAACACCTGTTACCAGTTTCGACCAGGCATTGCAAGGAAAGGCAACTGGTGTCCAGGTTATCCAAAATAATGGAATGCCAGGCTCTAAAGCAGAGATTAAAATAAGGGGAACCGGTTCCATTGCCGCCACACAGGAACCTCTTTTTGTTATTGATGGTATACCTACTGATGCTAGTGGTTTTAGTGAATTAAACCCTAATGATATAGAAAGTATGTCAATACTTAAAGATGCTTCGGCAGCTTCTCTATATGGTTCCAGAGCTGCAAATGGAGTTGTACTTATTACAACGAAAACCGGCAGAACCGGAGAAACCGACTTTACGTTTAGAGCAACATCAGGACTGTCTGTCAGAACATCAGAAAAGTTTACCATGATGAATGCACAGGAATTAATTGATTATGAGGTCTTAATCGGCAGACGCCAAGCATATGATCCAAATGATCCTGATATTCAAGAGTTATTAGCCAATGATCACAGCTGGATGGATGATATTTTCCGTACTGGAAAGAACAGTTCATATGAATTAGCAGCTTCCGGAGGCAATGAAAAGACCAATTTTTATACTTCTCTATCTTACTTCAAACAAGAGGGTATTATTACTGGAACTGACCTGGGTAGGTATTCAGGCCGATTGAATCTGAAACATAAAGTAAATGAAAAGTTGAATTTTGGATCAAATATTACTTTAGGTAATTCTCATATAAATACTGCATCTACTGCCACCAATGGAACAAATCCAATGATCTCAGGATACATGAACCGACCATATCATGCGATAAAAAATGAAGATGGATCATGGGGAGAGACACATTGGAGTGGTAATTGGAACTATTTTGAGATGGCTGAAAACATAACTCAGTATGATGATAACTATAAAATGTTGGGTAAAGTTTTTATTGAGTTTGAACCGATTGAAGGTTTAAAACTGAAGGAATCATACGGACTAGATTTCTCTGAATATGAACGTTATTACTTTCTACAACCAGATGCAAGAGATGTAACAGAAAATGGAAGATCTAGTTATATGACAAATTATGCATCACGATACGTAACAACAGTTTCTACAACAACTCTGAATTATAATAAACTTATTGCAAACGATCATAATGTCAATGTGTTATTAGGTTTTGAAGTAAATGAGAGTAATTTTAAGGATTTTTCTGCTGAAGGTATTACATTCCCTACAGATCTAACTACAACGTTAGATGCTGCAGCAGAACCAGATGCAGTTAGTGGTACTTCCACTGCCTGGTCATTAGTCTCTTATTTTGCCAATCTTCACTACGATTTCAGGTCAAAATACATCTTGGATTTATCTGTAAGGAGAGATGGCTCTTCAAGGTTTGGAAGCAATAATAGATACGGTAACTTCTATTCTGTTGGGTTAGGATGGAATTTACATTCAGAGAGTTTTATCCGAAATCTCTCTTTTGTAAATATCCTGAGATTAAGAGGAAGTTATGGAACATCGGGTAATTTTGATATTGCTGATTTTGAACATCTGGATTTATATAGTTTCGATTCTTATAATGGCAGGAACATAAGCTATCCATCTCAGTTAAGCAATGAAGACTTGACTTGGGAGAAGAATGAAATTATGTCAGTAGGAATTGATTTTGGTCTTTTTGATGGACGGTTAAATGGAACACTTGACTACTATAACAGGATTACAAAAGATTTACTTCATTATGTTAATCTATCTTATACCAGTGGATTTGGAAGCCAGGTAGCTAATGTTGGTAGTATTAAAAATGAAGGTTATGAAATCGCCCTGGAAGGGAAAATTCTTGATTGGAATGGTCTTCAATATAATTTAGGAGTAAGCGTTTCAGCTAATAGAAATGAAGTGTTAGAGTTGTATGGTGGAGAGGATATCGTAGGTGCATTGGATATCCTCAGAGAAGGAGCTCCAATGAATAGCTATTATCTTGTTCGATATGCTGGTGTTAACAGATCAAATGGAGAGCCTTTGTTTTATACTGAAGACGGTAGAATAACAAGTACCTATTCAGGTAATGACAGAGTATTATTAGATCAGACATTGGATCCTGACTATTTTGGAACCTTATCAAACAAAATATCTTATAAGGGATTTGATCTATCAGCGGATTTCTACTACTCTATTGGAAATTATGCTTATAACGGATTGTTAATACTAATAAATAGTGATGGCATAGAAGGAGGTAACCAGTCAAGTAATGCATTATATGATTCCTGGAAACAACCAGGTGATTACACTGAGATTCCGAAACAAGATCAGAACATTCCAAGAGCTGACAGAAGCACCAGAGAGTTGGAAGATGCATCATTCTTGAGATTAAAGGATGTTACTTTAGCATACACTATTCCTGAAAGAATAACCCAAAAAGTAAGGTTAGGTAGTATCAGGCTTTATGCTAAAGGAATGAACTTGTGGACATATACTAAATTCTCCGGATTAGATCCTGAAATGAAATATGGGTTCTGGAGATTTGATTATCCTCCTGCACGAACTTTTACATTTGGTATGGATATTAAGTTTTAATTTAAAAATATATCTCATGAAAAAAATCAATATTATATATATATATATTATCCTGGTTGCAATCACATTTAATGCATGTGAAGATTTTCTGGATGTGCAGCCTGAAGATAAGGTTAGTTCTGACCAAGCCTTTAGTCGAATTGAAGATTTCCAATATGCTGTTGATGGTTTATATAATCTGATTAGATCCGGAGGTTATAATGAGTCTTTTGTATTATACCCTGACATCTTAAGCGATAATATCATCATGAATTTTGACGGTAGAAAATCCTATCAGGCTCAATATGCCTGGGAATATAACTCTAACGATGAAGCCTCACAATCATTATGGAGTCAGGGATATTTTGCGATCCATTCAGCAAATATGATATTGGATCGCATCGACGAATTTACTGATGGAACCCTAGACGAAAGAAATATGATTAAAGGAGAAGCATTGGCAATAAGAGCACTGGTGCATTTTGATTTAGTTAGATATTATGGTAATCCGATTCATAGTGCTTCTACATCTGATTTAGGTGTTCCATATATGTTAACCGTATCAAACGAGCAACCTGCGCGTAATACAGTTGTTGAATGTTATCAGTTTATCGAAGATGATTTACTAGCAGCAGAAGCTTTGCTAGAGCAAATGACAGCTAGAGGAAATAATTATTTCTCAGCCATATCTGTAAAAGCGCTACTCGCACGAGTGTACTTAACTATGAAGGATTTTACTAACGCTAGAGATTATGCAAGTGAAGTTATCGCTTCATCATATTCTCTTACCGATAACACTGAATTTGAAGCAATGTGGAATGAGGATCAGGAAAATTCGGGTCAGGAAATTATTCTAAAATTGAGGTGTACTGAAAAAGAAGGACCACGTATTGGAGGTTTGTATGGAGTAACACAATCATCAGAATTTATCCCAACATTTGAGTTTTATCAAATGTATAGTGATAATGATGTTCGTAAGAGTGCTTACTTTCAGGTTACAGAAATCCCATCGACCGGGAATGATTACAATTTTATTGTAAAATATAATGCCCGTGAAGGAGTAGAAGATGGTTTGAATCTTTCTGACATAGTATTAATCAGGCTTGCAGAAATTTACCTGATTAGAGCTGAAGCAAGAGCAGAATTGGGTGATGATGCAAACTCTTTGGCTGATTTAAACGCATTAAGGGAGAATAGATATTCATCTTATATCGCTGGAACAGAAACAGGAGATGATCTGAAAGAAGCTATCCAAACCGAGAGAAGGCTTGAGTTAGCATTTGAAGGGCATCGATGGTTTGATTTGAAACGACTCGATATTCCAGTTCAGAGGGATGATTCTTATGGCCACCTTTTTGATGGTTCAGGTGTTACTTCAACCCGAACATACCTGGCAGTAGATGCATATCAAAGGTTATGGCCTATTCCTGAATCAGAAAGGGATGGAAACCCAAATTGTGAACAGAATACAGGTTACTAATGAAAAAAGATAAAAATATGAAAAATATAAAATTCAAAAATATCTGTTTAGTAGTCCTTGCTATCTCTTTGTTGGGATTAGCTTGTGAAACCGAAGACCATTATTACGATGGACCTGATATGATTTCTTTTACTTCAGGTGTTTATGACGAATTCCCTGTACTTCCTTCAGGCGATAATACATATAATCTGGAGGTAGGAAGCACAGTTATTTCTAATGATAACAGAACCATAAATTTAAGGATATCTGATGAAAGTACAGCAATATCAGGAACACATTATAGTACAATTACATCCTTACAAGTTGTAATACCAGCAGGGAGTTGTATTGGAACTCTTGAAATAAATGCTTTGTTTGACGGCTTTACTGATACAGCTAAGACGATAAATTTTGAGCTTGTTGGAGACAATTTGCTCGAAGACTCAACATTTATTCTATCAATGGAGAAATCTTGCCCATATACATTGTCTGATTTTGTGGGTACATATGATGTAGTAGATTTTAGGTTTCATAGAAATGGCAATACTGTTCGAGAATTTCAGTATGAAGTTACTGTTGAAGAAGTTGACGGAAGTGCAGACCAGCTTCTGATAAACAATTTAGGAGGATACGGTGGAGAATTAATTATTGATGTTGAATTACTTCAAGCTAATAAACTACCTGTCACTTTTGAAACTCAAGTAAGTGGCTATGATGCTGAACTTTTTAATGAAACAGGAGAACCTTTTGGTGATGTTACTTTTATGGACTGGGGAGGTTGTGAGATTGATGTATGTGGTGAGTCCATTATTATGACATTTGGTACAGCAGGATCACCTGGTATGTATTCGATAAGTAGCCCATCAGCAATTTTAACCAAAAAATAACCCTTGATTTGGTCTGCAAGGGTTAGGGTTGAATGTGACTATTAGAAGATATCCACTAATCTTCGGATATCTTCTTTTATCACTCACAAATCAATTCTTCGAGTGCAAATGATGAATTATTTTAAAATATTAATTAGATATTAAAGTGAAAAGAATTAAAATTTCTGCAGGTTTAGCCTTTGCAGATTATGGTAAGATAGGAGAACAAGTTAGAGAAGCGAGCATAGCTGGTGCAGATTATATTCACGCCGATGCCTGTGATATGTTTGATATGCCTGATTGCCAATTAATGGGAGGACCACAGGTTATAAAAGGAATTCGGCCTTTTACTGATTTACCTATAGAATGTCATGCTTATCTCCAGTTTTGTGATTATAATTTTGTCGATCAGGTTGCTGATGCAGGTGCAAATATGCTTATTCTGCCAGCAGAATACCACATGGGGGCTCCTCTGGTTTATTTGATGAGCAGGGCCAGAAAAAACAATATGAAGTTTGGCCTGACATTGTGCTGTTTTACTCCTCTTGTACTTGTTGAAGAAGCTGTATATGAACTTGACAGATTACATATAACAGTTCATGGAACTGACGATAGTTATTGGGCCTATAGAAAAACACAAATCCCCATGATTGAACGTGCACGTAAATTGATAGATGAGAGAAATCCAAACTGCGAGTTATGTGTAGATGGAGGAATATTACCAGAGAATGTTGATAAACTTATTGAAGCTGGAGCTGATGCAGTTGTTTTTTCAAGACAGATATTTCAAAACAAAAAAGGAATAACAGAAGGAGTTATGGAAGTTAGAAGGGCTTTGGATAAAGCATTGAAGTAATAATATTATTGCAATGATAAAGAAGGAAAATAAAAGACTGATTGATATAAAAGAAAACCATAAAGAAGGCAAAGGAACAATAAGAATTAAGCATTGCTTTACCCAAAATGAATTTTCATCATCTATAAGGCATTGTTCAGAGACAATAATTCCTAAAGGATGTAGCATAGGATTGCATAAACATGTTCAGGAAGAAGAAATTTATATCATAAGCCAGGGGAAAGGATTAATAAGAGATTTAAAGAATACTTATGAAGTAGTTGAAGGAGATACTGTTTTAACAAAGAGTGGAGAAACACATAGTATTGAAAATATAGGTGATGAGGACTTAAGAATTATTGCATTTATAGTAACATATTAAAATTAGAAGAATGAAATTTTTTATTGATACAGCAAATTTAAAGCAAATAAAAGAAGCACAAGAATTAGGTGTTTTGGATGGAGTAACAACAAATCCCTCTTTAATGGCTAAAGAAGGTATTAAAGGGACCGAGAATATAAAAAATCATTATAAACAGATTTGTGAGATAGTTGATGGAGATGTAAGTGCAGAAGTTATTTCTACAGAATATAAAAGGATGATCGCCGAAGGAGAAGAATTGGCCGAGCTTCACAATCAGATTGTTGTAAAAATTCCAATGATAAAAGATGGTATAAAGGCAATCAAGTATTTCGCAAAAAAGGGAATCAGGACAAATTGCACATTGGTTTTTTCACCAGGTCAGGCTCTTCTTGCAGCGAAAGCAGGTGCATATTATGTATCTCCCTTTGTTGGACGATTAGATGATATTTCTTACAATGGAATGGATTTGGTTGCGCAAATCGTGAATATATACAATACTTACGGATATAATACCCAGGTTTTGGCAGCATCAATTCGCCACACTATGCACATAATTGATGCACTTGACTCAGGAGCCGATGTAGCTACCTGCCCTTTAAGCGCCATACTTGGACTGTTAAATCATCCTCTAACCGACATTGGCTTGGAGAAATTCATAGCTGATTATAACAGTGTAAATAAATAATTGAAGTTATAAACTAATCCATTTATATCATGAGAGTTAGCAATTTAATATTTAAAATAATAGTCATATTATTATTCACTACGTTGAATACTGTCATTTATGCACAGATGGATGCCCGCTTATTAAGAAATCCTGATGTGTCGGATACAGAGATTGTTTTTGCATATGCAAATGATCTGTGGATTGTATCTAAAAATGGTGGAAAAGCCAAACATTTAACATCAGCAAAGGGCATGGAATATAATCCAAAGTTTTCACCTGACGGTAGAACTATTGCTTATTCTGCCAATTATGATGGTAATTTGGATATTTATACATTATCTACTTTGGGTGGTATCCCTGAACGAATTACTCACCATCCAGCAGTTGACTATGTTGTTGATTGGTATAGTGACAATGAGAATATTCTCTATAAATCAAAGATGGGATGCTCAAATAATAGAACCCATCTGTTTTATAAGACACGTAAATCTGGAGGGTTTCCGGAGAAACTACCCTTAAAGATCGGTGAAGAAGCTTCTATTTCTCCAAACGGCGAGATGATGGCTGTAAATATGATGCCTGTTGTTTATGGTGGCGCATGGAAAAGATACAGAGGAGGAGCTGCTTCTGAAATATGGTTGGTAAATTTACAGACATATGAAGCAGAAAATATTTCAAGCTTTAAAGGGGATGATAATGCTCCAATGTGGCATGGGGATAATATTTATTTTTTATCTGATAGAGATGAAAACAAAAAAGCAAACATATGGGTATACAACACTCAAACTAAAAATACAAGGCAAATAACTTTTTTCGAAGAACATGATACTCATTCACCCTCGTTAGGACCAAAAGATATCATATTGGAAAATGGAGGAAATCTGTATCTTATAAACCTGGAAACAGAGAAAATTTGTGAAGTTCCTGTTTATATAGAATTTAATGATATCCACGTGAAGCAACGAAATGAACTCGTGGCCGATTACATAAAAAATATTAATATTTCCAATGCAGGTAAAAGGTTAGTTGTTGAAGCGCGGGGTGAATTATTTTCACTGCCTTCCGAGGAAGGTGCAGTGTTAAATTTAACCAATACTTCAGGAATTGCTGAACGTTATCCGTCGTGGTCACCTGATGGGAAATATCTGGCATATTTCACAGATAGAACGGGTGAATATCAATTGGCGTTGAATTCAGAAGGTGAAGAGGAAATAGTTACATCTTTTGAAGATGGTTATCGATTCAAACCATATTGGTCGCCGGATAATAAAAAGATAGTCTTTATCGATCATAAAATGAACATTAATCTTTATTTCCTTGAGACCAAGAAAATCAAAGTAATTGATAAAGCTTTGTGGTTAGGATATTATGGTTTGGAGAATTTTAAGGTAGACTGGGCAGGGGATAGTAAATGGGTGTGTTGGTCAAGAGGTCTGGAAAATAAGAATAATGGAGTTTTTATCTATAGTGTTGACCAAGACAAAGTATATCAAATCAGTTCAGGTTTTTATGATGATTCAGAACCCGTTTTTGATAAGGAAGGGAAGTATTTGTTTTATTTCTCAAAACGAACATTTAATTCATATAATTCTGCCATTCAACCGACCTGGATATTTGCAAATGCTACAAATATTATAGCAATCCCATTAAATAAAGAAATTTCATCTCCATTAGAAGTAATTAATGATGATGACAATCAAACTAATATTAAATCTAGTGATGTAGAAAACATAGCAGTGGATATTGAAGAGATGGAAGAACGTTCAGTGATTCTTCCTCTAAAGCCTGGTAATTACTCTGTGCTGAACTCTGTTCAAGGAAAGATTACATACTTAAAGTATCCGAATACAGGATCAAACAGCAGGAAGAGTGTTTTATGTAGTTATGATATCAAGAAAAGAAAAGAAACAGAAATAATAGAAGGGGTAAGTTCATACTTTTTATCAGGAAACGGGAAAAACCTATTTGTTTCCGAAGGGAGAAGTAAAATCGGTAAGATAGATATTGCTCCAAAGCAGAAACTAAATAAAAGAGTACCTGTAGATAGAATGCAGATGATACTTGATCCGAAAGAGGAATGGATGCAAATGTATAACGAAGCTTGGAGGTATATGCGAGATTTCTTTTATGATGAGAATATGCATGGAATGAATTGGAACTTGATTGGTGACAGGTACAGACAATTAGTGCCAATGGCAGGAAGCCGGGAAGATTTGAACTTTGTTTTAACCCAGTTAGTTGGAGAAGTTGGTGCCGGGCATGTTGGAGTAAGAGGAGGAGATGGTGAAAAACTGGATCGTATTTCTGTGGGCTTGTTGGGCGTTGATTTTGATTTGCATAATGGCTTTTATAGAATTGCTAAAATTTACAATACCGGACATAGACAAGCAGAATATAAGTCACCTTTATCTGATCCTGCATTAGATGTAAATGTTGGAGATTATATTTTGACAGTTAATGGCATCCCTATTGATTCACAGAAAGATCCTTGGGCAGCTTTTGTAGGATTGGCCAACGAAACAGTGGTTCTTTCCATAAGTAAAACTACAATTATAAAAGATGGAAGAGACGTAATAGTCAAAACTTTAAGAAATGAAGCCAGGCTGAGAGAATTAGATTGGGTAAGAGAAAATCGTGAAAAAGTTTTAAAAGCGACCAATAATAAAGTAGGATATATATATGTTCCAAATACATCATTGACAGGTCAACAGGATTTAGTTCGTCAGTTTAAAGCTCAATTTACAAAAGAAGCTCTTATTATTGATGAGCGTTTTAATGGAGGTGGCGCATTAGGGGATCGTTTTGTTGAATTGCTAAACCGCCCATTATATGGTTATTTGGCAGTTCGCAACGGTAAACATTTTCATATGCCTGAGGTAGCTCATCCCGGACCAATGACATTATTAACCAATGGTTGGGCAGCATCAGGAGGAGATGGCTTTCCATATTTCTTTCAAAAGGCAGGTTTAGGGCCAGTTATAGGTGAGGCTACAATGGGAGCCTTGGTTGGTCCAAATCAATATATACCTCTGATAGATGGAGGAAGGATATCCGCACCACCAAGCAGAATCTACAATATGAAAGGAGAGTGGGATGGAGCCCAAACGGGTGTGATACCTGATAAGGTCATTGTGAATGATCCGGGAAGTCTTGCTCAAGGTAAAGATTTACAATTGGATTTTGCTATTGAGTTAATTATGAATGAATTAATTGGTAAAGATTCTCGTCTGCCAAAAGTTCAGGAATTAGATTCAAATTGGAGATAACATTTTAACAATAAATCAATGAAGAGAATAGCATCATATATATTGTTTGTATTACTGGGATTTTTTATGAGCAGCTATACATTAGCGTATAGCCGCTCAGGATTATCCGAGGATTCAAGAATCCTTGAATCAAAAATGAACTTGAATGCTTTGAAATGGAGAAATATCGGGCCGTTTAGAGGTGGACGTGTGACAGCTGTTGCTGGTCATCAGGATCAGTTATTTACCTATTATATGGGAGTTACAGGTGGAGGTGTTTGGAAGACAGAAGATGGTGGTGCTCACTGGAGAAATATCTCCGATGGTTTCTTTAAAACTAGTTCAGTAGGAGCCATTACAGTTTCAAAGTCAGATCCAAATGTAATTTATGTTGGAATGGGAGAATCACCCGTTCGGCCTGTAAAAACAACTCATGGAGATGGAGTGTATAAATCAATAGATGGAGGAAGGACATGGAAAAAAATGGGTTTGGAACTAACAAGGCATATTTCAAAAATAAGCGTACATCCTAATAATCCAAATATAGTTTATGTTGCTGCGCAAGGGAATCAATATGCCGCATCAAAGGAGCGGGGAGTTTATAAAACGATAGATGGTGGGAAAAATTGGACACAAGTTTTATTTGTAAATGAAACAAGTGGGGCAAACGATATTTGTATTGATGTAAATAATCCTGAAATCATTTATGTCGCTATGTGGGACCATCATAGAAAACCCTGGCAGTTTCGTAGTGGAGGACCAGGAAGCTCTATCTTAAAAAGTCTTGACGGAGGTGAGCACTGGGAAACAATAACAAACGGGTTACCCCAGGAAATGGGTAAAATAGGAGTGACAGTATCACCAGCAAATTCTGACAGGGTATGGGCAATCGTTGAAGCAGAGAAAGGCGGATTATACAGATCTGACAATGGTGGTACGAACTGGAGATTATTGAATGATGAGAGGGTTATTAGAACACGATCTTGGTATTATATGCATATATTTGCTGATCCACAAGATGAAGAGACAGTTTATATTTTAAATGCTCCAATGATGAAATCAACGGATGGAGGGAAAACTTTTAAAAGTATAAGAATTCCTCATATCGATAATCATGATTTATGGATAAATCCAAAAAATAATAAAATAATGGTACAGGCTAATGACGGCGGAGCAAATATTAGTTTTAACGGTGGAAAAACATGGTCTACCCAGTGGAACCAGCCAACAGCCCAGTTTTATAGAGTCAATACCGATAATGATTATTTTTATAAAGTATATGGAGGACAACAGGATAACAGTACTGTAGCAATATCAAGTAGAACCCGTCATTATGGAGTTGGAAGGCAAGATTGGTTTTCTTGTGGAGGAGCTGAAAATGCCAATATCGCTGTTAATCCGGATGACCCTGGTTTGATTTATTCCACAGGAGGAAGATTAACAGAATATAATGTAGCTAATGAGAGCACAAGAAATATAGGAGCTTACCCGCGTTTTGATTTAGCATCAAAATGGGATGAGATCAAATATAGATTTAGTTGGAATGCTCCGGTATTGCTTTCTGTACATGATGACAATACATTATATCATGCAGCACAGTTTGTGATGAAATCTCCCGATAAGGGTAAAACATGGACAGAAATCAGCCCTGATTTAACGCGAAATCAAAAAGAAAAACAAGTACCCGGATGCGTACCATTTACAAACGAAGGTGCAGGAGGCGAATTGTATAATACTATTACATTTTTGGCTGAATGTCCACATAACAAAGGTACTATTTGGGCTGGTACTGATGACGGACTTGTACATGTTACAAGGAATGATGGTAATGATTGGGAAAATGTTACACCCAAGGGATTGGGAGAAGCAATAATTAATACGATTGAAGTATCGCCACATAATTGCCAAATAGTTTACCTTTCTATTTTGAAGCATAAATTTAATGACTTAAAGCCCTACATTTATAAAACAACTAATGGAGGAAAAACCTGGGAACTGGTTGTGAAAGGCATAGCATCTGAGGATTATGTACGAGTTGTGAGAGAAGATCCTGTAAAACCGGGGTTATTATTTGCAGGAACACTTTCTGGTGTATATTACTCTCAGAATGGTGGAGCCAGTTGGCAATTTTTGCAATCAAATCTGCCAGTTGTACCTGTTACTGATTTAAAAATACAGCATTCTGATTTAGTTGCTGCTACTGAAGGAAGAGCATTCTGGATTCTCGACGATATCTCTCCGTTAAGACAACAGATTATGACGGATATACATTCAGAACCTTGTTTGTTTTCTCCTTCTGACGCTTATTTAATATCTCAAAAGAGTATAAGAGACGAACTATTGGCAAAAAATCCACCAAACGGAGCCATTATATATTATTTCCTGCCAAACAGTGTTGACCTTGTTAAAGCTTCAATAAAATGCCAGATCTATGATGAGAAGGATTTGTTAATTCGAACTATGGATATTAATAAAAAGAACATAGATCATGGATTAAACAGACTTGTTTGGGATTTAAGAACAAAATCAAGGGAAGTAAAAAGTGTTTATTTTTTCTTTGCTGGTTATAAAGGGATTAAAGTATTACCTGGTAAATACAAGGTTAAATTAACAGTTAACAACAAATCTTATTTAAAGGAAGTAAATGTGTATCCCGACCCAGAGTATTCTGTTACGGATGAGTATTTATACCAGTATAACATAATGGAGAAAGCTTTTTTAAGTTTAACGGATATGCATACAAAATTGAACCAGCTAAATCATATTCGCGAGCAACTTAATTGTTTTAATAAAGAACATAGCATTGACGAAATTCAGCAATATTCCAAGAATATACTTTTAAAAATAGATAGTGTTGAGCAAGTGCTTACTCAGCCAAAGCAGACTACCATTCAGGATGTAATTAATTATACAAGTGGAATAGACTCTCAATATGGTTACTTGATAGAACAGATTGATGAGGCCGGAATGCAAATTGTATACGGTGCTGAAAAAAGGTTTAATGATCTGGAAACAGAGTGGAAGAAAAACAGGGCTTTTATCTTAGGTATTTTTGATGACTTAAGTAATCTTAATCAAGTTATCGAAAAGAAATCTGTTCCTAGATTTAGTATTCAAAAAAAATAATTTGAGGAGATGGTTAAAAATAATTCAATGGATATTGCTACACGATGCGCTGATAATATTAGGATTTTAAGTGCGGCCATGGTAGAAAAAGCAGGCTCTGGACATCCTGGTGGAGCAATGGGTGGAGCTGATTTTATACAAATTCTTTATTCGGAGTTTTTGCGTTACAACCCGGATGACCCTCAATGGATCTTTAGGGATCGTTTCTTTTTAGATCCAGGGCATATGTCTGCTATGTTATATGCTCAACTGTCATTAACTGGTATGTATTCTATGGAAGACTTAAAACAGTTTAGACAGTGGGGAAGCTCGACTCCTGGACATCCGGAACTAGATATAAAGAGAGGAGTGGAAAATACATCAGGACCATTAGGCCAAGGGCATGTAATGGCGGTTGGTGCAGCTATAGCAGCGAAATTTTTAGCAGAAAGGTTTGGTAACTGGATTGATCATAAAATATATACTTTTATTTCGGATGGCGGCATTCAGGAAGAAGTATCGCAAGGTGCTGGACGTATTGCCGGGCATTTGGGTTTGAATAATTTAATCATGTTTTATGATGCAAATAAAGTTCAACTATCCACACTGGTGAGTGAAGTGACAAGTGAAAAAACTGCCATGAAATATAGAGCCTGGGGATGGAAAGTGATTACAATCAATGGTAATAATCCGGTTGAAATTCGTTCAGCTTTATTCACAGCACATGAAGAAAAAAAGAAACCTGTTTTGATTATCGGTAAAACAATCATGGGTAAAGGAGCTGTAGATGAGAATGGGGATAGTTTCGAAGGGAAGTGTTCAACCCATGGACAACCTTTGTCAAAAGCTGGAGCATGTTTTAAAACCACTTTGGTTAATCTAGGAGGTTGCACTGAAGAACCATTTAAGATTCTACCGGAAGTCAAAGAGTATTATAAGGGAATACAAATATTGAAACGGGCTAGCGTAGAACGGTTTGAAAATGAAAGAAGTATATGGAAAAAAGAGCACCCAATATTGGATGAAAAGCTCAGACAATTTTTAAATCTAGAATCCTTAGGTATTGATTTAAATAGTATTATTCAGAAGAGAGACATTTCAACACGTGAAGCATCTAGTGAAATATTAAAAGTAATAGCCCAAAAAGATACAAACATACTTGTTATGTCTGCTGATTTGGCAAATAGTGACAAAACAGATGGATTTTTAAAAGAATCACAAGCAATAAGGAAAGATGACTTTAGTGGGGCCTTCTTACATGCAGGAGTATCGGAGTTAACTATGGCGTGTTTGGCAAATGGAATGGTCCTTCATGGGGGTGTGCGCCCGGTATGTGGAACATTCTTTGTTTTTTCTGACTATATGAAACCAGCGGTTAGGATGGCAGCTCTAATGGAATTGCCGGTTATCTATATTTGGACTCATGATTCTTATAAGGTTGGAGAAGACGGCCCAACTCATCAACCTATCGAACATGAAGCTCAAATTCGGTTAATGGAGCACCTTCGAAATCATTCAGGAGAGAGAAGCTTGATAATACTTAGACCAGCAGATTCTTTAGCTACTAATAATGCATGGCAGTTGGCTTTAAGGAATATACAAACTCCAAGCGCATTAATTCTTTCAAGGCAAAATATAAAATCATTGTCAAATTCAAATAAAAATACCGGTAAGGATTATACAAAGGGTGCAGAAATTGTATATGGATTTCATAAAAAGCCTGATATTACTATTATCGCTACCGGGGCAGAAGCTTCATTGGGTGTTAATGTTGCAGAATTGATTACAGAAGAAAAATCTTTGCAAGTTAATGTTGTATCGGTTTTATCTGTTGGAATATTACTTGATCAGGAAAAAGAATATATTCATTCGCTTATAAATAAAAATAGCAATATAATAGGTATATCATCTGGTTTGCCACAAGCATTAGCAGATATTTGCGCTATTGAAAATATAATTGGTTTGAATCATTTTGGTTATAGTGCCCCGGCATTTGTACTTGATAGTAAATTTGGATTTTCAGAAATTGACTTAAAAAACAGGGTGCTGAATATATTTGATAGGCATCAATAAAATAGTTTATCCAAACATGTAAAAATCATTAAATGAATAATATTTATATAGAGGAAAATTAAATGATGAAAACATTTTTAACAACATTATTTCTTTTTATTTCTATTGTAGTTTCTTCTCAGTCTGTTAGATAAAATAATATCGATTCTATTGTAAATCAATTAAGTATTGCAGAAAAAATATCAATGATTTCAGGTTATCGTAATTTTCATATTAAAGGTCTTGATAAATTTTAAATTCCTAACATACTTATGGCTGATGGACCAATGGGAGTAAAAGGTCATGGAAAGGCAACCGCATTTCCTGCTAGTATTTGTATGGCGGCAAGCTGGAATACTGATCTTATTCAAACTGTAGGAAATGCAATAGTTAAAGAAGTAAAATCAAAAGGAATAGGCGTACTTTTAGCTCCGGAAGTGAATATCTATAGAGTACCTCATTGTGGAAGAAACTTTGAGTATTATGGAGAAGATCCTTTTTTAGTTTCGGAAATGGCAGTGTCGTTTATAGAAGGTGTCCAAAATTCAGGAGTTATGGCAACAGTTAAACATTTGAATCTTTTAACTCATTTATAACATCAAAAGCAATAGTACGTTTTTTTGTCAGATAATTATTAGTACGGGTAACATTACTTACACTTTTGTAAGATTTTCAGGTTTTTATGTATTTCGTTTATATATTACACTAAACAAAGTTATCAAGATATTATATTGGACAAACGAATAATATAAATAGAAGATTAAAATATCATAATTCGGGATTAGGCAATTATACTTCAAAAGGAGTACCATGGATATTACGATGGTACACGGAAAAACCAACAAGGTCAGAAGCAATTATTTTAGAAAAGAAATGTTATTTATTTTTTAAACTTGATTTTCGTACAACCAGTTCTGTATTAAGAATTGTGGTTACCGGGCCATAATTTTCATCGCTTTTTATTCTTTTTAGCAGCATACGTGCAGCATGCTGCCCCATTTCAAAACCTTTTTGGTCAATTGTAGTTAATTCAGGATCAGCAATATATGATATAAAAGAATTTGTAAAACCGGATATTGCAACGTCTTCAGGAACTCTCCTGTTAATTGATTTAACAGCTTTCATTGCACCAACAGCTGTTAGATCATTTACTGCAAAAATACCATCAATATTATTGTATTTACTTAGTAATTCAGGAATTAACCTTATTGCATGATCGTGGCTATCGCATATTTGTACTGAATAGTCTTTTGTTTCAATATTAGCATCGTTAAGGGCTGATAAAAACCCCTCTTTTCTTTTAACTCCGATATCTAAATTTTGAGGGCCGGCCAAATGAACAATATTTACACATCCATTTTCAATTAAATGAGTAGTTGCTTTATAAGCTCCATCAAAATCATCAACTAAAACTTTATCAGCTGTTACTATATCACAGGATCTGTCTACAAAAACCATTGGAACTCCTATTTCTTCAACATTCTTAAAATGATCGAAGTTCAAAGTTGTTTTAGCCATGGTAATAATAAAGCCATCGATATTACTTGATAATAAGGTTTGAACATTCTCGACTTCTTTATGATAAGATTCATCAGACTGTGCTATTATAATATGATATCCTGCCTCATTTGCAATTTTTTCAATACCACTTATTACAGTTGAAAAGAAATAATGAATTATTTCAGGAATGATAATACCTATTATTTTACTTTCTTTTTGTAATAGATTTAAAGCAATCTGATTTGGTTTATAATTTAATTTCTTAGCTAATTCCTGTACATTTTTTTTAGTTTGAGGATTAATATCGGGGTGATCTTTTAATGCCCTTGAAACAGTGGAAGGTGAAATATGTAATATTTTAGCTATATCCTTTATGGTAACCTGATGTCCCTTCATCTCAACTTTTTATGTTAAATTTTTGTTATGAAGTAAGGAAAACTATTTCAAACCTCAAACATTTTAATGAAAATTTAAAAAAAAGTTTGGAAAAACAAAAAAGTTAACAAAAAATTAAGCATTCCGTAAACCTATTTCGCAAACGTTTGAAATAACCCTTGTGGAATTAAGCGTTACTTGTAAAAATCTGATATAGATATTGTTGTGATTGATTTTTGACTCTTGGTTTTGTAATTTTATAGGTAAAATATAACCCTAATAAAATAATAATTGCATGATGGAAAAAATTCGTTTAACATTAATTTTAATTTTCTTTCAAATTCTTATTCCAGGGATTTTGTTAGCACAAATAAAAGTAACAGGTAATGTTACTGATGCAGAGGAAGGTATATCATTACCTGGTGTAACAATATTAGAAAAAAATACTGGGATAGGTGCAATTACGGACATCGAAGGAAACTATGAAATAACCGTTCCCGAAGATGCAATTCTTGTATTCTCATACGTAGGCTATGCAGCGCAAGAAGTAGTTGTGAATGGAAGAATGGAAATAAATATTGCACTTGAAAAGCAAGTGGAGTATTTAGATGAGGTTGTAGTTATTGGTTATGGACAAGTTAGAAAAGGAGATGCTACCGGTGCAATTTCTACGGTATCTGTCCGGGACTTTAACCAGGGATCAATTACATCACCTCAAGAGCTTATCACTGGTAAAATAGCCGGTGTTTCTGTAATTTCAGAGGGTGGTGCACCGGGATCCAAGTCTACTATTCGAATTCGTGGAGGATCTTCACTTACAGCAAGTAATGATCCTTTGTTTGTTATTGACGGAGTGCCTGTTGAAAATACAGATATTTCAGGTATGAGTAATGTTTTAAACTCTATTAATCCTGATGATATTGAAACATTTACGGTACTCAAAGATGCTTCGGCAACTGCTATTTATGGTTCTAGAGCCTCTAATGGTGTAATAATCATTACCACTAAGAAAGGTAAAGAAGACATGCCAATGCAGATTGATTACTCAACTAAATTTTCTGTTAGCCAGGTTAAAGAAACAGTTGATGTACTTTCTGCTGATGAATACAGAACTTTAGTAACTAGCCTGGAAGCTAATGGTACTATATCTTCAGGAGCAACTAATAAACTTGGAACTGCAAATACAAATTGGCAGGACGAAATTTTTAAGACTGCTTATGGGCAGGAACATAATTTAGGTTTATCAGGTTCTGCATATAATATACCATATAGAGTTTCAGGAAGTTATTCGAATAAAGATGGTATTTTAAAAACCAGCAACAATGAAAGAGCAACAGGTAATATCAGGTTAACTCCATCTTTATTAAATGATCACATAAAAATAAGTGCTGGTTTAAAATATTCTTACATTGAAAATAGATTTGCAGATAAAGGTGCTATTGGGGGAGCAATAAGAATGGACCCTAGTCAGCCTGTTTATAATCAAACTGGATTATATGGAGGGTATTTTGCATGGTTAAATAATTCCAATACACCTAATAATCTTGCAACAAATAATCCGGTTGCACAATTGGACTATACTTATGATAAATCCATCGTTAACAGGTATATAGCAGATTTTCAGATAGAGTATAAATTTCACTTCTTGCCTGAGTTAAAAGCTAATGTGAAAGTTGGATATGATTATTCAGACGCGCAGGGAGATAAAGATATTGATCCTAATGCATCATGGTATACTTATGGTCGAACAGAAATCCAAAAGCACTATACGCAGGAAAAAAAGAATGAATTATTTGATTTTTACTTAAATTATAATAAAGAACTTGCAGGAATCAACAGTAAAATTGATGTTATGGGAGGTTATTCATGGCAGCATTTCTGGGATACAAATAAGGACGATATTTTATTTAAAGATGGCACAGGCAAAGTTCTTGAAGGTAAAAAAGAGTACTATTTAATTTCATTTTTTGGAAGATTAAATTATACATTCATGGATAAGTACCTTTTAACAGCTACAGTTAGAGAAGATGGTTCATCAAGATTTTCTGAAGATAACAGATGGGGACTTTTCCCTTCGGTAGCATTAGCCTGGAGAATTTCTGAAGAAGGTTTCATGCAGAATATTGAAACCATAAGTAATTTAAAACTAAGATTAGGCTACGGTCAAACAGGTCAACAAGATATTGGAGATGATTATTATTCATATATGCCACTGTTTGTAGTTAGTGATGAAAATTCGACTTACACTTTTGGAGATGTAACTTATTATACACTTCGACCAAGTGGTTACGATCCAAATATTAAATGGGAGACAACCACAACATATAATGTTGGATTGGATTTTGGTTTATTTAAAAACAGGCTAAACGGATCGTTGGAATTTTATAAAAGAGAAACAGAAGATCTGTTAAATGAAGTTCCGGTTGCCATGGGAAGTAATTTTACAGATAAATTAGTTACGAATGTTGGTAACCTGGAGAATACAGGTTTTGAAGTGACATTAAATGCAATTGCATATGATAAAAATGAATTTAACTGGCAAATCGGAGCTAACTTTAGTTACAATGATAATGAAATAACAAAGCTAACTCAGTTTGATGACCCAAGTTATACAGGTGTAGATGTTGGTGGTATTTCTGGTGCAACAGGGAATACAATTCAAAAACATGCAGTTGGCCACCCGGTAAATACATTTTTTGTTTACGAACAAATTTACGATACGAATGGAAAACCAATAGAAGGAGCTTATGTTGATAGAAATAATGATGGAATTATTAACGACGACGATAAATATTTTGCAGAAAGCCCTGCAGCTAATATGATCTTAGGTTTTTCAACAAGATTAGAATATAAAAATATTGATTTCAGTTTAAGTGCACGGGCGCATTTTAATAATTATGTTTATGACAATATAAGTTCTAATAATGCCAGATATGATAATATCTTTACAAGCAATTATCTTGGCAATCTAACAACTGATATTTATAATACTGAGTTTACCGCAATGCAGGCAAACTCTGATTACTATCTTCACAATGCATCATTCCTGAAAATTGATAACATTACGCTAGGGTATACTTTAGATGATTTAGTTAAACCTGTTTTGGGTAATTTAGGTTTAAGAGTGTATGCAACTATTCAAAATGCTTTTACTATTACAAAGTATGAAGGATTGGATCCTGAAGTAGGTTTCACCGGTAGTGGAGCAACTGCCGCTTCAGGTATTGATAATGATATATATCCAAGACCGAGAATCTTTCTATTTGGTTTAAGTGCAAGATTTTAATAAAAAATAAAAAATAGATATCATGAATATAAAAATTAATAAAATAACTTATATAGGGTTGCTGTTAATATCCTTGTTAGTTGTGTCTTGTATTAATGATCTTGATACGGAACCAATTGATAAAGATGTATTAACACCTAATAATGTATTCGAAGACGAATCGGCATATTTGCAACTTTTAGCTAAGTGTTATGCCGGATTATCAGTAACCGGACAACAAGGACCAGCTGGTGACAGGGATATATTAGTTGGAGACGAGGGTGAATCTCATTTCTTAAGACAAGTTTGGATGGCCCAGGAATTAACAACTGATGAAGCTGTTGTTGGTTGGAATGATAAAACCATTAAAGATTTCCATTATCATACATGGACTGCGGCAGACCTGTTTATTGCAGGTTTATACAATAGATTGGTATTTGAAGTAACATTGTGCAACGAATTTATCAGAAGAGCAGATGGATTGGACGCATATCAAGTACATACAGCGGAAGCTAGGTTTTTAAGAGCTTTATCATATTGGTATTTAATGGATTTCTTCGCAAATCCTCCATTTATTACCGAAGATGATGATGCAGGGGCCTTTTTCCCAGAGCAAACTAACAGGAACGACCTCTTTACATATATTGAAACTGAGCTGCTTGAAATAGAAAATATTATGGCGCAACCGGGAGCTTCTGATTATGGTAGAGCTGATAGAGCAGCTGCGTGGATGCTTTTAGCGAAAATTTATTTAAATGCAGAAGTATATATTGGGCAGGATAAATATACCGAATGTATTACTTATTGTAATAAAATTATTGATGCCGGTTATAGTTTATCATCAAATTATGCTGACTTATTCTTAGCCGATAACCATTTACAAACTAATGAAATAATATTTGCTGTACGACACGATGGAGCGCAAACTAAATCATGGGGTGGTACTAATTTTTTAGTTCATGCAGCTATTGGAGGAACCATGTCTGATTTATTGACTAATTATGGTGTTTCAGATGGTTGGGGAGGTCTTAGAACTACAAGTGCATTAATTGACAAGTTTACACTTAATAATGATGAGAGAGCAAGAACTTTTGAAGATGCAAATGGAGCAAATGAAGTTTGGGAATCAATGGTTTATATTGGTGACCATACATTAGAAATTGAAGATATTGGAATATTTGAACATGGATATGCTTTAGTTAAATTTAAAAATGTAACTTCAACGGGAGCTCAAGCTTCAAGTGATGAATGGACAGATACCGATTATCCTATGTTTAGATTGGCAGATGTTTACTTAATGTATGCAGAAGCAGTATTACGCGGAGGTACAGGTGGAGATGTTACTACAGCTCTTAATTATGTAAACGAATTAAGAGAAAGAGCTTATGGTGATGATTCGGGAGATATTACCTCTGGTCAGTTAACTTTAGACTTTATTCTTGATGAACGTGCAAGGGAGTTGTATTGGGAAGCGCACAGAAGAACAGATTTAATACGATATGATAAATTTACCGGTGGTAATTACATATGGCCTTGGAAAGGAAAAGTTAAGGACGGAACATCTACAGATGACAAGTATAAACTATTTCCTATTCCTTCCTCTGATTTAAATGCAAATCCTAATTTGGTACAAAATCCTGGATATTAAAATTAAATAAGAAAATACAATGAAAAAATACAATATTATAATAGCATTTATACTTATTCTGGCGACGTTTATGTCTTGTGAAGATGATGATCCTACTGCTGTTCTATTGGATAATATTGCATCAAATACTTTACAAGCATTACCAAATTCGGAATATGTATTATTAGAAGAAAATGAAACAGATACATTTGATATATTTTCTTGGTCAGCAGTTGATTTTGGTGTAACTACACCTGTCACCTATACTCTGGAACTGGATACGGCAGGTAATGAATTTGCAGATCCATCAATTGTAACAACATTAATTAATGAATTAACAGATACTTTAACTGTTAAAGAATTTAATACAGCTTTTCTTAATTATGGATTTAAACCCGAATTAAAAGCTTCCATTGAGCTTAGAGTAAAGGCTACAATTGGTTCAAATTTTGATCCGGTATACACTAATACAATTAGTCTCGATGTAACTGCTTTTAATGCTTTTGATCCAATTTATATGATCGGAACAGCAGTAAGTGATTGGGTTCCGGAACAAGCAGTTGAAGTAACCGGTATTGCAGCTCAACTTTATGAGGTTACTACCGAGTTTACTAATGGAGGACATTTCCGTTTCTTCAGTGAACCTTCCTGGTCTGCCGACCAATGGGGATATGATTATTTTACCGGTGAGGTAACAAATTTATTAGCACCGGAGGAAAGCCATGATGACCCTAACTATAGGTTTGAAGGGGAAACTGGAAATTATAGAATAACAGTAGATTTAGATGAAAAGTCTATTGAAATGGTATTAGTTACTAAATAAATAATTTAAATTGATCAAAATGAATAAGATAAAATATTTACTGATAGCATTAATAGTTGTTTTTATCTACTCTTGTGAAAAGGATTATTTTGATGATCCTCCGGCACCATCTACTTATAATAATGTGGTCCCTGAGATTGTAGATAGTATTGATAACACAACTGCTACGCTTCTGAAATTAAATGAATCTGTTGCGTGGGATACGCTAGCCTGGAAACCTGCTCAATTATACGAGGGGCAAGGTTTGGTTACTCATTACTCCATTCAGGTAACTGATTTAGGAGGAGATTTTAGTACTTATATGGAATTCGAAAATAGTACCACATCTGATACATTCATAATAATTACAGAGGGAAATTTAAATACAGAACTTCTTGCTAATGGATATGGTCCTGTTCAAACATATGATTTGCAATTAAGGATTAAATCTTTTGTTCATAATGATTTGGATTCAGTATTTACCGAATCATTACCTTTTACCGTGACAACTTATATGGATGTTCCAATTTCGGAAACTATGTATATCTATGGTAGTGCAACAACAGTAGATTGGGATGCTTCGGAAGCATTGCTAATGTATAGTGATAATGGTGTTCATACCGGATTTACATATTTGGAAAATAATATGAAGTTCAGATTCTTAAAGGCTCAAGATACCTTAGATAATACATATAATTCTGGAAGCCTGATTACATATTCAAGTAATGTAAGTGCAGCTGGAGATAATATGAAAAACTTTGTTTTTACAGGTACCTCAGGATGGTATAAAATTGAAGCGAACTATTTAACAAGTATGCTTACAATTGAAGAATATGTGTTTGGAGCAGAAACGTACACCTATGATTATGATAACCTATATATAGTTGGTGATTATGATCCATCCGTATCAGCCTGGGATGCAAATAATGCTGTTGCTTTTACTAAGGAAAGTGAGGGAATATTCACTATTCAGGCTACTCTAAAAGATGGTGCTGCATTTAAGTTTATTGGACAACAAAGTTGGGGTGATTTAGATTGGGGTAATCTAGGTGGAGATGGTAACACCGGAACAATAGGACCTAAAGGGTATAATGGTAACATTCAATATGATGGTGGAGAAAAACTGTTTGAAATTACAGTTAACCTTAAACAGGGTACGTACGTAATTGAAGAAATAAAAACGGAGCTTTATATGATAGGTGATGGTGTAGGTGACTGGGATTGGGGTAATACCGATTTACCAATGATACCTGTTCATAGCCATCAAAATTTATTCTGGAAAATTGTATGGATGAATGCTTCCGGCGGATTTAAGTTTGCACCTGAAAAGGCATGGGGGCAAGACTTTGGATCCGATACTGAAGTAGTAAGTGAAGAATACAATATAGGTACTAAGAATGTTCCGGTTCCAGGAACAGCTGGTTACTATATGGTTGTTGTCGATTTAGATGCAAATAAAATATCTGTTACTGAACCTGATGTATATTTAATAGGTAATACTGTTGGAAGTTGGGATACGGCAAATCCTGATGCCAAGTTTACAGTGGATAACACTAACCAGGTATTAACATTAACAAAAGACCTGGTTGCTGATGAAATAAGAATGTATGCGTGGCATTCATACTTTACCGATTGGTGGCAATCAGAGTTTATTATTCTGAGTGGTAATATTGAATTCCGTGGAACAGGGCCGGACCAAACAAGGGTGTCTGTTACAGCAGGATCAAATACTGTAGAGCTTGATTTCATTAACGGAACAGGTTCTATAACTGTTAACTAATATTAAATTTAGATAAATGGCCCGCCATTGGCGGGCTTTTTTTACCCAAACTTCAAGAAACATGAAACGACTATGAATTTTAACATTTTAAAATTACAAGAGTAAAAATGGTTAAAATTTATCAGGAGATACTGAATGTGAGGAAATCCTGCTTTGAGTCAGACAAGTTTTGTTTCTTCATTTCAGATAACTAAAAATATTAAACAGATGAAATCCAACATTTTATTATTAGTTCTTTTTGTTGTAGGTTTTAATTTTGCTTGCAACCAGGGCACAAAGGTAGAACAAACAGTATCTGTAAAAGATATAAGTTATGTTCCGGAATGGAGCCATGAGGCAATTTGGTACCAGATTTTTGTAGAACGGTTCAGAAATGGTGATCCGACAAATGATCCTACTGCAAATGATATTGTTGGTACATATCCGGATAGTATACCGGGTAATTGGAGTGTAACAGCATGGAATAGTGACTGGTACAAACCGGACGAATATTTCAATCAGTCTCCGTTGCCGGATAAATGGAACAATTTACAGTTAAGACGGTTTGGAGGCGATTTACAAGGTGTCTTAGATAAGTTGGATTATATAAAATCAATTGGAGTTACCGCCATATATTTTAATCCTTTAAACGACTCTCCTTCTTTACATAAATATGATCCAAGACACTGGAGACACATTGATAGAAACTTCGGACCTAACCCTCAAGAAGATATTGAACTTATAAACTCGGAAAACCCTGTTGACCCTGCTACATGGAAGTGGACAAATGCAGATAAACTATTTTTAAAAGTAATTGAAGAATGTCATGCCCGGGACATAAAGCTTATTATGGATTATTCGTGGAATCATACAGGTAAAGAATTTTGGGCATTCAAAGACGTTAAGGAAAAAGGTAAAGATTCGGAATATGCTGATTGGTTTGAAATTATAAGTTTTGATGATCCATCAACCGAAGAAAATGAATTTAAATACAATGGTTGGGCAGGAGTACAAACGATGCCTGAAATGAAAAAAGATATTATAGGTACTCATGAAGATATTCCTTTAAAGGGAAATTTGCATAGTGAAGCTGTAAAACAACATATTTTTAATATTTCCAAACGTTGGCTTGATCCTAATGGCGACGGCGATCCCTCTGACGGAATAGACGGTTTTCGTTTAGATGTTGCAGAAAAAGTACCACTTGGATTTTGGAAGGAATTTAGAAAAGTAGTTAGGAGTATAAACCCCGAAGCTTATTTAGTTGGTGAGATCTGGTGGAAATCATGGCCGGATGAACTTTTAATGCCACAATTCTATTTGCAAGGTGATGTATTTGATGCTGTTATGCATTATCATTGGTATCGTCCGGCAAGAAACTTCTTTGCAGATGCTCCTGAACAAATGAAACCAAGTGAGTTTGTTGCAAAACTTAAAGAGGAATTCAACGAGATTAAATTGGAAAACATGAAAGCAATGATGAATCTTACGGCAAGTCATGACGCTCCAAGAACATCAACATCTCTTTACAATAATGGAAAATATAAATATAGAGCAAAACCCTGGGAAAATCAGAATTATAAAATTGATAAACCCGATGCAAAAACCCGGGAAATTCAGAAGATGTTGTTAATTCATCAATATACTTATATCGGCGCTCCTCATATTTGGTATGGTGATGAGGTTGGTATGTGGGGATCCGACGATCCTTGTACTCGCAAACCAATGGTTTGGGAAGATATTGAATATGATGATGAAGTAATGCACCCATTTGATTTGGAACGTAAAGTTGACAAAGTAAAGCAGGACACTGAACTTTTAAAGTTTTATAAAAAGCTTATAAAAATTAGAAAATCAAATCCCGTATTGGTTCATGGTGAGCTGGAGTTTATATTAGTTGACGATGAAAATAGAACTTTAGCTTACAGCCGAAAAAATGAATCAAGGGAAATAATCGTCGCATTCAATAAATCAGATGAAGTTAAAACAATAGAAATTCCTGTAAATTTTGAAGGTGCATATATTGATGCATTGAATGAAAATCATTTTAAAGTTGAAAATTCTAAACTGGTTTTTGATCTGGATTCTACAAAAGCTATTATTCTGATTTTAGAAAAATAATATTTTATAAATAGATTGAATATTAAAACGTTGGGGCATATGAAGCTGAAGGTTATTATAACTTTTTTAGTACTATTAACTGTTATTGGGAAAGGATATTCTCAGGTTGTTACTACTGACCCGGAATTTCCTTTAGAAAGTGATTCCGTAACAATTTATTTTCATGCTGATGAAGGTAATCAGGGATTAATGGATTACGATGGTGATATTTATGCACATACCGGTGTAATTACGAACGAGAGTACAGGTCCGAGTAACTGGAAATATGTAATTGCAGAATGGAGTGAGAATACTGATAAAGCACAGCTTACAAAAGTCTCAGATAATTTATATAAACTGAAAATTAGTCCAAGTATCAACGAATTTTATGGTGTTGAAGAAGAGGACACTGTCTTGCAAATGGCTTTTGTTTTCAGAAATTCGGATGGTTCAAAAACTGGTAGAGAAGCAGATGCCGGTGATATCTATGCAGATGTTTATCAAGCTGGCTTGAATTTAAGTATAACTTCACCTTCAAATGACTATATTATTCAGTCTGGTGAACAAATCCGGATCACTGCTTCATCGAATGAATCCGATAGCATGATTTTGTTAATCGATAATGTTGAAGTTACAAAAGTTACAGGTACTGGTTTAGATTATTTACATACGGAAAATGTTGACGGACTTCACCAAATAAAGATTATTGCTAAGAATACAACTGAAGAAATTGCTGATTCGGTAAATTATTTCGTGAGAGGGAGTATTCCGGAGGCTGATCTGCCGGAAGGCTGGGTAAAAGGAATAAACTATTTGGCAGATGATTCGGTAGGTTTAGTCTTATTTGCTCCTAATAAAGAAATTGTTTTTGTTATTGGTGATTTCAATAACTGGGTTCTTGATGAAGATTACATTATGAACAGAACTCCCGATGGAGAGTATTATTGGTTGTCAATTGGAAATCTGAATACACAACACGAATATATTTTTCAGTACTACATTGATGGAGAAATAAGAATTGCAGATCCTTATACGGAAAAAACAAGTGATCCGAATGATAAATATATAACAGAAGAAACTTATCCCGGAATACTGGATTATCCCGAATCCAAAACAACGGAAGTTGCATCAGTATTGGAATTGAACCAGCAGGAATATGTATGGGAAAATACGGGATTTGTAGCTCCTGAAAAGAAAAATCTTATTATTTATGAGTTATTGGTTCGTGATTTTTTAGCAAATCATGATTATGAAACTTTAATTGATACGCTGGATTACCTGGATTCTCTTGGAATAAATGCCGTTGAATTAATGCCAATTAATGAATTTGAAGGAAACGAAAGTTGGGGATATAATCCTAGTTTTTATTTTGCTCCTGATAAGTATTACGGCCCCAAAGAAGATTTAAAAGCGTTTATAGATTCATGTCATGGACGAAGTATTGCTGTAATTATCGATATGGTTTTAAACCATTCATACAGTCAGTCACCCTTGGTACAAATGTATTTTGATGCCGGTGCAGGCGATTACGGTCAGCCTACTGCAGAAAATCCATGGTATAATCAAACATCACCAAATACTAGTTATTCATGGGGACACGATTTTAATCACGAAAGTGATTATACCAGGGAATTTGTTGATAGTGTAAATACTTTTTGGTTAGAAAATTACAAAGTGGATGGTTTTAGATTTGATTTTACTAAAGGTTTTACGAATACCTCAGGAGACGGTTGGGCGTATGACGGTGCCCGGATTGCAATCCTAAAAAGAATGGCAGATGAAATTTGGGAGGTTAACAGCGACGCTTATGTAATTCTGGAACATCTGGCCGATAACACTGAAGAAAAGGAACTGTCAGATTACGGGATCATGCTTTGGGGAAATATTAATCATGAATATTCTAATGCTACAAAGGGTAAAGATTCGGACATTACCTGGGGATCATATAAGGAAAGAGGTTGGACCAATCCTTATTTGATCAGTTATATGGAAAGCCATGATGAAGAGAGACTTGTTTATGGAAATATTACCTATGGTGATACATATGGAAGCTATGATATAACTGAATTGTCAACCGCATTATCCCGAATAGAACTCGCTGCTAACTTTTTTATTCCAATTCCGGGGCCTAAAATGATTTGGCAATTTGGCGAGTTGGGATATGATATTTCGATCGATTATAATGGTAGAGTAGGAAATAAGCCTATACACTGGGAGTATTTCAATGAGGATGATAGATTTAGAATATATCAGGTATATAAAACCTTAAATAATTTGAAACAAAATTATGATGTGTTTAAAACTACCGATTTTACAATTAATGAGGATGGTAAGGCGAAAACGATCAACTTGTATGATGATGAAATGAATGTTGTTATTGTCGGTAACTTTGATTTAACAACATTATATGTAAGTACAACATTTCCTGCTACAGGCGATTGGTATGAATTATATTCGGGAGATACTCTCACCATTAGTAATACAGAAGAGATGATAAAAGTAAGAGCAGGAGAATATAGATTTTATACTGATATTAAACTAACACAGCCTGATCTACCAACTTCAATTTTTAATGAGAGGATAGAGTACCTGCGGGCTAAAGTTTATCCGAATCCTTCATCAGATTGGTTTAGATTTGACGTAGGTTCTGGGATGATTGATGCAGAACTCTATATTTATAATAGCAACGGACAACTGGAGGTAAAACAAAAGATAGAAAGGGATAACATTATTGAGTTCGATGCGACTAACTTAAGAACAGGAATATACTTCTATAAATTATTTTCATCAGGTAAAGTTTATAGTGGTAAGTTGATAAAAAATTAATAAGCATTTTAATATAGTTTAATGAGAGGTTTTAGTTTTTATAGTTTGTTAATAATCTTCATATCGATTTCCTTTGGGTTTTTTATGGCTTACTGGCGATTTAGGGGTAGAATCGCCAGTCTAAAAAGCCTGGCTTTTTCTGATGATTTAGGAATATACAATCACCGGGAATTAAAAAAGAAACTAAAATTTCTTATTAAAGATCCTGATATTGATTCATTTGTATTTGTATTAGTGGATATTGACCGGTTTAAAAATTACAATGATCACTATGGTTATGATAAAGCAGATGCTTTACTTCAACAATTTGTGAATATAACAAAGAACTTTATACGAAAATCAGACATGTTTTTTAGGTATAAGAATGGCGATGAGTTTGCACTAATATTTAGAAACACAGGATCAAAGGAAGCAAAGGAAATTGGAAACAGATTAAGAAGAGCCATTGCAAATCATACTTTTCAATTAAATAATCATGGTATAAACCTTACCATAAGTATGGGAATTACAAGTTGTCAGAAAAGTGATAGTCCCGATAATGTTCGAAAGAGAGCAGAGCTTGCATTGTACGAAGCTAAGCAATCAAAAAACACGGTAGTTTTAATCGAAAAATAAATGTGATGTGAACTTTTCTAAAACTTATAAAGTTTTGGAAAAGGTAAATAAAAAACTTCCGAAGTATCTATATACTTCGGAAGTTTGTGTTATAGGTTTAGTTAGTTAATAATGCTTAATTGGTTCTATAAACTTTATAATCCCAGGCTGCTAATTTATAATTGTTTACAAACTCTTCTTCCGTAAATAATTCAGTCAAACTTGAGCCATCGATTTGATTTGTAAATTCAAATTCAACTTCTTCTGCAGAAAGGTTTAATATTGTAATTACTTTATGATCATCTTTAATTCTTGAGAAGGCAAAGATCTTATCATCGGCATTGGTTGCAATTCTTTCCATTGGTCCACCAAAATCTCCGTTCCATAAAGCAGGATTTTCTTTCTTAAGTTTTAAAAGTGCAGTATATAACTCATCCATGCAACAATCTTTTTCCCAATTGATCGTATCTTTTTCAAAGAATTCCAATCTTTTATCCAGGCAAGCTTCTTGTCCGCTATAAACCAATGGCATACCAGGTATAGTAACCGATAAAACAACAAATGCTTTCGAAGCTTCTCCCATTCTTTCAAACACATGGCCCTTCCATGAGTTTTCATCATGGTTACTAACAAAATTCATTCTATAATCAGATGAATTATATTCCTCATTGATTTTTTCGAATTGCTTAACTAAATCGTCAATTGTTTTTTTGCCTTGTGCAATTTCGTTCCATAAGAAATGATCCGACCAGGCATAAGTCATATCAAAAGCATATTCATGTAATTCAGCTTCATGAGCTTCAGCCAGCATAAACACAGGTTTTATTTGATCAAGCTCGTATCTTGCTCTGTTCCAAAAATCAACAGGAACCATTCCCGCAACATCACACCTGTAACCATCGATATTGAATTCTTTTACCCAATATTTCAATGCATCAATCATATAATCACGCATTTCAGGAACTTCATAATTATATCCTGCAACATCAGACCAGTCTGCAACAGGAGGTATAATATTACCTGTGGAATCTGTTATATACCATTCAGGATGATCAAAAATAGTTTGGTTATCCCAGGCTGAATGATTTGCAACCCAATCGATAATTATATACATATCCATTTCATGGATCTTAGCTATTAAGTTTCTGAAATCTTCTTCAGTTCCAAATTCCGGGTTAATTCCATAGTAGTCTTTTACTGCATAGTAACTCCCCATGGTACCTTTTCTGTTTTTTTCTCCAATTGGATGAATTGGCATTAACCATAAAATATCGGTTCCCAGTTCCTTTAATCTTGGTAAATGTTCAGCAAAGGCATTGAACGTTCCCTCCGGAGTATACTGTCGAATATTAACTTCGTAAATACTCAGGTTCTTACTCCAATCAACATGTTCAACTTTCTTATATTCAACGCTTTGACCTTGGTTGGTTGTAGCCGGATCACACCCAATTAAAAACACCAATACTAAAGTTAACATTATCAAGGATATAATCCTTTTTGTTAAATTAATTTTTTTCATGTTAAATAATTTTGAATTTTTGTAATTATAAGCTTCTTAAATTGTGATATATCAAGGCATTTTGTTATTTTTGACAAGATTAGTTTTTGCCTTTTAAAGATAATAAAATTTTGATGAAAAACTGCATGAAAAGCAGACTAATTAAAGAGAATAGAGCGTTTTCTTCCCTAGTAAAAATTAGTTTAATAATCATTAAAAAAAGATTACAATGAAACGTGTATTAGTTGCAACTGCTGGAGGAGATTGTCCAGGACTTAATGCTGTGATAAGAGCTATAGTAAAAAGGGCATCTCAGGAGCGTGACTGGGAGATTTTAGGTAGTATCCAGGCTTTCAATGGAATATTGTGGGAACCAACTGAGGTTAAAATCTTGGATGAGAAAGCTGTTGCTGGAATTCATTTCCAGGGAGGAACAATAATTGAAACAACAAACAAGGGAGGCCCTTTTGCCTGGCCAATTAAAGATAAAGATGGCAAATGGACAACCGTGGATCGTTCTGAAGAGATGATCCGTAAGTTAATGTATATGGGTGTTGATGCGGTTATTAATATTGGTGGTGATGGTTCGCAGAGAATTTCTCAAGCTTTATATGAAAAAGGGCTCAATATTATTGGTGTTCCCAAAACGATTGATAACGATTTATCTGCTACAGATACAACCTTTGGTTATCAAACTGCGGTTCAAATTGCTACGGAAGCAGTTGATAAATTGGTAACAACAGCCGCCAGTCATAACCGTGTAATGGTATTGGAAGTTATGGGGCGGGATGCAGGATGGATTGCGATGAATGCTGCTGTTGCAGGAGGTGCTGAGATCTGTCTGATTCCTGAAATTCCTTATGATATCAATACGGTAGTTGAAAAAATCAACGACAGGTTTAGAAGAGACAGGGGTTTCACAATAATTGTTATTGCCGAAGGAGCACACGCAATAGGAAAAGAGGTTTCTCAGGAAAAGAATGATGAAATTGGTTATGCCAATGCAAAACTTGCTGGTGCAGCAACAAAATTAGTTCAGGAATTAAAGGAAGCCGGAATAAAACATAGCATTCGTAAGGCAGTGTTGGGGCATATACAAAGAGGCGGTGTACCAATTGCTTACGACCGCGTACTAGCTACTCAATTTGGAGTTCATGTATTTGAAATGGTGCTTGAAGGGAAGTTTGGTGAAATGGTTTCGTACCGACATCCACATATCACTTCAGTTCCTTTTAAGGAGGCAATTCAAGAACCTAATTTCGTTACGCTTGACACAGCATTAATGAGGAATGCAAGAGGTGTTGGAATCAGTTTTGGAGATTAAAACAGATAACAAAATAAAAAACGGCTCTTTAACGGGCCGTTTTTTGGTTGGTTCAAATTAACTCTCGCAAATCTATAAATGAGAAAGCCTAAAAAATTATGAATTAATTACAATAAAATGTTTTTGATTCTTTTTCCTTGATTTTATATTCCACACCGCTTACAAAAACCCTTAGTTTTTCACCTTTTTGGTTTGATACAACTACCTTGTCTTTGGTAACTTCAACTTTTATAAGAGTGTTTCGGTATTTAACATTGAACGAATATAAATCCCATTTGCTTGGTATAAAAGGATTAAAGTGTAATTCATCATTAATTAAACGCATTCCGCCAAATCCCTCTACAATAGAAAGGTAAGTTCCTGCCATACTTGTAATATGTAATCCCTGATGAACTTCATCGTTATAATCATCCAGGTCCAAACGTGCGGTTCGAAGGTATAATTCATAAGCTTTTTCCTTATAACCTAGTTTAGCCGCCAAAATAGTATGTACACAAGGAGAAAGTGAAGATTCATGAACTGTTTTTGGTTCATAAAAATCAAAATTCCGTTTAATTGTTTCGTCTTCATAATTATCTTCAAACATATAGATTCCTTGTAAAACATCAGCCTGTTTAATAAAGCATGAGCGCAATATTTTGTCCCATGACCATTTTTGGTTTATAGGTCTGTCTTCTGGTTTTAGGTCATCGACAGTTAGCAATTCTTTATCCATAAAACCCTCTTGCTGTAAGAATACTCCCAATTCTTCGTTCTCTGGGAAATACATATTATCAACAATATTGGTCCATTTTCCAGCTTCTTTCAATTCATCAAAGTTTATTTTTTCTTTTAAAGCCTTATATTTTTCCGGATTGGCAGTTTGAAGTTTAGTAATGGATTTTATAGTATAGTCGAGGCACCATGAAGCCATTAAGTTTGAATACCAGTTATTGTTAACATTGTTCTCATATTCATTAGGGCCAGTAACTCCCAGCATCACATATTTATTCTTCGCTTTAGAAAAGTTTACACGTTGAGCCCAGAATCTGCTAATTGCTATTAACACTTCAAGTCCGTAATCTTCTAAATACGTTTCGTCGCCTGTATAACGAGTATAATTATAAATTGCAAAAGCTATAGCTCCGTTTCTATGAATTTCTTCAAAAGTAATTTCCCATTCATTATGGCATTCTTCACCATTCATTGTAACCATAGGGTATAGAGCGGCTCCGCCGGTAAAGCCAAGCTTTTCGGCATTTTCAATTGCTTTTTGAAGATGTCTGTATCGGTATAACAATAGATTTCTTGATACTTTTTTATCAGATGTTCTTAAATAGAAAGGTAAACAATATGCTTCGGTATCCCAATATGTGCTACCTCCATATTTTTCTCCGGTAAACCCTTTAGGTCCAATATTTAATCTTTCATCATCACCTGTATAGGTTTGATTTAGCTGGAAAATATTAAATCGAATTGCTTGTTGAGCTGCAACATCGCCTTCAATTACGATATCACTATCTGTCCATTTGCACTTCCATGCATTTGCATGTAACTTAAAAAGTTTATCAAATCCTTTTTCGTATGACCTCTGTAAAATGTTATGTGCTGCAATGGTTAGTGTATCATTACTATGATTTTCTGAATGAGTAATTGCAGCATATTTATAAATTGTTATTGTATCTTCCGGTTTTATATCAAGTTCAACGGTTTGCCCAATATATTTCTCTTTTTGTTTCTCTTTAACAGCACCTGTAACTACCAATCCATTTTTTTCAATATTAAACTTCATACTGGTACAAACGTGAAAATCCAGTTTTTTAGTTTTAAGTGTTACATAAGCTTCTCCGGGCCGGCTTTCTACTGCTAATTCTTCCCAGAATTTTTCCTGGTAGTTTGCATCTTCGTTAATTACATCACCGTCAACATATGGAGTTATCGATATTTTGTCATGTGCACGTATGCTTTTAATCTCGTACTTGATACATCCTAACTCCTTTTCAAGTATACTAATAAACCTTTTAGCCCTAACTTCTATAACCTTCTCATTTCCAAAGTCAGCTGTGAAAGATCTTTCCAGGTATCCTTCATGCATATTAAGAGTTCTTTTGAAATTATCGATCTTAACTTTGGAAAGATCCAAATCTTCATTCCCAACTTTGATGTTTATTCCTATCCAGTTTGGTGCGTTCAGTACTTTTGCGAAATATTCGGGATAACCATTTTTCCACCATCCGACTTTGGTTTTATCCGGATAGTAAATGCCTGCTATATAATTTCCTTGTAAACTGTCACCACTATATTGCTCTTCAAAATTTGCTCTTTGGCCAATATGACCATTTCCCAATGAAAATATACTCTCCGAAGATCTTTGATTTTCCGGATTAAATCCTTCTTCAATTATACACCAATCGTCATGTTTCAAATACTCGTTCATTTGAAAGATCTTTTTAAAATTGTTTTAATTAAGTTCATCAATAATTTTTTTGTTAATATCTTTTAGATCAGGTACTACAATATCGGCATCAAATAATACCTGTTTGCTGCCCACACCAACTGTTCTCATTTTAGCTCTTTTGGCAGCCTCAATTCCTGCATGCGCATCTTCAAATACAACACATTTTTCCGGTTTCATACCAAGTTTTTCAGCAGCTTTTAGAAATACCTCAGGATCAGGTTTAGAGTTTGTAATTTTTGTTCCGTCTACAACTGCATCAAAGAACTTATCATACCCAATTCTGGAAAGAATTGTACCTGCATTTTTACTTGATGATCCTATGGCAAGCTTATAATTTGCTTCTTTAAGTTCGTTAAGGAATTTTCCGACACCGGGTAAAAGATCATTGGGTGTCATTTTAAGTATGTTTTCCCTGTACCAGTCATTCTTTTTAGTAGCTAACCGAACCTTTTCTTCTTCCGAAGGAAGAGGTAATTCTCCAAACTCAAAAAGTAATTCAAGAGATTCCATTCTGCTAACACCTTTCAATCTTTCATTTTGTTCCAAAGAAAAATAGAATCCTAACTCTTGCGCCAATCTTTTCCAGGCCTGGTAATGAAATCTGGCAGTGTCTACAATAACACCATCTAAATCGAAAATAATAGCCTCAATGTTTTGCATTTTAATCTTCATCTTTAACAAATACAACTAATATTCCAGCAAGTATCATTGAAATACCACCAAGTACAAGTGCATATATAGATTGATTATTAAATAATGTTTTAATAAAGAATCCTAAAATACTGGCAGCTACTATTTGAGGTATTACAATAAAAAAGTTGAATATTCCCATGTAAATACCCATCTTGTTAGAAGGTAATGAGCCAGTAAGAATTGCATAAGGCATAGCTAGAATACTAGCCCAAACAAGTCCGATTCCTATGAAAGGAATCAATAAAATAGTACTATTTGTAATAAAGTATATAGAAATAAAGCTTATTCCTCCTACTAATAGAGATATTGTATGAGTTATTTTTCTATTTGTAAGTTTTGATAAGGTAATCAAAAGAAAGGCAAATAAGGCCGCCGTTCCGTTATATATACCAAAACAAATTCCCACCCAGTTTGCCCCTTCATTATATTCTAAAGTGCCTGGTAAAGTATTATATATATGTTCGGTAATTGCCGGTGTTGTATAAATCCACATTGCGAAGAGAGCAAACCACGAAAAAAATTGAACAACAGCAAGTTGTTTCATGGTTTTTGGCATTGCATTAAGATCATTCATGATCTCAACCAAACCGCCTTTGGTACTTCCGGTTTTTTGAAGTAATCCGGCTAGTATTTCGAATACACCAAATGCTAAAAGGCCTATTGATAAGATGTATACCTCTTTGTCAACTTTAAAATAATATAGAATTGCAGTTGTTAATATACCTAAAAGTGTGAGTATTAGACCTATTTTAATGCACTTGCCTCCCAAAACCGTATTTCCTTGTTCATGAACCTCATCGGTTGCTTCAGGATCCTCGAAACTTGCCAGTTCTTCTGGCGAATATTCTTTGGTAGAAAAAACGGTCCATACAACTGCCAATAGAAATACAACGCCTCCTATATAAAATGAGAATTTAACCGAAGGAGGAATTACTCCATCAGGAGCCGTATTTTCAATGCCTAACCAGTTTGTCATTACCCAGGGTAATACCGAAGCTACGATAGCCCCAATTCCAATGAAAAAGCTCTGCATAGCAAATCCCTGAGTTCTTTGTTTTGCAGGTAGCATATCACCAACAAAGGCCCTAAATGGCTCCATAGAAATATTGATCGACGCATCCATTATCCATAGCATTCCTATGGCAATCCATAGCATAGGTGAATTAGGCATGAAAAATAAAGCTATGGTTGCTAATATTGCACCAACAAGGAAATATGGCCTTCTGCGGCCTAAACGTCCCCAGGTTTTATCGCTATAATGTCCAACTATGGGTTGTACTATTAAACCAGTCACAGGTGCAGCTAACCAATACAAAGAAAGATTTTCAACTTCCCCGCCCAGGGTCTGAAATATTCTACTAACGTTGGCATTTTGTAGGGCAAATCCAAATTGAATTCCAAGGAATCCAAAGCTCATGTTCCATATTTGCCAGAAGCTCAGTGTTTTTTTCTCTTTTTTCATGGACATTATTTAAGAAAAATGAAATATTTTATTAAGATTTTAATAATCTCAAATATACATAAAAAATAAAACAAAGTCTTGTATGTATCTGTATTGCAGAGAATTGCATATAAACAACGAACGCCTGAAAAGCTTGTTTCAAACGTTTGCGACCTAAAAAAGTCACTCAAAAATTTATGTTAAAAAAATATTAAATAGGAAAGAATCTAAATAAGATAGGGGATACGAATAAAAAAACCGCCTCGAAAAGAGACGGTTTTGAATGATATGAAATAAATATTATTTAGCTACTCTTTCTAACCATTTTAACATAACGATCATAGTTGTCATAGAAATTAAACAAGCTACAACGAAGATTGTCCATGTTGCCCAAATTGGTATACTTTCATAGAAAATTGCTCCAATGAATAATAACTGGTTACCTACAGCAGTTGCTCCTAACCAAAGTCCTTGCATGATACCCTGGTATTGTGGAGGAGAAACTTTAGAAACAAATGAAATTCCTAAAGGACTGATGAATAACTCAGCTACGGTTAAAATGAAATATGTACCGATCAATAGGAAAGGAGTCACTTTAAGTGATTGGTCCAAACCACCCTGTGCTTTAAGATCCCTTAATAATGGAAGATCAGAAGAACCTACAGCCATAAGTACATATGCTAATGCAGCAATCAACATACCAATAGCAATTTTCTTAGGAGTACTAGGTTCGATTCCTTTGTTACGTAAATATCCGAATAAACCAACAATAATTGGAGTTAAGAATACAACAAAGAAAGGATTAACCGATTGGAATAATTCAGCACCTACAAGCTTGATACCTCCTAAGTTGATATTAATAGCACTTAAATCAGTATAATCTTTAGCAAAATAAGTAAGCGTTAAACCATTTTGGTGGAATGAGAACCAGAAGAAAATAACAACACCAAATACTGCAAATAAAGCATAAAGTCTTTGCTTAACTTCTTTAGGGTCCATTTTAATTTCATTTGCGCCAGCAGCAGCAGCAGCTCTAGCTTTTACATCCGGGAAACGGTTTTTATTTGATAAATAAATTACCAATGAAACTAACATTGCACCAATTGCAATTGCAAATGCATAGTGGAATCCTGTAGTAAATACATTTAAATACTCATTAGCAAATTCACTTAAGTTTGCAGCATTTCCATTAATAGTTGCGGCATTAGCAGCTTCCGTAAATGCAGCAGAAGTTTGTTCTGTTAAAGTTCCCTGAACTTGTTGATGACATAATGCAGGTAATCCAGCGTCATATTCAAATCCATTCTTTTGTAACCACCAGTTTCTGATACCTACCGCAGTAAAAGGAGCTATAACAGCACCAACATTAATAAACATGTAAAATATTTGGAATCCTGCATCTCTAACTTTGTCAAATTTAGGATCATCATACATCTGACCAACTAAAGCCTGCAAATTACCTTTAAATAGACCATTACCAAAAGCAATTACAAAAAGAGCAATACATGAAAGTATTAAGAATAATGTTTGATTTGGTACAGGTGTCGGAGTAGGGTAAGCTAGTATAACATATCCGATCGTCATAGTAACAATACCAACCAGTATTGTTCCTTTAAAATTCTTTAATCTATCAGCAATTATACCACCAACTAGTGCTAGCATATAAATAGAAAAGTAAAATACTGAATAGATGATACCGGCATTCGTTTCATCAAGGCTAAATTTAGCTTGTAAGAATAATACAAGGATAGCCATCATCGTGTAGAAACCGAACCGCTCACCCATATTCGCAAGTGCTGCAGCAATTAAACCTTTTGGTTGTCCTTTAAACATAATTATTTAGTTTTAGTTAATATTAATTTTCAATATCATAATTTTAAGAATGACAAATATAAAAATCTTTTTTTTGAGACCAAGCTTTTGAATAAAGGTTTAATCCTATTTAATTGATTGAAATAATGGAATTATAGCAAACATCGATGATAGAAATTAATTCGATTTTTATATTGAGATTGACCCTGACAAGACCCAAAATTTCAATTTATTGTTTTGGAAGAACTACTTTTATCAATTTAATGGTTTCATTGTGTTAATCCTTTAGTATTCATATATTTGGATTTTAGTCAGCCTTTAAAGGCGAAAAAGCATAAGTTTGTGAATAAATCAAATTAAAAAAGTATACCTAACATGAAGATACTTAAATCATCACAAATAAGGGATGTTGATGCCTATACAATAAAAAATGAACCCATTGCGTCTATTGACTTAATGGAGCGAGCTGCAATGACCATCACAAAATGGATCAATGAAAATATTTCCAAAAATAAAAACATAAAGATTTTTGCAGGACCGGGAAATAATGGTGGTGATGCCTTAGCAATTGCCCGGCAACTGGAAGATTATAAAAAGGATGTTTATTTATTAAGGAGCTCTGATAAACTTTCTGTTGATTGCCAAATAAACTTTGATAGGTTAAAAGACCTGGGAATTCAGGTAAAATTGATTGAAAATAAAGACGATTTTCCTGAAATAAACCAAAATGATATTGTTCTTGAAGGACTGTTTGGATCGGGTTTAACAAGAAAGCTGGAAGGTTTGCCAAAAGGACTCGTTGTTTATTTAAATGAATCCGGAGCTGACATTATCGCAATTGATATTCCTTCCGGTTTATTCGGAGAGGATAACGCAGGAAATGATTCTGAAGCAATCATAAAAGCTAAAAATACCTTAACTTTTCAGTTACCAAAACTTTCTTTTTTACTGGCAGATAATGAAAATTATGTTGGTGACTGGGAAGTATTACCCATAGGGTTAGATGAGGATTTTATCAATAAACAGGAATCTGGTTTTTATTTTACTGGTAATGAATTTGTTAAAGAAAATTTGAAAATGCGCACCAGATTTTCGCATAAAGGCACATACGGACATGTGTTGTTAATCGCAGGAAGCTATGGAAAAATGGGAGCTGCTATTTTGGGAGCAAAAGCTGCATTAAGAACTGGTTCGGGATTGGTAACTGTTCATGTGCCGAAAATTGGGTATGAAATTATGCAAACGGCTTTACCTGAAGCAATGATCAGTATTGACTGGTCGGATTTGATATTTACCAATGTTCCGGATCCTGAAAATTATACATCCGTAGGAATCGGTCCCGGTATTGGAACAAAGAAGAATACTCAAAAGGCGTTGGCAAATTTATTGGAATCAACAGCTAATCCAATGGTAATTGATGCAGATGGATTAAATATTTTATCGGAGAACAGGGAACTTATTAAAAAGTTACCTCAAAACAGTATTTTAACTCCGCATCCAAAAGAATTTGAAAGATTAATTGGAAAGTCAACTAAAAGTTTGGAACGAATTCGGGAGCAAATAGATTTTTCTAAAAACCATGGTGTTTATGTTGTTTTAAAAGGAGCATACACTTCTGTTAGTTGTCCTGACGGAAGTTGTTATTTTAATTCTACGGGTAATCCGGGAATGGCATCTGCAGGAAGTGGCGATGTACTAACCGGAATAATTCTTTCGTTATTAGGTCAGGGTTATAATTCTAAAATGGCAGCAATTATTGGCGTATATTTACATGGATTATCCGGCGATCTTGCTTCTGAACTGGTGGGAGAGGAAGCTTTAATAGCATCGGATATAATTGAGAACCTGGGAATAGCATATGACTTGATAAAGGAGATATAGTGCCCTTTCAGGGCTTATATAAAAGTTTTACTTTTATAACAAAGGATTTTGTTACACGACATCCTTTGTAGTTACATATCGGGGCTTTGCCCCTTAAATTAAATAGTCCCAAAGGGACGTAAAGTAATAACACCAGGGTGTAGCCCGGTGTTAAGAAGAAAAAAATAGAAAAGGGCTGAAAGCCCGAAAGGTATTAAAAGTGTAAAAACTGAATATTATGCCACAAAGTTTAGCAAAGATTTATATACACTGTGTATTTTCTACAAAAAAGAGGATACCATTAATTATTGATGCTGTTCGAAAAGATTTACATTCTTATATCATTGGAACATTAGCTAATTTGGGCTCCTATGTTTATGAGATATATGCAAACCCGGACCATATCCATGTTTTATGCACGTTACCACGGACCATTACAGTAGCAGAATTAATTTCAAAAATGAAAACATCATCTTCTAAATGGATTAAAAAGCAAGGGATAAAGAATTTCTCATGGCAGGATGGTTATGGAGTGTTCTCTGTTAGTTCTTCAAAATTAAAAGTTGTTGAGAATTACATTATGAACCAGGCAGAGCATCACGGAAAATTATCATTTAAGGATGAATTAAGGGATTTTTTTAAGGAGTATAAGGTTGAATATGATGAACAGTATGTTTGGGATTAATATTTTTGCTGGGAATATAGCGCCCTTTCAGGGCTTATATGAAAGTTTTACTTTTATAACAAAGGATTTTGTTGCACAACATCCTTTGTTGATACATATTAAATAGTCCCAAAGGGACGTAAAGTAATAACACCAGGGTGTAGCCCTGTGTTAAGAAGTAAAAAATAGAAAAGGGCTGAAAGCCCGAAAGGAAAAGTTTAAAAAGTAAATAATCAATATATGAAATCAATAAAATTAACAGCTTACATATTCTTATTATTCCTTGTCTCTTGTAAATCAACTACAGAAACCAGAACAAGCAAAGTAAACAGGAATAGCTTAATATCAGAATCAGGAATTATCTATGCATTGCCAAGAACAAACCTGATGTTTTCGGTTGAAGCATCCAAAACAGAAATTTTTCCCGGTCCTTATTTTGAGTATGCTGAAAAATACCTTGGTTTGGAAAATGTACCTGAGGAAAGAGAGACTATTTGGAATATAACCAATATTGAAATTAAAACTTACCGGGACATAGACCCTGACCAGTATTATATGATCGAACCTTCGGGAAAAATGAATGTCGATTTCAATAAATTATTTGAAAATGGAACCATTTTACCTGTTAATAAATCGGTTGAATCAGTTTTTCCAAACAAATTTTATGGACGTACTTCAAGCGAAAACGAAATTGTATTTACCGATTTAAGTGTTACCAAATACGTTGGCAAGGAAAAAGTAACCTTTTTTAAACGTGTACAACGTGATTCTTTATTTGCTAAAGTGCCGGTAACTCAAACAAAATCTGTGTATAAATCATTTGAGGAAAAAGCAGCGGAGGCTGCCAATTTCATTTTTATGATTCGCGAAAAACGTTTTGAGTTGTTAACCGGAATGGCCGATTTTTATCCTGAAGGTAATTCCATGGAAGTTGCCATTGATGAACTGAACAGGTTAGAAAATAATTACCTGGAGCTGTTCATTGGTAAACGATTCACCAGTAATTACAGTGCCACTTTCGATTTTACACCAACCCAAAAAGAACTGGAACAACCTTATATTTTATTCCGGTTTAATGAAGAGAAAGGATTACTTTCTGCAAACGATTTGCGGGGGCGACCTGTAATTATTGAATTGGAAAAGAAAGATGAAAACAAGAATCTTTCATTTTTAATAGCTGACAAAGTAAACCGCGAAGGATTGGAATATAAAAACAAATTGTACTACAGGATACCGGATCTTACCCTGGTAAAAGTTTTCGACGGAAATACTTTACTGGCAACACGAAAGGTAAATGTAGAACAATACGGTGAAGTTATGCTGTTTCCATCCATGTTCCTAATGGACGAAGAACAATTTATCGAGTTTTATAGGGAAGAAGATGAATAGTTCCATATAAAGGAAATAATATGGAACTTTGTTCCGTATATCGGCAATTTAACGGTAATTGGTAATTAGCACAATATGTTGCAATAATAATTAAGAAAAATTGAATATTTTTGTTTTAGTATGAAGAAAAAGGAATTATTAAATAGAATTAGATTGGCGGTTCAGCACCATGATACTGATGCTGAGATCTATTTATATGGTTCCAGAGCACGTGGAGATAATAGAGAAGATTCTGATTGGGATGTGCTTATCCTAGTGGATGAAAATAAAATTACAAACCGAATCGAAGACAGGTTCAGAGATTCTTTATATGATATTGAATTAGAAACAGGACAAATTATTTCCGTTTTGATTTATCCGAAATTCTATTGGCATAATAAATTAAAACATTCACCTCTTTATAAGAATGTAACTCACAATGGTATTCGCTTATGACCAAAGAAGATTATATCAAGTATCGACTGGATAGAGCTTATGAAGCATTGGAAGACGCAAAATTACTTGCTGAACATGAAAGGTGGAATACGGCTGTTAACAGACTTTATTATGCTTCATTTTATGCAGTAATTGCTTTGTTGATAAAAAATGGTATTGAGACACAGACTCATGATGGTGTTAGAACTCAGTTCGGTTTGTAATTTGTGAAGACCGGAATAATTGACAAGAAATTTGGCAAGCTATTTTCAAAGCTATTTGACTATAGATTGAAAGGTGATTATGGAGATTTATATGATTTCGACAAAGATATTGTAGAGCCACTTTTTGAAGAAGTAGAATCGTTAATAAATACAATCAAAAAAGAGTTATAAGCTACCGAAAACCTGTAACTGCACGTCAGCCTACATACGGACGTTTGTTGTGTTATAACAATTATTGACAAGTAAACAGATACAAGATGGATAAAATTAAAATAAAAAAGAATTTAGCTTATTGATAAGACAGTGTAAATTTGATGGACTTTATTTTGTTTTTATTCCACCTTCGTAAGTAATTCCTCCCATAACAGCACATTAACAAACCGCACAAAACCTAGTATATCTTAAGTTTACAAAAAGCTGTTTCCAACCTGCCTATACAGGATAGGTTGGGATAAATTATTTGTTTTAGAAAACAACTTAATTATTATATTGTTTATTATATTTGCAATACTGTTGCATTTAAATCATTGTTGCAAACATGAAGAAGATTACTGAAATATTACAACAAAACAACTTGATTCGAACTTCATGCCGGGAAGAAATAATAAGGGCTATTGTCGAATCTCCAACTCCATTGTCAGAAGAGGAGGTTAAAACAGCTATTTCCAGCAATTTCGACCGGACTACCTTTTATCGTACTTTTAAAACACTTATTGCAAAAGAGGTCATTCACAAAATCGTAATTGACAATACACTTATAAAATATGCTATTACCGAAAAGCAAAACCTGACCAAGCAACATGCCCATTTTTATTGCCAAAGATGTAGCAGGGTGTTTTGCATTCCTGAGGTAAGTTGGGAATATAAAGGTTTACCCGATTATTATAAACCGGAACAGGCTGAGCTTTTAATAAAAGGATATTGTACAAAATGTAATTAATCAAAGATATGGATAACAGAATCCCCGTAACAATTATAACAGGTTTTTTAGGAGCAGGAAAAACAACTTTTCTCAACCAACTGATTAAAGACCATCCGGAAAAAAAGTTTGCCATCATTGAGAACGAATTTGGCGAAATAGGCATTGATGGAGGCTTGATTGTGGGTACTGACCAAAACATTTTTGAACTTTCGAATGGTTGTATTTGCTGTTCGCTCAACGAGGGTTTTTATGAAACAATTACAAAATTGCTCAACAGTCAATTCCCATTTACCCACTTGTTGGTAGAAACCACGGGAATTGCCGACCCTGATTCAATTATTAAGGCATTCCTTTCATCAGAAGAGATACAGCTGAATTTTAGGCTTGACAGTGTTATTTGTTTGGCCGATTGTTCCAATATAGAAGACATTATGGATGAACAACCCGAAGTAAGGAAACAACTTGCCTTAGCCGATGTTGTGCTTCTTAATAAAGTGGATACTATACAATCCGGGTACTTGACAGAACTTGAAAAAATAGTCGGTAGCGTAAATTCAATGGCCGTATTTTATACTGCTAAATACGCGAGAGTTGAAAACGTTAATTTACTTGACATGAAAGCTTTTTCGAGGGAAACCATAGAAAAAACAACCATGTCGTTTCAAAATTTAAATTTTGTTAAAGGCCCGGTTATTAGACAAACCTCGATGTTGAGTAAACAAACGCACCAGCACCATAAACATGAAATCAAATCCCTGGGTTTCATTATTCCTGGAAGTTTTGACATGGAAAAATTCAGTTTTTGGATGCAGAATTTTCTGTTTTTTAACCGCGAAAACATATTTAGAGTAAAAGGAATTGTCAGCTTTGATAATGCACCTGAAAAGCATATTTTCCAAGCAGTGAGAGATAGTTATATGTTTGAACCCGGTGATGAATGGGGAAATGAATCCCGTTTTAGTAAACTTGTTTTTATAGGAAAAAAATTAGACCACGACTTATTAGAGGATAATCTCTATCAATTATTGGTAGTACCTGTCGAAGGAACCAATAAACAAACAGAATAATAGATGGAATTAATATCACTACAACAGTTCTTAATTATAGGCTATGAATAAATTAAAAATGAAACGAAATGAGAATCTCAGCCGATAACATTGGGATGGCAAGCTCAAGCTTATGCCTTGTACATTGCATAATGACACCTTTTATTTTTATTGCCCAGGCCTGTGCAGCAAGCTGTTGCGCAGAAAGCCCTATTTGGTGGCGTGCTATAGATTTTCTGTTTTTAACCATATCTTTTATAGCTGTTTATTTTGCCGCAAAAAACAGTTCTAAAAAGTGGGTAAAGTTCACATTTTATATTTTATTTGGCATTCTTAGCTTTTTGATTGTAAACCATCATACCGAAATTGCTTCATTGTCTTTGTTTTGGCTTTATGTATCCGCTTTTTTATTATTTGCGTTGCATTTGTACAACAAAAAGTACTGCCAGTGTATTGATAATTGTTGTGAAATTTAAAATCTTATATACATGGACAAAAAAATTCCCGTGACCGTATTGAGCGGTTTTTTAGGAGCTGGAAAAACCACTTTGCTCAATCATGTACTTAACAACCGCAGCAATTTGAAAGTAGCGGTAATTGTAAATGATATGAGCGATATAAATATTGACAGCAAATTGGTTGAACAAGGTTCTACACTATCTCGAACAGAAGAAAAACTTGTGGAGATGAGCAACGGTTGTATTTGTTGTACCTTGCGTGATGATTTGGTGAAAGAAGTTACAAAACTGGCTTCAGAAGGCAGATTCCATTACCTGCTAATAGAGAGTACAGGAATATCAGAACCCCTTCCGGTAGCTCAAACTTTTAGTTACTCCTTTGAAGAACTTGGCTTGGACCTAACCAAACTATGCAGGCTTGATACGATGGTAACTGTTATAGATGCATTAAATTTTGAAAAAGACTTTATGTCGATGGATACCATTGCCGAACGTGATTTAAACGATCAGGAAGATGAGCGCAATATTGTTGATCTACTGACTGACCAAATTGAGTTTGCCAATGTAATTGTTATCAACAAAGCCGACCTTTCATCAACTTATAAACTGGAAGAAATAAAAAGAGTGTTGAAAAAACTGAACCCAGAGGCACATATAATTACAACATCTCATGGTAAAGTTGACCTGTCTGAAATACTCAATACAGGATTGTTTGATTTTGAAGAAGCATCAAAAGGCGCTGGATGGATAAAAGAACTTGAATCTGAACATATCCCGGAAACTGACGAATATGGAATTGGCTCATTTGTGTACCGTAAACGTTTCCCGTTTCATCCCCAACGGTTTGAAAAGTATATAAATGAACATTGGCACCATGGAATATTGCGCAGCAAAGGATTCTATTGGCTAGCTTCGCAACCCAACGATGCACTGGTATGGAGCCATGCGGGACGTATGTCGAACATTCAAAAAGCAGGTGTATGGTGGGCATCCCTACCCATAAAGGATCGAAACCAACATCCTGTATTTCAGGCAAACGAGGAAATAATTATGGCAGGTTGGGATAAACATTTTGGCGACCGACACATTGAAATTGTGCTTATTGGACAGGATATGCCTGAAGATAAAATCAGGAAAGGACTTGATGCTTGTCTTTGTACTGACAATGAATTGCTTGAGTTTGGATTAGATAAAAACCTTTAGGCTAATAGAACCAATTTAAAAAAGAAAAATAGTAATGAATGATATATGGATAAATGCATTAGTTAGCACATTTGTAGTAAGTGTAGCCTCTTTTGCCGGAGCATTATTTCTTGCTTTCAAAATAAAATTATTGCAGAAAATAGTATTTGTGCTTGTTAGTTTTGCTGTGGGTGCACTTTTCGGAAATGCATTTTTTATTTTAATTCCTGAATCACAAGAAATACTTAATAATAGCTTTCTAATAGGATTGCTGATTGTAGGCGGCATTTTGCTGATGTTTATTATTGAAAAATTAATTCACTGGCATCACAACCACAATGTAGAGGAAATTAAAAAAGAAGCTCCCTTGGGATATATCAGCCTTTTTACCGATGGATTGCATAATTTTATTGATGGAATACTAATAGCCTCATCTTGGATGGTGTCTCCTGAAATTGGTCTTGCCACAACTTTAGCCGTTATTGCACACGAAATTCCTCAGGAAATCAGTGATTTTGGCATATTGATACATGCAGGTTTTTCAAGAAAAAAAGCACTTTTCTTTAATTTTTTAGCGGCATGTACGGCTATTGCGGGTGCAATTGGTACTTTATGGTTGGGAGCTTTGTTTAACAATATTTCGGCTTATGTATTGCCTTTGGCAGCAGGCGGGTTTATCTATTTAGCTGGTTCTGACCTTATACCCGAACTACATAGGGAGAAATCGATACGAAAAAACTCGTTGCAATTAATGGTGATAATTATCGGACTGGTGCTCATGCTGTATATAGGACAAAACCACGAACACCATCATGGTCATCAGCATGAGCATACTGAAGAATGTAACCATGGGCATTAAAATATATTCAAGTAATTATGGACTGTATTAAAACAAAAAACCTCTCGTTTCAGTATCCTGGCAATAAAGTTTTCGACTTTGCCGATATAAATATCGGTGAGAAAGAATCGTGGCTGCTTACTGGAAACTCGGGCAGCGGAAAAACAACCTTGCTTCATTTAATTGCAGGTATTTTGACCCCTTCAAATGGAACAATAACCATTTCTAACACACCGATTAATACCTTAAGACCTTCACAGCTTGATATTTTCAGAGCACAACATATTGGTTTGGTATTTCAAAAAAGTTATTTTATTGATGCGCTTAATATGCATAAAAACCTGGTGTATTTTACCGGATTATCTGGTCAAAAAGCAGATCCGGACTACATAGCTAAACTATTAAGTGATTTAAAAATTGCACAATTATCAGATAAAAAACCTGCTCAATTGAGTAATGGAGAGTTACAGCGTTTTTCAATAGCCCGGGCATTGGTTAATAAACCCGGTATACTTCTAGCCGATGAACCCACATCGAGTTTAGACGATGCTAACTGCAAGCGTTTTACCGACCTTTTGCTTAGTATCAGCAGAGCATATGGGGTAACACTTATGGTTGCCACGCACGATGCCCGTTTGAAAAGTGAGTTTGTTAAAACAATTAAATTAAACTAGTTATGCTTACCATTATAAAAATCTCACTGGCAAAACTTATTCACAAACCATATAACAGTGCGTTAAGTGTATTATTATTTGCCATAGGAGTCGCCTTGATTTCCTTAATTATTAAAGCTGAAACGTTTATCAACAATCAGTATAAGACAAACCTTGCAGGTATTGATTTAGTAGTGGGTGCAAAGGGTAGCCCTTTACAATTGATCCTTTCGTCGGTTCTTCATGTAGATGTCCCTACAGGAAACATAGCTTTGGACGAAGTTGAAAAAATTCAGCACAACCCACTGGTAAAAAAAACTATACCTATTTCGTTGGGTGATAGTTACAAGAGTTTCCGAATTGTTGGGACGAATATTGAATATTTAAAATTGTATGCATGTAGTTTTAATACAGGAAATGAGTTTGCCAAACCTCTTGACGCAGTTATTGGAGCAAATGTGGCCGAAAAAACAGGACTAAAAGTGGGTGATACTTTTGCCGGGGTTCATGGTTTTATGGCAGAAGGGCATACCCATGAAGATTTTCATTATACCGTTACCGGAGTTCTTTATCATTCGGGCAATATTACGGATAATCTGATACTCACTCCTACCGAAAGCGTTTGGATGGTTCATGGTGAGAAACACGAACATATTGGAGAACATGCGCATAATGAAGCCTGCGAACATCATGAACATGGACATGAACATGATGAGCATTGCGGCCATGGCAACCAACATAACGAGCATAGTGATGGTATCAAACATGAAAATAAAACACTGGAACATTTGCAACACGAACTTATGCACGGCGAAGGACTCACCGAAGAAGAGGCACAATTGTATAATAAAATGAGAGGCGAACTGGTAATTAGCAAAACCGAACCATCACAATCCATTACAGCTTTGCTGGTGTTCTATAAAAATCCTCAGGCAGCAGTTACCCTTCCACGAGCTATTAATCAAAATACCAATATGCAAGCAGCCTCGCCGGTTATTGAAATGAACAGGCTCATTTCTCTGCTTGGTTTTGGTTTGGATACATTGAGGCTGTTGGCTTTGATAATCATCTTTATTTCTTCGCTTAATATTTTTATTTATCTATTGAACCTTTTCAATCAAAGCGTTTATGAAATTGCGCTCATACGGCTTGCCGGGGCTTCACGTTTAAAAATAGTTGCTCTGCTGTATTTTCAGGGAATAATTTTAGCGGTTTCAGGTTGGGTAACGGGAATTGTAGTTTCGTACCTGATCTGGGGCCTTTTGCCACAGTTTGCGTTTATCCGGAATTTCCATTACGTTGTTTTTCAAAAAGAATTAATTCTTTTGGCTTATTGTACAGGTATAGGTTTATTAGCAGCTTTTCTCCCCGCATTACGGGCATACAATAACAATATTCATTTCACTTTAAGCCGTTAATTCATGAGATTAAGACAAGTTTTGCTATTTATTTCGATTATTTCCACAATTTCATTAAAAGCGCAAAACTTAAGCAATGACAAAGCTTGGGATTTATTGCTTAGTGATGTTAAAATTAAGTACTTCTATTCGCTGAAATATAATGCACTATTACCAAAACCCAAATTTGGAAATGATCTGAAAGAATTAAACGGACAGACAATAGCTATTCGAGGATTCTTTTTGCCCTTAGATATAACCGGTAATGTTTTTGTTCTTTCGTATAATCCCATGAATATGTGCTTTTTTTGTACGGGAGAAGGGTTTCAAACTATAATAGAATTAAATGTATTACCTGAACATTTGAGACAGTTTAGGCGACTGAAAACAGATGACTATTTTGAGGTAAAAGGGAAATTAAAGCTTAATGTCAATGATAGTGAGCATCTTATGTATATTTTAGATGATGTTGAATTTGTAAAATTGATAAAATAAAAGGCTAAGATATCATAAAACCAGGGTTATAAGTAAAGCGTTCTTTACAGAATGGTAAACTACTTTTCACCTTTTTAAGTTCGTAAATCAAATAATCATTCTTAACTGTTTGACATTTTTTGCAAGTTGGAAACTACATCTCATCTTGACAACCTGCCCGCCGGATTATCTGCCGTTAGGCAGTCAGGCAGGTGAAAGTATTATTTCTATTTTTAACAGGGCTTACAAATCTTAATGGCAGGTTTAGCACTTTTACTAACACTTGCTTATTGGCAAACACGTTATTTTACAAAATGTTATAAATGGTTTGGATAAAATTGATTAAATTTAGTAAAGCATTGTCAAACTAAAATTAATTAACATGTCCAATTATCCATTTAAAAACCTTGTATTTCGTGGAGGTGGAATATTAGGAATTGCTTATCTGGGAGCTTTAAGAGTTTTAGATTCTGATGAATATGATATTTTGAAACAAATAAAAAGGGTTTCCGGGGCTTCGGCAGGTGCTATTACAGCATTAGTTACCAGTATTAGCACAAGTGCACAGGAAATAAAAAATTTAGCAGATTCGCTGGATTTTTCTAAAGTTCCTGATAAAAAAGCTGATCAGGCAGGAACTGACCACAAAATAGCTGCTGAATTTCTTGGTTCGGCTATTGACGATTTAGCTTGTATCCGCAGGCTTATAAAGCAGTATGGCTGGTATACCAGCGATTATTTTTATAACTGGCTAAAAAATACTATTGATGGACAATTTCAAAAAAACGAAAAAGTTTCGGCTGATATAAAAGCCAAAAAAGGATTACAAACATTTTCCGATTTTCAAAAGGCCGGTTTTCGGGATCTGTACGTTTCGGTTACGAATATAACCAAACATACCAACGAGATATTTTCTCATGAAACAAAACCGGAAATGCCCGTGGCTAATGCAGTTCGTATGTCAATGTCAATACCATTGTATTTTGAATCAATTGATTACGAAGGGGATCATTATGCCGATGGTGGAACAGTGAATAACTACCCGATGGAGGTTTTTGATAATAAAAAATATGTGGAGAATAATAAAAACTTTTTTGACGGTGTAAACTGGGAAACTTTTGGCTGTCATTTATTTACACCCGAAAATGCAGGAAAAAAAGAGAAAAAAGACAATCTAGTGCATTATATTGAGGACCTGTTTTTAACCTTGTTGAAAGTTCAGATAATTGAATTCAATAAAACACCCAACCTTCAAAAACGATCGGCTAAAATCAACGATTTGGGAATTAGTCCGGTAAATTTTGATATTGTGGCCGATAAAGATGACCCGATGCGTTTACCAGAACCCAAGACAGATTATGACAGGCTATATCATTCCGGTTATAATGGTATGATGACATATTTAAAAGAACTAAAACCGTTAAAAGATTTAGCTGTTTAATGAATATACAAGCTATACAATGTTATCGGGAACTTTTCAACTTGATTAAAAAAGTATTAAAAAATTTACCTCACTATTGCCTGTTATAAAACAGGCTTTTTTATAATATATTTCTCAATCATTCGTTAATTTCAATTATAGAACACATACATCCATACTTATAACACGCGTTGCTATGTAAAGGCATAGTAGTTTTGTAACTCATTGACAATTTTTGTTATATTAGCTTTCGTTTTTGGATGACATAAAAAAGGTTATTCAAAACAATGAAATAAATAAAAGCCATTGTAAACAACCAAAACTAAAATACGGATTTTATGAGAAAAATAATTTTAATCCTTATAATGATCTTACCTCTAACTGCTTTTTCACAGATTGGTACAAAAAATTATATTGACCAAAACTTTATTGAAGTAACCGGAAAAGCGGAAATGGAGGTTATTCCCAACGAAATTTATCTGAGAATTATTATCGACGAGAAAGATTTTAATGGTAAGAAACAGCTTGAAGAAATAGAGAAGCTAATGATCGGTAAACTAACTGAAATTGAAATTGACATATCAGAGAAACTGGCAATAAAAGATATGGTAAGTAATTTCAAAAATTATTGGTTAAAAGCTTCAAAAATTCATTCGATAAGGGAGTATCAATTAGAAGTTAATGATGCAAAAACAGCCGGTTTAGTTTTTCAAGGGTTGGAATCCTTAGGAATTTCGAACATATCAATAGATAGAATTGAACATTCGGAAATCCGGAAATTTAAAAAGGAGGTTAAAATACAGGCAATTAAAGCAGCTAAAGATAAAGCATCATCTTTAGCTAATGCAATTAACCAGAATATTGGTAAAGCTATTTACATTCAAGAAATAGAAAATCCTTTTTATAAAGCACTGGAAGGCCGGGTAGCCGGATTATCTAACATTGTTGTTCACGGCTATTCTGATAAAATGGAACTTGGAAAGAACCCTGAAATAGAATTTGAAAAAATTAAACTGGAGTATTCAATTCTTTGCAAATTTGAACTTAAGTAGTTAACTCGTTTTATAGCGGTAACTCATAAAACATAAGGGTGAAGCAGTGGTTTGACAACTTGCCTAACCGCGACCTGCCTGTCCTCCTACGGTGGATAAATTCGGCAGACGGGTTAAACCGGTAAGCGTGGTATTTAATATATTTTACAGCAAGTTTATATTGAAAAAGTAATAATTAAAAACTAAAATAATGTCCAAAAATCAAAAGAGATATTTGCTGATATCCATTAGTATTGTAATAATTGCTCAATTATTGACACAACTTTACAGACCGTACATATATGCAAATGGAATTAATGATCTTGGATTGGCTGATACCATTGGAAGTTTAGCATCGGTTATTGCTGCATGTTTCTTCTTTTGGTCCTTTAAAAATTACTCTAACAAAGAAAAAAACAAACAGATTATATTATTTACGCTTGTATATACAATTATTTGGGAACCTTTAGGTTTAATTGGAATACATGGAACATTCGATTGGAAAGATATTTTAGCCGGGCTTATAAGTGGAATATTAACATACTTGTTAAAAGAAAAAATTGAAAGAGATGGTATTTTTGGAAGGCTTATTTTCTTTAAAAAAGGCAGTAATATTTAATGAAAGAATTTGTAATCTTGAGCCATAAAGCGCTGTAATTATTGTGCATGAATATTTTAACTAACACTTTAATTATGAGAAGAACAGTTTTATTTTTATTTGTAGTTTTAATTTCAATTGCATTTTTTAGTTGTAATTCAGGAAGTAAAAAGCAAAATGATTTGACCGGGAAATGGCAAAACACCAAAACCGATACAATTGATTACATTCTTGAGATAGGCGAAAATCATGTATGGAAATATTATAAAAATGATGAACTACTTGAAAAAGGAACTTTTGAAATCAATGAAAACATGTTCATCATGAAGCATGTTGTACCGGAGCATGACCATTCTCATGAAGGCGGCGATCATTCACATGCACATCCTGAAGATCATAGATATGAGTTTAAATTAAATGAAAATAAATCCGAACTTAATTTCATGAGCGAAGGAAAAACTTCAGTGTTTAAAAGAATAAAATAAATTGCACACGTGAGGTTGTCCAAAAAGTAGAATTGTTGAATTTTGTTCGTATTTTTTACTTTGAGAAACTTTGCGTTTTCTTTGTGGTTCTCTGTTTAACAGCTTTTTAT